>NZ_BJDZ01000016.1 GCF_005405405.1 Lactiplantibacillus plajomi
TCCTAAACACGGTCTCGAAGACCAACATACTTAAACCTGAATTACTAAGAATAATGGCGGTGATCGGTTTGTAATACGGACTTGAAGTCCAAAGGGCATGTTCGATCTTTAGCTCCACATATTCCACTGTAATTCAAAAAGCTCTGTAAAACCGGTTTGGTTTTACAGAGCTAATCTTAGTATGTTTACCCATGGCTGTGGTGCGTGTGCAGCTTGTCTAGCCGGTTTCGACGGGACTTGTGACCGCCACCCGGGGACCAGTAACTGGTCGTTTGGCTTTCAAGCTGAATACATCCGCTTTAACTACGCGAACTGGGCGTTGGTTAAAATTCCCGGGCAACCGGGCGATTATACCGAAGGCATGCTCAAATCACTATTAACGTTGGCCGACGTTATGCCGACCGGTTACCACGCGGCCCGCAGTGCTAACGTAGCGGCGGGCGACAAGGTGGTGGTCATCGGTGACGGTGCGGTCGGTCAGTGTGCGGTGATTGCTGCCAAGATGCGCGGAGCGTCCCAAATCGTTTTGATGAGTCGCCACGAAGATCGTCAGCAAATGGCACTGGCCTCCGGCGCCACGGCGGTCGTCGCGGAACGCGGTGAAGCGGGCATTCAAAAAGTGCGGGCACTACTTGGTGGTGGCGCCGACGCCGCGTTGGAATGCGTGGGCACTGGGGCGGCCTTTGAACAAGCCCTGGGCGTTTTGCATAACGGTGGTCGGATCGGTTACGTGGGCGTGCCCCACTATAACAATCACGCCATTGGGTCGACGTTTGCCCAAAATCTGATCATTGCCGGTGGTTCGGCTTCGGTCACCACTTACGATAAGCATTTCTTGCTCAAGGCGGTCCTCGACGGTGATATCAATCCTGGACGGGTCTTTACCCAGACGTATTCATTAGCGGACATCAACCAGGCTTATCGGGATATGCAGGATCGTAAGACCATCAAAGCAATGATTACACTTTAAACCCCGTTTTTGTTACTAATGACGCCGTGCCAACCGTTGGGAGGCGCGGCGTTATTTAGTCGTTGAAAATTGGGTGAAGTTGTGGCTGGTACCGGCAGCTTAATTTCAAGGGACCCACCGGGTGGGTGACGGTTCGGCCCCTCGTCGCGAGTGGTAAAAGGACCAAAAGCATTGGCTATCTGCGGCTGGGACTGGTGTTTTTGTAGATTTGCCGGTATGATGGAACCAGTAACCAATTGAACGTCCCCCGTTACGGGTGAAAGGAAGATTTATTTATGGCAAACATTCAATGGTATCCCGGGCACATGGCCAAGGCGATCCATCAAATTCAAGATAACTTACACTTAGTGGACATTGTCTTTGAATTGGTGGACGCCCGCATTCCAGAGGCCTCCCGCAATCCAGATATTGAAAAGGTCATTCAGCAAAAGCCCCACTTACTGATTATGACGAAAAAGGACCTGGCTGACCCGCAAAAAACGGCTGACTGGGTCGCCCATTACGAGGCCCAGGGGCAAACGGCGATTGCTGTCGACTCGCGGAATCGCGCGACTGCTAAGCAAATTACCCAGGCGGCAACCACGATGCTGGCGGATAAGCTGGCCAAAATTGCGGCCCGCGGGATTACCAACCGGCCGATTCGTGCGGTCTGTGTCGGAATTCCCAACGTCGGTAAATCAACGTTGTTAAACCACATTGTTAATAAGAAAATTGCCAAGGTCGGTGACCGGCCCGGCGTCACCAAGGGTCAACAGTGGTTGAAGGCTTCTAATAAGCTGGAATTACTCGACACCCCCGGAATTTTGTGGCCGAAATTTGAGGACCAGGTCGTCGGCACTAAGTTGGCGGTCACCGGTGCGATTAAAGAAAACATTTATCCTAACGATGACGTGGCGCTCTACGCCCTCGATTTCTTTAAGCACCACTATGCGAACCGGTTAATGGAGCGCTATAAATTGACGGCTGACCAGTTAACGCTAGCCAACCCGGATTTACTGCTAGTGATGACGAAAAACGCCGGTATGCGTGAGGACTGGGAACGGTTCTGCGTTGCCTTTCTACTAGACATCCGCAAAGGACGCCTAGGACGGTTTACGCTGGACTTAACGGGGGCGCAGCGGGATGTCTGAGTACACGGTCGCGGCCGTAAAAAAGTTGTTAGCGGCAACCCCGAGCGCCGAAACGTTAGCGACCATTCAAGCGGATTCGCGTAAGGGCGTTCAGCAAGCTTATCAACGATACTTAAAGCAGCAAGAAAAACGGGCGGCGTTAAGTGCGCGCTTTGAGCAGCACATGCGGTTAGAACGCGATTTTTGGGCCCACGGTGGCCAATACGTTGCCGGTATCGATGAAGTCGGTCGCGGGCCACTGGCTGGTCCGGTGGTGACGGCGGCGGTCGTGTTACCGCAAGATTTTGATTTGATCGAAGTCAACGATTCCAAGCAGTTAACGGCTAAAAAACGGGCTGAATTAATGCCGCAAATTTTAGAGCGGGCGGTCGCGGTTAGTTTAGGCGTCGCCAGTCCGCAACAAATCGACCAGTTGAACATTTATGAGGCGACCCGGGTTGCCATGGCCGAAGCGGTCAACGGGTTGACGGTGCGACCGACCCGGTTACTGGTCGATGCCATGCAGATTCCGGTACCAATTGCGCAGACCCGCCTGATCAAGGGGGATGCCAAGAGTGCCAGTATTTCGGCAGCCAGCATCGTGGCCAAGGTGGTCCGGGACCACCTGATGGCGACTTACGCGACCGTTTATCCGGGGTACGATTTTGCCGATAACATGGGTTACGGGACCGCCAAGCACTTGGCCGGTTTGCAACGACTGGGCGCTACGCCGATTCACCGGCGTTCTTTTTCACCGGTTCAAAACGTGATTGACCGTTAATTGCGGAACTTCCTAATAAAGGGGAGTGAACGGTGATGCAATTACGAAGTTTGTTAATTCGATTAACCTTGGTCAAAGATTTTTCGTACGCGGCAATTGGCCGGGTCTTAAAACATTGTGTCCACGAACACGTTGTGGTCACTGACCCGGGGTTGTTAGGACTACTTGGTCAGCTGACTCAGCAGCAAATGACGGGCTTTATGGCCGATTGGTACAGTCCGGCGTTTGCCCACCGGTTGGCCCGCCACGCGGCCGTAGAAACGGTCACGATTGTTGATCCGGATTATCCGCTTGCCCTGCTAGAAAGCTACCACCCGCCGTTGGTGTTGTTTTTAAAGGGCCACCGCGAATTACTGACGGGACGGTTGCTCGCAGTCGTTGGTGCGCGCCAAGCAACGACTTACGCGGCCCGCTGTGTGACCCGCTTGCTAGCACCGCTGGCAAGTGATTCGGTGACGGTCGTCAGTGGCTTAGCGGCCGGAACAGACGGTTACGCCCACCAAGCGGCCTTAGCGGCAGGAATGCCGACGATTGCGGTCATCGGAACCGGGTTGGATTGGGCGTACCCGCGCCAAAATGCGACCCTGCAGCGGCAAATTGCACGCGACGGTTTGCTGGTCAGTGAATACCCGCTGGGGACCGGCCCCGCCCGTTACCGCTTTCCGGCCCGGAACCGGATCATTGCCGGGTTGTGCCAGACGTTAGTAGTAATTGAAGCCCGTGAGCGTTCCGGTAGTTTAATCACGGCGAACTTAGCGCTTCAAAACGACCGTAACGTGCTGGCGGTCCCCGGTCCGATCGACGCGCTGTTGTCGGTCGGTTGTAATCAATTGATTGCCGCGGGAGCCAAACCGGTGTTAAATTCGCGGCATATAATAGAAGAGTTTTTACCATTAATTTGACAAGCTGAAACTTTTGAAATATGATTACATGGATTTGTCAGTACAAGATCCACCATAATCATGATCAAAAGTTTAAGGAGCTGATCTAGTGGCTGCTAGTACAACCAAAGCGAAAAGCCCGGCCAAACGGAAGCCGGCAACTAAAAAAGCAACAACTAAACGAAAAACCAGATCCACTGCCAAAAAATTAGTTATCGTGGAATCACCATCCAAGGCTAAGACGATTGAAAAATATCTCGGCCGTTCCTATAAGGTGGTCGCCAGTCTGGGCCACATCCGCGATTTACCCAAGAGTAAGATGGGCGTAGACGTTGATAACGACTACGAACCGCATTACATTTCGATTCGTGGTAAGGGTGACGTCATCAAGGGGTTACGGAAAGAGGCTAAAAAGGCCAAGGCCGTTTACCTGGCGTCTGACCCGGACCGTGAGGGTGAAGCAATTGCCTGGCACTTGTCGTACTTATTAGGATTGGACCCGCAGGATAAGAACCGGGTCGTCTTCAACGAAATTACCAAGGATACCGTCAAGAACGCCTTTAAGGAACCGCGCTCAATCGATATGGACCTGGTCGACGCCCAACAGGCCCGCCGGATCCTCGACCGCTTAGTCGGTTATTCGATCAGCCCGCTCCTCTGGAAAAAGGTTAAGAAGGGCCTTTCCGCCGGACGGGTTCAGTCGATCGCGTTGGACCTGATCATCCAGCGAGAAAAGGAAATTAAAGCCTTTAAGCCCCAAGAATACTGGACGATCGAAAGTGAGTTCAAAAAAGGCCGTTCCAAGTTTAAAGCTAACTTTTACGGGACCCACGGTAAAAAGATGGCCTTAGACGACAACGCCGCCGTTCAAAAGGTGCTGCAACAGTTAGACCGGCAGGGTGACTTTAACGTGGTTAAGGTCGTTAAGAAGGAACGTAAACGCCTGCCAGCACCGCCGTTCACAACGTCAACGATGCAGCAGGACGCTAACCGTAAGTTGAATTTCCGGACCAGAAAAACCATGATGGCTGCCCAGCAACTTTACGAAGGCATCAACGTGGGTAAGGACGGGAACGTCGGCTTGATCACCTATATGCGGACCGATTCGACGCGGATTTCGACGATTGCTAAGCACGAAGCGTCCCAGTTCTTACACGAAAAGTACGGTGCCGAATACGCGGCCACTAAACCGGTCAAGGGGAAGTTACCGGAAGGTGCTCAGGACGCCCACGAAGCCATCCGGCCGTCCTCCGTTTTCCGGACCCCGGCCAGCATTAAGGACTATTTGAATCGCGACCAGTTCCGGTTATACCAGTTGATCTGGTCACGGTTTGTCGCCAGTCAAATGACGCCGGAAGTATTGGACACGATGGCGGTCACAATCGACCAAAACGACGTGCAGTTCCGGGCTAACGGGTCGAAAACCAAGTTCGCCGGGTTTACCAAGATTTATGATAAGACCGAAAAGAACAACGTTTTACCGGACCTCAGTGAGGGTGACGTGGTCAAGTTAAGTAAGACCGACCCGCAACAACATTTCACCCAGCCACCGGCCCGCTATTCCGAAGCCAACTTGATCAAAGCGTTGGAAGAAAACGGCGTTGGCCGGCCATCGACCTACGCGCCAACGTTGGACACGATTCAGCGGCGCTACTACGTTAAGTTGGAGGCCCGGCGCTTCGTCCCGACCGAACTCGGTGAGATTGTTAACGACATCATCCAGGAATACTTCCCGGACGTGGTTAACGTGGGCTTTACCGCCGACCTTGAAGAACAGTTGGACGCGACCGAAGCCGGCAAGGAAGACTGGGTCAAAGTCGTGGATAGTTTCTACCAGCCGTTTTCTAAAGAGGTCAAGAAGGCCGAAGAGGGTATGGAGAAAATCCAAATCAAAGATGAACTGGCCGGCTTCAACTGTGATATTTGTGGCGCACCGATGGTCATCAAGATGGGGCGCTACGGTAAGTTTTACGCTTGCTCACGCTTCCCGGATTGCCGAAACACCAAGGCAATCGTTAAGGAAATCGGCGTGGTTTGTCCGCAGTGTCAAAAGGGCCAGGTCATTGAACGGAAATCGAAGAAGAACCGTTTGTTCTACGGTTGCTCACGGTTCCCAGAATGTGACTTTGTGTCTTGGGACAAGCTGATTGGCCGGAATTGCCCGAAGGATGGGCATTACCTGGTTGAAAAGAAGGTCAAGGGGGGCAAGCAGGTCCTCTGTCCAAACGGTGATTATTCAGAAGATATTCAAAAGTAAAGACTGCAACCAAAAGAACGCGGCCCGCAACGGTAGCGTTCTTTTTTGTTGCTCAACAATCGAACGTTAACAAATTGATAATTGATTCTGTTCGGATATTATTCAAATTATGTCAAAAAATACGGGGGATTGATATAAGGGGTGAGTGAGAATGTTCGCCATTTTGAACGAATGGGTGTCGTAAGGCAATGAAATGGTTTGTGTTCGTTCCGTAAGTACGCTAGAATTAAGCCAATACTATCAACGGTATGTGAACTAACGAAAAGAGGAATTCAGGATGGCATCAATACCAACTGTTAACGTCATCGGTGCGGGGCTTGCGGGCTCCGAAGCCGCGTGGCAAATTGCAAATATGGGCGTCAACGTCCGGTTATACGAAATGCGACCGAGTAAAATGACGCCGGCACACCACACGAGCCAGTTCGCCGAGCTCGTATGTACCAACTCACTGCGGGCCAACCAGCTCGCAAACGCCGCTGGGCTGTTAAAAGCCGAAATGCGGCAGATGAATTCGATCGTGATGCAAGCGGCTGAAAACCACGCTGTCCCTGCCGGCGGGGCGTTAGCGGTCGACCGCGACACCTTCTCCGCTGAAATTACCGAAGCCATCAACCAGTTACCCAACGTTGAAGTCTTTAATGAAGAAATTACGAGTTTACCCGCTGACGGGATCACCGTAGTGGCAACCGGTCCCTTAACGGCGGCTTCACTAGCAAAGTCGATCCAAGCCTTTAATGACGAAGACGACCTGCACTTCTTCGACGCCGCCGCCCCAATTTTGACTAAGGACTCGATCAACATGGACAAGGTCTACCTGAAATCCCGATACGACCGGGGAGAAGCGGCCTATTTAAACTGTCCGATGACCGAAGAAGAATTTGACGCCTTTTACGACGCTTTGATTCACGCTGAAATGGCTGAAGCGCACGATTTTGAAAATTCCGACGTCTTCGAAGGCTGCATGCCAATCGAAGTGATGGCACAACGCGGTCGGCAAACGATGTTGTTTGGCCCGCTAAAGCCGGTCGGTCTGGAAGACCCCAAAACCGGTAAGCAGCCCTTTGCGGTCGTTCAACTACGGCAA
This sequence comes from Lactiplantibacillus plajomi, assembly GCF_005405405.1. Classification (GTDB taxonomy): domain Bacteria; phylum Bacillota; class Bacilli; order Lactobacillales; family Lactobacillaceae; genus Lactiplantibacillus; species Lactiplantibacillus plajomi. The sequence continues at coordinate 7,083 of NZ_BJDZ01000016.1, forward strand.
GACGACGCGGCCGGCGAACTTTATAATATCGTTGGTTTCCAGACCCACTTAAAGTGGGGGGAACAAAAGCGGGTCTTTTCAATGATTCCCGGCTTAGAAAACGTTGAATTTGTGCGCTACGGCGTGATGCACCGCAACACGTTCATGAAGTCGCCGAAATTGTTATTGCCGACTTACCAGACCCAACAACGTGCCGACCTATTCTTTGCGGGTCAGATGACCGGGGTCGAAGGCTACATTGAAAGTGCGGCCAGTGGTATCGTGGCTGGGACGAATGCGGCCCGGCTCGCCTTGGGATTAGAACCAGTGGCATTTCCGACCGACACGATGATGGGCGCGATGGCACACTACATTACCCATACCAGTGCCAGCCATTTTCAACCGATGAACGCCAACTTCGGCATCGTCCCGAAACTCAAACAACGAATTCGCGATAAGCGCGAACGCAACACCGCCTTATCAGAACGAGCGTTAGCGGACTTGGAAACTTTCCGGGCCGAAACGCTGAGTCCAGCGGTCAGTGAAGACTAATTAAAGCGCATAATTGAGTTTTCCTCCAGACTTTGCTAAAGTAGCAAGGAATGGAGGTTTTTTAATGGAAGAAGCAGACTATTTAGCCCTTTTTTTAAAGTATATTCGGGTTGAACGCCAATATTCAGCCGAAACGGCCGCGGCTTACCGGGAAGATATCCAAGCTTTTAATGATTTCTTAACGGCTAACGGCGGCGCGAAAGCGTATACTAAAGTTGACCGTCTAGACGTGAACGTCTACCTCAGCCACCTCTATGACCGCCATTTAACGCGTAACTCGATTGCGCGGAAAGTTTCCAGTCTCCGGTCGTTTTATAACTTTTTAGTTAAGAACGACTTGGCAACGGTCAACCCGTTCATTTACGTTCAGCTGAAGAAGCACGCTGACCGCTTACCCCGGTTCTTTTATCAAAAAGAATTGGACGTCCTCTTTCAAACCGTTTACGCGGATGATAGCGTGATGGGGACCCGTAACGCGGCCTTGCTCGAGGTCTTGTACGGGACCGGCATTCGGCTCAGCGAGTGCGTCGACTTACAGTTGAACGATATCGACTTCGACCTCAAGATGATGCTGATTCGCGGGAAGGGTGATAAGGAACGCTACGTCCCGTTTGGGCGTTACGCGGCCAGTGCGTTGCAGCACTATTATCAAGTCTGCCGGACGCCGGTGATGGCTAAGTACGACTGCCAGCACCAGACGGTCTTTATTAACCGTCACGGTGGTGCGATTACGGGCGGGGGCATTGAGTACGTCTTGAATCAGATCGTGAAGAAGAGCAGCTTAACGGCTGACATTCACCCGCACATGTTGCGGCATACGTTTGCGACCCAGATGTTGAATAACGGGGCCGACTTGCGGACGGTTCAGGAACTGCTGGGTCACACCAGTTTGTCCACGACCCAGATTTATGCGCACGTGACCAAGGAACATTTACAACAAGATTATCGGAACTTTTTTCCGCGGGCAACGCGGAAGTAACGTAAAGGAGAACCAGTATGCCAGTAAAATTTGAAGCAACTACCATTTGTGCCGTTCGTCAAAACGGCCATAACGCGATGGCCGGTGACGGCCAGGTGACGATGGGTGAAAAGGTCGTCATGAAAGGGACCGCCCATAAAGTTCGGCGTATCTATAATGACCAGGTCGTCGTGGGCTTTGCCGGTAGTGTCGCCGACGCGTTTAACCTTGAAGACCGCTTCGAAAAGAAACTCAATGAATATTCCGGCAATTTACAGCGGGCGGCCGTGGAACTCGCGCAGGAATGGCGCAGTGATCAGGCGTTACAAAAGCTGGAAGCCTTATTAATCGTAATGGATAAGGACGAAATGTTGCTGGTTTCCGGGAGTGGCGAGGTGATCACGCCGGATAACGACGTGTTAGCCATTGGTTCCGGGGGTAACTTTGCCCTAGCCGCTGCCCGGGCCATGCAAATGCACGCCAAGGACATGACGGCGCAGGAGATCGCCGAAGCCGCGATCAACATTGCCGGGGACATCGATATCTTTACGAACCACAACGTCATTTCCGAAGCCTTATAATTTAAAGGAGTTTTATGATGGAAGCAATTAATCAAACACCTAAACAGATCGTCGCGGCCCTCGATAATTACGTTATCGGCCAAAACGCCGCCAAGAAGGCCGTGGCGATTGCACTACGCAACCGTTACCGACGGATGGAATTATCACAGGATATGCAGGATGAGATCACGCCGAAAAACATGCTGATGATCGGACCAACCGGGGTCGGTAAAACCGAAATTGCCCGCCGGTTGGCTAAAATCGTGCACGCGCCATTCGTTAAAGTCGAAGCTACCAAGTTTACCGAAGTCGGTTACGTCGGGCGCGACGTCGAATCAATGGTCCGCGACTTAGTGGACGTTGCCGTTGAAATGGAAAAGCAAACCGCCTATTCCGGCGTGCGCGCCAAGGCTGTCACTGCGGCCGACAAGCGGCTCGTTAAACTACTGGTTCCGGCTGCGAAGAAGAAGCAGTCCAACCGCAACGGGAACGACTTCCAAAACATGATGAACATGTTTAGCCAGCTTCAAAATGGTCAAATGCCGGATACGGATAACGCGGCTAACGAAGAAGTGACTGATGAAGTCCGTAATCAACGCTTATCGGTGGCTGACCAGTTGAAGAGTGGGCGGCTCGAAAATTCAGAAGTTACGATTGAAATGGACGATCCGCAACAAGCCCCTGCTGGTAATAACAACATGCTTGGTCAGATGGGAATCGACCTTGGTGATAGCCTGGGTGCACTGATGCCGAAAAAGCGGATCAAGCGGACGATGCCGGTGGCCGAAGCACGCGAGATCCTGGTCAAGGAAGAATCCGAAAAACTAGTTAATAGCGCGGATATTTACCATGACGCGATTATTCGGGCAGAAAACACCGGTATCATCTTTATTGATGAAATCGATAAGATCACGGCGGGCGGTCAGCAAAATTCCGGTGAAGTTTCCCGCGAAGGGGTTCAACGCGATATTTTGCCAATTGTTGAAGGGTCACAAATTTCAACGAAGTACGGGCCAATCAATACCGACCACGTGCTGTTTATTGCGTCCGGGGCCTTCGCCGAAAGCAAGCCGAGTGACTTAATCGCCGAATTACAAGGCCGTTTTCCGATTCGGGTCGAATTAGACGACTTGAGCAAGGATGACTTTGTGAAGATCCTGACCGAACCAAAGAACGCGTTGATCAAGCAATACATTGCGTTGATTGGGACAGATAATATCAAGGTCACTTTTACGATTGAAGCCATCGAAGCCATCGCGGCGATTGCTTATAAGGTCAATCACGAGACCCAAAATATCGGGGCACGGCGGTTGCACACGGTCCTTGAAAAGTTATTGGAAGAATTACTTTACGAAGGTCCGGACATGGAAATGGGTGAAGTAACGATTACCGAAAATTACGTTCAGGAACGGATCGGCAACATTGCGGAAGATAAGGATCTAAGCCGGTACATTCTCTAAAGTCAAATCAATCATAAGGGAGTTAGGAATCGATGACAGTTGAACTTAAAAATCAGTACTTGACCGTTCAAATCAATGAAGCGGGTGCCGAGTTAAGCAGTGTCAAATCTGCTGAGGGCGTTGAATACATGTGGCAGGCGGACCCTAAGTTTTGGGGCCGGCATGCCCCGGTTCTGTTTCCAATCGTGGGGCGGCTCAAGGATGACCAGTACACGGTTGCCGGGCAAGCTTACCACATGGGCCAACACGGTTTTGCCCGGGACAACGACTTTACGGTCGTGGCTCAGAGCAGTACTAGCGTGACCCTGGAACTGACGGATAACGCCACCACCCGGGCGATGTACCCGTTTGCGTTCCGGCTTCGCCTGATTTACACGTTGCAAGATCACGAGTTAACGGTGGCTTACGACGTGCATAACCCGGCGAACCAGGACTTACTGTTTTCAATCGGTGGTCACCCGGCCTTTAACGTTCCGCTGGCTGACCCGCACGGAAGCTTAGAAAACTACACGTTAACGGTCGCCCCCAAGAAGGTTTACCCGCACATCCCGTTGCAGGCACCGTTAAACGATGCGGCGAACACTGATCAACTGGACTTGACTAAGCCGTTACCGTTAACGCGGGACTTCTTTAAGGATGACGCGGTCATTTTGGACCTTGATCACCAGGAGACGACTTTGATGCTGAGTTCAGATTTGGACGACCACGGGGTAGCGATGACGATTGAAAACGCACCGTACGTCGGCACCTGGTCACCATACCCGGCGGACGCACCGTTCGTTTGCCTTGAACCTTGGTGGGGCATTGCTGACAACGTGGCTACGGATGGTCAGCTAAGCCACAAGATGGGCATTAACCGCTTGGCCGCTAACCAGACGTTTAACGCCCAGTACGAAATTAAGTTCTTCTAAAGACGATTTTAACCGGTACGATTGCTGAAAAGTGACCGTACCGGTTTTTTTGTGAATATTTACATCAGTAATATGTTACTTTAACTAAAATAAAAAAACTAACAACACCATCACCAGCCAAGCAAGGGCAACTTTAGGGGATAAATAAAACCCGCTCCACGAAATTCGCGGGGCGGGTTTGGTCGATACTGATTAGTTCCGTTTCTTTTGTTGGCGGCGCCAACCTAAGCCGAAGTGAACGCGGGATTCGGTCCCATTTTTAATCCGGGCAATGTTACTGCGGTGCCGGTAAAAGATGAAGCCGGTTAAAACTAAGGCGACGATCGAGAGTAGCGGGTCGCGGTAGTAAAAGATTGCGATCAGCGTCACGATTGGAAACGACGTCATGCTGGCGACACTGACCATACTTGTGACGTAGACCAAGGTGAACATGATGGCACTGGCAATTAAGAAGAATTCCCAGTTATAAGCCAGTAGAATGCCGGCGCTAGTTGCCACCGCTTTGCCACCCTTAAAACCGATGTAAATTGAGAAGGTATGGCCCAAAATAGCGGCCAGACCGATCAACAGGGTATAGCGGTTGTCCATGTGGAAGAATAGCGTTGGTTGGAGGGCGGCCACGGTTCCCTTTAAGATGTCCATGGCCATCACGACCGTTCCAGCAACGTGGCCTAGGACCCGGTAGGTGTTGGTGGTACCGATATTGCCGCTACCAGTAGTCCGGATATCCGTATGGAAAAAAAGTTTACCGATGATGACTCCTGACGGAATTGATCCGATCAGGTAGGCCACGATCAGCATGCTGATGATTTTCACGATCAAAGTTGGTTCCCCCTACAATAGAATCACTTCAATATTTTAGCATGCTTTAACGTGATTCGGGGTAAAAGCGGCAAAAAAGTTTGAACTTGACAACGACTTAACAAACGTTGACAATGTAATCAAACGTACGTTCGGTGTGAGGAACGACCATTTAGTCACTAATTTAAAAAAATATTTAGATTATTTGCGAATGACGGCTTAAAATCCGTCTCACCAACGTTTAAAACTAAAAAAGTCGCTAAAAAGTCATCTTCCTGTGCTATAATCAAAATTGCATAGCTTTAGTTAGCGGTGTCAAGCCCGATAAATCAAGTAACTACAATTCAGGGCTAAAAGTGATTTAAATTAAGTAAAATGTTAAAGGAGTTTTGGGAATGGCAAAAAAAGGCCAACAATATGACGATTCTTCAATCCAAGTGCTTGAAGGATTGGAAGCCGTTCGGAAACGTCCAGGGATGTACATTGGTTCCACGGACGGACGCGGACTCCACCATTTAGTATACGAAATTGTCGATAACGCGGTTGACGAAGCCTTGGCCGGTTACGGTAAGGAAATCAACGTGACAATTCACGCGGATAACAGCATCACGGTCGTCGATCACGGCCGCGGGATGCCAGTCGGGATGCACGCGTCGGGGCTTCCAACGCCTGAAGTTATCCTGACGGTGTTACACGCCGGTGGTAAGTTCGGCCAGGGGGGCTATAAGACTTCCGGTGGGCTACACGGCGTCGGGGCCAGCGTGGTCAACGCCTTATCCAGTGAATTGACGGTAACCATCATTCGTGACGGTTACCGCTACGTCGAACACTTCAAAAACGGTGGTCACCCGGTCGGTACCTTAGAAAAAAAGGGTAAGACGAACAAGCCGACCGGAACAACGATCACCTTTAAGCCGGATAGTCAGATTTTCACAACGACGGTTTATAACTTCCAGACGCTCGCCGAACGGTTACGGGAATCGGCCTTCCTTTTAAAGGGCGTTAAAATTACGTTGACCGACGAACGTCCAAACCAGGAACAAGCCCTCGTTTTCCATTACGAAGACGGTATTAAAGCCTTTGTTAGCTATTTGAATGAGGATAAGGATACGTTGGGTGACGTGATGTTCTTTGACGGCACCAAGGAAGGGGTCGAAGTCGAAGTCGCTGCGCAATATAACGACGGTTATTCCGAAAACTTGTTGTCCTTTGTTAACAACGTGCGGACGCCCGATGGTGGGACCCACGAAGTCGGTTTTCGGAGTGCGTGGACCAAGGCCTTCAACGAGTACGCCCGCAAAGTCGGGTTGTTGAAGGAAAAGGATAAAAATCTGGAAGGCTCCGACGTGCGTGAAGGCTTGTCAGCGGTCATCTCACTGCGCATTCCCGAAAACTTACTGCAGTTTGAAGGCCAAACTAAAGAGAAGTTAGGGACTCCCGAAGCCCGGACCATCGTTGATAACGTGGTCAGTGAACAACTCCAATTCTTCCTGATGGAAAACGGTGAGTTTGCCCAAATGTTGATTCGAAAATCGACCAAGGCCCGGCAAGCGCGGGAAGCGGCTCGCAAAGCACGTGATGAGAGCCGTAACGGCAAAAAGCGGCACAAGCGGGAACGGTTACTCTCCGGTAAGTTGACGCCCGCCCAGTCGAAGAACGCAAAGAAGAACGAATTGTTCCTAGTCGAAGGGGATTCCGCCGGCGGTTCTGCAAAGCAGGGCCGTGACCGGAAGTTCCAGGCCATTTTACCGCTGCGGGGGAAGGTCCTGAACACGGAAAAGGCCAAACTACCCGATATTTTGAAGAACGAAGAAATCAATACGATGATTTATACGATCGGGGCCGGCGTCGGACCAGAATTCGATATTAAGTCGAGTAATTACGATAAGGTGATTATCATGACCGATGCCGATACCGACGGGGCCCACATTCAAATTCTGTTACTGACCTTCTTCTATAAATACATGCGGCCAATGATCGATGCTGGTAAGATCTATATCGCTTTACCACCACTGTACCGACTACAAAAAAAGCAGGGTAAACAGTTACGAACCGAATACGCCTGGACTGATGAAGAGCTAGCGCTACGAACCAAAACCTTTGGTAAGGGCTACGCCTTGCAGCGGTACAAGGGGCTTGGTGAAATGAATGCCGAGCAACTGTGGGAAACCACAATGGATCCGGAAAAACGCACGCTGGTACGGGTGCGCATCGATGACGCCGCTTTAGCTGAAAAGCGGGTCACAACTTTAATGGGTGACAAAGTCGAACCTCGACGGAAGTGGATCGAAAGTAACGTTCACTTTACGCTCGATGAAGACGGCTCAATCTTAGATAATCAAGCCGTTTCTTCTGCACACGAAAAAGCTGATGAAGAATTAGCCCAACAATTAAAGCACTAAGGGAGGTCGCAAATTGGCAATTGAACAACCAAAAATTCAAGAATTAACGCTTGAAGACGTCATGGGCGACCGCTTTGGCCGCTATTCGAAGTATATTATTCAGGAACGGGCGTTACCAGATATCCGAGATGGGCTAAAACCCGTTCAACGGCGAATCCTGTACGCAATGAATCAGGACGGTAACACCTATGATAAGGGCTTCCGTAAGTCGGCCAAGTCGGTCGGTAACGTGATGGGGAACTTTCACCCGCACGGGGATTCATCGATTTACGAAGCAATGGTTCGCCTTAGTCAGGACTGGAAGTTACGCGAACCACTAATTGAAATGCACGGGAATAACGGTTCAATGGACGGCGACCCCGCCGCGGCGATGCGTTATACCGAGGCCCGGTTAAGTAAAATTGCCGGTGAGATGCTATCCGACATCGACAAGAAAACCGTCGACATGGTCTTGAACTTTGACGATACCGAGTACGAACCGACCGTGTTACCAGCGCGTTTTCCCAACTTGCTGGTCAACGGGGCAACCGGGATTTCGGCTGGTTACGCCACGGAAATCCCCCCGCATAATTTAAGTGAAGTCGTTGACGCCATTCTGTTTTTGATGAACCACCCGAAAGCGTCACTGGAAGATTTAATGGACTTTGTTAAGGGGCCGGACTTCCCAACGGGCGGCATCATTCAAGGACTGGACGGTATCAAACAGGCTTACGAAACTGGGCGCGGACGGATTGTTGTTCGTTCACGGACTAAGATCGTGCCGCTTAAGGGAAATAAATCGCAGATTGAAGTTTCCGAAATTCCTTATGAAGTTAACAAGGCGCAACTGGTTAAGAAAATTGACGAGATTCGAATCATGAAACGCATCGAGGGTATCGCCGAAGTGCGTGACGAAAGTGACCGTAAAGGCCTATCAATCGTGATTGAATTGAAGCGGGACGTTAACGCGGCCGGAATCTTAACCTACTTGTTTAAAAATACTGACCTCCAAATTACGTATAATTTTAATATGGTGGCCATTTATCACCAACGGCCGGAACACGTTGGCCTAAAGACAATCTTGACCGCTTACTTGGAGCACCAACGCGACGTTATTACTCGGCGGACCCAGTTTAATTTGAAGAAGGCGGCGGACCGGCAGCACATCGTTCAAGGGTTAATTAAGGCGATGTCGATTTTAGATCAAGTGATCAAAACGATTCGTGGCAGTAAGGATAAAAAGGACGCTAAGCACAACTTAGTTGACCAATTTGACTTTTCAGAATTGCAAGCTGAAGCGATTGTCACGATGCAACTGTACCGCTTGACGAATACCGACGTTACGCAACTTGAAAAGGAATCGCAAGAATTGGCGGACGCCATTGCTGAATACCAGTTGATTTTAGCCGAACCGAAGGAACTAGATAAGGTGCTTCGGCGAGAGTTAAAGGCGGTCGCTAAACGCTATCCAACGACCCGTTTGACGGAAATTCAAGCTGAAATTCAGGAACTGAAGGTCAAAACCGAAGTCGTGGTGCCACAAGAAGACGTCGTGGTCATGATCAGTCACGATGGCTACATCAAGCGCACTAGCATTCGGTCGTACACGGCTTCCGACGCCGACGATAACGGGCTTAAGGATGAGGACTTCCCGATTTACCTCGAGAAGAATAGTACCTTGGATCACCTGATGATGTTCACCAACTTGGGCCACTTGATTTACCGGCCGGTTTACGAACTGACCGACGCAAAGTGGAAGGATACTGGCGAGCACATTTCGCAAACGATTGGGCTGGCGGATAACGAACAGATCACCTGGGTCTTCTCGTTTGAAAACCTGAAAACAACCGGTAAATTCTTAGTAGCGACTAACGACGGCTACATTAAGCAAACGGCTTTTGCCGACTACGTCCCTGGTCGAACTTACAAGACGCGTGCCAGTCAGTTCATTAAATTGAAGACGACCGGTGCCGAAGTTGTCACGGTCAACTACTTACCAAGCGCACCGGAAGGCACCCTGGTGTTAGTCACCCAACACGGTTACGGATTGCGTTACGACCTCAGTGAAGTTCCGACGATTGGGGCTAAAGCGGGGGGCGTAAAGTCCATGGACCTGCGTGACGACTTGATTGTCCGGGCCGACTTAGCCGGTGAGACTGACCTGATTGCGATGATTACGCAACGGGGTTCGTTCAAGAAGATGAAAGTTGCTGATATTCCGGTAACTAGTCGTGCCCGGCGCGGGGTCCAGGTGCTACGTGAATTGAAGAATAACCCGCACCGAGTCGCTGATGACGTCATCATCGCTGGTGGAACTAGTGGTACGGCCCTGGAAGTACTGACTGACCGTGGTAAACGACACACGATTTTAGCCGACGAACACCCGGTCAGCGCCCGGTACTCGAACGGCTCGTTCGTGATCGATACGGACACGGAAGGGACGCCGTTGACGATGCAGGAGCACCCGGTACCATTAACAGTGTAAAAGTTTTGTAAGGATTGTGGTAATTTCTGAAGGTTCGCCTAAGCAACGCTTGCATGCTTACGGGCGTTAGCAGTAAGATTAAGTGGAACGTTTATTTGATTAATAATTAGTTAAGCTTTATTTACCGATAACAAGCGCTTGCTTTCAAATCTAATCTTGTTTAATATTATAGATATCATAAGATGATGATAAGACGAAAGGATCAGGTAAAATTCATGAAGACAACTCAAGAAAGTATTTTTTCCTCAAAGACTTTGACGTATTTCTTGCAATTAGCTGAAACTATGAATTATACGCAGGCGGCCCAGATTTTGGGAATTACCCAACCCGCGTTGACCCAACAGATTAAGAAACTCGAGCGTACGGTTGGTGCGCCGCTGTTTTATTCAGTTGGTAAAAAATTACGCTTATCTGATGCGGGTTACACGATGCTTAATGCAACCCACAATATCTACGACGTTTTAAACAAGGCAACCGATGAGATTCAGCAAACGACGAGCGCCACTCAGGGTGCGATCAATATTGGGATTTTAGCTTCCATTGAGGATCACGTTTTTGAAGACTTTGCCATTAAGTATTACGAAGCTAACCCGAACGTGATTATTTCGTTCCACATGTTGACCCGTAAAGAAATTTGGGAACGCCTTGAAAACAACCTGATTGACTTAGCCGTCATGTATTTACCGGACGAAAGTATTAAGAACTGGAAGCCGTACCAGTCCAAGAAGATTATTCAAGACGAATTATTGTTTATCTCCAGTGACCCGAAGATGGCTAAAAAGAAGCGTATCAAGTTTAAGGATACGACGAGTAAGCCGTGGGCGATGTACCCGGAAAATTACTATCTAGACCAAGTCATCAAAGAATCTTACAAAAACCAGATGGCTGATTTACCAACACCGGTGGCCCGGTTTACCCAACCCGAACAAATTTACCGGTTTGTGGCCGCAACGGCGACGAATACGGCGTTACCAAATTCGTTCATGGTTGCCAACCCGGCGGTCGATAAATTACACACGATTTCGTTTGAACCAGCCATTAAGTTTGACCTCAACTTTGTCTTCCGCAAGGATAAGGATCAAATTCCTCGGATCAAGAATTTCTTGGAAGAATTTGATACTTACTTGCGGAGCGAAGATTACATCACACGGTTACAAAAATTTAATCAAAAATAAGTTTTAAAGGAGTTTTGTGCGCATGAGTAAGGAATTAGTTTTTGGACATCAAAATCCCGATACCGACGCAATTGTGGCGGCTAAGGCCTTTTCATATTTAGAAAACAAGTTAGGGGCGGACACCGAAGCCGTTGCTTTAGGCGAACCTAACGAAGAAACCAAGTACGTGTTAGATCATTTCAATGAACCGGCACCGCGGGTTATCACCAAGGCGGCTCCGGAAGTTGATAAGGTGATGTTAGTTGACCACAACGAACCACAACAAAGTGTCAGCGACATTGCCGACGTGATGGTCACCCACGTGGTCGACCATCACCGGATCTCTAACTTTAACACGGCGCAACCATTATTCTACCGTGCAGAACCGCTTGGCTGTGTTAGCACCGTGGTTTACAAGTTATTTAAAGAAAACAAGGTCGAAATCCCGGCTAAGTTAGCTGGTTTGATGCTTTCTGCCATCATTTCCGACACGTTATTATTAAAGTCCCCAACAACCACGCCAACCGACGTTGCCGTAGTTAAGGATTTAGCTAAGATTGCCGACGTTGACTACGAAAGCTACGGTTTAGCCATGTTGAAGGCGGGCACTAACATTGATAGCAAGTCCGAAAAGGAATTAATCGATGCTGACGCCAAGTCCTTCGACATGAATGGTTCGACCGTTCGTGTCGCTCAAATCAACACGGTCGACTTAGACGACGTCTTCAAGCGTCAAGCTGCTTTAGAAGCGGCTGCTAAGGATGAAAACAAGGCTGAAGGTTATGACTTGTTCTTGATTTTGGCAACGAACATCTTGAACAGTGATTCCGAATTATTAGTCGTTGGTGAACCAACGGCACCCGTTGAAAAGGCCTTCGGTAAGCAATTGGCTAACAACCGCTTAAGCTTACCAGGCGTTGTCTCACGTAAAAAGCAAGTGGTACCGCCATTGACGGACGCTTTTAATGCTTAATTGAGTTCCCTAAGAAGCTTTGATCAGTTGATCAAGGCTTCTTTTTTGTATTTTTAGCGGGAAGGCGTATAGTAATAGGTGGGCAAAAGATTGTGCACAACCTTTTGCCTGAAATTAGAAAGGACTGATGATATGCCTGAACAAGATGCAGAACTTCGCCAGCGCTTGACGGCTGAACAGTACGCTGTCACCCAGGAAGCAGCAACGGAACGGCCGTTTACCGGTAAGTACGATGATTTTTATCAAGAAGGAATCTACGTCGACGTTGTGAGTGGTGAACCGTTATTCAGCTCGTTAGATAAGTACGATGCGGGGTGTGGCTGGCCGTCCTTTACGCGACCGATTCAAAAACAGCGGCTGACGGAAAATTACGACGATTCGTTTGGCATGCACCGTACAGAAGTTTTGAGTCCCCAAGCTAAATCGCACTTAGGTCACGTTTTTCTCGACGGTCCCCGTGACCGCGGTGGCTTACGTTATTGCATTAATTCGGCGGCGCTCCGATTTATTCCGGTTGCGTCGTTAGCCGCTGAGGGCTACGGTGAGTACCAGGCATTGTTTAAAGCAGATCATTCCTAGGAGGGACCTAAATGACAGATACAGCAATCTTTGCTGGTGGGTGTTTCTGGTGCATGGTTCAGCCTTTTGACCAACAGCCCGGAATCAAGCAGGTCGTCTCGGGCTACACAGGTGGTACCGTTGCTAATCCCACGTATGAACAAGTCGCGAGCCATACGACCGGGCATACCGAGGCGGTTGAAATTACGTTTGATCCGGAAATCATCAGTTACGCGCAACTAGTTGAAATTTATTGGCGCCAAACGGACCCGACCGACGCCTCCGGACAATTCCAAGACCGGGGCGATAGTTACCGGCCAGTGATTTTCGTCAATAGTCCGGAACAGCGTGAAGTTGCAACCGCGTCAAAAGCGGCGTTAGCGGCTAGTGGGCGGTTCACGCAACCCATCGTGACGCAAATTGAAGACGCCAAGCCGTTTTACCGGGCCGAAGAAGCGCACCAGGACTTCTACCGGCGCAACCCGTTTCGGTATCAAATCGAAGAAATGGGCGGACGCGAGCAATTTTTGAAAAAGTATTGGCGTTAATCTTAAATCATAAAAGTGGCGCTCCCAGTTGGTCTGGGGGCGCCACTTTCTGTTGGCTAGGAAGCCTGGTAAGCTTCTAACGCGGAATAAAACGAGCGTTTTACGGATTCTCTAGTGTTTAAATAATTGATATAATTGGATAATTCACTGACATTGCTAGTAAGTGGAAAATCAAAATCGGAATGGGCGTAACGGGCCGCTGGGGCGAACGGACCCCGTTGATCAATAAAGGGTTCGAGCCAACGATAGAATGTCATCTGAATCATCCTTTCACGAATTTAATGAAGTTGATAAGACTAGTTTATCGACCTAACTGGGAGATGTATAGGGGTTTTAAAGCTTTTTAACTAAGTGGATAATCAACTGTAAATTGCGTGACGGTTTTGTAAATAAGTGTCAATTAAATGTAACAATGTAAAGGTTGCCTACTTTTGGTTACGCTGTTCCCGCAGATCACGCCGCCGCAACAGGTTTAGGTAATAATTTAAACTAGCCTCATCCAGTCGTAAACGTGATAAAAGTGTTTCGACTGGCGCGGTACGGTGGTGATCTAAGTACCACAGCATGTAATTTTGCCGTAAGGCTACCGGTTTTAATGGCATTCCCGCACGGATACTATCACCACCCAGGTACTTATGCAACGCGGCTAATGAAAGGTTGGCACTAGGTCCGCGCCGGCGCGTTTTTAAGAAAATACCGTGCAGACCCGTGGCTTTTAGCGGTGCCAAAAAAGCGGTTAGTTTTTTTAAGAACACTTGTTCGGAAGAGGCGAACGGAATTGTCTGGATGGTCTCCTCAAAGTCCGGCTTCAGCATTTCTTGACTCGTAAAGCCCTTAGCCGTAAAGAGTAAAAACGCCCGCGTATAGACGTGCAAATCATCGTTAGCAAGGAGTTCTGACAACTGTTCCGGCCAATTATCACCGTTGTTGTGTGCTGGTAACGGCCGGCCTTTAAGGCTAAAAGTTGGTAACATTGTAATGATGCGGTGTTCGAATAAGTAACTGAAATAACCGTTCAGGTTGGATAAAGTCTTATTGAGGGTCGATTGTTTGAATTGGCGGTTGTTTTTCAGCATGGCTAAGTAAGCCTGAATGTCATTTTCGGTCAAGTCGCTTAGAAGTTGATCACGGGCAAAGGTATCGTTAAAGTGTTGTTCGTAGTTAAAAAAGTCCGTTAGGGTTAATCGGTATTGTTCAATCGTCACGGGTTGCTTATCGGCAGCTTGTAAGTGCTGGATAAAACTTTTTTCATAAGGGAAAGTGCTTGCCAAGGTAGTAAATCTCCATTCTAATTATAATCTGTTACTTTAACTTAACCACAAAAATCATCCAAAAACAAACCATTAGGACGTGCTGAGAGGTGGATTCTAAGGCCAAGTTCAAATTATAATCAGACAAGTGGTCATTAAATGATTTTAAACGCAGCTGCTAAAACCTAGGAATATTTGTAAATATCAGTTGTTTAATGATTGTCGCCGCAATTGTCTAATTTAAACCGAAACTCCATAACGCAGCCAAATTTAACGGTAACAAAAATATCTAGTGGTCGTGACGGATAAAATTTTGGTCGTCAGATGAAGCCAACGCAAAAGATTAGCCGGTGCGGAATTATTTTTAGCATCGGGGGACCCAAATTAGGTCGTGGGGGAGGATTTTTCTTTATACTTCTACTTAGTATAATATATATTATGTAAACTAGAATATATAAAAAAACACCCCTCTCAGTATATTGACGTTTATCCTTACAATTACTGCCAAACCAAGCTTTTGCACTAATTATCATGTTGTGCACGCGCGTTTGCTGATAAATATTCAGCGAAAATTGCTGACGTTCTGGAATTATTTAAACTAAAAATTCAACAATAACCAAATCTTAGCAGCGTCAAGTGACGAAGTCAGATCTTGAAGTTGTTATGGCGAAACCGATATTTTTAATAGTTGCGGCTGCAATTTATTGATAAAGTTGGCTCAGTAATTGGCAAAACAGCTATTTAACACGCTTTTTTAGCCACTTTTTGGTAACTACGGATAGTCCTAATCCAATCAGCACCGGCCCTGAGACCAGTAATAACGCGCCTTGAACAAAAAAAGTCAGTTCCGAGCTCATGATTGTATCGGTCATCTGACTTTTAAACAGCAGTCGTTCGTTCCTAATGCTTAATTTAAATTGTAAATGATCTTCCTCGATAAGGCGCTTCAACGACCGAGTATTTAACGATTGGAACGCAAAGCGGCGCTTTTTTAAGTTAGGAACCCGATAAATTAAAACTGGATAAAAAATCAGGTATGACAACGTTAACCCGCTATTCGCTAAAGTCCATCTAAACACGAACGGCCCAGTCGGCGGTGCGGTCACTAAGTACATTGTCAAAACGTAAAAGATTGCAACGCGTAAATAACTAAGGAAAAAAGCCTTAATTAACTTCATCTGCAGCGCCTTCTCCGTCTTAAAACTTGCTCCAAATAATAGGCGCCGTCATGCGACGCGTCAACCTGTTCATCAAAATTAATGGCAATTCGGAAACTTTATTAAATATAAGCGCGTTGGCGGTAGTCCCCCCAAGCCGTCAACGGATCATTAGTTGCCAGCAAACCTGCCTTGGCCGGATTACATTTACATTATAAAGTGGTAAAATTATTAGTAATTAATGAAAAATATTTAATGAAGAGATGACAAGCATGCTGAAATACAGCCAACAAACTTTGATTTACACCCGCTACTTTGCAAAAGTCATGGGTCGCAACCCGACCGTTTTAATTTATACGATTGGTCTCCCGATTTTCTTTTTGATTTTGAACACGGCCGGCCATTTTTTCAAGCCGTTGACTCCCATTCAGTACGCAGCCAACGTGGCACCGTTTATTAGCTGGATGATCTTTTCAAGTGCCCTTCAAGCCGTATCCGCAGTTGCCATTTTACGTGAGCAGGGTTATTTAAAACAGTACCAGTCGTTAGTCACTAGCCCTTCCGTTATTTTAGTGGCCGAAACGTTGATCAGTTTTATTCAACTCGGCATCAGCATCACCTTAGTCGGCGGTCTATCCGGCCTCGTGTTTAACTTACCGGTTTTGCCATTACTAGCCGAGTTATGGCTCACACTGCTACTATCCTTCCCCGCCGCCGTCTGCTTTTGCTTACCACTACTCGCCTTCTCCGCTCGCGAGAAAACCGTGGACGCCCTCGTTAACTTGATCTCAATTGGCGTCGTCTTTGCCTCGTTCGGGTTGGCAGCGGTGATGACACCCGCTATTCAAAATCCACTGTTCAATATTTTAAGCCCGTTATTTTTAGGTAGTTTTATTTTTCGGGCGCTTGTCAGTCAGATTGGCGCCTACCTCCTCACTTACATCATTAGCCTGATTGTCCTTGGAATTGTTGGCTATCTCAGTTACCGTCACCTAAAATTATTGCCAGCGGAGGTTATTTAGCATGCAAATTAAGCACCTTACCTACCAATTTCCAAAGCAAACCACGCCTTTTTTTAACGACCTTTCATTTAACCTCGCCGTCCCCAGCGTGAATTTTTTGATTGGAACGAACGGCGCGGGAAAAACGACGTTGGCGGACCTTTTGACGGGGCTCCGTTCACCAAGCACCCCGGTGACACTGCCAAAATCCACCCTGTACCTCAGTCAGCGGTTACCAATGTTAACTTCAATCAAAGTCCAAGACGTTGCCGAGTTAATTTTGGGCGTCGAATACGGCCGTACCAAATTAACGTTGGCGCAAGTTAAGTCGCTCGTTGATCCCGCGACTTACGCGGTAATCGAACCGCTTTGGAACCAAGTCTACGGCCAGCTTTCGGGTGGCCAGCAACGACTAGTCCAATTACTACTCTTTTTACAATGCCAGCGGGAGTTAATCGTCTTAGACGAACCCACTGCTGAAATCGACCGGCAAAACGTTAACCGCTTATGCACGGTGCTCCGGGAACATCCTGACCGGACTTACTTGATCATCACGCACGACTACCGTGATCTGACCCAGTTTAAAGATTACCAAGTTCTCTGGCTTGATCAGCGCCGGGTTACGACTTTTTCTCCGGTTGAGTTTGCTAAGGCATCGCAACCGTTTATCCGTGATTTTAAGCAACATTAGCCCAACAACAGCCGTCCTAAATTAATTGGGACGGCTGTTGTTGTGATTCCTCATCGTTGGTATTCGTTTTAAAACTTTTGGCAGCACGATGTGAGCCCCATATTAAAATCGTTGTACGTTACAACTTTCGGTAATAATACGGCTTTACGACTCAGCCCGTTTCGCAACGAGGCACCAGCCAAACGTCATTACTGCAAGGGTAAGAACGATGGTAAGTGCAATCGTTGCGCCGTACAAGTTGTAGCACAATAGGATGAACATACTCCCAATCGGGGCAGCCATCATCACGACGGCACTCACGGTTCCGAGGACCGCGGCGGTATTTTGCGCGGGGATGACCTGCATCAATTGGCTGATCAGCCGTGGATTTAATTTACCATTACAAAATGCGACAACCAAGACACTAAGTAAGATCAACGTGAACCGTGGCGCGATGAGTAGTACCATGTATGCCAGTCCCGTAGCGGCGGTGGTAATCAGCAATAAGGACAAATTAGTCACGCGATCTAGCCACGTATGCCGGCTTGCCGCACCGAGCACACTGCCGGCCACGTACACACAGTTGGTCAGGACGATGGCCGTCCCGTAAGATACGGGTAATTCGGAACTAAGATCGATAAAAAACAAGTTTAAGATCCCATCTAAGCTGGTATCGCAGATGTTTGCAATCATGATGATGCCCAAGAAATTAACGGCGCTTAACCCGAATGCTCGCCGTACCGCTTTGGTGAGTGCCGGCCAGATTGGTTGGTGCGTGGTCTTTTCAACCATGGGCGCCGGGGCTAGTGGTTGGTCATCCCATAACAGGCACAGTGCTGATAAGACGAAGGCGGCGGCGTTGATCAACCCCGCAACGGCGTAATTATGGAACTGGCTCATTACGACCACTCCCATGGTTTGACCTACCGGGGCGATCAGGGTTGCAACACTGGTATTTAAACCAATTGCTTGTTGCCGCAAAGTGGCCGGAATTTGGCGTTGAATCATTAGTTTGATCAAGCCCTCACCATAGCCACCGACGATGTCCGAAACGACGTTGATTAGAATAACTAGGTAAAAGACGAGCGCCGTTTGCTGATTGATGACACCAGCCAGCAAAACGTAACTCCCGGCTTGGAAAAATTTGGTATAAATTAACCGGTGGGGCCGGCTCGCCGAGCGGTCGGCCAGCTTACCAGTGATTCCGGAAAATAAATACGGCAGTAACGTTGCAACCGTAACCATACTGACGTACCAGTGCGGATTTGGGAAACTCTTAGCGTACATTAGCAGCACAATGTTAAAAAGACTAATACCAATCGTTGCGAACAAGTTGCCAGTTGCAATCGCCTGAAAGGCCCTTAAACGGATAATGGATAACATTCATGATTCCCCCTTTTTTCATATCATACGGGGAATCCGCTAACGTGGTATGATAAGTTAGTTGCATATTTGCAACGTAAGGAGGAAAGATGACAGCATTTGGGCAGACAATTCATCAAATTAGGTTAACTAAGGACCTTAGCCAGCAAGCGGTCTATAGTGGCGTGGTCTCGCGGTCGTTTGCAAACCGCTTCGAACGCGGCCAAAACGATATTGCGGCAACCAAATTGTTTAAAATTTTGGATAATCTCGGGATCAGTGCGGATGAATTCCGCTTTATTCACCGTAATTATCAGCCGACCCCGTTAGCGCAAGCCCTATTGCAAGTTGAACGTTATTACCAACAGCAAAACTTCCCCGCACTGGCTACCTGGGTGCGTGAACACGTCAATAGTCCGCGGTCCTACGAACGGCTGGTCGCGAGCTACGGTGACATTCTCCTGCTCGCCTACGACCACTCGCGAATCGCGCTCACAAAGACGGCGCGGATTGCCTACGACCATTTACGCCAAACCAAAACTTGGAGTCTGCAGGAATTAAAATTCGTCCCGGTGTTGGTGCCACTACTAGCCAGTAGCGAGGGGGTGGCTGCCTTACCAGCCTTAACCCGTAAAGTTGAACAAAATTGCCAGCGCTACCAAACAGCCTGGGGCGACCCCCTACACGCCCTGCCGGTATTAACAAACTACTACGGGACCCTCTTTCAGGTCACGTTAAACTATCACGACTACGCCGCGGCCAAAGCAATTAAATCAAAGCTGCTGGCACTTGATACTCAGCGCCTCACTTGGGACGAGCGGTTATCGCGCCAGCTCTGGCTGGGAATTTGGGCCCTATTTTTTGGCGATGCGGTTGCGGGGCAGCAAACTCTCGACGAGATAACCGCGCTGGAAGACCGGTTTCGACCGACTATCGATCAGTCCGTCTACGAGATTATCCGCATTCGAACTAAGCAAGCCCGCGATTATCGTGCCAAATTAACGTAAAACCAGTTATGAAAGAAGATACTATGCAAACTTTTAGCCACCAAGAACGGTTTAACCACTACCTGAAACTAATGACACTCACCTACACTACCGCCGTCACGCAGTTACAGCGGCGCTATGGTGCGGTTAAAGACGATTACTTCAACCAAGCGTCCTACCAACAGTTTTTAGCGGGCCAAGTCCGGCGCCTACAACGCGGTAACTACACGCGGACCCGTGACGGCCTGTGTACCCACCACGTAGCCGAAAACCGGTTTAGCAACATGGCGGACGCCGCGACGATTCGCAAGTACCAGTACCCCTTTAGCTACCAAAAAAGTGCCCAACTAGTCTATGCTGACGAAGTTGAACACTTGATTTTGCACGCCCTGATTGCCAAAGAAACGGATGGTCAGTTCGGCTACCACGGTTACCGGGAATATTTATCAAAAGACGTTTGGGCCTGGTACGTCGACCACCAGGTACCGCAGCGCAACTGGCGCCAACGCTGTTACGGGCGCTCATTACTCTCAAAAGAAGAAGCCCTCACCTTATTTGACCACCTAGAACGCGGCCCGTTAGCGCAGCTCCTCAAAGACTAGGACTAATAATTCTCAACATTAGCCTTAGGGTGCAAAAGCCAAGTCTTGAGGCCCGCAGCCCCACAAATGACCAGAAAAATTAATGGTAAGTACACGATGACGTGGTAGCGTCCCTGAACTTCTAACGATAACGCGCCTAACACGAACCCGTCCATTAACAAACCACTATAAAAGAAATAATTATTTAAATAGTGGCGCTTAAGTAGCAAGGATAGGCCAATTATCACACTGACTAGGGCCGCAATTAGTAATAATTGAAAGTAGCCGGTGCCAATCATGACTAGTGGTGCACGGCTCTGACGCCAAACTTGGCGCGTTGCCCGGGAATTTAACGTTGGACTAAGATTTTGGCTCACAAACTGGTAGCCGTAATCTTCAGCGACAAATTGTTGCATTTTTTGGTTCATAAATGGACGCTGCTGCCCTTGCAATTCGGTCAGGTTAGTTTGAATTTGCCGGTGCATCTGCTGAGCAATCTTAGGGTACGCGCTGGCCAAATCCTTGGACCGATCAAGTTGCCGTTGTACTTGGTGTTCAATTCGCGGACTTTGCGTCCCGTTGGTTTGCGAATCCGTGCCGACTGCTAAGCGGTAGCTGATGGCGACCTGATCGGAAGCCACCGGAAAACCGTACAGCCAACTGTACAGGCCACCAGAAGCCGCCATCATGAGAACGGTAGCACCGAGGTAAACGAGTAGCTTTTTACGCCACAGCTTAGTCAGTGGTTGTAACAGTAGTCCTAACGAAAATACGATTAAGGCGATGACCCAGATAATCATGACCGGTTGCACCATGTCAGCAACGATGGTGGCTAACCAGGCAAACCCAGGTTCAGCCACTGATCGTGCCGTGTGGCGGTCGCCAACGGTAAAAAGGCGCGACTCAGCGCTAGCATTGTTACTAAGATGCAGGTCAAAAAGAGTGGTTCCACGCCGTTTAATAAACTACTATAGAGCCAGTAAGCTGGTAACGCGTAAAAGGTCAACGCGGCCATAATTCCTAACGGTTTGGATAACCAGCGGGCGACTAGCCAATAAATTAATAGTAGGTCTAAAAACGTGCAGCCAATGTTAACGAGCTGACTAACGGCAAAGTTATCCCCCGCTAGTGCCGTGATAAAGCTAAAAAAGTTGGCCACGTTGAGTGAATGCGGGAATGCGCTAAAAATCCCAACGTCACCGCGGTGTAACAAATCGACCCAGGTCAAACCCTGTGCGTTGAATGCGGCTAGTGTGTGGTAACGCTCAAAATCAGCGGTTGGTGTGATTTTTAAAACTGCCAATAGCGGTAATTTTAACAGTGTTAGGCCGGCAAAGGTCGCCATAATCCAGCTCGTCTTTTGTTTAGCTAACCAGTGGCCACCCGCGATGATGGCTAGTACGAGTGCCAGTACCCCTCCGAGGCTACCAATAATCGCGACCCAACCGCTTTGCACTACCGTCGACCAGGCGGTTTGCCAACTTGCCACTAACATCCAGATAAGTAGACCCGCCGCAATTATTAACGTAATGGCCTGCGCAATTCTTAAAATAAGACGTCTTGCCATGTTCAACTCCCCTTGTTATTGCGACTGTTTGACTGGTATTCCAACCGGTTGACGGGTTCCGTGGTGCGTCTTCGTCCACCCCGTCTGCCCACGAACTTGCCGATAAATGGCAACGTAGGGGGTCAAACTCACAATTAATAAATACCCTTGAAAGCTTAGGCTTTGAAGCAAGGCACTGATTGGACTCGCCGGCTGATTAATTTCGGCGTAGTTCCGCAAATAAAGGTTAGCTGACAGGACGATGACGACTAGGGTGATACATATGATCGTAATAATTGCTAAGTGGTGCCAGCCCACGTGCCATTCAGTCAAGCTACGACTGATCAACACAATCAACGCGACCAAGCCGGCAACCGGCATCACACACCCCGTAAACGGCATGAGCACCCACACCGAAGTATCGATTTTCTGGAACTTATTTAGCGATGGGGACCGCCACAGTGCGGGCAAGTAACGGATGCACTGAAGGGATCCCTGACACCAGCGGACCCGTTGCTTAAAGAACGGCCGAATTTTCTCGACGCCTTCCTGGGCAACGACTAACTTGTGGTCAAAAGCCGTTTTGCCGCCGTTCAACCACGTCCGCAGGGTGAACTCCAAATCTTCCAATAAACTGTCGCCCCACGGATTATTTAACGCCAAGTCTAACCGTACGAACTGACCATTACCGGAAGCAATGCCTTGGCCTAGTCGGTTGCGCAGCTGTTGCGTCGCGTTATTGGCCCCCATAAATTCAAAATTTTGCATGCGGGTCAACCAGTTCGTCTGGTTGTAAATGCTGACTCCGGTTTGTAACATCGTCAGTTCGGGGTCCGTTTCAAAGTGTGCCACTGCGCGGGTCAACCCCGCCCCGGTCATAAAGGCGTCGGCGTCGAGGACGCCCAGCACAATTTTTTGCGGATCTTCCGTCGCTGCTAAAGTCCGATGAATGTAATTGACGGCTGTGTTTAATACCGCCCCCTTACCGGCTTTTTCGTTACCCGCCCGGTGAATAATTTGTAAATAAGGTGACTTGAGCTGTGTAAGGCACGCTAAACTGCGGTCCGAAGAATTATCGTCGACGGCGACGATATTAGCTTGAATACTACTGGGTAATTTCGCTAATTCTCGGGATAGGCGCGTAATGGTGCGGCCAATCACCTGCTCTTCATTTAGCACCGGGATCACAATGAACAAATGATAACGCTGCTTACCCTTATTAACGAGCTTGGCCGGTTCGCGGTAATGATTGACCAGAATGACGTTTAATAAAAAGTATAAGTAAAATAGGCTTGATATAGCGATGGCCGTATTGATAAAGATGGTCATGAAAACTCCCCCAGAGTGATTAATATACTGGTCGATTATACCGGGATTCAACCTTGTTTGGCTGGTCCCGGCAAATCGAAAACATAGTAAACTAATTTAATCGATTAATCAGAAAAACCCGGACAGATTAGCAATAATTTTGCTAATCTGTCCGGGTTTTTGTGACCGGTTAATTCTGCTTAACCACTGATTTAGTCCAGTTTTTTAATCATCAATAAATCGGTCTGCGGATCGTCACCCATAACGAAGTGGTGAGCACTAAATTGGGTGAATCCGCGCTTGGTGTAAAATGCTTTGGCAGGTTCATTATGTTCCCAAACACCTAACCACACCTTAGTTTTGCCGGCTTCACGCGCTAGGGTTAGTGCCTGTTCAATAAAGGCACTCCCCAATCCGTGTCCCTTGAATGCCGGCCGAATATAAATGCGTTCAATTTCTAGCGCGTCTTTCCCCATGGCTTCGGATTGCGCACCGCCCACGTTTAACTTCAAATAGCCCACTGGTTCGTGATCACGTTCAACAAAGTAAAAGCGCGATCCTGCAGTGGCTAATTCAGCTTGTAACTTTGGTAAGTTATACGCGCTGGTCAGGTAAGCCGCCATGTTTTCGGCACTATTTTGAGCACCAAAAGTATCCTGAAACGTTTCAATACTTATTTTACGTAGCGCTTGGGCGTCCGCCACTGTTAACTGTCTAACCTTCGTTTCCATCTTTTAAGTCCTCCATACGATTAAAGCCGCGTTGATTGTGATCAATAATTTGAACGTCGCGGCCGGATTCTTGGGCGCGGGCAACCCGCCGTTCGCCCCAATCGGACATTGCTAATAATACGTTGCGCAGGCTGCGGCCTTCCGCTGTCAATTCATAGTCGACGCGCGGCGGCACCTGCGGATAAACGTGCCGCGCCACGATTCCGTCCGTCTCTAATTCGCGTAATTGTTGCGTCAATACCCGTTGTGAAATTTCTGGAATCAGGCGGCGTAGCTCACCATTCCGTAACGTCCCGTTACCCAAATGACAAAGGATAATGGGTTTCCACTTACCACCGATCACGTCTAAGGTGGCTTCAACTGCTAAATGATAAATTTTACGCACTTAAACACCCCCTGAAGTCATTAGGTACTTTCAGGTACCTACCGCACTTTAAAGTGCGTACTTACTTTTTGTTCGTAATCTTCTTATAATCAAAAAAGTCACAAATTTTATTATAACGAGGAGGCATTTTAAATGCACGCATTATCATCAAAATCTCGGTTAGCTTTGATTGCCATGGCGTTAACTTTCTTCAGCGTGGGCGTTACCGAGTTCATCAGTGTCGGCGTTCTGCCAGCGGTGGCCAGCGACTTTCACATTAGTACCGCCACCGCCGGGATGATTACCTCACTTTACGCGTTGGGCGTTGCGGTCGGCGGCCCGGTCTTAGCCGTCATTACGGTCAAAGCCGCCCGCAGGCGAGTTATTTTGGGGGCACTAGTCGCTTTCGTTGCCGGACACTTGCTGATCAGTTTAGCGCCCACCTTTCACTGGTTACTCGTTGGGCGCTTTGCCGCGGCGACTGCGCACGGCATCCTGTTTGCACTCAGTTCGACGATTGCGGCCGAGTTAGTCAGTGGCGAACGTCAAGCTTGGGCGATTTCGTTCATCTTCGGTGGGTTCACGATTGCGACCGCTTTTGGGGCCCCGTTAGGCACGCTGGTGAGTGACCACTTTGGTTGGCGCATACCATTTCTAGTCATCGCGGGGCTTGGTTTACTAGCCTTTGCACTAAACCTGCGGACGTTACCACGGGAACAGCGGACAACGGTCCCACCGACCTGGGCGCAGCAGTGGCACTTGCTAACGAATAAAACAATCGGGTTAGTCTTAGTTGTAACCATCTTAGGTTACGGCGGGACCTTCGTCGCTTTCACCTACCTGTCCCCGATTTTACAAACGGTCACCCACGTTGCACCACGGTGGATCAGCCCGATTCTTGTCATTTATGGACTCGCGATTGCCTTTGGAAATTGGCTGGGCGGGCGGCTAATCGCTACCGCCCCATTGCAATTACTACGGCGGATTTTCTTACTGCAAGCTGTAGCACTCCTTGTATTTTACTGGACTGCCAACCAATTGGGGCCAGCGATTTTAACCATCATCGTTCTGGGTAGTTTGGGTTTCATGAATGTGCCGATCCTACAAGCATACGTGTTGAAGTTAGCAAAGCGCCAAGCTCCGACCGCAGTTAACCTCGCGGCCGCGTTAAATATTGCTGGCTTTAGCGTGGGAATTGCGCTAGGAACCGCTATTGGCGGGATCGTGACCACCAGTTGGGGGCTTGCGACAACCGCGCTGGCAGCCAGTGGCATGGTTTTACTGGGCTATTTGCTGACGTGGTGGTTAAGCCGACACAGTTAGAAATTAGTAACAAGCTTGATGTACCACTAATAAAGGCAGTTACACCAGCATTCGCTCTCGTTATTGCCGGTGTAACTGCCTTTTTGTTGGATTTAAAAGAATGGGTTTTGCTTAGTGACGGTTTTGATTTTTTGCTTTCTAGTTAAAGTAAGAGTATACAATCTAATTAGATGCTATAAAACGCTACTTAATCAGCAATTCTCAGCTTAAACATGGCCCTTTATATTATACGAACGTTCGTTCGATTTTGCAACGAACCCGTTAGCCAGTGCGCATCCGTCAAAAACACCCTTCAACGGCTTCATCGCCGAGTTTAACCAGAAACTCTTTGACTCATTAAACCCCGTTTACTACCAATATAAGATTATGAACCGGCATTCACTTTAACAGCAATTCAACAGTTAAATTGCTATACTTATCTGTAGAAAACTATGGATTGGTGTGTGAAACTTTGGAAAAATTACGCCACTCAGGGCTAGATTTCTCGGTAGCAACCCTGAATTTTCTTGCAAACATTGGCGTCGTGCTACCGTACGTCTTGATTCTTTTTAAATATCAACAAACTCGCAGCAGTCACTATCTAGTTGCCATCATTGTCCTGTACGTTGCGCGGGCCGCCAGTATCTTCTGGACAAAGCACCTCAACCTAACCGCCAGCAATTACCTGCTCGTCTGTTTGTGGTTAGGCGCAATTGGCAGTATCATTCTTAGTCTAACCAGTAATCTGGCCATGCTGGTGATCGCGGCAATTGCCTTAGGGTACACCTCCGCTAACCTCTGGCCCTACTACCTGACGATTAAGCTCCACTTAACCGAGGCCACCGATTTCAAATTAAAGAAATTGTACTGGCTAATCTTTTTGGGCTTAGCGCTCCTCTTTAGCTTGGACTTCTTATTCGACCTGCAGTACCGGCTGGCCTTTATCCTGCTAGCGGCGCTTTTTCTGATTGCGATTCCCGCTGGCCAGCTACTATCGAAATTTTCACTGGCCTTTTACGACCAACATGAACGTTCCACGACGCAACCCGTCAAGTTTTGGCGCGTTGCCCTGTTCATCATCTTTTTTGCCGTGCTCGGGCTACTGACCCTATTACGGAAAGTTAACTTAAATATCGCATTACCCGCCGTGCTCGCCCTGATCGTCCTGGACATCCTGCTACTCAACCTTGAGTTTTGGGCGGACTGGCACGCCATGAACAGCAATAAGCTCCGGGTCGTCAACCGTGGGTTCCTACTTAGTCTGGTCTTATTATTCAACAGTTTCTTCGGGTACTTCATCTTCGGTGCGGCCGGGATGTACATCGTTTTCGGCTTATACTTGCTGGGCTTTGAAACCGGGGCACCGCTATCCACCTTAATTGCCAACCACACCCGCTTCAGTGCCATGACCATCGCTCGGTTTGGACTCGTCATCGGCCACCTGTTGATGCTGATTCCAATTCCCGTTATTTATGGGCTTGGCTTATTATTAGTTGCACTCTACTTGGGCTTTGAAAATCCCGGCATTAACGACAGTGTTTATCACGGTGAGGGCGAGGATCCCGACCTGGCTATCATTCACAAGTACCGGTTTTCCATGTACGGCGGTCTGCTTTGCCAGCTCTGCTTTTTCGGCCTGCTCGTCATCATTAGTGCCCTGAACAACGTGCGGTTAATGGCCTTCTTCAACCCAACTAGTCCGGCACTAGCTGCCCACTACCTACACGGCATCGCTTGGCCACTCGTGGCAGTCTCAGCCATTTTAACCCTGATTAGTTTTTACAGTCAGGACCATCCGCTACAAAAATCTTAACAAGGAGCTGATAACTATGATCCTGGTTGCCGCAGCCGCAATTATTTTACCGTTGATTTTACTAGGCGGCCTTAACCTCCCCGCAACCCGCGGAATGGGCATTAGTGCCGTCGTCGTCATCATCACGAGTTACTTTTTCTGGCACCTACCAGCGACCGTTATTTTAGCCTCGCTTTTACAGGCTTTTCATAAGGCGCTCCCGATTTTATGGATTTTATTCGGGGCCCTGCTGATGCTAAACGTGCTGCGCACGACCGGGGCAATTACCCGGATTAACCAGGGGTTTCACGCCATTTCCGCGGACATGCGCCTACAAGCCGTACTGGTGACGTTCCTCTTTGGTGGCTTAATTGAAGGGGTGTCCGGGTTTGGTACTCCCGCCATGGTTACGGCCCCGCTGCTAATTGCACTGGGCTTTCCGGCGATGGCCGCCGTTATTTTGGCCCTGGTAGCCGATTCGACCCCGGCTGCGTTTGGCGCCGTTGGAACGCCCTTAACGGTTGGTCTTAGTAACGTCACGGAAAAGCCGCACCTTTTAAACTTAATTGGCGTCCGGACCACCCAGCTCGACCTATTCGTCGGGGCACTGATGCCAGCCGCCTTGATCCTACTCTTGATTTTATGGTTTGGTCCCCGTGAACACCGTTTACGGCAATGGCTGCGAGTGCTTCCCTGGTCGCTGCTAATTGGCTTTGTTTACAGTGGGCTCGCCCTGCTGAGCGCCTGGCTGATTGGCTACGAATTCGTTTCGATCATTGCGCCGCTTGGAACCTTGTTAGTGGCCATCATCAGCATCCGCTTCCACTGGTTACTACCGACGCACCAGTTGGCCTGGCGTGTCCGCAACTACCAGGCGCCCGCTGAAACGAGTACCCAACCAATGCCGCTACTGGTGGCTTGGTTCCCGTACCTCCTCGTCGTGATCTTATTACTGCTCAGTCGCACGTGGCACGGGCTTCAGCAAGTGCTGACCCGCTACGCGAACTTGTCTTGGAATCACATCCTGGGCTTTTCCACCATCAACTCCGAGTGGGAATTGCTGTATTCGCCGGGAACGATCCTCGCATTAGCGGCAATCATCGGCTTATTCGTTCAAACGCGCACGTTTAAGCCGTTGTTACCGACCGCAAAAAAAGTGACCGGCAGTATGGGCGGAACCGCACTCGCTTTAATCGTGACCCTAATCATGGTCCAGGTCTTCACTAACTCCGATTTGAACCAGGCTAACCTACCCAGCATGCCGATGTACATTGCTAAATTCGTCGCGACCTACCTCGCCGGGATTTGGATCTTCATGGCCCCGTTTCTCGGCCAGCTGGGTGCCTTTGTCACCGGTAGTACCACCGTCTCGACTTTGACCTTTGCTCAGATTCAAGCTGACATTGGTCAAACCGCCCAGCTTAATCAGAACGTGATCCTAGCTGCCCAACTGATTGGAGCGGCCGCTGGTAACATGATCTGCGTGCACAACATCGTCGCCGTCAGTTCGGTAGTGGGCTTAAACGGTCAGGAGGGCGCCATCCTGCGTAAGACCCTGTTACCCGGGTTAGCTTACGCTGGACTAATCGGTATTAGTGGCTACGTCTTATTAGCATTAATCTAAAGAACCAGCTAATTTACTGCAATTACGCCGAATAACGGGTAAAATAAGGGTAGTTTATCCATCCGTAAAGGAGGCGTGGTTAACATGCAAGTGCGCCTAGTGCATAGCTTACAACTTGGTGACCGGGTGGTGGGTCCCACGGCTGATGCAGCCGCTAACCAAGCGTTATACCACCGTTACGCAAAGCGTTTACAGGCCCGACTCGGAATCGGTTTTCAAGTTTTCGTGGATACCAGTGTCGGCTACGACTTACTAATGGCCCCCGAATACGACACACAGACTTGCTGGGTCGTCGCCACCGCCGTTTATCAGGCCCTGACCAACGAGCTACTGACCCATCACCGCATCATGCCGATTAGCGACCAGGCCGTAATTTTAAAGGATACCCGGGCCGTTGAGCAGCAGTTAAAGCCAACCAACCCGGTGTAATCTAAAAATCGCCCTAACCCTTAAGGTTAGGACGATTTTTTTCGTCAGTTGATTATTCAGGTGTTACTCGCTGCCAGTTTGGTGCCGGCGCATGCCACTCTCAATGGCTAGTAACGCGACAAACCAGACGACCGAACCAATCACCGCCCAACGGTTGACCGGATCAAAGCATAAGATAATGGTTACCGCGATAAAGAAAACCAGGGTTGCCACGTTGGACATAGGAAACAGTGGCAACCGGAACGGGTTCTGGCTACTATCCTGGGTCCGTTTATAAACGTAGTGGCAAACTAACAACGAACACCAAACAATGATAAAGTTCGTGGTTGCCACGTTGGAAATCAGCGTAAAGACGGTACTTGGAATCACGTAGTTTAATACCACGATGACAAGCAGGATCAACGATGAAAAGGCCAGCGCCCGTGCGGGAACGTTATAACGGTTGACTTTGCCCATCCAACGTGGTGCGTTTTGACCGTGTGCTAGGGTAAATAGCGTCCGACTGGTACTAAAAATGGCACTGTTGCAAGCTGATAAGGCCGCCGTTAAGACAACAAAGTTGATGATGCTAGCGGCAGCTTTAACGCCAATATCGCTAAAGACTTGTACGAACGGCGACTGCGCCGTGGTAATTTGATCCCACGGGTAAATTGCCATGATGACGAACAGGGCCCCAACGTAGAAAAAGGAAATTCGAATCGGCAGGCTGTTAATGGCCCGGGGCAATTCTTTTTCCGGGTTTTCGGCTTCCCCCGCGGTAATCCCGACCATCTCAATTCCGGTAAAGGCAAAGATGACTAGTGAAAACGAGGTTAAAAAGCCGCTGACGCCCTTCGGAAAGAAGCCCCCGTGACTGACTAAATTAGAGACCGTTACGGTTTGGCCGCCAACGTGGGCGGACGAGCCGATTAAAATTGCCCCGGTCACAATCAACGCGACGATTGCCACTACTTTAATCATTGAAAACCAGTATTCCAATTCACCGAAGGCACTAACCGATAACAGGTTAAAAATCAGTAAAATCAAAATAATGATCAACGGTGTGACCCACTGCGGAATCCACGGGAACCAGTAGCGAATGTAGATTCCACTAGCTGTTAAGTCGGCCATCGCTAAGCTGATCCAGCAAAGCCAGTACGTCCAGCCAATTGCGAA
Source organism: Lactiplantibacillus plajomi (assembly GCF_005405405.1). Lineage (GTDB taxonomy): Bacteria > Bacillota > Bacilli > Lactobacillales > Lactobacillaceae > Lactiplantibacillus > Lactiplantibacillus plajomi. Next base: position 37,661 of record NZ_BJDZ01000016.1, read on the forward strand.
TTCAAACTTTTTACCTAAATATAAATTGATAAATTCCAAAAACGAATGCAGTTTAGTATTGGAAAGTAATAACTCTCCTAATGCCCGCATCATCAGGTAGCAAAACGCGCCCCCGATAGCGTAGGCCAATAATATTGATGGTCCGGCCTGCTTGATTGCAGCACCTGAACCTAGAAATAAGCCCGTTCCAATTGCCCCACCTAAGGCGATCATTTGAACGTGTCGGCGTTTTAACTTACGAGCGAGCTGTTGATTTTCCATAGACCCTCAACTTTCCTTTGACCCGGTGACCATCACTGGCACGGGTCCTTTCATAAATTTTCAAATTTTTGCGTATTAGTACATTTTAGGATAAATGGAAATGATGAGCAAGTCTGAACCACTACTAAAGCTAAAATTGCGTTTTCACGCAATTTTTGGTATCTTTAGGTACTTTGATAAACCGTTATCACCCCATTTTTTGCTTACAAAGGAGTTTTCAAATGCAACGTCGAACAACTGATACTTTTTGGCGCCGCTTTTTAAAGGGCGTTATCATCGCCCTGGGATTCATCTTGCCGGGCGTGTCCGGTGGCGTTTTAGCCGCTATCCTGGGCATCTATGAACGGCTACTCGGATTTATGGCCCACTTCCGCCAAAACTTCAAACGTGACTTTTGGTACTTTGTGCCGGTCGGCTTAGGGGGCATCGTTGGCATTGCCCTCCTGTCGGCCCCACTTGAATACTTACTCGCCCATACCCAGGTCATCGTGCTCTGGGGCTTTGCCGGCGCCATCGTCGGGACCTTACCAGCCCTGATGAAAACCGCGGTAAGCCGCGGCCCCCGCGATCTCTGGGACGTCCTCTGGTTTACCGCGACCTTTGTCATCAGTGGCGGACTCCTATACTTTATGAGTGAATTATTTGGCACTTTACCGGCCAACTTCGGTGGTTTTCTGGTGGCCGGGGCGCTGATCGCCTTAGGTGTGCTGGTGCCGGGCTTAAGCCCCTCCAATTTACTCCTGATTTTAGGGCTGTTCACGCCGATGCTGACCGGCTTTAAAAAATTGGACCTTGTCGGCGTTTACCTGCCGATTGCCATCGGTGGTGCCCTGGCGATGGTCCTCTTTTCAAAGTTGATGGACCACCTGCTACAAAAATTCCATTCACGGGTTTACCACTTCATCCTGGGTATCGTTGCCGCCAGCACCTTACTGATTTTGATTCCGAACCCCTACGCGGCCGAAAGCATCTCTTACGCTGGCGCAACGGTTACGACCTACTTATTGAGTGCGGTTGCCGCCATCGTCGGTGTTCTGCTAGGTTTCTGGATGAGTCGCTTAGAAGCTAAATATAAATAGTCAGCGCTGATAACGGCGGCGACGGGGTTGCAACCGCCGCAATTCGTTGACCTGCGCCTGAAGTTCGCCTAACATCCGGGTCTGCATTTTTTGAATCTCGAGCATATTTGGTTCATTCTTTTGAATCAGGTGGTCGACTTTCGAATGCAGGACCCGGATTTCTTCTTCCGACTTGGCGTTCACCCGGAAGTCGTTGCGGGCTTCTAACCGGTCGTACTCGGCGGCCCGGTTCTGGCTCATCATAATCAGTGGAGCCTGAATTGCCGCTACCATGCTTAAAAATAAATTCAGCAAAATAAACGGGTACGGGTCAAAATGATGACTAATTACCGGTAACACGTTTAACACCATCCAGGCAAGCATCACCGCCACAAACGACCCAATGAAGGCCCAACTCCCCCCGAAGTGCGCAACCGCATCCGCGACCCGCTGGCCAAACGTTAACGAAGATTCTAACTGGTCGTGAACATCCACCACTTGATATGTGTTCTTTGCGAGCACTTTTGATAGCCGTTGATTGACCTGGTCATTTTCTTGATAATCCGTCGTGATCATCTGATCCATCTTTGCTAAGCGGTAATGGACCAAGTGTTCACTGCAAATAAAACTGTGGGCGTGGGCGTGCGGATAATCCGCTAAAATCATCGTACGTAGTTCGGGCGCCAACTCGTGTAACTGTACCCCGTCCACTAACCGGTACCGTTGTTGGTCCACTAAGCAAATCGCCGACTTTGTCATTTAAAATCACACCTTACTGTTTAATTAGTTAATAGTCGTGTTCATTATACCCACAATCACGGCAGTTACCCGTACCACAACCACTTAAAAAAGCACCCAAAAACCCGTCGCCTCGTTTCAAGGCGGCGGGTTACTTTTCTAACAATGCCCTCTTTGGTTCGATCGACTAGTAAACTAACCGACTAGACGGCTAATTCACTTAATAACATCATTGTCTGGTACTGGCCATCATCCAGGACCGCAACCATTTCTGGAAACTGGTCCTGGTAATCGATTGGTAAGTCAAACTCGAGGATCGACTGGTGCCGGTCGTCAAAAACCACCGTAAGCCGGTCTGAACGTTCGATCAACGCAAACTGCAAGACCGCTCCGAGACGGACGACCCCCGTTAAGTCTTGGTCGATGACGTCCCAAATACCGTCAATCACGGCACTTGGAAGCTTGGCTGCCAACCCGAGGGTCGCAAACCGTTCTTCCCGTGCTTCAAACATGCGCACCACCCCGTTTCTTTTATCCCTTAGTTATCGCGGACGACTACGGCCACCGTTTTTTCGATTCGAAGAAACAGGCCCTGGGAATCCTGCCGAAAATCGGCTTCCAGCGTCGCTCCGGTCGGTTTGATCTGGCCCACCACGGACCCGGTCGTACCGTAGATATCAATATTTTGATGCGCCGAATCCCACTTAACGGTCCAGTAGCTGCCTTCTAATGCTTCGTCAACGAAGTACTGGGTTCCAGCTAGTACCGCGTCGTTAATCACACTACTTTCATCAGCGGTCATGCCGGCGTCTAGTTCCCACCGCAGTTTCTGACCGACCTCCAGCATATCGCCTGGAATTAAATTTTGCACGCTACATTCCTCCACTCATTAATCAATAATTTCATGATACCATACTCCAACGGATGGCACGGCTTTAGGGCTCGTCACCGGTCGCTTCCGCCATAAACTTCCGCCGGACGTCAGCCGCAATTTCCCGCATCCGGTCGGGGGTATCCGCCTGTGCCAAGCGGTAACCGATAAAGTACGGCGACACGTTAAATAACGGGATCACTTTGCAGACGATCCGGTCACCAAGTGGGTAGAAAAATAGGTTGTAACTATCGCAGCGCCCGTTAAAGTAGTCGTTTAAACACCAGCGCACCACGGTTTGAACGGCATCCGCCATCCGCGCTACGTCGTCGCTAGTCGCGGCCACGTTAAACTCGACAAACCCCATGACGGGTTGATCGGAAACCGTGACTTGTAGCTCACCGTCGCTCACAATCGGGTAGCCGCTTAAATTTTCCGGCACGATGTTACCGTAGCCGTCAACGTCGTCCAACCCAACAATTTGCATGTGCGGGTGCCGTAAGCTCCCGCCGGAATGCGGTCCGTAATTTTTATAAAGTAGCACCGATTCGTACTTGCCACTGGCGATTGCTGCTTGCCAGTGTTTGAGGGTAAAGGCAAAAATGTCCCGGTTTTGTTGCCGCGAATAGGTCGCAATGTCCCCATCGTGGTCGGCAGTTTCGATCACGATCGTCTGCCAAGTGGCTTGTAACGTCGGAAACTTGTTTAATAGCCAAATCCGATCGTCTTCCTGCGCCAAAACGTCAGTCAACGTGTCCGGATCACAAAACGGGCAGGCGTTTTGGCGGTGACGGATATTTTCCGGCTTGCCTTTCGCAATGTTAGTATCAAAAATTAACGGGTGTGCTTGCATTCAAAATCCATTCCTTTCAACTCGTAACGAAAGTCCTTCGTCACGCATAAAAATAGCGCCTGGGAAATTCCCAAACGCTACGGTCAAACAATTAATTCATCGGTTCCGGGATATCCGCGTCGGGCCCGAACTGAACGTCGGCCATGGTGATCCACACGACAAACTCCGTCGAGGCGAGCCGCCAAAATTGCGGGTCGGACGCTGGTGGTAACGGCCGTTCAAACAATGCAATGGCTAGCGCGTTAGCAGCGTTATCCGCAGCAACTTGAACGCTGGCACCAAAGGTCTGCGCCGCCGGAACGTCTGGAAAGCGCACGTCCCAGTAAGTTCCCTCATCACGAAAAATTGCCGGGTACTTAACTTCTACGTTACGACTCAATGCCATCACTCCACTTCATTGATTTTAAGCTCATTATACCGAATAATCCGTCAATTACCTAGCGCTAATCGCCCATCGTAGTAATGTACGAGCCAGATTTATCGGTGACCACTTTATAATTACCTTTATTGGACTCACCATACTTGATAGCGTCCTCACGGTTATCAAACTTCTGGGTGCCACTGGCGCTACCCGCACTGCTTGAGGAGCTCGCACTTGAAGACTGTGACTCGCTGTGACTAGTGGCCGACGACGTGTGGGAACTACTCGTAGCGTGACTGCTAGTTGTCTGATGACTCGCCGCATTGTCGGTTGCATTCGTCGTGTTAGCACTAACGTTGCCAGTTGCGCTGTCCGAAGACGTCGCACCTTGCGTGTCCGTCGTATCAGTATCCGTGTCAGCCGTTGTCTCACTCGTCGTGGTACTATCGGTACTATCAGTACTGGTCGTATCATCCGAAGACGACGCCTTCCTAGCCGCCTTTTTACGACTTTTCTTCTTACTGCTTGCGGCCGAAGACGAGCTACTTGATTCGGTCATTTCCACGCTATCCTGACTGGTCGTCGCGTTCACAAAATAAACGATCGTACCGCCTAGCGCAAGGACGATCAACGCTAACACCCAAATCGATAAATGGCGCGTCTTCTTAGGTCCCGGCGTTTTCTTAGGACCAGTTGGTGGCGTTGCTGAGCGGCGCGTCTTACCGGTTTCAGCTTCACGCGCCTTTAAGCGCGACATCCGGGTTGGTTCTTTTTCAGGCATTCGCTTCCGCACTTCCTTTCTTGCTTTCGCAAGTTTACCATATTTTAACTGACCTGTCGTGGTCTGCTGGTAAACACAATTAAGACTTAACTAATCGGGGCAGCTGCTTGTGCCTGCCGCGTTAACTCGTCGTAATATTTCGCATTCGTCCCGTAAATGTAGGGAATCAGCCATAATTGACCGATACCTAAGGTGAACATACTTAAAATCGCCCAACCGATAAAGCTAACTTGTAGCCAGAAAAACTGCCACTTATGACCAGCCATCAATCGTCGGCTGGTCGTAACCGCGTCACGAAAACGCGGTCGTGCCTGACCTTGCGGTGTTGCCGCCAGCATATCCTTATAAACGTAGAAACTTTGCGAGTACGCGTACAGTTTGATGATTCCAGGTACGATCAGCAGCAACATCCACAAGAAGACGAGTACGGCCTGATAAATGGCCAGCCCGAAGATTCCCCAAACGTAGTGCTTAGTGAACCCGACCGTGGAGTCCGCAACCGGATGGATTTCCCGTTGTGGTTGCCGTACCCAGTCTAACATGGCATAACTGGTCCCGACCTTAAACGTTTTGACAACCAACCAAATGATCAGTTCGAAGACGAGCGCCAGGACGACGATCGCGGCGACCAACGTTAATTCCTGTAGGCTGACGTTTGACGCGATCGCACTGGTTGTACTTCCGTAGTCGCCACTTTGCATTTGATCACGCATGTCCGACTGGGTCGCCATGACCGAAAACATCGATAACAGGCTGACCACGATACAGAGTCCGACGGCGTGCCGCCAGCGTCCCCTAAATAGTTGCTTAACTTCCGTTTTTAATTCCGCTCTGGTTTTCATATAAGCTGACCACTCCCCATCACTTAATTATACTCGTTCACCGTACTTTAAGGGTTAAAACTCGTCAAAAAGCCGACTGAGACGGTGGTCCAGTCGGCTTTCACTTTTACGGTTTAACTAATGTTTTTTTCAGGATCACGACGGACGCCCCGTCCTCTTCAAAGGGCCCCGCTGTGACCCGGTAGCCACACTGTTCATAAAACGACTGCGCCGACAGTTCGCCATCAATGCGGCCGGACGTAAAGCCACTGGCGAGCGCCCACTTTTCAGCCGCTGTCAATAACTGCCGACCTAAGCCACGGCCACGGTAAGCTTTACGGGTACAAACTCGACCAAAGCGCATCGTCTGGTCGGCTTGCGGTTCCAACCGCAACGTTGCGACCGGTAAAGCGGGCTTTAAATACAACACACCGTAGAGCCGTTCATCCGTGTCCTTATCATCAAACTCAACTGCAGCCGGGATTGCCCGTTCTTCAACGAAGACTGCCTGACGCAGGGCGTAGGCCGCCGCCCGGTTCGGTGCGTCGTTTGAAAAGGTAATCGTCATGCGTCGTAGGCCTTATCAATATCTTTGAGCCACGCGAGTGCTAACGATTTATCCCCCAAGTGGGCCCCGATAACCGGACCAAAGTAGGTCAGGTCAATCGGCATGTCCGGATACTGCTTTTGTAACTTGGCTTTCCACGCTTGCGCCGCTTCCAAGTTATTCCCCTGGACAATGATCGCCCGTAGCGGGTAGTCCACCTTAGCCTTCGCTTCAGCGAACAGGTGCTCGACCCTAGCTAACGCTTTCTTAGTCGAACGGACCTTCTCAAATGCCACGATTTCGTGATTATCGTCAAACGTCAATAGTGGCTTAATTCGTAAGACGCTGCCAATAAAGGCCGAAGCGTTCGACAAGCGGCCCCCGCGAACCAAATTTTGCAAGTCGTCAACGATGAAATATTCCCCCATTGACGCCCGCAAATCATCTAGCCGGGCTAAAATCGTTTCAACATCCGCCCCGGCCTTCGCCATCCGGGCCGCTTCTAACGCTAAGTAACCCATCAAACGCACCGTGATTTGTGAATCGTACGGATACAACTTGATATTATCGACCATGTTGCGCATCTTCAGCAAACTGTTATAAAAGCCTGAAATGGTGCTAGCCAAATGAATACTGATTACGGCATCGTAACCCTGATCGCCCAAGTGGTTATAAAACGCCACCATTTCCCCAACGGGCGGTTGCGACGTGCTTGGGAAGGACTTAAATGATTTCATATTAGCGTAAAAGTCGGCCGTAGTAATGTCCACGCCCTCTTGATACACCTTTCCATCTATAATCACCGGAATCGGCACAACGTGGATATCGTTATCCGCGACCTCTTGCGGTGTCAAATAGCTGGTGCTGTCAGTAACAACAGCAATCTTCATGACATACACCTACTTCTCATCTATAAAGTAATATTCATCATCATAGCATAAAATGCGCGCTGACTCTACCGGGTACCATTAATCAATGCTTAAGATTCTAACGAACGGTCAATTGATTTGTTCAACCGGTTCAGTAAGATGCGCAACAAGTTTTGCTCATCTTGGGGCCACTTATCAAAAACGACCGTTTCGTAATCAGCGTAGGCCTGGTTGATGGCAGAAACCGCTTGTTCACCGGTCGGAGTTACTGAATAAATCAACTGCCGGCGATCACGTCCCACCGCCTGCTTACTCAAACAGTCCTTTTTAACTAGGCTGGCAAGTTGGCGGCTCAACGTCGACGTGTCTAACTGCATGATTGTTGCCAATTTCTCCTGGGTATCGTGGCCGGCCTGCAATTGAATCAGTAACTGCCATTCCGCCACGGTCACCCCCTGGGCCTTCGTAATTTTTTTCAACATGCTGGTTTGCTGTTTTGCTGACGCGGCAAGCGCGGCTAAACTTGATTTCATCACGCATCCTCCTAAAAAAGCTAATTCCTATGTATTATACAATATCTAGCCAACCGGCGCACCCGTATTTCAGCAAAAATCACGTTAACTTGGTTTTTGTATATAGCAGTATTATTGATCACGGATACGGTGGGCCGCCGTCGTCAAGCCGACCAGTTGCCTTTCACCCCGCGCAAACGGTATACTAATAGGCGATTGACTGTGCAGATCCACAGTTCTGAACGTAAACTAGAAGAAAGCGAGTGATCACATGTCTTTTGATGGCTTATTTACCCACGCTATGGTCACCGAACTACGAAAAAACTTATTGACCGGCCGGATTGCCAAAATCAACCAGCCGTACCAAAACGAACTGATTCTAACGGTGCGGGCCAACCGGAAAAATTGGCCACTCCTGTTATCCGCCGATCCGACCTACCCGCGGATTCAGACGACCCAAATTCCATACGTGAACCCGGCCGTCCCGACCAACTTTGCCATGATGATGCGGAAGTACCTTCAGGGGGCAATCATTACGGCGATCGACCAACCGGCCAACGACCGGGTCGTCCGCTTAACGGTGACGACGCGCAATGAACTAGGCGATGCCGAACAGCTGGTCCTGATTATTGAAATCATGGCCCGCCACAGTAACGTCATCCTAATTGAAGCGAAAACCAATCGGATTCTCGACGCCATCAAACACGTTGGTGCCGACCAAAACCGGTACCGGCTATTACTGCCAGGCGCAACTTACATCGAACCGCCTAAGCAGGATAAAGTCGATCCGTTCGTACCTAACCAGGACTACCGCGAGTTAGTTCGGCAATTTCCGGCCGAAGCGGTCCTCAGTAAAGCCCTCCAGCAACACTACCAGGGATTCGGTCGCGACAGCGCGCAACAACTGGCGGCCGACTTACACCAACCCGGCGACCTAGCCGCCCACTACCAAGACTTTTTGGCCCAGTTCGACGCGCCCGCCCCAACCTTATTGACCTTGCCCACTAACAAAACAATGTTTGCCGCCGGTCGCTTCGATCACTTTGGCGACCAGACCCGCCACTTTGATTCATTAAGCGCCCTGCTAGATTTTTACTATGCGGACGCCGCTCAACGAGAACGGGTCCAGCAACAAGCCGGTAATTTAATCCGGGTCGTGCGCAACGACCTGAAAAAGAACCGCAACAAGCTCAAAAAGTTGGAGCAAACCTTAGCCAACACTAAACAGGCGGATGAACTCCGGGTCAAGGGTGAAATTTTAACGACTTACTTATACGAGGTCAAACGGGGCATGACCGAAATTACGTTGCCTAATTACTATCAAGATAACCAACCGCTAAAAATCAAGCTCTCAAATCAGCTATCGCCCTCCCGTAACGCGCAAAAGTATTTCTCACGTTACCAAAAACAAAAAAACGCGGTCGTTTACGTTTCCGAGCAAATCAAACTAACCAAGGCAGAAATCGACTACCTCGATAGTGTTCACACTCAAATCGAGTTAGCGGCCCCCGCGGACATTGCCGAAATTCGGCAAGAGTTAACGCAACAGGGCTACCTTAAACAGCAACGCGGTAAGAAAAAACAGCGTAGTTCCCGGCAACCTAGTCAGCCGCAAGAATTCGTGGCGAGTGACGGCACGAAAATTTCGGTCGGCAAGAACAACCGCCAAAATGATCAGTTGACTTTAAAAACGGCGCATAAAAGTGATTACTGGTTACACACGCAAAAAATTCCGGGCTCCCACGTCATTATTCATTCGGATGAGCCAAGTGACCAAACTCTGGCCGAAGCTGCCAACCTGGCCGCCTACTTTTCTAAGGCCCGCGATTCGGCTACCGTTCCGGTCGACTACGTGCAAGTACGGCGGATCCGCAAACCGAACGGGGCTAAACCAGGTTTCGTGATTTATGAAGGTCAAAAAACGTTATACGTCTCACCCAGTGCCGAGCTGGTCGAAAAATTAACCCCGGCTAAATAATACGTTCAAATCGTCTTTTTGAGGATTGCACCTCAAAGAGGCGATTTTTTAATGCCATCATTGTCGCTCCTCTTGTTTATCGATTTCATAAACGTTAAAAATAAAACGTGTTTACAAGCATAATAAACATTCACTTTTAAACTCGTTTGCAATTACAATAAACATAAGCAGCTAATCTAAAAAGGACGGTGTTTTCTCAATGGTACTTAGCGCGTTTTCCCTAACCGACTTAAAACGGGGCTACCACGAAACGACCACTGGTTTACAATGTAATTACTGTCAAGTTCAATGGTCACCGGCAACCGCCGTCAATTTGATTGACGCTCACCTGACCCTCGTTCACGGTGGCAATTTGTTCCAATTACTCCACGCCGACAATCGCTATAATTCGTTAACCGTCAACCAACGCGACTTGCTGACGGGTTTTTCCGCCGGACTCAAAGACCAGGCCCTAGCCGAACAAATGCAGGTCGCACCGGCAACCATCCGCCACCAAAAGTTCACCTTCCGAGAAAAGGCGAAACGGGCGCGATTATACTTGGCTATTTACGACAGCGTCTTTGCACCCGCAGCTAACCAACCAGTCGTGACCGCCCCTAAAACACCTAAATTATCCGAAGCCGAAACGGCCGCGGCCTTACAGCACTACTTTGACTTTAGTCGCCAACCGGCGCAACTCAAACAGTGGCCCCGCAAAACGGCCGTACGACAAGTTATTCTTGACCGAATCGTGACCGAATTACCCGTTGACCAACACTTTTCAACAAATGCGCTCGATCAACAGCTCAGTCGCATCTACTTTGATCCGGCCACCCTTCGCCGTCAGCTCGTTGCGACCGGACGCTTGAAACAGACCGGAACAGACTACTGGCGACCAGCTAAGTAGGCACTCCGAGTGAAATTACTTGGCGCCAAGCCGCCCAACCGCTAAACTAGGCTTAAACGACTTTGGGAGGCGCCCTGATGACGACCTTATCACCGAACTTAACCGACTTTACCACGTTTGTTAGCCAAATTAGTGACCAATCGCACTGCGACCAATTGATTACCGTCCTAAACTGGGTTACGACCGAATTTCCAGAATTAACACCGCGATTGGCCTGGAACCAACCGATGTTCACCGCCCACGGCACCTTTATCGTTGGTTTCAGCGTTGCCAAGCACCACTTGAACGTCGCCCTTGAAAAGGCCCCCCTCAACCACTTTGCGGCACAAATCACGGCCCAAGGTGACCGGGTCACGAAGATGCTCTGGCAAATTAATTTTGATCAACCCGTCAACTACCCGCTCCTTCACCAGGCGATCCAGTATAATTTAACCACTAAGGCTGCCGTCACCACCTTTTGGCGCCACTGAACGACTAAAAACGGCTGCCCGGAAATTAATCCGGGCAGCCGTTTTTAGTTTACATAATTTTAATTTAAATAAGTTGTTCCTAATTCGAAACGAAATAACCAGTACTTAAAAGTCAGTGTCCTCATTACCGGAACCCAACGCGGTCAGCGCCGCTTTCAGCGTTTCACCGTGGGCAATCACCGTTCCGGTAGCGTGACTCGGTTCGCCGGTGACTTCATCCGCATCGTAAATTTGCAGCTGATTATACGGGAACGTATTGGCTTGGACGTACACCGTATTCAAGGCACTAATATCCGGATAGTCGTACATGACCTTACTCAACGGTTCGCCCAACTTAACGTGCAGGAGCAACCGGGTCACACTGGAGCCGACCGCCTTACTGATCAAGGCCATCGTGGCAATGCTCATCGGTTCGATCGTGGCTAATTGTAACTGGTCGTCGACAATCGTCAACCGTACCGTATAAAGTCCCGGTACACCGAAAGCTAGCACCCGCCGCTTGATTTCGGCACTTAACGCCTTAATCGCTTGGTTTTCCGCCTTATCGCGAATCGGAAAGACTTGCAACGAACCACGGACGTTCGTGCGTAAGTTATTGCCCGCGATAATTTCACTGACACCGAACACCGCCACGTCCATGCCGTCCGAAATCACTTCAACGGCCGGTGAATCGTTAGTCTTAATTTGTTCCCGCGGCAAGTTGTTATTGATTTGAACCACCGAGTAACCATCCGCGCTTAACTGCTGGCCTAACCGGTAATCGTGATAGGTCGTAAAAATCAACTCCGGTTTTTCAATCGCCAAAATATTCAAAATATCGGAGTACTGCTTGGGTTCAACGTAGCGCTTCGTCGCTAACCGCGGCGTCATTGCAACGCTGTTCGGATTGGCGTTGATCAAAATCGGTTGGTAGTCGGCCTTACGCAAATAAAAGAGCAGCTGTGAAACGAGGTAATCGTTCCCATGATTAGTCCCAATCCGGTTCGCTCCCGTCCCGATGACGACGACTGGACGGCCGGCTTGGGGCTGACTTTCGTTATCAAATTCGTAGGTTGAATAGTACGTATTCGTCTGTTCGGTAAACTCGCCGGCGGTCGGTTCAACTTCCTTGAAGGTCGCGTGAATTTCATTTTCCAACGCAAACTGATGCACCTTTTTCACGTCGGTATGCCAAGCGTCCGCCGCGTCTTCGTCAGTGAAGCCAAAGTACTTGGCCCGCCCCAGCGCGTGCACGTCAAACGGACGCGCCCACAGCGCCTTTTCAATTTCGATAATGTGCTGCAACTTATAAAAGTAGAACGCGTCGATTTTGGTTAATTCCGCCAGTTCATCAATCTGGTACCCCCGGTTCAGCGCTTCCAGTAAGACCAACATCCGCCCGGCTTGCGGGTGGATCAGCCGTTGAATCAATTCACCTTCAGAATAATTTTGCGGCCGGTTGGCGATGACGTGGTAGCGCGATTCATCAGTGGAGCGTAAACCTTTCAGCAGGGCTTCCTCGGTTGAACGGCCGATTCCAATGACCGAGCCGGTCGATTCGGTGACCGTATCGAGTTGGTGACTGACCTTTTTTAACACGTTGAACGGCCAGACCGGAATGCGGCACACGATGTGGTCGAGTACCGGTTCGATCAACGCCGTTTGCTTACGGTAGTCACTCGGCAACTTTAATTCGGCTAAGCTAATGTCTGCCATTAAGTTAGCCACGACCCGTGCCAGCGGATAGCCGGTCGCACGGGCGGCCAAGGCCATCGCCCGGTCAAAGTACGGTGTCACTTTGATCACGTAATAGTGTTGGGTATTCGGGTCCAGGGCAAACTGCACGTGGCAGCTACCGTTAATTCGCAAGCGTCGCATGATTTTCAACGTTGCAGCTCGAAATTGTTGGTACTCCTGGTCAGTGATCGTTTGGGTCGGCGCGAAAACGATCGAATCAGCCGAATGAATCCCAACCGGGTCAAAGTTCTCCATCCCGCTAATCAGCAGCGCCATATCCTTCTTATCACGGACGCCCACAAACTCGAGTTCCTTACAGCCAACGATACTCTGCTCGACGATACACTGCTTGGTGGCAGAAACTTTAAAGCCCATTGCCAACGCCCGTGCCAGGTCCTCCTGGTCTTTGCAAAGTTGCCGGCTGGCCTCGATGCGGGGCGCCACCGACTTCACAATCACTGGAAATCCGATTGAACGGACGACCGCCAGTGCCTCGACGTCACTCGCCACCACTTGCGACGCAATCACCGGTTCGCCGATGGCTTTCAAGCGGTTGCTCATTAACGCCGGATTGACGATCATGTCGATGATTTCCGAATCCCATTGCAGAAGCCGGACGTGATTATTTTTTAAGACGTTGGTTCGAATCAGCCCCTGTATCAGGCTGACGGCGTGTAAGCCACCTAACGAGGGAATTAAGCCGTCCGGCTGTTCAGCTTCGATCACCCGCGACAATCCCGCGACCGTTAGTGGTTCAACGTAGACCCGGTCAGCAAAGTTATTTTCGGCCGCGACCGAGTACGCGTTATTATCGACTAGCACGACGGCAATCCCTAATTTATGGATGGCCGCCCCGATCTGGATGACGGCCGCGTCGTGTTGGCCTTCGCGACCAATGTCGTTATGACCGGCACCAATGATGAGAATTTTTTGTAAGCCCTGATTATTCACCACATCGGCCCCCTTGCTTGTTGCATCGATTCTACAAATTCATTAAAAATGTCGCGCGTCTCGGTCGGACCGGGCGCCCCGTCCGGGAAAAACTGGACCGAGAAGGCCGGAAAATCCCGTAACCGCAGGCCTTGAATCGTCCCGTCGATCAAGTCGACAAAGGTGGTGATCATTTTATCACGGTCGACACTGTCCGGATTAACCGCAAAGCCCTGCCCCTGTGACGCATAAATAATTTGATTGGTAATGACTTCGCGAATCGGGTGGTTCGCACCGTGGTGTTCGGGCGCCAGCTTAATAATCGTCGCGCCGTTGGCCATTGCGAATAATTCGTGTCCCAACCCGATGGCAAATAACGGCACCCGTTTTTGAATCGCTTGGATCATCGTCAGTACGCTTTCCGGTAAGTCCTGCGGTTTGCCGGGACCGGTCGAGAGAATCACACCGTCCGGATCCAAGTTAATAATTTCGTCGGTCGTCGCGGTATACGGTAAGACCGTGACGTTGCAAGCCCGTTTACTAAGCTCACGTAAGATCCCGTGTTTGAGCCCAAAGTCGACCACGACCACGTTTAAACCGGTCCCCGGGTTAGGAAACGGCTTGGGCGTCGCCACGGCAGCAACTTGCCGGTTGGTTAACACGGTCGCGCCCAGTTGATCAAAGGCGTGGGCATCCGCCACGTCCACGATACTGGCCTTCATCGGTCCACTCGCCCGGAGCTGTTTCGCTAAGTGGCGAGTGTCAATGTGGCTGATTCCGGGAATGTTTTGCTGCTTTAAGTACTGATCCAGTGACCAGCGCCGCTGCCGGTTAGTCGAAATACTTGCGACATCGCGGACAACCACGCCCTTAACGGTCGGAAGGATCGATTCATAACTATCATGATTAATACCGTAACTGCCGATCGTCGGTTGGGTGAATGCAATAATTTGGTTATGATAAATTTGATTCGTAATAATTTCTTGATAGCCCGTCATACTCGTATTAAACACGATTTCACCAGTTGAAACCGCTGGTGAGCCAAAGCCTTCACCTAGGTAGGCACTGCCGTCTTCAAGAATCAAATAGCGGTCTGCCATTGCGATCCCTTCTCACTTAATTGACTTATAAAACTAATTAATAATTTCAACACCATCGCGGCCATCGACCTCCGTCACGGAAACCTTGATCCGTTCCTGAAGGGCCGTTGGGATATTCTTACCGATAAAATCAGCGCGAATCGGGAGTTCCCGGTGGCCGCGGTCAACAAGCACGGCTAGCGCAATGCTTTGCGGTCGGCCACCACCCATCAACGCGTCCAGCGCGGCACGAATCGTACGGCCGGTGTAGAGAACGTCGTCAACCAAAACAACCCGCTTATCCGCCACGCTAAACGCCAGCTGGTACGAACTCGGCGCCTGATCGTCTTTGGGTTGGTCATCGCGAAACGCCGTGATATCCAGTTCACCGACCGGAATTTGGGCCCCTTCTAATTGTTCCAAGCGGGCCGCAATCCGTTCAGCAAGGTACACACCACGGGTTTTAATGCCAACCAAGACCACGTTACGAACACCTTTATTTTGTTCAATGATTTCATACGTTATCCGTGTCAATGCACGTTTCATCGCCATGGAATCAACAACTTCTTTTTGCATAATTGCCTCCTAAGTATTTTGGTCTGCATGCGAGTCACCAACATTACAAAGAAAGACGGCCGGAAAATACATCCCGGCCGTCAACGAAAAGTTATTGTTAACAGGTTGCCTTTCAGTCTCGCAGGGCCGGATTAAAGGACTCTCATTAATAGTAAGCCTAATGATTCAAGTCACTTTTGTCAAGCTTCGCCAACGTTGCCTTAAAGATCGGTGGTAACGGCGCTTCGAACGTCAATTGTTCACCAGTCACCGGGTGTTTAAAGCCCAATAGCCGGGCGTGCAAAAACTGGCCGTTGCCCTTGATGGTCTTCTTCGGACCGTAAAGCGGATCACCAACTAGCGGGTGACCGATCGACTGTAAGTGAACCCTGATTTGGTGGGTCCGTCCGGTTTCTAACCGACAACTGATCAGGGTATAGTGCTGATAACGTTTCAACACCTTAAAGTGGGTCACGGCGGCACGACCATCGCGAACGACCGCCTGCTTTTTACGGTCCTTCGGCGACCGGCCGAGCGGCGCGTTGACCGTGCCGGTATCTTCCTTAATAACACCGTGCACCAGCGCCACGTATTCGCGTAAATTAGTCTTGGCCTTTAACTGGGCGGCTAAGGAGCGGTGCGCCCGGTCATTTTTAGCTACCATTAATAATCCCGAAGTATCCTTATCGATGCGGTGCACGATGCCCGGCCGAAACTCGCCGTTGATCGTTGACAGGGGGCTATGGTAGAGCAAGGCGTTGACTAAGGTGTGGTCCGGGTGCCCCGGTGACGGATGAACGACCATTCCCTGCGGTTTATTGACCACTAACACGTCGTCATCTTCGTAAACGATATCTAACGGGAGGTCTTCGGCCACTAACTCGGTCGACTGGACTTTCTGAGCAGCCACGGTCACCACGTCACCCGCTTTGACCTTATATTTACTCGGCTGAAGTGCGCCGTTGACTCTTACTTGGTCGGTCTTGATCAATTTATCGACCTGCGAACGCGTCCAGGTGGTCTGCAGCCCCGCTAAAACTTTGTCTAGGCGGCCACTTTCGGTCGTGACCGTAAACGTCTGGGCCGCACTAGCGAACTGGGCAGCCCCTTCCAAATTATTTTTCAAAACTATCATCCCGCAAAACACCGATTAAAATCACGATGACCCCGACCGTTAAACAGGTATCCGCGAAATTAAAAATCGGAAAATTAAAGAAATCTAACTGAAACATATCGACCACGTAGCCCAGCCGAATCCGGTCGATAAAATTGCCGAGGGTCCCGGCAACCATTAAGACCAGCCCGAACTCGTAAATCCGGCGCTGCCGTAACCGCCAAAATAAATAAAGCATCACACCAAGCGCCACGACCGAAATCAGGTAGAAGAAACTCATCTTACCTTCTAACATACTCCAGGCCGCCCCGCTGTTATGTAAATTAGTCAGGGACAGTAAACCCGGTACGACGTTGACGGTCGCTCCCAGCGCAATTTGACTGACTACGGCCGCTTTGATCACCTGATCGATCACGACCAGGGCAAACATTAATATCCAATAAATCCACATTTGCTGTTCCTCACAATCACTAAACTGACTTTTATTATACCAAAAGTCGACTAGCCATGGCATTTTCGCCGCCTAAATTATCCGCCGAACATAAAACCAGACTGCCGGACGGTCGTTACCGCCCCCGCAGTCTGGTTTTCAAATCACCTTGTTTTAAATCCAGCAGCTAAAAAAGCCCGGAAATGGTGCCGTCATCGCTAATATCCATGTCCAACGCCGCCGGATGCTTTGGCAAGCCGGGCATCGTGAGCACGTTGCCGGTCAGTGC
Organism: Lactiplantibacillus plajomi; assembly: GCF_005405405.1. Taxonomy (GTDB): domain Bacteria; phylum Bacillota; class Bacilli; order Lactobacillales; family Lactobacillaceae; genus Lactiplantibacillus; species Lactiplantibacillus plajomi. The sequence goes on from NZ_BJDZ01000016.1 coordinate 54,780, forward strand.
GACAATAAAGCCAGCCCCCAGTTTCGGTACGAACTCCCGCACGTTAATCGTAAAGCCGCTCGGCGCCCCCAACAACTTGGGATCATCACTCAGTGAATACTGGGTTTTGGCCATGCAGACCGGTAGCTTATCCCAGCCATACTTGGCAAAGGTCTTAAGTTGGCGTTTAGCCTTACCGGAATATTCGACCGCCGCCCCGCCGTAGGTCTTTTCAACGATGGCTTGAATTTTGTCTTCAATCGGGGCGTCAGCCGGTGATAACGGCTTAAATTCACTCGGCTGGTCACACAATGCAACAACGGCGTGGGCCAGTTCGACCGCACCATCACCACCCTGGCCCCAAACGTCGGCTAAAATCGCCTGAACGCCGAGGTCCGCGCAGTACTCCTTAACGGCTTGAATTTCATTTTCCGTGTCAGCGGTAAATTCGTTGATGGCTACCACCACTGGAACCCCGTAACGTTGCATTGCGTGGATGTGGTGCCCCAAGTTGGCTGCGCCGGCCCGTAACGCCGCTACGTTTTCTTCACCGAGATCCGCAAGCGCTACTCCGCCGTGCATCTTCAGGGCGCGGATGGTCGCAACGATCACGACGGCATTGGGGGCTTGACCAACCGCCGGCACGTTAATGTCCATGAACTTTTGCCCACCGAGGTCGGCACCGAAACCGGCTTCGGTCACGGTGTAATCCGCTAGGTTCAACCCTGCTTGGGTCGCGAGCACACTGTTACAGCCGTGAGCAATGTTCGCAAACGGCCCACCATGAACCATTGCCGGCGTGTGCGCTAACGTCTGCACCAGGTTCGGCCGCAACGCGTCTTTTAGCAACAGGGCGATTGCGCCGCCAACTTGCAAATCGGCAACCATGACCGGCTGGCGGTCGTGAGTATAGCCAATCACAATGCGGTTGATCCGCCGTTTTAAATCGGCGATGTTTTCTGATAAACATAAGATCGCCATCAACTCACTGGCTACCGTAATGTCGAAGCCGTCTTCGCGCGGCACACCCGAAGTCGGGCCGCCTAGCCCGATTACCACGTGGCGCAGGGCCCGGTCGTTAATGTCTAAGGCACGTTTCCATTGAACGCGGCGCTGATCAATATTGAGTGCGTTACCCTGTTGGATGTGATTATCGATCAGGGCCGCTAACGTATTATTCGCAGCAGTTAGGGCGTGCATATCGCCGGTAAAGTGTAAGTTGATATCTTCCATTGGGATGACTTGCGAATAACCGCCACCGGTTGCGCCACCCTTCATGCCCATGACCGGCCCCAACGACGGCTCGCGTAAGGCAATCATTGTTGATTCGCCAATCTTAGTCAGAGCGTCACCTAACCCGATGGTGACCGTGGACTTTCCTTCACCTGCCGGAGTTGGGTTGATCGAGGTGACTAAAATCAGGTTACGCTTCGTCTTTTTAACCGGTAATGGTAACTTTAACTTGGCCTTAGCACTCCCGTACTGGTCGATTTGATCAGCCGTTAAGCCAGCCTTAGCCGCAATTTCCGTAATCGGTTGCGGGGTGACACGTTGTGCAATTTCAATATCTTTCATCTTTGCCGCTCCTTTTTTGATCAATACTTAAGTCTATTATACCGAATATCCCAAAAATATGAACAATAAATAGATTTATAAATAAATTAGTTCGGTTATTAAGCGTTCTGAGCGATTTTAATCAAACTTTCACGGGACTTCTTCGTCATTAAGAACTGGTACTCGTTTTTATCAATTTTAACTTTAATCCCCCCGCGGACCGGGCGAATCGATTCCAACTGATCGCGCGGAATCACTAACCACGAGCGGTTAAAAACCGTGCTGAAAATCAGCAAATTCCGGTCAATGGATACCCGGCGTAAACCGATTTGCAGTGTCACCGCTAGGATAAAGACGAGCACGATTGCAACTAATAACCAGTTAAATTTCAAAATTTCAAGCCAGTAAATGATGCCGAGCATTAAAATTAAGCCGGTCCAGGACCAAACAATTAGACTCGACACGGGTTTTGGTTGATACTTAAAGGTACGTTTCGTATTATTCACAGCAAAATTCCTTTCAAATTGGAGCGATAACGATGCAATTATATACGGATGCCGCAACGGCACCAACGACCAATGCCAGCGCCGCCGGGATTTTATTGATTGCCGGCGGTCAGCAACACCAGTACAAGCAACCCTTACCGGTTAGTGACAATCATACCGCAGAATTTTTAGCGGCAATCGCCGGGTTTAAAATCTTATTAGATACTTATGGTCCTGACCAGGCCGTGTTCTTTTATACCGATAGTCAGGTGGTCGCCGAAAGTGTTGACAAGGCGTATAGTAAAAACTTCGCCGTGGAACTTGCCACCCTGCTTAAATTACAGGACCAGTGCCAAGTCGTCATCACCCAGTGGATCGCTGAAAGCGATAATCACGGCGCCCACCAACTCGCCCAGCAAGGCCTACACCTAGATTAATCCGCCGACCGCAAGTAAGTTTCGACCGGTAACTGGTAAGCGGACCAGTCGTGACGGCCGGTACGAACGTAATCGGCGAGCAATTTGCCGATAATTGGGCCAGTTGTCAAGCCTGAGGAGCCCAAACCGCTGGCGACCAGCACGTGCGGATTATCCGGTAACGGCCCGAAGAACGGCGCAAAGTCGCGGGTGTACGCCCGGGTCCCCACTTTAACGGTCGTAATTTGATCCCGCGTTAAGTTAGCGTCCAGCTGACGGCCGCTGGCAAATAAGTCATCTTCAACTAGTGACGAAACTTGCAGGTCGTAACCCTGATCGTTTTCATGAGTCGCACCGACGACTAACTTACTACGCGTGAACGGAATAAAGTCCCGCTCACCCTCGGGCATCAACACCGGGACGTCGTCGGGCCAAGTTTGGGGTAGTTGCAGTTCGATCAACTGGCCCTTTTGCGGCCGAACGTCGGCCACTAACTTCATCGGCAGGAGCAGTGGTTTCAACCAAGCACCCACAGCTAAGACCAACGTATCGTAATTCATTTGACCGTTCGCCGTTAGTAGTTGGCCCTGTTCACCCAACTTAACTTTGCCCTTATGACGGACCAAGTTGCGCTTTTCGGCGTATTGTAACAGGTGTTCCGTAAACTTAGCGCCGTCGACGCGGGCGCCACCACTCACAAAGACCCCGGCTTGCGGTGCCGTCAACAGCGGGAGCCGCGCCTGAACTTCGGCGGCACTCAACTTTTCAATGGTTCCCATTTGGGGCGCTGCCTGGCGGCGTTCGATGGCTAATTGGTACAACGTCTCAAGGTCGTCCGCGTCCGCACGGGTCACAATTGTCCCGGACTGTTGGTAAACGGACATCCCCATCTGCGTGTCCGCAACGATTTCAGGGTACAACGCGGCCCCCGCTTTTGCCAAAGCGTACCACCGTTGATTTCGTCGCTTGGATAACCACGGTGAGATAATTCCCGCCGCGTTCTTCGTCGCTTGCCCGATCCCGTCGTCATACATGGTGACGGACAGCGTCGGGTCGGCACTTAAATAATAAGCGACCGTTGCACCAACGATGCCACCACCAATGATTGCAATTTGTTTTTGCATATAAAACGCCTCCACACCCAGTCTGCTTTCATTCTAGCATAACTAACACCGACGTGTGGTGACGACCTAATTGTAAAAATTGCCAACGTACCATAGTTTTTTCATATTCCTCACACTTTGGGCATACTTTTGCTTTAAACTAAGTAGTGGTGTACGACTATATTGAGATAAGGGACTTTTGCTATGTTTATTACTTTATTATTACTACTAGCCCTCTTTTTGGCGATGGGCATTTGGTTCACCTACTTGAACCTCAAACAACCCTACATGGTGAGCACCGACGATGCGACGCTCACGACTAATTGGCGCAAGGGCCACCAGCTTCGCCAAACAGTGACCGGCGCTAATTCGGGCTTGCGGTGGGCGTATTGGCTCAGTCAGGCCAGCTGGATCTTGGGCGCGGTGCTAATTCTAGTGAGTTGGGTCAGTCTGGAAACCCGCTTGAACCTACTGCTTTTTCCCGTCCAAACGGCCATCTGGACCGCTGGGATCCTAGTTTCCGGGCTCCTATTACTATTGGTACCCACGCTCATCTGGCCGAGTGCCAGCTACCGCTACTTACAAACGCATCCTAGCGTAGCCCAGCCAGTCGCGGCCCCCGCGTTCAAACGTTACCGCCGCCAACAACTCATGAGCGTCATTGCGTTCATCCTCTTTTTACTATTGAGTTGGGTCGCACGGGCCGTTATGACGAGTACCGCCCCCGTTCTGGTCGTCCAGTACTTACTACTTAGTGCAATTACAGCGATTCCAATCGTTGCCCTGATCAGTCTGATCAGCCAGCTCTTCTATTTACACCAAAGTCGCTGGCTCCGCGTTAAGGCCAGTGACTACGTACGCTTTGGTCGCCGGTACTACTTTTTAAATCAGCTGATTGCCAAACAACCAACGGCCAAGAAAACGTTGCGGTTCGTCATCAGCGGTCGGATTCTCGCTTTAATTGCGACCCTCTGGGCGATTTGGACGATCTACCGCAACATCTTCGCCCCCGCTTTTAGCGTCGATTACAGTGCCGTCTTCCCAGCAGCCATCGCGGCGCTGATTGCCCTGGTCATCGTTGAAACGATTGGCGCGTTGTGGCCGGCCAAACAATACGCGGCCGCCAAACAATTACCGGCGGACCAATCCCCATTTGAGGTTGCCGACCAAGCCCAATTTGACCGCTATAACGGCCACTTATTCCACTTGCACCTTAGTGGTGGCATTGTTTGGGTCACCATTTGGCTAGCCGTGGTCCTGTCTTATTACTTTTTAACATAAGCTGCAAAACAAAGCGTCCTGCCGAATTGTCGGCAGGACGCTTTTTGGTTCTATAAATTTAACTACTTTGTCTTGACGTAAAGTTTATTGGCCGTGAAGTAGTTGCCCTTGTTGGTTTCAAAATAACGCGAGCCGGTCGAACGCTTATGAACCGCGACGATCTTCAGGGCCTTATTCTTTTTATGCAACGCAACCCGGTTACCCTTAGTGAATTTTGAGCTACGGTGCGTGTAAATATTTTGCTTAGCAACAATTCGTTTACTGGATGGGACCGATTCAATGTAGGCGTGGTCCGAACGTGAGACCTGGGCCGAAATATAGCCCCCACGTGACAACTTAATCCGGTAATACGAGCCACTTTTAACTAATTTACCAGCGTAGGTTTTTCCCTTCGGCAATTTCGTCTTCGTGGCGTGTTTCAAATTAATGTCACTAAATACGGTACTATTTTGCTTCAACGTGTAACTGCCGTGTTGGCCGACCCAGTAGCCGGTCACGTCTTGGGAGAGCACCCACTGATTAAGACCCGCTAAGTAAACCGCCTGCTTGGAGTGCGACCGCTTATAGGACTTGACCGCGGTGATCCGGTAATACTTCTTCTTAACACGCGTTGGGATAACCGTCCGGTCAACATAACGCACCGCCCCCGCATGTAAGTAGACGTGTTGCCCCTTCGTATAACTACTGTATTTGTAAGTAACTGGCTTAGTTACCTTATTGGTAGTACTGGTGGTCGTGGTCTTCGGCTTAGCCACCGTGGTGGCCTTATTTTGCCACCACTTTAACGGATGGTAAACCGTACCCCACTTTTTACCATAACGATTGTTATCAACGTACTGCCCTAATGCTTTTAGATAATAATTGTCGGTATACTGCCAAAGTGAAAATGAAACGGTCGGCTTATAACTGTAATTGGCGATCCACTGGGCGTCAAACTTCTTTCGGGCCGAGTTCGCGTAAGTCGTTGCAAACGACTGGTACGAGTAGAACAGCAAGTGCTTCTTCGTCAGCTTGCGCATTTGACTGTACCACGCCTTAACCGCCGTATTGGCCGCCGAAGCACTCATACTCGTTGTCTCAAAATCCAACACGTAAAACGTCGTGTGCTTATTCGACCGCCTGTAAAAATCCTTAGCTTCCTGAATCGCACCGCTCTTAGACGTAAAGGTCGCAAAGTCGTAGGAACCAAACGGGACACCGTACTTGACGTACAAGTTCTCGTTAGTTTTGTGATGAATATCTTCGTAATTACTACCGTACTGCACCCGGTTAATGACAAACTGGGTCTGACCTTTCAAGTTCTTAACCTGGGTCTTTGATAACTTACCTTGCCACTCGGAAATATCCGGCACCGAGGCCTGCGCAGGAACCGCGATCATCATACCGAGGCAACTCCCCAGCGCTAGCAGCCCGAGCTGCCACTTTTGATTTAATTTCACAATATTCGCCTTCCTACAAGTATTTATATGTAAATGATAACTCATTAATAATTTTACATATAAATTTTTGATAAAGGTTCTCAGTTTGATTGCAAACATGTTACAGTTTCATGACAAATCGTGAAATAATCAGCGTCACGTACCCGGGTCAATTATGTATAACTCTGGAATTACTGGCGTGCCGGGTTGTTTAGCCGTCGGATTCGTGCGGCTGTTTGCCGCGGCGCCGCGCCGTATAATCGCGGTACAAACGCTAACCGGCTGTCATTAGTAGCTACCGGTTGGTTAAAGATTAACGGGTTGGTTTCAATGGCCGCCTCAATTTGTCGATTATGCCAATCTTCCATTCTAGTCACCCCCTCACTCAATCACGGGTAGAACCCAACTCATTGGGGGATTCGCCGTGATTATCACTATTTTATCATTATTTTTTAATTTTTAAACGTCAGCGCCGCAATAAGCACCGTGCTTGTCTTTCCCGCACTAATCTGTCAAAGTAGGCTTATATTAATAAATTTATGAGGTGGTGAACAAGCATGTTAATTAAACCACAAAACATTCAAGACGTGCCGGTGATTGAAGTCATCGAAGATGCGCTGATCGACCAACCGCTACCATTGGTCGTTTTTTACCACGGTTGGCGCTCACGTAACGACCTGGTGCTGACCCAAGCCCGCAAACTAGCTGCCAAACGGCTCCGCGTCATTCTCCCCGACGCTATCAACCATGGTCAGCGGGTTCAACCGGTCAGTAGCCTGCCTTCCTTCACGTTTTGGAATAGTATTCAGGGCAACCTCGCCGAATTCGACCTGTTGATCCAGACTTACCAACGCCGCGGCTTGATTTTAAATAATCAGATCGGGGTCGGCGGCTACTCGATGGGTGGCATGACTACCGGGGCGCTATTGACCCACCATCCTGAAATCACGGCAGCGGCAATTATCATGGGGACCCCCAATCTGAACGCCTACGCTGAACTGGTGCGGCACTACGCGGCTAAGCAACACGTGTACCTACCGACCGCGATGGCCGATTTAACCGGCTGGATCGACGCCTTCGATCTAAACCTACATCCTGAAACGATTGCTAAGCGGCCACTGCTATTTTGGCACGGTACGGCGGATGAACGGATTCCTTACCAGCAAGCGCGAGACTTCTTCGACCGCATTCATCACGAAGCTTACGGCCAACAAACCGCGTTTATCACCGGCTACCAGGCACAGCACCTCGTTAAAATCCCGTTAATGGAAAAGGTAGCCAACTTTTTTGATTACTACCTAAATCAAACTGAACACCTTTAATCATAACTACCCGTAAAACGGGTAGTTTGCTCCAGGGCTATAAGCCCTATGTACTAGCCAGCGTCTCAAGGCGCTGGCTTTTGTGTATCAAAGCCAAACTGCTTTTGTCACTTTTGCGACCGCTTTAAGCGGTGTTCGTATTACTTACCTTGACCCTTAAAAGGGTCTTCGTATTCCCGGACACTTAACCGATCTTGTGCCTGATCATGCTTTTCTTGATCACGGATATATTTTTTGATAGTGGCTTCATTAAGCCCAACCGTGCTAACATAATAGCCGACTGACCAAAAATGTCGATTCCCAAATTTATACTTCAAATTCGCATGCTGGTCGAACATCATCAAGGCTGATTTGCCTTTTAAATAACCCATAAAACTGGCAACACTTAATTTGGGTGGGATACTTACCAACAAGTGTACGTGATCTGGCATCATATGACCTTCCAATATCTTTACACCTTTATATTGGCATAACAAGCGAATATCATCTTGCAAGTCACGTCGGTATTGATTATAAATTATTTTTCTCCTATACTTTGGAGTGAATACGATATGGTACTTACACAACCACTTGGTATGTGCAAGACTGTTTAGTTTATTCGCCATTTCTGACGTCCCCTTTCGATTTTGAATGTTTGGCTCTGACACCTACATTCTAAATCTGCTATAGTCCCCTTAAGGTTGACAGATGAAAAACTATAATTTCGTCTATCAACTCTAAGGGGATTTTACTATGCCTAGAAGCAAATTCACGGCCGAAG
>NZ_BJDZ01000017.1 GCF_005405405.1 Lactiplantibacillus plajomi
AAGGATACACCTGTTCCCATGTCGAACACAGAAGTTAAGCTTCTTAGCGCCGAGAGTAGTTGGGGGATCGCTCCCTGCGAGGGTAGGACGTTGCCATGCATTTTTTGGAGGATTAGCTCAGTTGGGAGAGCGTCTGCCTTACAAGCAGAGGGTCACAGGTTCGAGCCCTGTATCCTCCATTTGAGCCGTTAGCTCAGTTGGTAGAGCATCTGACTTTTAATCAGAGGGTCGACAGTTCGAGACTGTCACGGCTCATTAACCGCAAGGTTAATGAAATTGAATATTTTGGTTTCAAAAGTGTGGTAACGATGGCAAGAAGGATATACCTGTTCCCATGTCGAACACAGAAGTCAAGCTTCTTAGCGCCGAGAGTAGTTGGGGGATCGCTCCCTGCGAGGGTAGGACGTTGTCATGCATTTTGGAGGATTAGCTCAGTTGGGAGAGCGTCTGCCTTACAAGCAGAGGGTCACAGGTTCGAGCCCTGTATCCTCCATTTGAGCCGTTAGCTCAGTTGGTAGAGCATCTGACTTTTAATCAGAGGGTCGACAGTTCGAGACTGTCACGGCTCATTGTTACGGTTCAAAATTGAATATTAATTCAAAGTTTTTGTTGATTTATGTGACTTGGCATGTTATGCTATTATAGTTGTGTTAATCGTCATGCCGACTTAGCTCAGCTGGCAGAGCATCTGTCTTGTAAACAGGGGGTCGGAGGTTCGAATCCTCTAGTCGGCATTAACTGAATAATTATGCGGAAGTAGTTCAGTGGTAGAACATCACCTTGCCATGGTGGGGGTCGCGGGTTCGAATCCCGTCTTCCGCTTAGTACCATCAATAGTGTTGCCGGGGTGGCGGAATTGGCAGACGCACAGGACTTAAAATCCTGCGGTTAGTGATAACCGTACCGGTTCGATCCCGGTCCTCGGCATTATTATTATGAAGCACCCATAGCGCAATTGGATAGAGTGTCTGACTACGAATCAGAAGGTTGTAGGTTCGACTCCTACTGGGTGCATAGTACGGGAAATAGCTCAGCTTGGTAGAGCACCTGGTTTGGGACCAGGGGGTCGCAGGTTCGAATCCTGTTTTCCCGATTAAATAATCATAGATTATTTAGCAGATCGCGGTGTAGCTCAGCTGGCTAGAGCGTCCGGTTCATACCCGGGAGGTCGAGGGTTCGATTCCCCCTGCCGCGATTAGGAATAAGCGCTTGGACCTTTAGCTCAGTTGGTTAGAGCAGACGGCTCATAACCGTCCGGTCGTAGGTTCGAGCCCTACAAGGTCCATCTACTGATACTAGTGGACGTGTTCCTAGTTACATCTTACATGGAGGATTACCCAAGTCTGGCTGAAGGGAACGGTCTTGAAAACCGTCAGGTGGGTCAAACCACGCGAGAGTTCGAATCTCTCATCCTCCTTATTATCGCGGGATGGAGCAGTCTGGTAGCTCGTCGGGCTCATAACCCGAAGGTCGCAGGTTCAAACCCTGCTCCCGCAATTTGGTCCGTTGGTCTAGTTGGTTTAGGACGCCTGCCTGTCACGCAGGAGATCACGAGTTCGAGTCTCGTACGGACCGTTTCTACAAAATAAAACTTCATGGCTACAATGGCTCGGTAGCTCAGTCGGTAGAGCAATGGATTGAAGCTCCATGTGTCGGCGGTTCGATTCCGTCCCGCGCCATATCTGTGTTCATATGCGGGTATAGTTTAGTGGTAAAACCACAGCCTTCCAAGCTGTTGTCGCGAGTCCGATTCTCGTTACCCGCTTTCATGGGCCTATAGCTCAGCTGGTTTAGAGCGCACGCCTGATAAGCGTGAGGTCGATGGTTCAAGTCCATTTAGGCCCATATTTTGGAGAAGTACTCAAGTGGCTGAAGAGGCGCCCCTGCTAAGGGTGTAGATCGCGAAAGCGGTGCGAGGGTTCGAATCCCTCCTTCTCCGTTGTTTTATTTATAAATATGACCCCTTGGTCAAGTGGTTTAAGACACTGCCCTTTCACGGCAGTAACATGGGTTCGAATCCCGTAGGGGTCATTATATTATCGCGGGATGGAGCAGTCTGGTAGCTCGTCGGGCTCATAACCCGAAGGTCGCAGGTTCAAACCCTGCTCCCGCAATTGGTCCGTTGGTCTAGTTGGTTTAGGACGCCTGCCTGTCACGCAGGAGATCACGAGTTCGAGTCTCGTACGGACCGTTACAGATAACGGTTGACGCATTCAGTTGAATGCGTCTTTTTTTGCGCTAAATCCTCCTACAGCTTGGCGTAATGATCAATTATGGCAAGCATAGGAGGTACGACTGAGTTCGTCTATCAGCTTAATTGACTATCAAGCGCAATTTTTGCTACCGTATGGGCTGGCTGTGTGATTGGGAGCCAGGTGTCAAAGGTGCTGAGGTGGCTGCGTAACGGGAGGTCGGCAAGCCAACCATGGTATTTGCGAAATTTTCAACGGAATTAGCTGACGTTATGGTGCATCACCGCCTTAGGGGTACGGATAAGCAGATGCGGTATTCTGTCTGCAACGTGTGAGTAAAAGTCGCCATTTGGTAGCGGTCGGTCTAGAAAGCGGTGTTTTGGCGGTAATTTCATCATGGGCATCACTAATTCAATTGCAGGGTAGAACGTGCGTCAAATGATGAGGGGATGTAGCTATTCGAATAAGCACCCATTGAGCTGGTGGCCTTGTTCGATTCGACGTAAAACAAGCTCGAATATAGGTTAACTCAGTGGTATCCTTAAAGTTAAGGTGGTGCGCATTAAAAGGAATCGTTTCACGGGAGGGGTTTTAATGGAACTCAGGAGATCAAAAAAAGGTCGGTTAATCGCAGGTGTTTGCGGTGGAATTGCGGAATACTTCGATGTTTCCGTGGTAGCCGTACGCTTAGTTTTCTTCTTTGGTAGTGGTGTCTTTTTTTGGATCTATTTATTTTTAATGGCTAAAATACCAGAGAATGATTTTCTGGAGTAGTAAAGTGCCTAATCGTAAAACGTGAGCTAGTAGTTAAGATGACTTGCAGAGTTTCTTACAGCTCTCCAGATAGTGCTTAAAATGACGCGGTGATGCTTTTGACCTAGGTTACGCAAGCTTGATTAGGATGCCGTATTGGTTGTTAGTTAGGACGTCGTTGCTGATTGCCAAAAGTTGAGCACTCTCATCATAAGCGACTGAAGTAACTGGGGCGTATGTGGCGCCTGTGGTTAGCAAAAATGGTTACGAATTATTATAGTTTGTGACCATAAAAATTTAGCACAGTGTGTCGATAGCCTATGCGTAAAACAGTTATCAGGGTAAATAAAAAAATGGTACCGAAGAATCTAAACAAGATTTTTCGGTACCACTCTTTTTACAAATTGAGGCGATTGTGCCGCCACTTCTAAAGTAATTAAACTATGATTTTAACGAGCGCACGAACGTGTAACGACTTTCGTGGTAGTCATAGTCGGAATTAATGTACTTTGCAAACGGCTTGAAGGATTCGCTTCGTAACCAAACCGCGTATTCTGAGTCACGGTGCCAGTTAGTCACGATAACGAAGCCAGCATCGTTCTTAGTTTCCCGTAAAATACAGAAATGCTTTAAACCGTCGGGACGGTCATAATCGTGCCGGAAGCCACTAAATTTGGACGCAAATACTTTTTGTTCCTCAGTGGGGAGGTCAACGAAGATGAAACTGGTCATCCCGTGCCAATCTTCCGTTCCTTTAGCCAGGAGAACGTCATACGTTACGGGACTTGAAAATACGGTTGGTTCACCAGTCAAGTCGAGCAGCATGTAACGATCTTCGGTAGCGTTGGCTTGCATTAATAGCAAGTCGCGGTCAGCGTTTTGTTGCTGAACCATGGTTAAAATTTTTCGAGTCCCGAAGGTTGCTGAAACTTTTCCACTCATCTTAATCACTCCTTAATTATTACAATATATATTATACGTGTTTTTTAAAGCAAATGAAAACATGTTTGGTTACGCTGCCAATTTTCAATTTAACAAGTTATTCAACCGGACTTGCGATGTAAACTAATTAGCACGTTTCCGAGGATCCGACCAATAAATATAAATAATAACAATAAGAATTAGGTTAACCTTCGAACCAACGGAATCATGTGCCGTTCGTCTGGAACTGGTACCAGTAATAAATAGTTATGATTATAATAAGCATAAAAACGGTTGCTTGCAATCTAATTCCTAACAATTTGCGTTTCAAAGTCGGCTGAATTTCGATTTATAAAACAGAAAATTAATTATTGTTTATTATTTTACACACGTTTACTAGATATATTTTACAAAACCTATTCACATTTAAAACTTAAAGGGGTATAATAAATATTGTTATCAGGGTAGTAACGTTGTCGCTCTCCAAGGAGGAACCCGAATGGTTATTTTATATACCGCACCAAGTTGTACTTCATGTCGCAAAGCCAAACTTTGGTTACAAACTCATGATATTGAATTCCGTGAGCGCAACTTATTTACCGAACCACTTTCAATGGACGAAATTAAAAATATCTTGCGGTTAACGGAAACCGGGACCGAAGAAATTATTTCGACCCGCTCAAAGGCGTTCCAACAACTTAACGTGGATATTGACGATTTATCATTATCACAACTTTACGGTTTAATCAGTCGCGATCCTAGTTTGCTCAGACGACCGATCGTGTTGGATGAGAAACGGTTGCAAGTTGGCTATAATGAAGACGAAATTCGGCGCTTCTTACCACGCAAAATTCGGACAATCGAGCTATTACGGGCGCAGCAATTAGCAAATATCTAAACCGATGGATTGGCTAGTTAGGTGAACTAATTAGCCAATTCTTTTATTTTCAGATAGATTACTTTACAATGCGCTGAAATAAGTTAGAATTGTGATAGTGATTATGGCCCTTGACACTTAGAAAGGGGTGGATCTGCAATGGAGATGGAACGAATCAATGAAGATACGATTCGCGTACTCATCGGCAACGATGATCTCAATGAACGCGGGATTCGCGTTCTGGATTTACTAGGGAATCATAAGCAAATTGAAAGTTTCTTTTATAGCATCCTCGAAGAAGTTGATGTTGATCATCAATTCCAAGATAACGATGCCGTGACTTTCCAAGTTTTACCAAATCGCAACGGACTAGAATTATTTATCAGCAAAAACAGTGAAAACTTACAAGATACGATTGAGAAGGCGACCCAGTCGTCAACCCAATCGGATAATCAATCGTCACAAGACGACGTTTCGGATTACTTGAAACGTAAATTGATGCAGACTGACACGGATGACGCGGCTCAGCCTAAGGGGGTCCAATATAATACGACCCGTGATACGAATGATTTGGATCCGTATATTGAAGATCCGGATACGCCAACTAAGTCGTACGTGCTGCAGTTCAATAGTTTTGAAGACGTGATTGCGTTGGCCCAGTTCTTCCGGCCGGAGGGAATGGCGTCGAACTTGTATAAGTTCCGTGATCAGTACTACATGGAACTGGTTTTCTTTGTGGATCAGTCTTCTGCGGGCACCATTAAGGACGATTTATCAGTCGCGTTAGAATACGCGGATTTAGCAAAAATTACGGCGGACGTTTTACTGGAACACGGTGAAAAAGTCATGTCGAACGCTGCTCTAGAAACGGTGCGGCATTATTTTAAATAATGATAAAAAAATCGTGGTCGTTGGGCCACGATTTTTTTGTTCCTTTTTACGGAGTTGACCGGTAAAGGGGGGTGGTCGTATGTTGATTGCAGAAAACCACCAACAACAATTGGTTCGAGCGGAAACCGCACGGCGCTCACAGAATTACCACTGTCCGCAGTGTCACGCACCGGTTATTTTAAAACGGGGAACGACGATGATTGCTCACTTTGCCCACCAACCGAGCTTTGACTGTGCGAGTTTTTCAGAGGGCGAAACGGCCGAGCATTTGCAGGGAAAACGGCAACTGGCGGCCTGGTTTGCGCGTAGCGGTTACCGGGTGCAATTGGAAGCACCGCTACCAGCGCTTCACCAGCGACCGGATGTCCTGGTCTTTGGCGTTAACCAGCAGCCGTTGGCAATTGAATTTCAATGCGCCCCCTTATCGGTTCAGCGTTTAGCGGCACGCACGACCGGTTATCGCGAACATGGTTACCGGGTCTGGTGGTTATTGGGCCACCCGTACGCCAAGGGGGTGACCCGGCACGGTAAGGCGATTAAGTTTTTACAATTTGCCCAGAACTGGGGCTATTATATTCCCATTTGGGACGTAACCTGCGGGCGGCTAACGCTTCACTATCAACTGGCTAACGTCGATTTTAAGCCGCTGCGGTCCCGCCAAATACAGTTTACAAGCCAGGTGGCCGTACAACGGGTTTGGTGCTGGCAGCCCAGTGCGCACGTCATCGTCTCCCCAGTCACGGCAAATAGCGAAGCGGCCATTATGGCGGGGCGCTTAGGGGCTAATCACCAGCTCAGACAGTTGCAATTAGAATGTTATCAGCACGGGGGCAGTTTACAGCAGTTACCGGCCTGGGTGTGGTCGACGCAGGTACGGCCGCCGTTGTTGCGCGGATCGGGGTTCGTTTGGCAACTCGCTATTTTCTTTAAGTTGCGCCGTTGTCCAGTACGAATGAGTTCGTCCCAGTTGCGTACGTTGTTGATGACGACGTTACGTCCGTTACTCGCGGCCAACGCCTGCCTTTGGCCACCCGCATGTCATTCTGACCAGTTGATCGATGGGGTGATTAAAACGTTGGTTGCCTTTGATGTTATTCGTTGGGCCACAGATTCTTGGCAGTTACGCCCGGTGCAAGTTGCTTGGAAAAAGCACTAATTTAGAAACAATCAGTGCGGCATTCAGGACGGATTGTGGTAACCTAAGTTTATATCAAATTTAACTGGAGGGAATTACATGGTAGCAACGAAACAGCTTCCGACACGCGCGGCCGTGCCCGAAGCCTTAACTTGGGATCTGACGTTAATTTACGCAACGCAGGCCGACTATGACGCCGACGTCACCAAAATTAAGGCTGAGATTCCAACGGTGACGGCGCTAAAAGACCACTTTACCGAATCAGCCGACAACGTTTTAGCCGGAATTCAGGGGGTTTTAAGCCTGTACCGGCGGTTGGAAAAAGTTGCGGTTTACGCAAGCTTAAAGAGTGATCAGGATACGGGGAATAGCACTAACGCCGCGTTGGACGACCAAGCTAACGGTTTAACGGCGAAGGCGGCGGCCGCTACGGCCTGGTTCGAGCCGGCGTTGTTGACCCTGAGTCCCGCGCAGTTGGATCAATATTTAGACGAAAACGTGGCGCTACGGGATTATCGCCACTTACTGGATACGGTGCGCTTACAAAAGGGGCACGTCCTTTCCGAAAAAGAAGAGGCGTTACTCGCCTGTGCTAGTGATATCTTCGATTCTTCGGCTAAAACGTTTGGGGTACTCAATAACGCCGATTTTGAGTTTCCAACGGTGACCGATGAGGCGGGCAATGCGGTCAAACTCTCGCAGGGACTTTACGGCGTCTTACTGGAGTCGACCAAGCCGGCCGTTCGGCGCGAAGCTTTCGAAGCCCTGTATCAAGTGTACGGGCAGTTTCGGCGGACGTTGGCTTCGACCTTAGCCGGGCAAGTTAAAGTGCATAACTTTAGCGCCCAAGTGCACCACTATCCCGACGCCCGTACGGCCGCACTTGCTGGCAACCAGATCCCAATTTCGGTGTATGACTCGTTAGTTGATTCGGTTGACCATCACTTGGATTTATTGCACCGTTACGTCGCGTTACGCAAGGAGTTGCTGGGTTGCGACGAATTACACATGTACGACCTGTACACGCCGTTAACGGCGAAACCAGCCGTGAATTACACCTACCAGCAGGCGCAGGCTACCGCCCTCAAAGCACTGAAGGTGCTCGGGACCGACTATGTCAAGCACGTTAAGACGGCGTTTCATTCCCGCTGGATCGACGTGGTTGAAAATCAGGGTAAGCGTAGTGGGGCCTACTCGTCGGGCGTCTACGATACGGCACCGTATATTTTGTTGAACTGGCAAGATAATATCGATAACTTATACACGCTGGTTCACGAAATGGGGCACAGTATGCATTCGTACTATACGACCCATACGCAACCTTACCAGTACGGCGATTACGCCATCTTTGTGGCGGAAATTGCGTCTACGACGAACGAAAACCTGCTGACCGATTACTTCTTAGCTCACGAAACCGATCCGCAGATGCGGGCTTACGTTTTAAATTACTACCTTGACGGGTTTAAAGGGACCGTCTTCCGTCAAACTCAGTTTGCGGAATTTGAACAGTGGCTGCACGAACAGGAAGCCGCTGGACAGGCGTTAACGGCCGACCGGTTATCCGAACAGTACCTCGCGTTAAACCAACGTTATTACGGCGACGCGGTCGTAAGTGACCCCCAAATTGCGGACGAGTGGGCGCGGATTCCGCACTTTTACTATAACTATTACGTTTACCAATACGCGACCGGCTTCGCCGCTGCTTCAACACTAGCACAGCGAATTACGAGTCACGAAGCGGGGGCGGTCAAGGATTATTTGGGCTATCTGAAAGCCGGCTCATCGGCGTTCCCGATTGACGTGATGCACGCGGCCGGGGTCGACATGACCAAGCCGGATTACCTGGACGCTGCCTTTGACGTTTTTGAACAACGGTTGAATGAATTTGAACAGCTCGTGAAAGCGAACCGTTAAACGGGTTAAAAAAATAGCGTATTTCCGAAAAATCGGAAATACGCTATTTTAGTGACCAGTGATAACCGGTCTGCCTTGAATTAATGGGCAACGCCCGTAAAATAATTGCAAAAGCACTGAATTATAAAACGTGTAACTGAGCGGCTTGAAACGCCTCACAACTGGCCGCGTGCCGGGGAACGTTGTGGAACGGATCAAGCGTACCGTTGACCAGGTCGGCTAAGGTGGCGTAGTTAAAATGTTCTAACAAGACCCCGTAGTCGTACTGGTCACAATCAAACACAACGGCGGAAGAGGCTTCGGTAATGTTCATTTCTGAAGCGAGCCGCTGGTCAGCCTGGAACGCCTGCTTAGCAAGCTGGCCGTCGCGGTCTTCCATAAACATGTCCAAGTCAATCTTACAGGCCTCGGCAACGTCGCGGACCAGTTCTTCCGAGTAGTGTTGCTTGGCCTTTAGCATTGCCGATTGCATCGCAATCAAGAAGTTGCGCCCCCGCTTTTTACCTTGGAACAGCGCTGCTTTATAGTCTAGGATAACGCGGTAGAGCATTTGGGACTGACGGTTTTGTTCCTGCCAGTCATTGAGTTGGATACCCTGGTTCTTAAGTGTCCGTTGGATAACGTTGATATTTAGCAACGGTACGAATTGAAATTGAATTTGCTTGTCCGAATCGTTCGCCAAGCGTAAGACGTTCTTCTCATCTTGGACGCATTGGTTGGCTAACGGATTAACAAATAAATACACTTCTAACACGTCATGATTCCTCCACTTTCTTCATTCGCATCATAGTGCAGAATACCAAATCAACTGAGGTATTTGCAAGCTTTTCATTTCATCATTACGTCGATTCTAACCACGGCTTAATCGTTATTTGAATTAAACCTTCGAGCCTTATCATGCACTGATTTTCAAGTTTCGTAAAGTAATTTGTTCGTAATGGGGTTGTGGGCGTGCTTGTTAATGTTAATTATTGAACCGAGTAACGTTCATATCCTAATTAACCGAAATATGGTAAAATTTGTGGGGTATGGATTGAAGTGGAGGTGTCCTGATGGAGGATTGGAACCATTTTTTATTGCCTTATCAACAAGCCGTTGACGAGCTAAAAGTTAAGTTACGCGGGATGCGCAAGCAGTTTCGTGATTTGAATCAACACGAACCGATCGAATTTGTCACCGGCCGGGTCAAACCGGTTGATAGTATCAAAGAAAAAATGGTACGGCGTAAGGTTCAGGAGGACCGGCTCGAACAGGATATGCAAGATATCGCCGGACTGCGGATCATGTGTCAGTTTGTTGAGGATATTTACCAGGTCGTCGACTTACTGCGTAAACGTACCGACATGACCATCTTGGAAGAACGGGACTACATAAGTAACGAGAAACCGTCCGGGTACCGCTCGTACCACATTGTCATCGAATATCCGGTCCAACTGGTTGGCGGGGAGAAAAAAATCTTAGCTGAAATTCAAGTGCGGACGTTAGCCATGAATTTTTGGGCGACAATTGAGCACTCGTTAAATTACAAGTATCAGGGCGATTTCCCCGAAAATTTGAGTCAGCGGCTGCAACGGGCTGCTGAAGCGGCCTTTAGTTTGGATAAAGAAATGTCGGAGATCCGCGAAGAGATTCAAGAAGCCCAGAGCCTATTTTCGTATGGCAAATGGAGTCCGGACGCGGATGCGTCGTCAACGAAGGAAGATAACGATCAATGAAAGTGACCATTTTTGCGAATGGCAGTGCCAAGAGCCAACGGGTGGTGACCGAATTACACCAAAAATTAGTTGCTGCCGGGTTTGACATTGACAATCAGCACCCGGACATTGTGCTATCTGTCGGGGGCGACGGCACGTTATTGTCGGCGTTTCATCACTATAGCCAGATGGTCGATCAGGTTCGCTTTGTCGGGGTGCATACCGGGCACCTTGGGTTTTATACCGATTGGCGGGATTACGAAATTGATCAACTAGTTGACGGTTTATTGCGCGATAATGGTCAGAGCGTGACTTACCCGTTACTGTCCGTGGAAGTGACCTATGCGGATGGTGGGACGGATGCCTACCTCGCGTTAAACGAATCGACGTTGAAAAAGTTAGGCAGTACGATGGTCGTGGACGTGTACATTCAGGATGAACTGTTTGAGCGCTTTCGTGGCGACGGACTGTGTATTTCCACGCCAACCGGTTCGACGGCCTATAATAAGTCGGTCGGCGGGGCGGTGATCCACCCGCGCTTAGACGCGTTACAAATGGCGGAAATTGCCTCAATTAATAACCGCGTTTTCCGGACGTTGGGCTCACCAGTGATCGTGGCGCCGTATGAAAAAATCACGGTGCGTCCGCAGCAACAGGGGAACTTTTTGTTTACGGCCGACCAGCTTGATACCCAGCCGCGACCGATCGAGAAGATCTGCTATTCAATTGCGAACCGCCGGATTGCGTTTGCGCAACACCGGCATAACCGCTTCTGGAAGCGGGTCGGCACGTCATTTATCGGGTTAGACGAATGAGGTTTACGTGGCAAAATACTAGTTCAACGCCGATGAAGGTCAAAACCTTGCTCAGTCAACACGGGGTCACGCGCAGTTTGCTGAAAAAGGTCAAGTTTCACGGTGGCGCGATCCTGGTCAACGGGCAAGCGGTCCTAGCGATTCACATGTTGCACGGGGGCGAGACGGTCACGATGGTCACACCGGCTGAAATCGGCAACGACCACCTCGGCGTTTCCGATTTACCCATCAACATTTTATATGAGGACCGCGACTTCTTGATTGTTAATAAGCCAGCGGGGGTCGCCTCGGTGCCGGCCCACGCGTTACCGGATAATACGCTGGCTAACCGCGTTAAGGGTTATTACCGCGCCCAGGGGTACCAAAACGAAGTCGTTCATATTACGACGCGGCTGGACCGTGATACGAGTGGAATCGTGCTATTTGCCAAGCACCACTTTGCCCATTCGATTATCGACCACCAGCTAAAAGCGCACGCCATGAAGAAGATGTATTTGGCCGTGGTCGCTGGGACGATCACCGAGGACCACGGTTGGTTCGACCAACCAATCGGGCGGGCGGCCGATTCATTTATCAAACGGACGGTGACGCCAGCGGGGAAGCCATCGTTAACCGAGTACTGGGTGGTTAAACGGTTCACTGACCGGACGGTGGTCCGCGTGCGGCTACATTCGGGGCGGACCCACCAGATCAGGGTCCACTTTGCAGCGGCCGGCCACCCGTTACTGGGTGACGCACTTTACGACGGCCCGTTGGATGCTGGCATCGACCGTCAGGCGTTGCATTGTATGCAACTTCAGTTTGCCGACCCATTTCTTGGTCGGCCACTGGTGACGTTTGCGCCGTTGCCGGCGGATTTAGCACGCTTAATTGAAACTAACTAATCAAAAAGCGGGCAACTGACGCGTGGTCAGTTGCCCGCTTTAACTCTTTGTGAGTTAGTAACGGATGATTTTAGTCCCATGGGCCTGGGTGACCCCGAGTTGCTGGGTCACGGTGTCGACGTTGGCCGCCGTGATGCCGCCACCGGGTAAGATTTGGATGCGCCCGGCAGCCTGGTCGATCGTTTGCCGAATTTGATCAAGGCAGGCGGTAATCGGTTGGTCGAGTGGTCCCCCGTGGGTCAAAATACGGTCAACGCCGTGTTCAACCAACCAATCGATGGCGGTGGCCCGTTGATCGGTTGCCAGGGCGTCAAAGGCCATGTGGAACGTGACACTCATTCCGCCGGCGGCACCGACTAGTAATGCCATTGCTTCGGTATCGAGGGCTCCGGCACTAGTCAGCGCACCGAGTGCCACGCCGTCAACGCCGAGTGCTTGGGCGGACAGTAAGTCGGCTTCCATGATTTTTAGCTCGGTATCGTTATACACGAAATTACCGCCGCGTGGCCGAATCATGGCCACCAGACTAACGCCGTGCTCCTGGGTGTACTTAGCGGCTTCCGCCATGACACCCCGACTGACGGTCGTGCCGCCAACGGCTAAGTTGTCGTTGAGTTCGATCCGGTTGGCACCCGCAGCAATTGCCGCCGGGATCGCCGTGTAGTTTTCAAGTGCGACCTCTTTTAATAACATCTTCGTCATCCTTTTTGTTTAGATTAGAAACGAACGCAAACGCCTTCGGGGACGTTAACGTCTTTTTGCAGTAGGCTTAGTTTACCACTTGTTAAGTCGCGGGCAAATAATGTTGCATTGTCACTGTTCTGGTTAACGACCACGACGAATTCTTCAGTCGGGTCAAGGTCGAAGTCCCGTGGGAAATCCCCCTCAGTACTGATTTGTTGGACCAGTTTAGGCTGTTGAGTGCCAGCGACCGCAAAAACGGCTAAGCTATTGTAGCCCCGGTTGGAAACGTAAAGAAAGTGGCCGTCGTGACTTAGGCGGATGGCCGCCGCACCGTTATGCGCGGCAAAGTCCGTCGGAATCGTTTTAACAACCTGCTTAACGGTGAAAGCACCGGTTGTGGCATCGTAAGCGAGGGTCGCAACCTGGCTAGATAGTTCACCGGCGAGGTAGGCAGTCTGCCCATCCGGACTGAAGACTAGGTGACGGGGACCAAACCCGGGATTTAATTCGAGCACCGACTGCTCGGATAATTTTCCGGCTGAGCTAACGTTGTAAACGTAAACCCGGTCAGCGCCGAGGTCGATAACGGCTAAACGGTTATCGGGCGTCAGGTCGGTATAGTGGATGTGGGCCGCCGTCTGTTCGGGCCGCGGACCGCTACCACTGTGTTGAACCTGGTCGGTCAGTTCCAGGCCACCGTCGGCCTTGATTTTCATGACTTCGACGGTTCCCTTATGGTAATTAGCGCTGTACACCAGCTGGCGGGCTTCATCCACGGCCACGTAAGCAGGCGGCGTCCCGGGTGCAATGACGGCGTTTAGTGGCGTAGCTTGCCGGTCGGTGAGTTGCCAGGCTGCCACCCCGCCCTCATCATCCTGCTTATCAACGCTGTAAAGCCGATCCTTGGCGGAAAGGGCAAGGTAGGTCGGGTTGTCGGTGGCGACGAGTAGCCCATCGTTTGATAAGGTTTTCGCCGTCGTATCGAGGGTGCCTTGATAAATCCCCCGACTGTCTTTTTTTGTGTAAGTTCCAAATAAAACGCGTTCTTGCATGGGTGCAAAACCTCCTTGAAAGATATTTTCAGTATAGCATAATTAATCTGATTGTAAGCGATGACAAATTGGCGTGGAAGAATTAGGCTATGCTACAATTAACTTAAATAAAAAATGGATGGGAGTCCGATAATTATGGCAATTACGGCAACAGTTTCATCAATTGGTCCCAAGGCGATTAATCCAAAGGATCCGGTATTAGTTTTGTTTGATACGACCGCAACGGAAGATTTACAGCAGATCGCCATTATTCAAACGTTTACTTCCCCAGTGGAACACTTAACGTTGGAAAAGGGAAGCACCATTTCAATTGATGATCAGGCCTACACGGTCGCTTTTGCGGGTGCGTTGGTCGCCGCCAACTTGACGTCGATCGGACACGCAACGTTGTACTTTACCGAAGTACCCGCTAAGCCGATGGAAAATGGGATTTATTTAACGCCCACGGCACTGCCATCCGTGCACGAGGGTAGTATTATCTCGTACCAACCGTAAGGGGAGTGATTGATTGAAACCAGACGTGACGAGGTCGCGTGAAAAGGGCCGCCGTACGATTCGGGTGCTCGTGATTATTTTGTTGATCCTAGCGATTTTATTTTTAGGTAATCAGGTCAAGTGGATCTGGACACCGGTGCGCCAATTCTTTAGTATCGTTGGTTTTCCAATTATCTTAGCGGGGGTCCTCTATTACTTAATGAACCCGCTGGTCGACCGTTTGGAACGCAAGTACCACGTACGCCGGACCTGGACGATTATTGGCCTGTTCGTCATCATCGTCGGGCTGATCGTCTTGGGTATCGTCGCCATTATCCCGACGATTCGCGACCAAACGCTAACGATTATTAACGACTGGCCCAAATACTGGCAAAGTGCCAGTAACGAATTCGATAAGTGGTTTAATGACCCGCAGTTCAGCGTTTTCCGTGACCAACTGGAACAGTGGAATACCGACTTGAGTGCCCTAGTCAGCGGCCGCTTTTCGAAGTACCTGACCGGCACGGTTTCGTCGTTAACGAGTGTCTTTAGCACCGTAACGACCGTCATTATCGGCCTGATCACCATGCCGTTTATCTTATTCTACTTACTACGCGATGGTCACCAGTTACCACCGTATTTGGCTAAGTTCGTTCCGGCTAGGATTCGGACGAGTTTTCTAAAGATGCTCAACGAAATCAATAGTCAGGTCAGTAACTACATTCGTGGCCAATTAACGGTGGCGTTCTGCGTTGCGGTGATGTTTGCCATTGGTTATAGCATTATCGGCTTGAAGTTTGCGTTGACGCTGGGAATCGCGGCTGGCATTTTAAACCTGATCCCGTACCTCGGCTCGTTTTTAGCCATGGTACCTTCGGTGGTGATTGCCTTAGTGACGTCCCCGTGGATGCTAGTGCAAGTCCTGATTGTGTTCTTAATCGAACAAACGATTGAGGGCCGGCTGATTTCACCGTTAGTGTTGGGGAGCAGCCTGGCCATCCACCCGGTCACGATTTTGATCGTGTTGCTGGTGGCGGGGAAGATTTTCGGCCTAATGGGTGTGATCTTTGGGATTCCGGGTTACGCGATTCTAAAAGTCTTTTGGACGCACTTCTTTACGTGGTACCGTGAACATTCCGACCTTTATCAAACGGACCGGACGACTAAATCTTAATAGTGGATACAAAAATAACTGTCAGAAAACTTTCTGACAGTTATTTTTAGCTTAAAACTGAAGATTGAAATTTACCAACTGGCCTTTTTAACACCGGGAATCTGGCCCGCATGGGCGAGCCGCCGGAAATTGAGCCGTGACATGCCGAATTGACGTAAGTAGGCGTGGGGCCGGCCGTCGAGTTGGTCGCGCCGGTGAATCCGTACCGGTGAGGCGTTGCGCGGCAATTTTGCTAAGCCCGCGTAGTCGCCGGCGGCTTTCAAAGCCGCCCGTCGTTCTGCGTAACGCGCAACCGTTGCTTCAATTTTCCGTTCTTTGGCAATCTTGGATTTTTTAGCCATGTCTGAATAACTCCTTTATATAGTGGGTTTGATTATCCGCACGCAAATCAATTCAGACAAGTTTAAATGTGTTTTAGAACGGTTCTTACCTTACCACGTTCACCACGGGAAGACGATTATTTTGTTCGGCTATGGTATCATGATAGACGAGAATGACAGAAAACGGGTGAGAATGTGAAAAAAATTGAACGTGGCATGCAGTTTGTGGCGGCTAACGTTGACCGGTTTCGCTGCTTAGTTTGCGGGGCGGCCTATACGAGCGTGGCCGACCACAGCTTGCACTGTCCCAACGGTCACCAGCTCGACTTTTCCAAGAAGGGGACGCTGTACTTTTTGACCCACCAGGTACAGAGTGAATACGACGCGGACATGTTAGCCGCGCGCCGGCGGGTGTTGCAAGCTGGCTTCTTTGGCCCAATCGTAACGGCCATCAACCAGGCGCTACCGGCGACCCCACAACGAATTTTAGATATTGGGAGTGGTGAGGGGACCCCGCTCGCCCAGTTACTAGAGCAGCACGCTAACGCTGAGGACGTCGGGATTGGCTTTGATATTAGTAAGGCCGGCGTCAACTTAGCAACTCAACTGACGACCCCGGCGTATTACTGTGTGGCGGACTTAGCCCAGTTACCGTTCACGGACGACGCCTTTACGGCTATCATGGACGTATTTTCACCGTCAGCCTACGCCGAATTTGAGCGGGTGCTAGCTCCCGGTGGTCAGTTACTGAAAGTCGTGCCGAATCCGGAATATTTGGTCGAACTGCGGCACTTATTATTTGAACCGACTGACCGCCAGTATCAGTACGATAACCAACGGGTACTGGATCTTTTTCATCAGCATTATCCGACCGCGACGGTGCAACGGATTCGTTACGCTTTTGACCTGACTAACGTGGCGTTTGAGGATCTACTGGTCATGACGCCGCTACACTGGGGCGCAACGGCCGCTAGTTTGGCTGCGGCCAAGTCACAAGGGTTAGACCGGATCACCGTGGACGTCAGTCTATTAATAACAAAAAACTGATAGACCAAGCTTGCATCATCTATAAGTGGGTGTTAAGATAACCCATGAGAAATCGTTTGGTAGTTAACATCGATCAACGTCGTTGGTGACTACCGAGTTGTACTTCATTAACGTAGCGTTTCGCCGTGCCCACACCGAAATACTACGTTTTTTTAATATCAAAAATTAAAGCGCACTGAAAAATCGTTTCGGATTTTTCGATGCGCTTTTAAGTCGTTAATGATGGGTGATCGGTCGGCGACTGATTAGAATACCAATAATCAGGCCAATCAGAGCGGGAACCGTCCAACCGAGTCCCAACGCGGCTAACGGTAAACGGGCGTTTAAGCTGATTAAGAATTGGGCCCAAGTTTTGGTCGCCAGTCCCCGCGGGAGGGCGTTGACTCCGGCTAAAATGGCGGGAATCAGTGTCCAAGCGGTGGTCATGGCGAATAGCCGGCGTGAGGTCCCCAACCACGGTGAACAGACGGCCAAAATAATGAGTACGATGGCGAGCGGGTAAAGCAGCATTAAGATTGGTGTTGAATATTGAATCAACTGGGTCAACCCCGCGTTGGCCAGAATGGCCGGTAAGCCGCACGCTAAAATGATGAGCCAGCGGTAGCCGATCTTTGGAAAAATACCGTGGAGGGTTTCCCCGAACGCGCTGGTCAAGCCAATTGCGGTTTTTAAACAGGCGATGATGACGATCAAGGCGAGCAGGACGTTTCCTAACGGACCAAAATAGTAAGCGGCGATTTGGGCGAGCGTGATGCCACCATTTTCGGCCGCGGTGAACTGACCGAGACTCATGGTCCCAATCACGGCAAGTCCGGCGTAAATCAGGCCCATTAAGGACATACTGATAACGCCCGCTTTAATCGTGCCGCTGGCGATTTGAGTCGGATCATCAATCCCGAGGTCGCGGATGGCGTCAATGACGACGATGCCAAAGGCCAGTGAGGCTAACGCGTCCATCGTGTTATAGCCTTCGGTAAACCCGGTTAGGAGTGGGGCGCTAGCGTAGGCACCGCGGGCCGCGGTCTGCAAATTTCCCATTGGGCGAACTAGCGCGACCAGCATGAGTGCGCCGAGCAGGATCAAAAATAGCGGTGTGAGCCACTTACCAACGTAGGTCAAAATTTTACCGGGCCGGCGCGCCAACGCCCAGGTTGCCCCGAAGAAAAGTAGCGAAAAGAGGAGTAGGGCGAGAGTCTGATGGTTGGTCGCGATGAACGGCGCCAAGCCAATTTGAAAGGCGGTCGTGGCTAAGCGCGGCATCGCGAATAACGGCCCGAGTGTCAGGTACAAAATGACGGTGAAACCGTACGCGTACGGCCGGCTAACCCGGGCGGCCAGGTCGAAGACGCCGTTGCTGCGCGTCAGCCCCATCCCAATCACCCCGAGTAGCGGCAGGCCAATCCCGGTGATCAGCAGGCCGACAATCGCACGGCCAACGTTTTGGCCGGCTTGCTGACCGAGAAAAATTGGAAAAATCAAGTTACCAGCGCCAAAAAAGAGGCCGAATAACATCGTTCCGATGAAGAGTAAATTCCGTCCGGATAAACGGTTGTGCATGTTATCCCAACTTTCAATGTAGGTTTGATGAAGCTTGTAACTTAAAAGCTTAGCATGAAATGGCGAGAAGTTAATGAGAAGTGGCTAAAAAGTACCGGTGGGTCCGAAATTGAGCACGTCATTAACCGTCAGCTTGATTTCGATATTGCCACTGGTTTAAATCATTATCAGGACGGGTACCTATCCGCGCCGGAATCACGTATTTAGCCGCTTTAGGACTAACCGGCAAGGCGGAAAGTTGCCACTCGGACTTGACCGATTGCAGAAAAAAAGCCGTGACGTTGATCACGGCTTCTAGCTGAGCGTTAAAATTATGCCTGGTTTGCAACCGTGAAGCGGGTCTGCTGGTGGTTAGGCTGTTCGATTTCGTCTAGTACGGCAACCGCCATGGTACCGCTGGTCGTAACGGAGTCACCGGCCGCGTTGACCAGTAGCTGGTCGTCACCTAAAAGGAGGCGACTTGCGGGTCCGGCGTGAAAATCAGCGGCGGGGGAGATCCCGACCCAGTTGACGTTTTTGACGGTTTGCAGGAAGGTCAGTTCGGCCAGTTGGTTTTGGGGAACGGCGATGAAGCTAGCCGCAGCCGGATCCTTTTCCAAGTCACGCACGAACAGGTGCTGGTCGGCACCGGTCCGTAAGCTACCGGCCCCGAGAATGAAGACGAGCCGGGGGCTGGTGGTTCCGCGTAGGCGTGCAACGAGTTGGGTCGCGAGGTCGACGTGCAGGTAGGCTTGGTCTGGTGGGCAGGCCATCGCGTCAACAACCACGTCGACGGCTTGTAAGTCCTTTGTGGTGAGTGCAAAGGCGTCGGTTGCCTTAGTCGTGAGGTTGGGGTTAGTTGGTAAAGTGGCCAATTTTTCTTCGGAACGGCCAATTGCCAGGACCCGGTGCCCGCGTTGAAGGGCTTCCTTAGTGATGGCGGAACCAGCCATGCCGGTTGCGCCGATGATCATGATGTTCATTAAACGTCACTCCTTACTTTTAGTCAGTGATTAGTATAAACGAGTTGACCGGTTATTTCGAGCAATAAGCCTTTGTTAAGGGCTAGGCGCTCGTTGCTTGAACATGGTATGATAGCAAGGGAAAACTATTTCGAGATAGAGGAAGATTATTTTGACAAACCATATTGCATTATTTGAACCATTGATGCCCGCTAACACGGGTAATATTGCCCGGACCTGTGCCGGGACGGATACGGTCCTACACCTGATCGAACCCTTAGGCTTTAAGATCGATGATAAGCATTTAAAACGGGCCGGTTTGGATTACTGGGATAGTGTCGACGTTCGGATGCACGCGGACTTACCCGCGTTTATTGAAAGCATCCCAGATTTGAACCAGCTGTACTTAGTGTCGAAGTTTGCGAACCACGATTATAGTGACGTTGATTATAGTGATACTAGCAAGGACCACTACTTCTTATTTGGCAAGGAAACCACCGGCTTGCCGGAACCGTTTATGCGCCGGTACCCGGAAAAAGCCATTCGGATTCCGCAGGACGATTCGCACATTCGGGCGTTGAACCTGTCGAATTCGGCGGCGATTGTCATTTACGAAGCGTTGCGTCAGCAGGGCTTCCCGAACTTGGAACGGTCACACCAGTACGAAAACGATAAATTAAAATAACGTGGCCGGCTACCGGAACCGTTGCGCCAAAGCGCGTCTTCAGCAGGCGCGCTTTTTAGGTGGCCGGGGCGCATGAAGACGACGTTAGTGAAAGGATGAAGAGAAGTGGCGCGTAAACGAACGACAACTAAAAAACGACGACCGGCAGCTAAAAAGGTGGCTAAGCGTCAAATGACGGCTAACGTGGTTGGCCTTATCGGCGTGTTGATCACCTTGTTAGCCCTGTTCCAACTCGGGTTGGTCGGGGGGTTCTTTGCCGAGTGTTTTCGGCTGATTGCCGGTAATGCCAGTCTGGTCTTGGCCGGGTTGACCTTGTTAGTTGCGGGTTACCTGATGATTTTTGGTCGTTGGCCGCGTTTAACCTGGCGCTGGTGGACGGGTGGCAATTTAATCCTATTTAGTAGCTTGGTCTTACTGGAAATCGGGACCTTTAACCGGCTTAACCGCCACACGGAATTTGTCAGCACGACCTGGAGCTTGATTAAAAACGACTTTGCAACCGGTGGTCGTACCAGTGACCTGGGTGGCGGGCTCATCGGCGCACTTGGCTACGCGGTGACCTACCCGTTGTTTGCCAACGTCGGCACGGTGATCATTGCAACGATGCTGATCATTGCCGGGGTGTTCATTACCTTTAATTTGCCGTTTCACGAGACGGTCCAAGTTGTCCGTGAAGGCTTAGTCACGGCTGGTCAGCACGTCGCACAAGGTTATGACTGGTTAGCCCGCAAAACGCGGGTTCAAATTGCTCGCTGGCGGGCGCACCAGCAAATTAAACAAAATCAGCAGACGCCGCCCAAACCGCAACCAGCGCCTGAACCCGAACCGGTGGCACCAAAATCGCAAGCACCGGCTTCACAAGCCCCAGTGGCGACCGCGCCACGGTCGGACGTAAACATTACGGTGGCCAGCGACCAAAAACCGGCTACCAGTGACGCGCCAGCTTCGGAAGCGGCGGCTGCGAGCGATGACGAGGATTTGCTAGGGACCCAAGCGGTCGATGATGCGAATTACACGCTACCGTCTTCGGAATTGCTGACTAAGATTCCGAAAACTGACCAGAGTGCCGAGTACGCGACGATTGAAAGCAATTCGGAAAAGTTGAAAACAACCTTAGCTAGCTTTGGCGTGCAAGTCGAAGTTAAACACGTGAGTCTAGGCCCTTCGGTGACCAAGTACGAATTACACCCGGCGGTCGGCGTTAAGGTCAGCAAGGTCGTTAACTTGGCGGATGACCTCGCCCTGGCGCTAGCGGCTAAGGATTTACGGATCGAAGCGCCGATTCCGGGGAAGTCGTTGATTGGGATTGAAGTGCCGAACAAGCAGATTTCAACGGTGTCGTTCCGCGATATCGTTGAGGCTCAGCCGGCGCACCCAACGAAACCGTTGGCGGTGCCGTTGGGACGCGACGTTTCCGGTAACCTGGTCGTCGCGGACCTAGCGAAGATGCCGCACTTGCTAATTGCCGGTTCGACTGGGAGTGGGAAATCGGTGGCAATTAACGTGATGATTACCGGCTTACTGATGAACACCAAGCCCAACCAGGTCAAATTTATGCTAATCGATCCGAAGAAGGTGGAATTAGGAGTCTATAACGGGATTCCCCACCTACTGACACCGGTGGTTACCGAACCGAAGAAGGCGGCGCGGGCGCTTCATAAAGTGGTGGCAGAAATGGAACGGCGCTACGAACTATTTGCGGATTCGAAGCAGCGTAATATGCAGGGCTACAACCAGTATATTCGCCAGCAGAACGCCGCCGATGGCAAGCAGCGACCAGTTTTGCCGTACATCGTAGTCATCGTGGACGAATTGGCCGACTTAATGATGGTGACCTCCAGTGAAGTCGAAGACGCGATTATCCGGCTAGGGCAGATGGCCCGGGCCGCCGGGATTCACATGATCTTAGCGACCCAACGGCCCTCGGTCGACGTGATTACCGGGCTGATCAAAGCTAACGTGCCGTCACGGATGGCCTTCGCGGTTTCTAGCGGGACGGATTCACGGACGATCATTGATAGCAACGGTGCCGAAAAGTTACTTGGCCGTGGGGACATGCTCTACCAACCGATGGGGATGAATAAGCCGCTTCGGGTGCAAGGGGCGTACGTCTCCGATCACGACGTGGAACAAGTCGTGAACTTCATTAAAGAACAGCAGACGGCCGAATACGATGACAGTATGCTGGTTAAAGACGATGAACCGGAAGAAAGTGGTGACCCGCGCGACGGCGAAGACGAGTACTATGCCGAAGCCGTCGAACTGGTTACGGATCAACAGTCGGCCAGCGTCTCGATGCTGCAACGGCGCTTCCGAATCGGTTACAACCGGGCGGCCCGCATTGTTGATGAGATGGAAGAACGCGGCGTGGTCGGCCCGTCCGAAGGGAGCAAACCGCGCAAAGTCTACCGCCAAAAACCGGCGGAAGACGCTCCCGCGGATGATTCCCAAACTTAATTAGCCTAAACTAAAAGCGACGGCCCTCAGAAAAACTACTTTCTGAGGACCGTCGCTTTTAGTTTGTTGTTCGGGCTAGCCGAAGTTCATCAGGCCGAGTGAATAGAGCGCAGTGAGGACCAGCGAGCCAACCGTGGCCAGGATCATCAACCACACCACAACCATGGTGATCTTTTGAAACGTTGATTTTTTCTTCATTAGGATAATTGCACCACACTTTTTAAGTAATTCTTCCATAGTTTAACTTGGAATCAGCTTTTTTTCAAATAAATTCTTGAAGATTAACGGGTACGGGCACCGATCACCAGCTGAGCATTGAAAAGGCGGGAAACAATCACTATAATAAAACCGATACGGAGGAAACCATATGCAAGAATTATTCACGACCTGGTTCGGCCAAATTATTTTACTGGCGGCCGTCTCGGTGATTATATTAGGCCTTCGCCGGGTTGGCCGCCGGATCTGGCCCCGCGGACTTGTTCTGATTGATTTTTGGCCACCGTTACTGATTGTGTTTACCCATTTTCTGACTCGCCAAGTAACGGATAGTTCGTTACTGCCCTACGAAGTCGTTTCGATGATGATCTTGGGAATCGGCCTGACCCTGATCGAGGGGCTTCAACGCGGTGAAGTTTTATACGGCCGGTTTTTTAAGCAGTATTGGCGATTATTGGATATTTTAACCATCGTGGTTTACCTGGTCGCCCTCATGATTCACTTGGTTTTTGAATAAGGACTTTATTGGGATGATTCCCCACTGAGCCCCACCTAACGAATCGTCGTTAGGTGGGGCTTTTTTTGACATTTTGTTAACAATTTCGAAAAGTCTAAAAACTATGTGGTAGGAAGTGGGGGGGTGTGGTAGACTTGACTTATGTTTAATGAAAGGGGTTGACTGACCGTGGCAGCTAAGATGTTTTTTGGCGAATTTGAACATGCGCTAGATGCTAAGGGTCGGTTAATTATCCCCGCCAAGTTTCGCGAGCTGCTGGGCGCGCAATTTGTGATCACCCGTGGGATGGATGGCTGTATTTTCGGTTATCCGGCCGAACGGTGGGCGACGTTGCAGGCACAGCTAGACGACCTGCCACTGACGA
The DNA here is from genome assembly GCF_005405405.1 of Lactiplantibacillus plajomi. Classification (GTDB taxonomy): domain Bacteria; phylum Bacillota; class Bacilli; order Lactobacillales; family Lactobacillaceae; genus Lactiplantibacillus; species Lactiplantibacillus plajomi. The sequence goes on from NZ_BJDZ01000017.1 coordinate 23,565, forward strand.
AAAAGGACGCGCGGGCGTTTGTCCGCTTCTTTTACTCGGCGGCAGCGGAATGCGAATTGGACAAGCAGGGGCGGGTCATGATTCCCGCGACCCTGCGAAGTTACGCTAAGTTAGAAAAAAAGTGCGTCATCGTTGGTGTATCGGACCGGTTTGAAATTTGGAGCGCCGCTAAGTGGCAAACCTTTGAAACCGAGACCGTCGCTAACTTTGATGAATTAGCCGAAAACTTGATTGATTTTTGATTCATAAGGATTTAATGGGAAAGGGGGCGCACCCGTGGCCGAATTTGAACACATCACCGTCTTACTGCACGAAGCGGTAGCGGCGCTAAATATTGATCCCGCCGGCGTGTACGTTGATTGCACGTTGGGCGGAGGCGGGCATTCCCGCGAGATTTTGACCCAGTTAGGACCTGAGGGGCACCTTTTTAGTTTTGATCAGGACCAAACGGCCATCGATTATAACCAGGAAAATCTGGCGAGCTACCTGGCTAGCGGACAGCTGACCTTCATTAAAAGTAACTTTGCAAATTTAAAAACGGCTTTAGCGGCCAAGGGCATCGACCACGTTGACGGGATCGTTTACGACCTCGGGGTTTCCTCGCCACAATTTGACGACGCCGAGCGCGGGTTTTCGTACCAGCACGACGCGCCGCTGGACATGCGGATGGACCAAAGCCAGGAACTTACCGCACAAACGGTGGTCAATACTTGGCCGTACGCCGACTTGGTTCGGATTTTTTATCGCTACGGCGAAGAGAAGTTTTCTAAGCAGGTGGCCCGGGCAATCGAACGGGCTCGTGAGCGCCAACCAATTGAAACTACTGGTGAGTTGGTTGAATTAATTAAGGAAGCCATTCCGGCGCGCGCCCGGCGCACCGGTGGTCATCCCGCTAAGCGGGTTTTCCAAGCGATTCGCATCGCGGTCAATAACGAGCTCGGGGTTTTGGAAACGTCGCTGGAACAGGCCGTCGACTTATTAAACGTTCACGGTCGCGTCAGCGTCATCACCTTCCAGTCATTGGAAGACCGACTAGTTAAGACGATTTTTAAGGAACACAGTTCGTTACCCGAACTGCCACCCGGCTTACCGGTAGTTCCGGCCGAGTTACAACCGGATTACCGGTTGGTCAACCGCAAGCCGATCGTTCCGAGTGAAGAAGAAGTGGCCGCTAACCGGCGGGCTCGCAGCGCTAAGTTACGAGCAATCGAACGGTTACGGATGAAAGCATAAATTTGTGAATTAAGGAGTGAGTTAAAATGGCCCAGAATGGATTGGCGCGGCAGCTTCCAGAGCAGCGTCCGCAAACGAACCCGGTACATAAACCCGTTGCAAGTCCTAATCCTGCAAGCCAGACGAAGCGGGTCCCATTTTCCGCGTTTGAAAAGTGCTTGTGTGTGACGTTTAGTTTAGTGGTTTTGGCGATGGCAATCATGTTGGTTTCCGCCAACATTGCGATTGGCAATTCACAGGATAACTTGCAAACGGTCCAGACGAAGGTGACCAAGGTTCAGGACAACAACACTTCCGCCACGCAGCAAATTAACGAACTTTCGAGTCGCAGCCGGTTAAATAAGGTTGCGAAGAAGTACGGACTTTCGCTAAATAACGCTAACATAAGGAATGTTTACAAATGAATAATAAGAAAAAACGAATGACTTCGAAACGGTCGCCTGACGACAATCGCGATATTTTTGGTAAATGGTTGTACTTTGGTGCAATGGTCGTATTTGCTATTTTAGTCATTCGTTTTTCGTATATCGCGATTACGCACCGCGCAAACGGTGCCGACTTGAAGAGTTACACCCGTAAGTTATACACGACCGACACCGTGGTTGCGGCCAAGCGGGGCACGATTTATACCGCGAATGGCGACCCGATTGCTGAGGATACGAGTACTTACACGATATACGCAATTATGGCTAAAAATCAGAAAAGTGCCAATGGCAAGGCCCTGTACGTGAAGGATAACGAGCAGGTCGCCAAGGTACTGGCGAAGTACTTGCCGATTAGTCGCAAAAAGGCGTTGGCAACCCTTGAAAAGGGGGCTGGTAAGTTCCAAGTTGAATTTGGGACGGCCGGTAAGAACATTACGTTAACGACTAAGGAAAAAATTGAGGCGGAGCACGTGACCGGCTTGCACTTTATTCAGTCAGAAGCCCGGTTGTATCCAAACGGGATGTTTGCTTCGCACTTAGTTGGGTTGACCGACTCTAAGGACGTTAAGAATTCGGAGTCAACCCGGTTAGTCGGCTCGATGGGTATCGAACAGGCTTTTAACAAGCAGCTTTCCGGTAGCAATGGCCGCCGGGTGGTCACCAAACAAGGTTACCAGGGTGCGGTTAAGGCCAGCAAGAAGGTTCAAAACGGTAATAATGTTTATACGACGATCGACACGAAGTTGCAGACCATCTTAGAAACGAAGGTCAGCGCGGTCGCCGACCAGGTCGATCCAAAGGCGATGACCGCAACGCTAATGAATGCTAAAACTGGCGCTATTTTGGCCACGACCCAGCGGCCGACTTTTAATGCTCAGACTAAAAAAGGGCTGAGCAAAATGTGGCGTAATCAGCTGGTCGAGGATACCTTTGAACCCGGCTCAACCATGAAGGTCTTTACGATGGCTGCTGCCATTGATAGTGGTAATTACAATGACAACATTACGGTGCCGACCGGGACTTACCGTATCGATAATAAGGTCGTTCCCGACTGGAATACGAGCGGTTGGGGCAACATCACCTACGCCAAGGGGTTTGCCTTATCAAGTAACGTTGCCATGGCCCACTTGGAACAAACGATGGGGGCCAAGACTTGGTTGAAGTACATTAAACGGTTCGGCTTACGTTCCAGCACGAATAGTGGGTTGGCCAACGAACAAACCGGGTCCATCCAGTTTACTTATCCGATTGAACAGGCAGATACTTCATTTGGGCAGGGGATTCAGGTGACCCCGATGCAAATGCTTCAAGGCTTTACCGCCATCTCAAACGGCGGTAAAATGTTAAAGCCGTATTTTATCTCGAAAATCACTAACCCGAACACCCATAAAACGGTGTATAAGGCCAAGCCGAAAGTTGTCGGCAACCCGATTTCTGCTAAAACCGCGTCCAAGGTGTTGAAACACATGCAAGACGTCGTTTATAAATCTTACGGGACCGGGACCGCGTATAAAATCAAGAATTACCGGATTGCTGCCAAGACCGGGACGGCCCAAGTCAGCAACGGCTCGACCTACGCGACTGGCGATAATTCGTACTTGTACTCGGTCGTCGGGATGGCACCGGCTAAAAATCCGAAGTACATTATGTACATTACGATGAAACAGCCAACGCTAAGCGGTACGTCGGCTACCGACCTGATGGCGGGGATTTTTACCACCGTCATGGAACGGGCCTTAGAGGAACAAAAAGCCAGTGAATCGAAAACGCCGGCGGTTAAAATGGCCGATTTAACGGGTAAAACGACTGCGGCGGCACAAAAGGCGGCCAAGAAAGCCGATTTAACGCCGGTTGTGGTTGGCAAGGGTAGTCGCATCGTTAAGCAGTCGCTGTCCGCAGGAACTTCGGTAACGAGTGGTCAGCGGGTCGTGCTGGTCACGAACGGCCAGATGTACATGCCGGACCTCACCGGCTGGTCGGCTAGCGAAGTTGCCGAGTTTGCCGATTTGACCGGGTTGAAACTCTCAACCAACGGGACCGGCTACGTTAAGATGCAAAGCATTTCTGCTGGGAACCCGATCGAAGTTAAGGAAGGCCTGAGTGTACGCCTAAAGTAGTTAACTAAGTTTTAGAATGGAGAATTGTTGTGAGTTTAGTATCTTTGATAGCAACCTTAATAAGTAGTTTTATCATCGTGGTGGTGTTCATGCCGTCACTGATCCGGTATTTCCGGGCACGAAAAGAGGGCCAAATGATCCGGGAAGTCGGACCAAAGTGGCACGAAAAGAAGTCGGGGACGCCGACGATGGGGGGCTTACTGTTTATTATTGCCATCCTGATCACGACGTTATGGGTCGGTTTCTGGCAGGGCCTGATGAAGCCAACCACGTGGATTTTGATGTTTATTCTAGTCCTGTACGGGGCGCTTGGTTTTTGGGATGACAGCATCAAGCTGTGGCGGAAGCAAAATGAAGGGTTGAAAGCTTGGCAAAAACTGCTCGGCCAAATTGTGGGCGCCATCGTTTTCACGCTGGTCTTTCAGCAGGAAAATCCGGTCATGGCCCTACACATCCCGTTTGCCGGTGACTGGTCACTCGGAATCTGGTACATGGTCTTCGTTATTATTTGGTTGGTCGGCTTTTCTAACGCGGTCAACTTAACTGACGGGTTGGACGGCCTCGTGGCGGGGCAGGCCACGATTGCGTTTGGCACCTATGCCATTATCGCTTGGGCTCAGCAGCAATATAACGTCGCGCTCTTCTGTTTAGCCGTTGTGGGCAGCTTACTCGGCTTCTTCCTGTTTAACCATAAGCCCGCTAAGATTTTTATGGGTGACATGGGGTCACTGGCACTGGGGGGCGCGTTGGCAGCCGTCTCGATTCTCGTGCACCACGAACTGTCATTGTTACTGATCGGGTTGATTTTTGTGATTGAAACGGCTTCGGTCATGTTACAAGTGGCTTCCTTCAAGTTGACCGGGAAACGGATCTTCTTGATGAGCCCGATTCACCACCACTTCGAAATGAAGGGCTGGAGTGAATGGAAAATCGACCTGGTTTTTTGGTCGGTCGGATTAGTTGCTGCCATCATTAGCGTGGCAACCATTATATAATTAACAGGTAGGCGTATCGGTGGCGAATCAACAAACCAAGGTACGCCTATTGGCATTTTAGGCACTGCATATTAAAATAACTATATTGTGACTATTAATAATTAGGGAGATCTTGGCATATGAAGTCGGTTGAGCAATATCGGAATCAAAAAGTACTGGTCTTAGGATTAGCCAAAAGTGGGGTTAACGCCGCGCGCTTATTACACAAATTAGGCGCATTCGTGACGGTCAATGACAAGAAGGACTTTGATAATAACCCGGACGCCCAGGAACTACTGAGTGAAGGTATCAAAGTGATTACTGGCGGGCACCCGCTATCGTTACTCGACGAAGATTTTAAAATAGTGGTTAAAAATCCGGGCATTCCGTATAGCAACCCGATTGTTAGCGGCGCGCTAGCAAAGGGGATTCCGGTGATCACCGAAGTCGAACTTGCGTCGCAAATCTTGGAAGGCGAACTGATTGGGGTAACCGGGACGAACGGCAAGACGACCACGACAACCATGATTACGATGATGCTAAATCGCCGTGAAAACGCTGGTAAGGCCTACGTCGCCGGTAATATTGGGGTACCTGCTTCGGCAGTCGCTCAGAAGGCTGGCGCCAACGACACGATGGTGACCGAACTGTCGAGTTTCATGCTTTGTGGAATCGACCAATTACACCCGCACATTGCGGTGATTACGAATATTTATTCAACTCACTTGGACTGGCACGGTAACCGGGCCAACTACGTGAAGGCCAAAATGCGGATTACGATGAACCAAACGGCTGATGACTACCTAGTCATCAACTGGGATAGTGATGAATGGCGTCAGCTCAGCACGCAGTCCCGCGCCCAAGTCGTCCCGTTTTCACGGCAAGATAATAGTCGTGCCGGGGCGTACGAGCTGGATGGTAAGCTATACTTCAAAGATGAGTACATTATGGATGCCAAGGAAATCAAGGTCCCTGGTGACCATAACGTTGAAAACGCGTTGGCCGCGATTGCCGTGGCGAAAATCAAGGGGGTTTCAACGGCGGGAATCAAGCAGGTTTTGAAGACCTTCTCCGGCGTGCGTCACCGGACCCAGTACGTCGAAACGTACGAAGGCCGGCAATTCTACAATGATTCTAAGGCCACGAACTTAGTGTCGACCGAAATGGCACTGCGCGGCTTTGACCAACCGGTCGTTTTATTAGCCGGTGGCTTGGACCGCGGCAATACCTTTGAAAAAATGGCACCGGCACTCAAAGAACACGTGAAAACACTGATTGTCTTTGGTGAAACCGCACAAAAGGTGGCTGACGCGGGAAAATTAGCCGGTATTGATGACATTGTCTTTACGGAAAATTGTGAAACGGCGGTACCAATTGCTTGGGAACACAGTACGGCGGGCAATATCATTATGTTGTCGCCGGCCTGTGCTAGTTGGGACCAGTACCCGAACTTTGAAATTCGTGGCGACCGCTACATCAAGGCAATTGAAAAATTAACGGGAAAGGCGGAAGAAAACTAATGCGATTAATGATATCTGGCGGCGGAACCGGGGGCCACATTTACCCGGCGCTCGCGTTGATTGACGCACTCAAGGCACATGATAGTCAAGCAGAGGTCCTGTACGTTGGGACGCACCGCGGGTTAGAAAGCCGCATTGTTCCTGAACGGGGCATTGACTTTAAAACGATTAAAATTCAGGGCTTTAAGCGCTCATTGTCGTTACAAAACGTTAAGACCGTCTACCTCTTTTTAAAGAGTGTCGGGACCGCCCGCAAATATATTAAAGCCTTTAAACCCGACGTTGTGGTTGGAACCGGGGGTTACGTCAGCGGGGCGGTCGTCTTCGCGGCCAGCCAAATGCACATTCCAACCGTGATTCACGAACAGAACTCGGTAGTTGGTGTTACGAATAAGTTTTTAAGCCGCTTCGTGGATAAAATTGCGATTTCTTTTGAAAGTGCGCGGACGCAATTTCCTGAAAAGAAGGTCGTCATGACCGGGAATCCGCGGGCGCAACAAGTGGCGAACATCCAAAAAACCGGGGCATTAAAGGCCTTCGGGTTGAAAGATGACGTCCCGACCGCCTTGATTTTTGGGGGCAGTCGCGGGGCGGCTCGGATCAACGCCGCGACCGTTGCGGCGATTCCGGAATTGAACCGGCGCGACTACCAAACGCTGTTTGTGACCGGCCAAGTCCATTACGATAAAATTATGGAAAGTTTGTCGAAGACAGCGCTTGCACCGAATGTTAAAATCGAACCGTACATTAAAAATATGCCGGCGATTTTACCGGAAGTGGCCGTGATTTTAGGCCGCGCCGGCGCCACCAGTATTGCGGAAATTACGGCACTGGGGATTCCGTCAATCCTCGTACCTAGTCCGTACGTCACGAATGACCACCAGACGAAGAACGCCCAGAGTCTCGTCAAGGCGGGGGCCGCTGAATTAATTACGGAACAAGAACTCACGGCAACTAGTTTGCTGAAAACAATCGACGATTTAATGGCTAGTCCGCAACGGCGCGCTGATATGGTGAAGAATGCCAAGCGGCTTGGGATGCCGGACGCGGCTGACCAGTTACTGCGCGTTTTGGAAATGGTCACGAATTAATTAGTTTGAAACTGAGACGAAAGGGTGAGTGTGATGGCCATTTTTAATCGAAAATCAAGGAAGCAACGGCCTGAACAGCTTACTCCGTGGGAACGTTACCAGCAACGTGCGGCGCAGAATCAGGAGCAGGAGCAACGGCGCCACTTTAACTGGTCCGGGCGGCGGATTCGCATTGGGGATAAGCTCCCACAACTGAAGAACCAGCGCCAGCGCAGTTTATTTCGCCGGTCAGCGTTACTGATTGGCATGTTTACGGTTGGCTTACTGATTGGGGGCTATTTTATTTCGCCGCTTAGCCATATTCAGCGGGTCACCATTACCGGAACCGACCGTCTAACCCGGCAGCAGGTCATGCACGCGACGAGCATTCAACCAGGCGGTTCGGTGTGGGCGTTCGTTGGTCATGATCAACGGGTCAGTCGGCGGGCCAACGCCGCCAACCCCCAAATTGCAAGCGTGACCACGCAACTGACCGGCCTTAACCAAGTTAAAGTGGCGGTGCATGAAATTAAAGTTGCCGGCTACCTGGTCAACGGCGATTATTATCAGCGGGTGTTGGAAAACGGTCAGATTTTAACCAAGCAGTATTCGCAACCCGGCGGTGGTTCACCGATTTATGCCAACTTTAAGAGTGGTCAGCGCTTGAAAGCGATGATTACTCAATATGCCAAGTTACCAGCGGCCGTGAAGCACGCCATTTCAGAGATTAAGTTTGCGCCTTCCAAGGAAAACGCGATGCGCGTGCACTTATACATGAATGATGGTAATGAGGTTTACGCGACCATTGCAACGTTTGCGAAAAAAATGACCTATTATCCGGGCATCGTTGCGAAGATGAAAACAAAGGGGATCATTAACCTAGAAGTCGGTGCTTATTCATATTCTTTCAAGAAATAGAATATTCATTGAAAAGGTGGCTGCGCCCTTTTTAAAAGCGCTTAGTATATGGTAAACTAAGGGTTAACTAGGTGTGTCATTAAAATCCTTAAATATTAATGTAAAGTACTAGGAGGTTCCTCTATTATGGATAATTCAGGAATTTATGTCGGACTTGATATAGGAACCACCTCAATAAAAGTCATTGTTGCTGAACGTGTAAAGGGACAAATGAACGTTATTGGTGTGGGAAGCGAACGTTCTAATGGTTTAAGTCGCGGGGTTATTGTCGATATCGACAAGGCCGCTGCCGCGATTCAATCGGCAGTACGCCAAGCTGAAGAAAAAGCAAGTATCGAGATAACCAAAGTGGTTGCGGGAGTGCCCGCTAACCTAATTAAAATTGAACGTTGTCGCGGCATGATTGCCGTGGCGGATGAATCAAAAGAAATCAATAATGAGGACGTCAAAAACGTTGCGACGGCGGCGCTAGTTCAAAGCCTCCCGCCGGAACGTGAAGTGCTCGACGTAATTCCTGACGAATTTGTGGTTGATGGTTTTGACGGCATTAAGGATCCGCGGGGAATGGTCGGTGTGCGGTTAGAAATGCACGGGACCCTCTTCACGGGACCCAAGACGATCATTCATAATACTCGCAAGGCGATTGAAAAGGCCGGCTTGCAGATTGAACAAATCGTTATTGCGCCGTTAGCCTTGAGTTCGTTAGTTTTAAATGATGGCGAACAGGACTTTGGTTCGATCATTATTGATATTGGCGGTGGCCAGACGACGGCCGCAGTTATTCACGACCATCAGTTAAAGTATACTTATGTTGATCAAGAAGGCGGCCAATACATTACCAAAGATATTTCGGTCGTGTTGAATACTTCGATTGAAAATGCGGAAAAGCTCAAACGTGATTACGGCTATGCCGATGCTCAGCAGGCCGCGGATGATGAAGAATTTCCAGTCGACGTTGTCGGTCAGAGTACCCCAACGCAGATTAGCGAGCAATACTTAGCAGAAATCATCGAAGCCCGGTTGGATCAAATCTTTAGCAAGGTTAAGCAACGTTTAGATGAGATCCGGGCGTTAGAATTACCTGGTGGTATCGTTTTAACTGGTGGTGTCGCGGCGATTCCGGGCATTACCGAACTTGCAAGTCAAGTTTTCGGTACCCGTGTCCGGGTCTTTATTCCGAACCAGATGGGCTTAAGGCATCCGTCGTTTGATGAGGCCTTGGCCGTGATCAAATATCAAGCGGCCTTAAGTGAAGTCGCACAAATTGTTGAAAGTGCGCTAACTGGTGATACCCGGGCCAGTGTCCCGCGGGACTTTGCGGAACCCGCAAGTGTTAATCAAGCTGCGCCGAGCCAGAGTCGGCCAAGTGAAGCAGCGGAACCAACCAAACAACAATCCGAACAAGCTGAAGATCGTGGTGATAAGAAGAGCGGTTTTGACCGTATCAAGGGATTTTTTAACCACTTCTTTGATTAACTAGGATGGGAATGACGGAGGAAAAATGATGGAATATACTTTAGACGGCGCCCAGAATTCAGGCGCAACTATTAAAGTCATTGGTGTCGGTGGCGGTGGCGGTAACGCCGTTAACCGGATGATTGCCGAAGACGTTAAGGGTGTTGAGTTCATTGTGGCCAACACCGACGTGCAGGCACTTCAAACGTCCAATGCTGAAACCAAAATTCAATTAGGACCGAAATTAACCCGTGGTCTGGGTGCCGGATCAAATCCGGACGTGGGCTCAAAAGCAGCCCAAGAAAGCGAAGAAGCCTTGACGGAAGCCCTCCAAGGTGCCGACATGGTCTTTGTGACCGCCGGTATGGGCGGTGGGACCGGTAACGGTGCGGCCCCGGTCGTGGCTAAAATTGCCAAGGATTCCGGTGCGCTAACCGTTGGTGTCGTTACCCGGCCGTTTACGTTTGAAGGACCTAAGCGGGCGCGTAACGCCGCTGAAGGAATCGCGCAGATGAAGGACAACGTGGATACGCTGATCGTCATCGCCAATAACCGTTTGTTAGAAATCGTTGATAAGAAGACGCCAATGATGGAAGCCTTCCAAGAAGCCGACAACGTGTTACGTCAAGGGGTTCAAGGGATTTCTGACCTGATTACGTCACCCGGCTACGTTAACTTGGACTTTGCTGACGTGAAGACCGTCATGGAAAACCAGGGCTCCGCGTTAATGGGAATCGGTTCGGCTAGTGGTGAAAACCGGACGGCCGACGCCACCAAACAGGCGATTTCCTCGCCGCTGTTAGAAGTTTCAATCGACGGTGCCGAACAAGTTCTGCTGAACATCACCGGTGGTCCGGACATGTCCTTGTACGAAGCCCAGGCCGCATCCGACATCGTTTCGCAGGCCGCCACGACCGACGTCAACATTATCTTTGGGACTTCGATCGACGACAGCCTTGGCGACGAAGTTCGGGTGACGGTGATTGCCACTGGAATCGACCAGAAACAAAAGGAAATCCAAATGGGCGGTCAGAGTCGCAAGCAGGCTAGCCAACAACGTGGCGGCATGTTTACCAATGACCAGCCAGTCGCTGATAACGGTCACCAGGCCGCTAACAACGCTAGCCAGCCAGAACAGTCCAACGACCCGTTTGGCAACTGGGACATTCGGCGTGAACCAAGCAGTTCACGACCAATCAACAACAACCGCGCCAACGAATTTAAGAACGTTGAAAAAACCGACTTTGACGTTTTTAACGACAGCCCGGCAAACGACGACGATAACGCGGACGATAAGGGCAACGGCGATTCATTAGATACGCCGCCATTCTTCAAGCGGCGTCGTAAGTAGCACATTGAAGGGAGCGATAGCAGATGGCCGGAAGATTTAGTTTAAGTAATTTCTTTGGCGTTGGTGATGATCAGCTGGACGAACCAGCACCAACCCGCCAAGCCGAACCACAAGCACCAACTCGCCAGACGACCAATCACCGGACTGCGCCAAAAATCGTACCCATGCAAGGTGGTAAGTCGGTGAATAGTAAAATTGCCTTATTCGAACCGAAAATTTATTCGGACGTTAAGGAAATCGCGAGCCAGCTATTAAAAAATCAGGCGGTCATTGTGAATTTTGACCACGTTGATGACCAGATGGCCCGGCGCATCGTCGATTTCCTGACCGGAACGGTTTACGCCATTAACGGCGAAATCGAACGGATCGGTGATGAAATTTTTCTTTGTATTCCGGAAAACTACGAGGTTTCCGGCAGTACAACGAGTCAGTTTAATCCCAACAGTTTTTAAGGAGTGAGCGGACTGTTAACTTTAATTATTGGCCGGTTGTTTCAGCTTTACCAGCTCGCAATCGTCGTCTTTATCCTAATGTCCTGGTTCCCGGGGGCTTATAACACGGGAATCGGCCGTTTCTTAGGTCGAATCTGTGATCCGTTCCTAAGTATTTTTCGGCGGTTCATTCCCGCCATTGCGGGGCTGGATTTTTCACCGATCATTGCCATTTTAGTTTTACAACTAGCGGAAAGCGGCTTATTCTTTACGCTACGGTTAGTTGGAATATATTAGAAAAGTAACGAGGATAGTATCGTGAATGACAATTTAATGCAACATTTTCGCGATAGTGAAGCCCCATTCATTGAACAAGTAACCAGTTGGCTACAACAGGCTGGCGACCAGTACCGACCGATTTTGACCGCATTTTTAAATCCGCGGCAAGTCTACATTGCCCAGACGATGGTCAACCAGTTAGACGACGTGCGCATGCGCGCGTTCGGTGGCTATCCGGGGGCGGAGTTGCAGCGGGTCCTGTTTTACCCGAGCTACTACCAACCGGAGCAGGCTGATTTTCAGATTACGTTGTTCAACATTGTTTACCCGTTAAAGTTTGCGGCCTTAAAACACGGGCAAATTTTGGGTACCCTAGCGAATTCGGGCGTTGAACGCGACGTGTTCGGCGACATCATTTCGGACGGTCAGGGGTGGCAGTTTTACTGCGAGAGTGAAATGGCCCAGTACTTTGATGACCAAATCGACCGGTTTGGTAAGACCAAGGTACATCTGACGGCGGTCCCACTCGCCAATGCGGTCATCCCGGAAAACGACTGGGAGACCGTTACGACGACCGTCAGCTCACTGCGAGCGGACAGCGTCATCAAGGCCGCCTTCAACTTATCACGCCACCACGCCAAGGAATTGGTCGAGGGGGCGAAGGTGCGGTTGAACTGGGCGGAATTGACTAAGGCCGATTACGAATTGGCACTGTTAGATATGCTGAGTGTCATGCATTACGGCCGGGTCCGCTTAGCCGAAGTCGGCGGTGAGACTAAGAAAGCGCGCTTGCGGATAACGTTGGACATTATTCATAGTAAATAAACATTGGAGGAAATTGAGCATGGTGTTAAGTCCTGATGACATTCATAACAAAGAGTTTTCCACGAAGCTTCGTGGTTACAATATTGACGAGGTAAACGACTTCCTTGAACAGATTATTAAGGATTATCAAATTACCTTGAAGCAAAATAAAGACCTCCAGGAACGTTTAGACGCAAGTGAAGGCAAATTAAAGTACTTTAACGAACTGAAGGATTCCCTCAACCAATCAATTCTGGTTGCCCAAGAAGCGGCGGACAAGGTTAAGACGAATTCGAAGAAGGAAGCTGACATTATTACGCGTGAAGCTCAAAAGCAAGCGTCAGATATTGTTAGCGAAGCGACTGATAAGTCTAACCAAATGATTGATGAGGCTTCTCAAAAGGCTAAGCGCTTATCGGTTGAAACTGACGACTTGAAGAAGCAGACCCGCGTCTTCCGTCAACGGTTGCAAGTGATGCTAGAATCACAGTTGGAAGTTGTTAAGAGCAAGGACTGGGATCAGTTACTTAGTGAGACCAACACGGCCGACTATACCGAAATTCAGCACGTTTTAAAAGAAGATAACCTTGACAACGATCCTAATCCGAGTGTAAACTCAGAGTCAGCCGCTGAGATTACTGAAGCGGCGCAGGGAGAAACGCCGGTTGCGGACGGGGGCGACGCCGCCCAGGACCAAACCGTCGTGATTTTCCCGGATGACGATAGCGACAACTAAGCCGTTACCGTAAATCAAGTTCAAAGTATTGAGGAGAACAGCAAACGGCTTGTCGATACGCCCAGAGAGTTGCCGGTAATGGAAAGGCAATCGTCCCTCGGTAAGCTGCAGATCATCTCCGAACGCTACCCCTGAAAAGTCAGTAAGGGGGGCCGGTTCATGACCGTTAACCATGCTAAGAGAGAATCTAAACAATTCTAAAATTGGGTGGTACCACGATAACTTCGTCCCTGTGCGGGCGGAGTTTTTTTGTGCATCCGGTGGCGAACTGATTGGGTAAAAATACATTAAGGAGTGATCAAATGCGCGTTAAAGATACGCTAAATCTCGGTAAAACCAAGTTTAAAATGCGTGGTAATTTACCAGTTAAAGAAGTTGAACGCCAAAACGTTTGGGCGGAAAACAAAGTCTACGAACAACGGCAAAAATTGAATGAAGGTAAGCCGAGCTTTATTTTACACGATGGCCCTCCTTACGCTAACGGTGATATTCACATGGGCCACGCCCTGAATAAAATCACCAAGGACTTTATTGTTCGCTACAAGTCGATGAACGGCTTCCGGGCGCCGTACGTGCCTGGTTGGGATACTCACGGGTTACCGATCGAACAAAAGCTGAAGCAGGCCGGTTACGACCGCAAGAAGATGTCAACGAACGAATTCCGGGAACTTTGCCGCGAATACGCGTTGAAACAAGTCGATCGCCAACGCGATGAATTTAAACGCTTAGGTGTTAGCGGTGAATGGGACAACCCGTACTTAACCCTTAAGCCGGAGTTTGAAGCGGCCCAGATCCGGGTTTTCGGCGCCTTTGCTAAGCGTCACTTGATTTACCGGGGCAAGAAGCCAGTTTACTGGTCATGGTCGTCTGAATCCGCTTTGGCCGAAGCCGAAGTGGAATACCATGACATTACCTCACCATCCGCCTTTTACGGTGAAAAGGTCATTGATGGCAAGGGTGTCCTGGATGACGACACTTACATGGTCGTTTGGACGACGACGCCGTGGACGATTCCCGCTTCTGAAGGGATCACGGTTGACGCCAACTTCGATTACGCGGTCGTACAACCAGCTGGTGAAAGTCGCAAGTTTGTGCTGGCAGCCGAATTAGTTGATGAAAACGCGGAACGCTTCGGTTGGCAAGACGTTAAAGTGTTGAAGACCGTTAAGGGTGCCGACTTGGACCGGGTCCTTTGCCAACACCCGTTTGACGCGAACCGCCAGTTAGTCACCATGTTAGGCGACTTTGTGACCTTGGATTCCGGGACCGGCTTAGTTCATACCGCTCCTGGTTATGGGGAAGATGACTTCCGCATCGGGCAACAGTACGGGCTACCCGTCTTTGCTCCGGTTGATAATAAGGGTTACCTGACCGACGAAGCCGGCGAAGATTTTGGCGGTGTCTTCTACGATGATGCTAATCAAATTGCGCTGGATAAGTTGAAGGCCGCTGGGTTACTGCTTGATTACATGCCGTACGAACATAGTTACCCGTTCGACTGGCGGACTAAGAAGCCAATCATTTTCCGGGCAACGCCGCAGTGGTTTGCTTCTGTCGGCGACATGCGTGACGAAATCCTGAAGTCGATGGACGACGTTGAATTCTTCCCAGAATGGGGTAAGAAACGGCTTTACAACATGATTCGCGACCGCGGCGACTGGGTCATTTCCCGGCAACGGGTCTGGGGTGTGCCGCTCCCGATTTTCTACGCGGAAGATGGGACCGCCATTATGGAAGAAGCCACGATCAACCACGTGGCCGACTTAATCGGTAAGTACGGCTCCAACGTTTGGTTTGAACGCGACGCTAAGGACTTGTTGCCAGAAGGTTACGCCAACGAACACTCACCCCATGGAGAATTTACCAAGGAACACGATATCATGGACGTTTGGTTCGACTCCGGGTCGTCACACCAGGGGGTCTTGGCAGAACGCGACTACCTGAAGTACCCGGCCGACCTTTACCTTGAAGGCTCCGACCAGTACCGTGGGTGGTTCAATTCCAGCTTGATCACCAGCGTTGCCGTTTCCGGTCACGCCCCTTACAAGCAAGTCTTATCACAAGGCTTTACCTTGGATAACCAGGGTCGTAAGATGAGTAAATCGCTCGGAAACACGATTGCACCAGCCGATGTTATCAAACAGATGGGGGCCGAAATCGTCCGCCTCTGGGTGTCATCGGTTGATACTAGTTCCGACGTACGGGTCTCAATGGAAAGCTTCAAGCAAGTGGCTGACGCCTACAAGAAGTTCCGGAATACCGTCCGCTTCATGTTAGGGAACGTCACCGACTTTGATCCTAAGACCAACCGGGTGGCCTACGACGACTTAGCAGCCGTTGACCAGTACATGGAAGTTCGCTTAAACCAATTCGTTGCTGAAATCAAGGCGCATTACGACGCTTATGACTTCTTAGATATTTACAAGAAGTTGATCAACTTCTTGACGGTTGACTTATCCAACTTCTACTTGGATATCGCGAAGGACATTATGTACATCGATGCCGAAGACAGTCGCTCGCGGCGCTCGATGCAGACGGTCTTCTACGACGTGTTGGTTGCGTTGACGAAGTTGTTTACGCCAATGTTGCCACACACGACCGAAGAAATTTGGCCATTCTTGAAGGAACCGGAAGAATTTGCGCAATTAGCCGATATGCCAGAAGTGCAGACGTTTGCTAACGCCGACGACTTAATGAGCAAGTGGACGAAATTCATGGCGCTTCGTAGCGACGTCTTAAAGGCGTTGGAAGAAGCGCGTGATTCGAAGCTGATTGGGAAGTCGTTGGATGCGCACCTGAACCTTTACTTGGATGATGCCACCCAAGGCTTCTTGAAGAGCTTGGATACCAACGTTCGCCAAATGTTGATGGTGTCCGCACTAGATATTCGACCACTCGCCGATGCACCGGCCGACGCCGAAAAGTTCGGTGACACGGTTGCCATGACGGTCGCACACGCCGAGGGGGACGTTTGTGCCCGTTGTCGGATGACGAAGACCGACGTTGGCAGTGATACTGCCTACCCACAACTTTGTGCGCGCTGTGCGGAGATTGTCCGGACTAACTATCCAGAATCGGTTGAAACCGGTTTGGAAGCATAATCAGTGTTATTAAACGGGGTCGTTAGCGTTTAGGCTAGCGGCGCCGTTTTAGTTTTCAGGGCCTTAGGAATTGAATTTTCATGAAATAATAAGTATGATAATGAAGTAGTAAAATTAACGAATATATAAAGATAGGATGCTGATGGCAGTGAAAATGATCAAGGTTCACGGTTCCGGCAATGATTTTTACTTGCTGGATCAAACGCAATTTCCAGAACCGCTGACGGATGAAGAACTGAAGCAACTGGCAATGAACGTTTGCAAGCGGGATGGTGCTGGCCTGTATGACGGTGCCGACGGGGTATTAGTCGTTGATAAATCTAAGCATCCCAGTGTACTTGGTCGGATGCGGGTCATCAACGCGGATGGCACCGAAGCCAGTATGTGCGGTAACGGGTTGCGGACGGTTGCCCGCTACTTAGGCACGCAAAATAGCCGTGAGGATTTCCGGGTCCAAACGATGTATGCGGATCTGAAAGTTCAGGCGGTGGCTGACTTTGCCCACCACGTGCCGGCGTACAGCGTTGAAATTTCACCGGTTACTTTTGATGCCGAATCGTTGGGGATGCACGCTAACCACAACGCAACCACCATTATTAACGAAAAGATTCCGGCAATTTCAGCTGATTTGAAGTTTTCCGCGGTGGCCGTCCCCAATCCGCACCTGATTGCCTTCGTTGACCACGCCACCTTAGTGGGTCCCGAATTGGGGCGGATTGGTGAATGGATGAACGATGGTAAAAATAAAATTTTCCCGGACGGCGTTAACGTCAGCTTCGTGGAAGTTTTAGGTAAAAATTCAATTTTTGTGCGGACCTTTGAACGTGGGGTTGGCTTCACCAACGCTTGCGGGACCGCCATGTCAGCTTCCTCGCTGATGTACGTGTTGTTACACCAAGAAAGCACGGACTTTAATCAGCAAATCCAAGTCACGAACCCGGGTGGCATGGTGTACACCGTGGTTCACCAGGGCGCGGACGAGGATTACTGGATGGAACTGATCGGCAACGCGACCTTTGTTCGAATCGTGACCCTACCGGTCGAAGCCGCTTTAGCGGGCGATTACAGTACTGCCACGGCGACCGAGACTGGTGAACAGCCAGCGTACGAACAATTCGTTGCAAATTTATCACAGCCTAATTAGCGATTGGTAGCGGAAAGGACCGGGTCACTTGGCGCGGTTCTTTTTTGCGCTTGGTCTTAAAATTGTGATAATTTCCGGCCAGCTGACGGGCAAAAATTGCATTCGGCCTAAAAAATCGGTATCCTTATTGAGAGACGACGAAAGGGGGCGCGCTGTTGAAATTCGAAGAACGCGTTCAGCGCCGCCAAACGGTTTATCAGGGCGGCTTAGTGCAAGTTGAAAAGCAGGAAGTCACGTTACCGGACCAGTCCACGGCGACCCGCGAAATAGTCCGGCATCAGCCGGCCGTGGCGCTGTTAATGATCGACAGCAACAATCAGCTACTAATCGAACGGCAGTGGCGCACGGCCGCCGGCAAGCCAATTTTGGAAATTCCGGCGGGTAAGATCGAAGCCGGTGAAACGCCGCGAGCGGCGGCTATCCGTGAGATGAATGAAGAAACGCGGCTGCAGGCGGCCAACCTAACGGCCGTAGCGTCCTTTTATACGTCACCGGGATTTACCGATGAATTGATGACGTTATACACTGCAACCGGCTTAACGGCGGTCACAACGGCGTTACCGCAGGATGCGGATGAGCAAATCGAACTGATCCGCTGGGATTTAGCGACCGCCGTCGAAGCGGTTGCCAGCGGTGAGTTGCAGGATGCCAAGACGGTGATGGCCGTCTGGTATTGGCAGGCCCATCCCGAGTTAGGGGGCACGCTGAATGGCTGAAGACGAACAGATGACCCGCCAACAGTACCGCCAGCGCCACGGCCAGACGGTACCCGTGGACGACGATAATGACCAGACAAGCGAGCCGACACCCTCACGCCAAGCGTACGCGGCTCAAACTAATCAAGAACTAGAGGAAGCCAAGACCAAGCGGCTGGCGCGTAAGTTGAACTGGGTGATTTTTGGGCTGGTCCTTGCTATCATCATTGTCTTTTTAATATTATTTTTTACGTAGGAAAGTAGGAGCAGTTAATCATGAAATTTGGAATTATTTGTGCCATGCAAGAAGAACTGAAAACGTTACGTGAGGCACTGACCGATGAAAAAGTAGTCACCATCAAAGACATCACTTTTTACGATGGCACCATTAGTGACCAGGAAGTCGTGCTGGTTCAATCCGGCATTGGTAAGGTGCAGGCGGGGATGACGACCGCCTTAATGATCACTAACTTTGACGTAGACGTCGTTATTAACTCCGGTTCTGCCGGTGGCATCGGCCAAGGCCTGTCCGTCGGCGACGTTGTCGTTGCAACCAAGACGGCTTATCACGACGTTGATGCGACCGCCTTTGATTACGATTACGGCCAGTTACCACAACAACCGTTATATTATGAAACGGATGCGCACTGGGTCAAAGAAATCATGGCCGCGGCGGCTGCAACCGGCTTAAATGCTAAGACCGGCCTGATTGTTTCCGGGGATCAGTTTATTGCGGGGAAGGCGGCCACCGACAAGATTTTGGCCCACTTCCCAGACGCGCTTTCAAGTGAAATGGAAGGGGCCGCGATTGGTCAGGCTGCCCACCAGTTTAACACCCCGTACGTCGTCATTCGGGCCATGTCCGACGTTGGTGACGAAAATGCCGGCGTGTCGTTCGACGATTTTATCTTGGAAGCCGGTAAGCAATCGGCCGCCATGTTACTGGCCCTGTTTAAGGCTCAGAATTAAGTGAATTAGTTAGAAGGAAGAATGTAATGAAACGAGTGTACCTCGATAACGCCGCGACCACGCCAATGGCCGCGTCCGTGATCCAAACGATGACAGATCAAATGACCAATGATTTCGGGAACGCGTCCAGTACCCACGCTTTTGGTCGCGCTGCCCGGGAAGTCTTGGATAATAGTCGCCACGTGATTGCTAAGAGTATTAACGCGGCCGATGACGACATTATTTTTACCAGTGGTGGGACCGAAAGTGATAATACGGCGTTGATTCAGACTGCCTTTGCGCGCCAAAAGTTAGGTAAACACATTATTACCACGGCCATCGAACACCAAGCAATCTTAAAATCGGCGGCGTACCTTGAGGAGCAAGGCTTCGAAGTGACCTACTTACCAGTCGACCGGAACGGGAACATCTCGCTGGCGGACTTAAAGGCGGCCCTCCGAGCGGACACGATCCTCGTCTCCGTCATGACAGGTAATAACGAAGTTGGGTCGCACATGCCGATTCACGAAATTGGTGAACTATTGAAGGATCACCAAGCGTGGTTCCATACCGATGCCGTCCAGGCTTACGGATTATTGGACATTGACGTGCAACGCGACCACATCGACCTGTTATCGACGTCGGCGCATAAAATCAACGGGCCGAAGTTTCTCGGGTTCTTGTATAAGCGCAACGGGGTCAACTTCCCGAGCTTCATCAAGGGTGGCGAGCAGGAAGACAAACGCCGCGCCGGCACTGAAAACGTTCCGGCAATCGCTGGTTTTGCCCAGGCCGTTCAAGAATTAACGACTGAAGAAAAGGCGCACCGCCAGGCCAAGTACCACGACTTCAAGCAGTACGTGGTCGACCAGTTAACGGCTAATGGAATTGACTTTGAAGTGAACGGCGCCCTTGGAACCGATAATCTCCAGCACGTCCTGAATTTGTGGATCAAGGGGATTTCGACCTATATTTTACAAACGAACTTAGATCTGGGCGGCGTTGCCGTTTCCGGTGGCTCGGCTTGCACGGCGGGGAGCTTAGAACCGTCGCACGTGTTAATCGCGATGTTCGGTGCGGACTCACCGCGGGTCAACGAATCGATTCGGCTGAGCTTTGGTCGTTACACCACCAAGGAAGACTTGGACCAGTTCGTGACCGTCCTGACGAAGACGGTTCAGCGGTTATCAAAGAAGTAAGCTAACTAGGAGGTAGGCAGATGGCATACACCAAGACGGTCCAGCTTGACGGCGATACCAAAACTTACGCGTTAAGCACGGCCATTAAAAAATATTCGTTACTAGATTTAGGGTTCATTAAGGGACGTTCCGGTGCGTTCAGCTTTGAACGCTCGTTGGACCCGAACAGTCCGTACCAGGCAGCCTTTAAGCTAAAAGTTGCCGTTAACGCTGACTTGACCGGCTTCAAGATGAGTACGGTCACCGGTAACGGGATGCAGCGCGCAAACCTGTTTAAGAACGCGGCCCATCCCGACGAAGTCGAACAATTACGCTTTATTTTACAGAGCTTTATCGACCGTGACATTTTAACCGAACAGTAATTGCGAAACGCCTGGCTTGCAGCCGGCGTTTTCTTTGTTATAATGGTAAATACTGGACTTGTACGACCTTCAAATCGTGGATTCTCCAGAATCTTTTGGAAATGATGGTGAACAGTATGACTGATCACAGTAACACCCGTGTCGTTGTCGGCATGAGTGGTGGTGTTGACTCATCCGTTGTCGCGTTGCTATTAAAGCAGCAGGGCTACGACGTGGTGGGCGTCTTTATGAAGAATTGGGACGATACGGACGAGAACGGTGTCTGTACCGCGACCGAAGATTATAAGGACGTTGCCAAAGTCGCCGATAAAATCGGCATCCCGTATTACTCAATTAACTTTGAAAAGGAATATTGGGACCGGGTCTTTACGTACTTCTTAGACGAGTACAAGAAGGGCCGCACGCCGAACCCCGACGTTATTTGTAATAAGGAAATTAAGTTCAAGGCGTTCTTGGACTATGCAATGGACCTTGGTGCCGACTACATTGCAACCGGGCATTACGCCCGCTTGTCACATGACGATGACGGTACGATGCACCTATTGCGTGGTGTTGATAGTAACAAGGATCAGACTTATTTCCTAAGTCAGTTAGATTCCGCAACCTTGCAAAAGGTCATGTTCCCGCTGGGTGACATGATCAAGCCGGACGTGCGTAAGTTAGCGTTGAACGCCGGTTTGGCGACTGCTAAGAAGAAGGATTCCGTTGGGATCTGCTTCATTGGCGAAAAGAACTTCAAGGAATTTCTCGGCCACTACTTACCGGCAACGCCTGGTAAGATGATGACCTTTGATGGTGAAGTTAAAGGTGAGCACGCCGGCTTAATGTATTATACAATTGGCCAACGGCGCGGTCTGGGAATCGGTGGCGACGGTGTCGATAACGAACCGTGGTTCGTGATTGGTAAGGATCTTAAGAAGAACATCCTGTACGTCGGCAAGGGTTACCACAACCCCCACCTGTACGCGACTTACTTGGAAGCGTCCGACTTGCACTTTGTCACTAACGAAGACTTTGGCAATGATTTCCACGTGACGGCGAAGTTCCGTTACCGTCAAAAGGACTCCGGGGTAACGGTTCACTTTAATGAGGACCACACCCAGGTCAAGGTGACCTTCGATGAGCCGGTTCGGGCCATCACCCCTGGCCAAGCGGTCGTCTTCTACCGTGGTGAGGAATGCTTAGGCTCCGGCATGATTGACGCTGCTTACAACGACGAGCGCGTTTTGCAGTACGTTTAACAGAAATTACGATTAACGGGTTCACCCCAACTGGTTACGGCCACGGGGTGGACCCTTTTGTTTACCGTAAAATCCGGATTACCGCTTGATTTTCGGTTAATTGTTGCTTAAGCTAGGGGAAGTATAGCAATAGGATGGGTGGAAGATGAGTCGACTTAAACACATTAAATTATTTGATACGCTGTCGAAAAAAATGGTGGCGGGTTTTCTGATTTTGATCACGATCGGTAGTCTCCTGCTGAGTTTACCGTGGGCGACGCCGGACGGGCAAACGACCAGTTTTATGAACGTGTTGTTTACGGCGACCTCGGCGACCTGTATTACCGGTTTAACAGTGGTCAATACCGCCACGCACTGGACGACTTTCGGTCAGCTAGTGATCCTCGTCTTATCTGAAATTGGGGCGTTGGGGTACATGACCTTTGCGGTGTTGTTATTTAACATTATGCGTCGCCGGATTGGTTTATCAACGCAGCTGATGGTCAAGGAATCCCTGAACTTAGAAAACTTGAGTGATACCAAGAGTGTGATGAAGTACGTGATCGGTTTATCGCTGGCGTTTCAAGTTGGCGGGATGGGGCTGTTTGCCGTCGACTTCGTCCCGCGGTTTGGCTGGACCCACGGCCTGTACGTATCGATGTACCACGCGGTCATGTCTTTTTGTAACGCCGGCTTTGACGTTTTTGGTGATAGCCTGATCAGTTTTCGTAACGACGGCTACGTCCTGATCGTGACCATGATCCTGATCGTTGCCGGTGGCTTAGGGTTCCTGGTTTGGCGAGACTTACTACTCTTCCACGAGCGTAAGCGGCTGACACTGAACTCAAAGCTGACCCTACTGACGACGCTGAGTCTATTCGTCATCGGATTCATTTTGCTATTCGTCACGGAGCGTGATTTACGGCTGTTGCCAGCCGGAACGTCGTGGTTTACCCGGACAATTAATACGTTGTTCTTGAGCGTCACGCCGCGAACGGCCGGTTTGATTACCATGCCGACCGGCCAACTACAGGCCGGGAGCCTGTTTGTCATTATGATTTTGATGTTCATTGGCGGTACCCCCGGGTCAACGGCCGGTGGGATTAAAACCACCACCTTTGGCGTCCTAATGTTTCAAAGCATTGCCCAGATTCGGGGACGCAAGGACGTTGAGTATAGTCGCCGCCGTTTTAGCCAAGAAAACATCAGTCGGGCCTTGTTACTGGTCTTTCTAGCCAGTATCGTCATGACGGTCGCCACCTTAATTTTGACCCAGACGGAAACGATTCCGCGCGATTTTGGCCTGGAATACATTTTGTTCGAAGTGCTTTCCTCTTTTGGAACGGTCGGCCTGAGTTTGGGACTGACCCCTAATTTAAGTGTCATTGGTAAGTTAATTATCATGTTACTGATGTTTATTGGTCGGGTCGGGATCTTTACGTCACTGTACGCCCTGTCGAAGCGTCAAGCGAAGGTCAACCTGATTCGCTACCCGGAAGAAAATATTTTGATTGGATAGGATGATAACGATGAAGAAAAGTTTTGCGGTCTTTGGTTTGGGCCGGTTCGGTGAAAGCGTCGTGCGCACGTTAGCGGAAGCCCATTAAGACGTACTTGCCGTGGATATTCACGAAGGGCCGGTCAACGAATTGATGGACGTTGCGACCCAGACCTTGATTGCCGACACCCGTGATGAAGAGGTTTTACACGATTTAAACATCGATACTTTTGATTACGTCATCATCGGGATCGGTAATAATATGGAAGCCAGTATTTTAACCACCATGCTGAGTAAGGAGCAGGGGGCTAAAAAGGTGATTGCTAAGGCGGAAACTAGTGACCAGGGGCGCGTTTTGGAGCGGGTCGGCGCCGATCAGGTCATATTCCCAGAGCGTGACATGGGGCACAGCATTGTCCGCAAGTTGCTTTCGAATCACATCTTGAACTTTATTGACTTGAGTGATGAATACACGTTAGCCGCGATTGAAATTACCGACCCAACGTTTGTTGATCAGAACTTAATTGATTTAAACTTGCGGGAACGCTTTGGCTTAACGGTCATTGCCATTAAACACGGTAAGGAAATCAACGTTTCACCGCAACCGACCGATATGATGAAGACTCACGACATTGTCACGGTCGTGGGTCCAATCAAAGGGGTTAACGCGTTAGACGAGGCTTTAAAAAAATAACTACTATTATATAGTGAAGGTTCACCGTTATTAATGGTGGCCTTTTTTTTGCGTAAAAAGCTTTGCAAGTAAAATTGACTAACGTGAATTACGATTCGAACAGTAAAAAAACAGGTTTGTACAAACCTGTAAATTGTTGTGTTACCGCTTCCGTGCTATACATATAAGTAGGGCGTTAAGGAGCAAGGAACAAAGAGTTAATCCGATTAGGATGAATGAGAATCGATTAGAATACGCCTGAGAAAGGTCGTTGAGATAATGCGTTTAACCCAACTCCAACGGATACAACAAATTAATCATCAATATCAAAAGCGAGAATATCAGCGCTCGTGGAAAACGACGGTAACCTTGTTAGCGGCCAGCGTCGGCTTGGGGGCAACTTTATTGACCCTCCCAGCCGCGGCGGCAACCGATCCGTCACAATCGGTCGCAACGCCGAGCACCGAAACGGTCGGTCAGACGAGTGGGACCACCTTAACTAAGGCGACCGTACTGACGAGCTCAGCGACGAGTACGTCGCAAGCCGAAAGCGCTGCCAGCTATGGTGGTTCCACCAGTTCAACCAGTACAGCCGATTCATCGGCAAGTACGGAAACTGAAACAACCGCAGCGAGTGGAGCGCTCAGTGGCACCACCTCCGGAACGGAAACGGGGACCAGTACGAGTACGGTAACTGGCACGTCCGCGGCGAGTGCGGCTCCCACTAGTAGTACGGCCGCTCCCGCAAGTTCTGCGACTAGCGGGACTTCGATCAGTACGACGACGACCGTCACGGTAGGCAGTAGCGAAGCGGGGAGTAATGCTACTAGCAGTACGACTAGTACCGCGACCAGTGGTACCGCTTCGCAAGCGGATACCCCGACCACGTCCGAAGCGGTACCGGATACGACCGTCGTCCAGTTTGGCGATCCCGGTATTCAGGCCGAAGTGATGAACAGTATCAAGGCAATTTCACCGGTCACCGTCGGGATGCTGCGTAACTTCAACGGAACCATCAATATTGGGACGATGAACGTGCCCCTAGCGCTCAGTGGCAACTTGGAAGGTATGCAATACTTGCAGTATTTACCAAGTACCAGCTTAATTAAGTTTTACGTGACGTTACCTCATCCGGATGTTGATTTAACACCACTACAACCGGACCGTTTTTCAGAATTGTCGATCTGGTGCAAGGATCTGAGCGCTGTTAATTTAGCACCCTTAACTAAAATTGATCCGGTGACGTTATCCTGGGTTCAATTTGCCGGTACTGATCAAGGTGGCATGGCCGATTACCAAACGAATGCCAATGGGATGACCAATGCACAATTAGCTGAATTAGCACCGTGGTTGACGGCGATTGATAATACCCGCACTAGCTCGATTTTTAACTTAAGTTTAGGCAATAACTCAATTACCGATTTTTCACCGTTAAGTGGCTTCACCCGGTCGGCGTACTTAGGCGTACTCGGTCAACGGGTCAATGCCAACGAGCAACCGGTGAATATGGTGATTGGTCAACCAGCGGTGTTTACCGCACTACCCATTATTGGCTTACAGGGTGAGTCGCTAACCAGCCATTATTATTCGACGATTAGTGGTAGTCCGACCGGTGCGACGACGGTCACACCAACGCCGCTGACCGCGTTGGGCGATGGACGCTTTGAAATTCCAACTGCTTACCCGACCGTCAGTGGGGCTAACTGGTTTAGCTATGGTATTCCGGGCTACACGATGGCGGTTACGGCGGAAAACGTTAACCAGGCCTTTATGAGCGTTAGTTATCCGAACGGGGTGTCAATTAATTACGACGTTGCGATTTATCAACCCGCTAATTGGCTGACGGCCCCCGAATTAAACGTGCGGTACTTGGACGGCACCACTGGTGAAGCGATTCAACCGGCTACCAAGCTCCAAGGGACTAAAATTGGTGAAGCCTATGATTTAACCGACCAGACGGCCATTGACGGTTACCGGTTGGACCCAACCCGTAGTAGTGCGTTGACTGGCACCTATACTCAGGATCCGCAGGCGTTAACGTACACTTATGAGCGGGAACCCGCCGGGGGGATCACCGTCAAGTACGAGACATTGTTCGGCAAGGAATTAGCACCAAGTACGACTATCAGCGGTTACGTCGGCGATGCGTATACGGCCAAACCGGCTAGCGTTGCGGGCTATACGGTAAACCGCACGCTGACGGGAAGCTTGCCCGAAAGCGGTCAGTTAGGACTGACCGCGGGAACCATCACGTACCTGTACACCCCCAATACACTATCACGGACGGTGGAGTACGTGGATACCGTTACGAATACCGTGTTATCGACCGATACCGTGACCGGGTTATTCGATTCAGCGTCGAGCTATTCACCCGAACAAACGATTAACGATTACGTTAGCCGCGGTTACCAGTTAACCAGCAGTGACGTACCAACGGGAAGTGCGTTACTTAGTGACCCAGCCGCCGATTTAACTTACCGGGTTGACTTTACGCACCAAACGTTATCGATTGATTCGGATAGTACCATTATTCCGAAAGACGTGATTATCGAGCGGACGGTGACGCGGACAATCAACTATCAAGACGCTGAAGGACAACCAATTGGAACGCCGGTAGTGCAAAGCGTGACCTTTGAACGGACCGCAACCCGCGATCTCGTGACTGATGATGTTACTTATGACGACTGGCAACCAACGAGTAGTGCACAACTGGCGGCGGTCACCAGTCCACTTTACCCGAACACCTTACCAAGTCAGGTGATTGTGCCCGAAAAGTTAGTTACGGCGGATTCGCCCGACGAAACATTAACAATCACCTATAAAGACTCAACGCCGGGGAGCGGCGACGAAAATGATACGCCGGATAGTGCCGATACGTCGGAAGCGCCCGGTAGTTCAGCCGCTACGGGTGGTTCCGTAGGGTCAGAAACGCCGGGAAGCTCCGCGGCGCCGGAAAACCCAGTCGATTCGGGTGCCGCTGCGGGTGACAGCTCTTCAGCACCATCTGGGTCGACTCCGGCTGCGGGTAGTGATAGTACCAGTGGTGAATCTGGTAGTGCCGCGGCTGGCAGCCAACCTTTAGGGGGGCAGTCATCAGCAAGTGGCGCGACTAGCGGTGGCACTTCACCGGCGAATAGTGCGGTGACTGGTCTTCAATCAGCAGCGGTACCAGTGAAACCCGCGCAATCGTCAGCCACTCCGCAATCAGCCTTGCCACAAACTAACGAACAAGCACCGGTAGCCACTAGTTTGATTGGCATAGTATTACTCGCGTTAGCAGCTGGGTTTGCTAACTTGAAGCAATGGTTACGGCGGCGGTTTTAATCAATAAGTTTAGCAGGTAGAAAAGTCGAGTTAAGGGGGTGTCCCTTAACTCGCTTTTTTTGCGCTTTTTCTAGTTAACATAATTTTAATTTATCGCACTTGATTGATTTTTGAAAATTTAACTGAAAACTGGCATAATGGTAATAATATTGAGCGGTCGTCAGCGACCCGGATGAGGAAGTAATTAATTTGACCAAACTATTATTTATTCGCCACGGTAAAACCGAGTGGAACCTGGAAGGCCGTTACCAAGGCTCGCAAGGGGATTCGCCGTTGTTGCCAACCAGCTATGACGAGATTCACCAATTAGCCGCGGCTTTGAAGGATATTTCATTTAGCCACTTGTACGTGAGCCCACTCAAGCGTGCGCGGACGACCGCGACAACCTTACGGGATGACTTGGCGCAACCGGCCTTACCGCTGACGGTCATGAGTCGCTTACGGGAATTTAACTTAGGTAAAATGGAAGGCATGGCGTTTAGTGATGTGAAAGTTAAGTACCCTCAGGAGTACGACGCGTTCCGCAACCACCCGGATCAGTACGACCCGACGGCAATTAACGGCGAAAGCTTTCAGCAGTTATTAAAACGGATGTTACCAGCGATTCGCCAAATCGTGGCGGCCAACCCCAAGCGGAGTGATAACGTGATTATTGTGAGCCACGGGGCCGCGCTTAACGCGTTGGTAAACACGTTATTGGGGGAATCATTGGCAACGTTGCGTCGTCGCGGTGGGTTGTCGAATACGTCGACGACAATTTTAGAGACGCGCGACCGGGGTCAGTCGTTTAAACTCTTGGACTGGAATGATACGTCCTACTTGGCACGGCGTCCCGATCCGACCGACACGATTTAAGGAGGCGCAAAGATGGCAACGAATAAACAAGGACGGCCAGACCGTCAGCAACAACAAGCGTTAGTCCATCAACTGGTGACCACCATTGATGCGCATCCGGATGATTATCATCCTTATTACGACTTAGTTGTTTTATTAACGGCTGGTCAGGATTTTGAACAGGCTGAAGCGTTGGCGATGAAAGCGTTGGGAAAGTTTGAAACCGACGCAGCGGCCGCCGACCTTTTTCGCTATGCGCTCGGCAACGTTTATTATCAGGCCCAGACTTATGACAAGGCGATGACCTTTTATCAGCAAATTCACGACCCAAAATTAAAGCTGGACGCGTATTTGATGATGGCCCAGTCACTGATGGCGAAGAAGGATTACCAGCACGCACTGGTATGGGCAATCACGGCCCAGGAGTTAAATTCAGCTAACGTTGATGCCAACTTGCTAGTGGCAGACATATTACTTGCATTAGGCAATAACCAACAGGCGTACGATTATTATCAACGGGTGCTTACAATTGAACCGACGAATGGTCGGGCGGCGTTCAACGCGGGATTGACGGCGATGGTGCTAGGCAAGCCGTACGCCGACCTATTTAAGCAAGCACAACGGCAAGACGCCGATTATTTTGAGCGGCACCAGCAGCAGTTAACGGACATTGAAAAAACGTTGCGGGCGCAACAAGGCTCCGATGACCGGACGACACCAAATTCTTAAGGGAGGGATACCATGGCCGGCGTACAAGAAAATTTGTTTAATGATCAGCAAAACGGTGCGATGACGACCCACTTTGTGGTGGGGAAGGTTGCGGCCGTCTTTTTTAGCAGCAATGATAGTTTTTATAAAGTCTTGTTGGTCAAGGTCAGTGAGCAAAATATCGACTGGCACGAAGATGAGATCGTCGTGACTGGTAACTTTGCGGATATCCAAGAAGAGACGACCTACCGCTTCACCGGTCGAACGGTTCGCCACCCGAAGTATGGTGTTCAATTTCAGGCGGATAATTATCAAAACCAGACGCCAACTTCGCGGAGCGGTTTGATCGCCTACTTATCCGGGAGCGACTTTCCCGGGCTGGGCAAGCAGACGGCGACCCGCATTGTTGACACGTTGGGCGAAGACGCGATTGATAAAATCTTGGCAGATCCTAAAGTTTTAAAACCGATTGGGTTACGCAAGGGTGTTCAGCAAACGCTGATCGATACGTTGCGGGTTAATAACGGGTTGGAACAGACCATTATCGGCCTTAATGCCTACGGTTTTGGCAGTCGGTTGGCAGCGGCAATTTATGCTAAGTATCAGGCCGATACCCTGAACGTGATTCAGGAAAATCCTTACCAGTTAGTCGAGGATATTAAGGGGGTCGGCTTTAAGAAGGCTGACCAAATCGCGGCCCAACTAAAAATCGATCCGCAGGCCGATAGCCGGTTACGAGCAGCATTACTGACGGAAATCAATGAGGTTTGCTCGCAGAACGGGGATACGTACACCACGGCCAAGCCGCTGCTCGCGGCAACGTTGCGTTTGTTAGAAGACGCCCGGCACGTGCAAGTCGACCCGCAAAAAATTGCGGATCAGTTAGTGGAACTGGCCAAGCAAAATAAAGTTGTTGGTGATGACAACCGGATTTATTTACGCGACTTGTACGAAGCAGAATGGCGGATTGCCGAGCATTTGAAGCGGCTATTAGATGCCGATGCGGATACCGACTTTAAGCCGCGGGCCATCGATTCAGCAATTGAACACGTGGCTAAAGCGAGTCACCTGACTTACGACGACTCGCAAACAACGGCGCTACGTGAGGCCATTAGTGCCCACGTCTTCTTATTGACCGGGGGTCCCGGGACCGGGAAGACCACGATCATTCGCGGACTAGTCGCGTTGTTTGCCGAACTGCACGACGTTTCACTGGATATTAATCAGTACAAGGACAAACCGTTTCCAATTTTGCTGGCCGCACCAACGGGACGGGCAGCGAAACGGATGGCAGAAACGACCAACCTACCAGCTAGTACGATTCACCGCCTACTGGGGTTGACCGGGCGCGAAGACGGCCCCGAGCAACCGGCAAAGGACTTGGAGGGCGGCTTACTGATCATTGACGAAATGTCGATGGTTGATACGAAACTCTTTGAGCTACTGCTACAAGCGGTGCCGAGTCACATGCAGGTAATTTTGGTGGGCGATAAGGACCAGTTACCATCGGTCGGTGCGGGTCAGGTTTTTCACGATTTGTTACAAATGCCAGACTTACCGCAGATTGAATTGGATACGATTTACCGGCAGGATGATCATTCCAGTATCATCCCGCTAGCGCACGCCATTAAGGACGGGCACTTACCGGACGATTTTATGATCAATCAGCCGGACCGTTCCTTCATTGCTTGCAACGCTTTTCAGGTGAACCACATCGTTGAACAGGTCGTTTCCAAAGCCAAGCAAAAGGGATTTACGGCTGATCAGGTCCAGATTCTAGCACCAATGTACCGCGGTGCCGCGGGAATCGACCAACTAAATACGACCGTTCAAAATATTTTTAACCCACTAAAGTCCGCGCAGCAAAAGCACCTGACTTATAATGGTCAGGATTTTCGGGTCGGTGATAAGGTCTTACACCTAGTGAATTCGCCGGAGGATAACGTCTTTAACGGTGATATTGGTAAGGTTGTCGGTATCGACCTCGCTAAGGATCCGCATAACGAATCCAAAAAAGATCAGTTAACGATTGCGTTTGACCAGAACGAAGTGACTTACCAACGATCGGATTGGAACCGACTGACGCTGGCGTACAGCATGTCGATCCATAAATCACAGGGGAGCCAGTTTAAAATGGTGATTCTGCCGATGGTTCCCCAGTTTTCACGGATGCTTCAACGTAATTTACTGTACACGGCGGTCACCCGGGCCGAAGAGATGTTGATCATGCTCGGGGAGAGCCAGGCGTTTGAACGTAGCGTAACCAATGAGTCGGTCAACCGCCAAACGACGTTGACCAAGCGGTTACGGCAAGTGATTAGTGGCGAGACGGCGGTGGTAACCACTGATAGTGATACCTCGGCGGCCGAGTCTACAGCTACGGTGGCCAGCACCGCGGCAACTAAGGTGGCTGCCAACGAGCCGGTAGCTGAAGCTGCGAAGTCGACCGATCCAGGCCCACACCGCCACGTCCTGACGACCGAGCTCGTAACGATGGGCACGGTTGACCCGATGATTGGGATGAGCGGTATTAAACCGCAGGACTTTATGCCGGCCGCGCACTAATTTAAGGCGGGCTCATTTAATTAAATTACCGTCGCCGTGCACTTTTTGACGGCTAACTGTTATAATCAAGGTATCAAAGATGAATAATTTTATGGAGGGCGTTATGTCAGCAGATGAATCGTATTCCAAACTCAAACTGTTTGCGTTGAATTCCAACCTACCACTCGCAGAAAAAATTGCGGCGCGGGTCGGGGTTCCGTTGAGTAAAACTTCCGTTAAGCGCTTTAGCGATGGCGAAATTCAAATCAATATTGAAGAGAGTATTCGTGGCGCGGAAGTCTATGTTATTCAGTCCATTTCGGATCCGGTCAATGACATGGTCTTAGAATTAATGATCATGATCGACGCGTTACGGCGTGCGAGCGCAAGTGAGATTAACGTGGTGATCCCGTATTACGGTTATTCGCGCCAAGATCGCAAGGCGCGTTCACGTGAACCGATTACGGCGAAGTTGATTGCGAACTTACTAGAAAATGATCAGGCCACCCGGGTGCTGACCGTCGATTTGCACGCGGCCCAGATTCAAGGGTTCTTTGACATTCCGGTCGATCACCTATTAGCTGCCCCAATTTTAGCGAGCTACTTCAAGGACCGTGGGATTACTGAGAACTTGGTGGTAGTTTCACCGGACCACGCCGGGGTGTCCCGGGCGCGGAAGTTAGCCGAATTGTTGGGCGCGTCGATTGCCATTATTGATAACCGTAATCCGGTGACTGACGCGGCCGTTCCGGATAGTATTATCGGCGACGTTCGCGGACGCACCGCAATTATTATTGACGACATGATCGACACGGGGAGCCGTTTTGCGGTTTCCGCCAAGACGATGGAAAAGGCCGGGGTGGCCAGAATTTTTGGGTGTGCCACGCACGCCATCTTTTCACAGCAGGCACCGGAGAAATTACAAGCTGCGCCGTTTGAAAAAGTAATTGTTACGGACACGATTCAAATTCCAGCTAACAAACAATTTCCAAAGTTGGTCCAACTTTCAGTGGGTCCACTATTGGGGGATGCAATCAAACTGATCCACGCCCAGCGACCAGTCGACGGGTTATTTGATCCACGTCTTTAACAAGCAAAAAGTTTTCGTCACCGGTGGCGGCGAAAACTTTTTTTGTGGCTAAAATCAGTTTAAATCAAATTTTTAATCAAACAACGGTTTAGCGCGATTTGTATGCTGCGACTAAGTTGATGCGAACCACTGAGTTAGCCGATTACTTGTGATTGTGAAGCCCGGAGTGCCGGCATATTGTATTGGCCGGGGATGGACGATGTATTTTTTAAATAAACGCATTGTTTCACAAAAAAATAAGTAATTCTAGTTTGCATTTTCTTAAACTGTGCTACAATAAAATTATGATTTGTAAAAGACGTTAAGCTTTTCTTAAGATTTAAACTTGATAGCCTACTTTAATGACTTGTTTTAGAAGGAGTGAATTGAATGTCACAAGCACATACAACGGGCAAGGTCCTAGCCGGTACGG
The DNA here is from genome assembly GCF_005405405.1 of Lactiplantibacillus plajomi. Taxonomy (GTDB): domain Bacteria; phylum Bacillota; class Bacilli; order Lactobacillales; family Lactobacillaceae; genus Lactiplantibacillus; species Lactiplantibacillus plajomi. The sequence continues at coordinate 56,630 of NZ_BJDZ01000017.1, forward strand.
TTGGTGCCGTTGGTTTATTGCTTGCTACAGGCCAAGCTGCCAACGCAGCATCAGTCACGGTAAAAGCCAATGATACCGTTTGGGGACTCGCCCAGGAACACGGCGTTTCCGTTCAAAGTATTGAACAATTAAATAAAATTAAAGCGCTTGATGCGCATACCGACTTAATTTTTGTCGGTCAGCAGTTACAAATTAACGGTTCAAAGCAGGGTACCGTTACGAAGACTTCGGCCACTAAGACCGGGTCACACACCGTTCAGGCCGGTGATACGTTATGGGATCTTGCTGATCAATACCATACATCAGTTTATAAGTTACAAGTGCTTAATAACTTGTCCGGTGATTTAATTGTTACTGGTCAATCGTTGAAGGTTCCCGCAACGACTGAAGCTAAGACGACCACTAAACAAACGACACCGGTTTCATCCGCCGCTACGTCGTCAGTTGCGGCGTCGGCCCAAACGACCAACGTTAGTTCAACGAGTGCCGCCTCAGCAGTTACCAGCAGTGCCAAGACCAGCCAAGCTAGTGCGCAATCCGTTGCAAGTCAGGGTGCAACGAAGACCGCGACGAGTGCGGCAACTAGTCAGGCACCGGCTAGCGTGGCCAGCTCGACGAGTGTTACTAGTCAAGCCACTAGTAGCGCGAGTCAGGATACCACTAGTACAACACAAAGCTCAAATACGACGGTAAGTGCCGCTGCCGATACGCCGGCAGTTTCCAAGGCGCCAGTACAGCAGACAACCGCGGCCTCATCGGCTTCAACTACTCAGAATGCGGCAAGTAGCCACGCCACGAGTCAGGCGCAATCTAGTTCGACGAGTGCGGCTAGTTCGCAGGTAACGTCGTCTTCAACGACATCAACGGCAAGTGCCAGCTCGTCAGCGACGACTAACACCACCAACACGGTGAACGTTTCGGACTTGGTTTCCTCATCTAACTCGGCATCGTCAGTAACGACTTCTAACGTTGCGACGCAAAACACGAGCAACAGTGAGCTGACTAGTGGTTCGGTGACCGGGTTAGCGTTGAAGTTAGCCAACGCTAACATTCCTTACGTTTGGGGCGGGGCTAGCCTATCCGGCATGGATTGTTCTGGGCTGGTTGCCTACGTTTACCAACACGCAGCTGGGATTTCATTACCGCATAATACGGTGGCTCAGGAAGCAAAGGTTACCACTAAGTCGGTTGCCGATGCGCAGCCAGGCGACATCCTGTTCTGGGGTGCTCGTGGTGGCACTTATCACGACGCAATTTACATCGGTAATAACCAGTTCGTTGCGGCGCCACAAGCCGGTGAGAACGTTAAGGTTCAAACAATTAGTAGTTACTTCATGCCGAGCTTTGCGGGTACCGTTAAGTAGGGCGCAATTAAAGATAATCAAAACGCTGTTAGGGGGGATTCCTAGCAGCGTTTTTTCGTGTCGTTTGGTCGTTTGGTTGGCCGGTTATCTAACCATCTTTTTTATCTAAAAAAACTTAATAATATGATTTAAACTTTAACAAGTTTGTGGTATATTAAGTTTGCCGTTTTTCTATGCGAAAAATAAGAACATTGTTTTAAGGGAGTGTTTAAAGTGAGTAACAGATTTGAGATTCTGGAAGAATACCAAGAAGCTAATACGGAACTTGACCGGTTAAAGACGCTGGTTGCGAGTCAACGGGATCGCTCACGGGTAGTGACGCTGTACCCGCACTTAAAGGAGCGGGTCAGCCACTTATCCGAAAAATGTGAACAGCTTGATATGCTTCTGGAAGCAATTAACGCTTCTGAGGATTAACATAAAAGCCAACCCCTAACTTTGCTATAGTCCCCTTAAGGTTGACAGATGAAAAACTATAATTTCGTCTATCAACTCTAAGGGGATTTTACTATGCCTAGAAGCAAATTCACGGCCGAAG
>NZ_BJDZ01000018.1 GCF_005405405.1 Lactiplantibacillus plajomi
CGTTCGTCCTGAGCCAGGATCAAACTCTCAAATTAATGATGAGTTCTAAAAAGCTCATTTAAAGTTGTTCAAAAATTTATTTGCTAGCGAATTGACTTCACAAATGTTTGCTCTTGATTCAAAATCGAGAGACCCTACACATTTGATTCGTCGAAACTTTGTTCAGTTTTCAAAGGTCTAATTCGTTACATCGATAACTCAATGCAGTTTAGTCATCATAGCATTTAAAGCGCTTACTGTCAATAACTTTTTTCAAAGCATCGAGCGCCAATAACAATGACGTTGTCGTTGCGACAACAGGAAATATCATAACAATTATCAAACAACCTGTCAACAACCAATTTCAAATTAATTAAATAATCATTTAACACTGGTCGAAACAACAACGTTTATTACTATATCAATTCGTATAGCACCCGTCAACACTTTTCTACCCGTTTTCCAAAATAAAAGTGCGTCAGTCTAATCACTGCCGCACCACTCTCTTACTTTAACCTACTAAGGAAATACCATTCAACCTTCAAACCTAAGCGTTCAATTCAGGACCAACGTGATGTTTGATCCGTGCAACAACGGGACCCGCAATCAGTGCACCGACCGCCGCTTGAAACGCGTTGGTTGGAATGCCGACTAACCCAGTCTGCACTGTATATAGTAATGAATCAGAAATAAAGTAGCCGACGACCATCACTAAGCAAGCTGCGCCCAGGGCAATCGCTTGACGCCCCTTACGCTGGTCCGCACCGAATTGGCCGGCCACCCAGCCCTCTAATCCGTGAACAATCAGTGAGAAAACCATGTACTGAGTATACCCGAGTAACAAATCCAATAATAATCCGCTAGCACCACCCACGATGGCACCCCCGCGCCGACCGAACGTCAACGCGGCAATAAAGATGCCCGCATCGCATAAGTTGATATAGCCCTGAGTCCCCGGAACTGGAATATGGAAGAATAGTGAAATCACAACCGTCACGGCAATTAAAATCCCTAAAGTCGTAACGGTTTTCGTTGTAAAGCGCGTTGTTTGCTTTTGTGCCACCCTAACCATCCTCTCTCAAACTTAACCTAATCAATGGCATCCCCTTATTGGCTTTCATTTTACTACAAATAACCGTTTAATTATTAAGAAAAAGGCCGACCCAATTAGGGTCCAGCCTCTTGAACAGAATATTTATTTAACGCGTGCGAGGAAGTAACGTTTCTTCCCGCGCCGAACAATCACAAACTTGCCATCAAACGCGGCTGATGGATCGATTTCAGCGTCAACATCGGTCACTTTCTCACCGTTGATCCGAATTGCACCGTTCTTAACGTCTTCACGCGCCTGCCGCCGCGACGGTTCAAACTTGGTTGCGTCTACTAACCACAGAACAATGTTTTGCTTTTCAGCTGACACTTCTGCGGACGGCACCCCTTTAAAGCCCTGTTCAATTTCTTCAGCGTTCAGGTTTTGGACATCCCCCGTGAATAACGCCTTGGTAATGTTTTCGGCTTCAACCACCGCTTCCTTACCATGCACGAATGCGGTCACTTCTTCAGCCAGCCGCCGTTGTGCTTCACGCTTTTCCGGCGCCGTCTTAACGGTTTCAGCTAAGCGGTCAATTTCTTCGTGACTCAGGAACGTAAAGTACTTGAGGTACTTCACAACGTCACGGTCATCCTGGTTGATCCAGAATTGGTAAAATTCATATGGTGACGTCCGTTCAGGATTTAACCAAACGGCACCACCGGCCGTCTTGCCAAACTTAGTTCCGTCAGCCTTCAACATCAACGGGATCGTTAACCCGTATGCCTTGGCGTCGTTACCTTCCAAGCGGTGAATTAAGTCGGTTCCGGCCGTGATGTTCCCCCACTGGTCAGCGCCACCGATTTGAAGGTGAACGTGTTCCGCTCTGTATAAGTGTAAGAAGTCAACTGATTGTAGAATCTGGTACGTAAATTCCGTGTACGAAATCCCGACTTCCAAACGACTGGCGACGACTTCCTTGTTCAACATATTGTTCACACTGAACAACTTACCGTAGTCGCGCAAAAATTCGAGCAGTGAAATCTTTGATAACCAGTCGTAGTTGTTCACAATTGAAAAGTTCTTATCCGAACCGAACAGCTTATGCATCTGCGCGTTCAGAGCTTCCTGATTATGCTTAACCTGGTCCATCGTTTGTAATTTCCGTTCAGAATTCTTACCCGACGGATCACCGATCGCACCAGTCCCGCCACCGACAACCACGTAAGGATGGTGGCCGGCTAATTGGAACCGTTTCAAGATCATGAACGGAATCAAGTGCCCAATATGCATACTGTCACCAGTCGGGTCAATCCCACAGTAGAGGGCGACTGACTGGTTCTCAGTCAATTCTTTTAAGCCGGCTTCGTCGGTCTGTTGGTTAATGGCGCCACGCCATTTTAAATCGTCAATAATGTTCATCCGTTTTCCTCCTCAGATTAGGACCGGATAAAATAAAAAACTCGCCCCTGTCATTACAACAGGGACGAGTTTTCCGCGTTACCACCCAAGTTACTACCAGCAAACTGGTAGTCGCTCATTGATTGGTAACGAAATCATCCGGCCGATTGGCAGTTCACTTTATGTAATTCACGTCCGACCACAGTCCGGTTTCCATCAACCACCGGCTCGCTGTGCTGTTGGATCGGCCGCTACTCATTAAAGATCACTACTTTTAATTATTACAATCATCATAAGCACCGAGCTACAAAAAGTCAATCACGTTTTCGGGTTTGCATCGCGCGCACCTGTGCAACTAGGTTCAGTAAAATCAAAATCATCAGTCCAATTAGGGCAACCGTCGAACCAAGGGCAACGGCGTGTGCTTGGGCGCCACCGACCCGCTCTTGAACCAGGGTGATGGTAGCGGAAACTAGCGAAGTACCGGTCGCGCCGGCAAACTGTTGTAAAGTGTTAAAGACCGCGTTACCATCCGCTTGCAGGTCGGTAGTTAATTGTCCCAGACCGCTAGTCATTGTGTTGCCCATTGTAATGCCCATTCCGAGCATCAGTAGAATATAAAAACCAATCACCAACGGCCCCGTTAGCCGCATGCCAAAAATCGTGAACAGCGTCACCGCCAACGCCAAGATAACTGAACCCGTCAAAATCGGTTTAGCAGCACCAAAGTTATCCAGAATCCGGCCACCAAACGGCGCGAGCACCGCTCCGATCGCGGCACCGGGTAAAATAAAAAGTCCGGCTAATAAGGCACTCTTACCATCAACCAGTTGTAAGTAGTTCGGTAAAATGAAAGCTAGCCCGAGTGCGTTGACCTGAACTAAGAAGAACCCCGTCAGGTGCCAGTTAAACGAACGAACTTTGAACAAATTCAGGTTGATCAGTGGCCGCCGCGAGTGGCGGGTCACGGTGATGAAGCCAATCATCCCCACGATACCAACCACCCGCAAACGAGCAACGGATTATTGAACAAATGCTGTAAATTGCTGAACGCAAAGGTGAAGCCAACAAAAATTAACATCACCATCAGCCAGGCCGGCACGTCGAAACTCGCTTTAACCGGCGGAGTTGCTTGACGAATCGAAAAAATTCCCATAAAAAGCGAGATAACGAGTAGCGGCAGCAGCAAGATAAAAATCCAGTGCCGATCCATATTGTTGACCACGATGCCACCAAACGTCGGTCCCAGCGCTGGAGCAATCGCGGTAATCAGGGTCCCAATGCCCATTAGCGTTCCCCGCTGATTATCGGGGACCCAATCCAAAATGATGTTAAACATTAACGGTAACGCGATCCCCGTACCAAGGCCTTGGACAACCCCGCCGGCCACTAATATCGGAAAGGCCGTCGCGGTTGCATCAATGACCAGTCCCGCAATAAAAAGTAAGTTAGCGGTCACAAACAGGGTCTTGGTTTTAAACCGTCGCTTTAAGAAGGCGGAAATCGGCACAATGATGGCCACCACCAGTAAATAGGCGGTCGTCATCCACTGAACGGTCGCCGTGTTCAGGTCAAACTCGTTCATCAGGACCGGGAACGTTATGTTCATCGCCGTTTCAACGATGACCCCGCAAAAGGACAGTAGCCCCGCTGCCAGTACGGACAAGATCAACTTCGCATCGACTTTTTTAGTCATTTAATCACTCCATTTTCGTAATAGTTCTAATACGAACTAGTTTGATAATCTAACACATAATCAGCGTAAAATAAACTATTTAAACAATTGACTTTATCTATTTAGCTCCCTATAATGCGAATTAGTTAGAACACGAACTAAAAGGAGAAAACCATGCAACATTCACTTGGCGTTGCCATTCAAAGAGCGAATAACGCGCTTGCTCGCGATACGGACCAGTTTGCCAAAACGCTGGGCCTGACCGGTCGACAAGTTAGCGCCATCAACTACATCGCCGACCACGAAACCGAACGCGACGTTTTTCAGCGCGACCTTGAACAAGAATTCAACATTCGTAAGGCCACGGCCTCCAGCCTAGTCACCGCCATCGTCGCCAAGGACCTGATCATCCGGGTGCCGGCTACTAACGATGCTCGTTATAAGCGGCTCTTGCTCACCCCTAAGGCCCACCAAATAGCCCAAAAAATCGCCGCTTTTTTCGCGGCCAGCGAACGCCGGATGCAGGCCCTGCTCGCCAACGACTTCGAACCGACCCGTCAGCACCTGCAACTAATTAGTCGCACCTTCACGGCCAATACCACGGCCGACCACGATAGCGACAACGATTTCAACTAGCATTAAAACACAAGGGGCGGTGACTAATGTCACCGCCCCTTGTGTGTCTCCGAATATTGGTAGTCGAAACGTGCGCCAAAAGTCAGCTGGCTCCGCTTAACCAACTTTTGTCACACGCTCTGTGCATCCTCGAAACGCAGCTTTTCTTTATTGATCAGCCTTCGCCGCAATCTTCAAAACGGTATTAGCTTGCTGGCCCTTAACCTGAGCAACTTGGTCAGCTTGTTGCCACTTCACCGAATTAGCCTGACCACTCTGGGTCTGGTTGTAAACGGTGACCGCACCAGTTGTGACTTTCTTAGCCGTCAACTTTTGGGCTTTGATCTGCTGATTAACGGTATTGGCAAACTTAGCCGGGTCGTTAGCAACGTCCGGCGTGTTGGCAATGGCGGTCACCGACCAGTTACCGGTATTCCAGTGAACATAGATTCGGCCCATAACTCCTTGCACGGTCGCCTTTTCGCCACCCCGCAACGTCACTTGATCGCCTTGGGTCGTGCCGAGGTGCTCAACCTTGGCTTGCGCGGTTTGGGTCGAATTATAATCCGTTTTTTTATACGTTGCAGTCTTTTGTGACTGCTGATCCGTATACTTCACGCTGTAATTCGCCTTCGTCCCACTGGCGGACTTAGCACTAACCGTTTGATTAGTTGCTTTGACCGTTAACGGGGCCGTCGTCTGACTGACCGACGTCACGTTGTTCGATGCCGCGTGTAACGTATTCGTCACTAGTGGTGTCACCGCTAACCCCACAACCACTGCACTGGCTGCTGTAACCAGTCCAAGTTTAACCTTCCGTTTCAACTGCATGAAACCATCCTCCTACAGCTAATCACCGGGATGCCCCGGCGATTGCTTTTTCAATCATTATGTAATAAAAAACAGTTCAATCATTCATAGCCATAATTATTAACCGATTATTAATTTGGCTATATTTTAATCATAACCGTTTTCATTTGTAAAAACGACCACATTTTCATTTCAATTTGGTTACAAGTCGAAAACACCCCCGCTCGAAACCGATGCGGGGGATGTTAGCTTATTTTGAATTGTGATTCAGGGTCAACACGATGGCTTGTTGCCCCATCTGGTTGTACGCGCCAACGAAGTTATCCCAATCAACGGCCTGTTGTTTCTGGCCATAGGGATTATTGACGTAAATTTTTTTCTGTTTGCGGTCAAAGCCCACGATGACAACACTATGGACGTCGTAAGTCACCTTCACGTCACCCTGCGGCGTATCCCACGTTTCCATCGTATTTACCGGTGCAAAGCTGGTCGTTGTCACGGTCCAAACCGGGCGTCCGGCTTCTAACTGCTTAACGACCTGCTTGAAGCTGGCCCCACTTAAATCCTTAACCTGGCTAGTTTCCGTCTTGGCGACCTTATAAATTGGCGTGTGGTACACACCTAGGCCCGGGTTCGCGCCAGTCACGTCACCAACAAAGCCAACGTTCGGGTTACCGCGCTGACCGTTATCGTAGGTCAACGGCACGCTCGTTAGTCGGTCAGCCAAGGTATTCTTACTTACATTAATCCCATAATAATTCATCATCATCGTTAACGACGTGATTTCACACCCGTTATACAGACGCGGCGCGGTCATCTGATTCACCAGTGGCACGTCTAGGAGCACCCGATTAACAGCCGGCGTTGTCTGCTTGTTCTTAGTGGCGGACTTCGACGCCCGCCCCTTTTTAGCCGTTTTATCCCGCTGAGCCCACGAAAACGACGCGTCGATCCAATCAGCATCCCGAATGGCGGATACCCCCATCACCATCAATACGACGGCGACAATAATGACCAGCGACAGGCGAATCCGCCCCCGCAATGAGCGTTTATGCTGCTTTGGCATGCTTGATTCCTCACTTCTGATTTTCTTCCAAAAATAAGACACTCTTAATTATGTATCATACCATGAATGGTTCTCAAATGGTGCTTTTTAATGATTTCCTACTTTTTAATTTTCAGCACGACTTTAGCAGCGCAAGTCCGGCCGATGGCTAAACATCCGCAACTTACTCCAACTACTATCAATCTTTAATGGCAATCAATCAAAAATGTTTTATGATAGTAATGTCAACTTACTAACTAAAATGATCAACTTTTAGGGGGGAGCCACTTTGCCAACTTTCACACCACAATTAATTCTGCTGACTGGTCTCGCAACCAGCCTGATCTTAGGCTTGGCTGGTCGGGAGTTCTTAACTTGGCGAGTCGGTTTACTTTGGGGAACGTTGCTTATCGGTAGCGGCTTGCTGATTACCGGCCCGTTGACGCCCCTAACTCACAGTATGCCAATAATGAGTGCCCTGGTGCCCACTTTAATGATCAACGGCTGGATAACTGGCCGGCTTGCCAGCCTGAGCTGGGGCGTTAGCCTGGTCACCAGCATGCTGGTCACCGCCCTCGGGAGTTTTCTCGCGACGCTTGCAACCAACGTTAGCCAATTACTCACGGGGACCACGCCGCTTGCTCTGATCAGCTTGCTTACACTACTACTCAGTTTATTAGCCGGAAACGCCTTGCACCGGTTAGTCCTTAAAAGTTGGGCCGTCGACTACCTCCAACAAACCTGGCTGACACGCCGCGACCAAACCAGCCTCGTCGCGTTAACGTTACTAACGCTCGGCTTTGCCCACGCCGGCTTGACCTGGCCCGCTATCGATCAGGTCCTGCTAATCGTCATCGCGGGGTGTGGGTGGGCCGGCTTACTCGGGTGGGGTCTTCGTCACCGCAGCGGGCGCGTGTCCGATGCCCGACTACTGGCCGACGTCGCGCAGTATAACCGCCTTTTAAGTAGCCGCAATCAAGAACTGCACCTGTTCAAGCATGACTATCAAAACGTCCTACTGAGCCTAGCCCAGTATATCGAAAACGAGGATATGACCGGCTTAAAGGCCTACTTTGAACGTGAAGTCGTGCCGAACAGCCAGTCGCTGACCCACACAACGGTCCCCGAACAGCTGCGCTACCTGCACGCGCCGGCCGTTAACGGACTGATTTATGCCAAATACGTTGCAGCGGCAGAACATCAAGTACAATTACAAATTGAACTGCTCGAAACCATCACGCTACCAAACGTGAACCAGTTACACGTTGTCCGAATTCTGGGTAACTTGTTAGATAATGCCATCGACGCCGCCATCCCGACCAACGGCCTGGTCCGGCTCGCAATCGAACGTCACCAACAAACGGTCGTTATAACGGTTCAAAACCAGCTACCGCCCGGAGGAGCAATCGACCTCGACCGGCTTAGCCGTCAGCACGTGACCACCAAACCCGGTCACCACGGTTACGGGTTAAGCAGCATCCGTCAACTAACCAATCACCAATTAAGTGTTGCCTACACGGTTCATCAGGACACGTTCACGGCCCGGTTGACGATTGAACGGTGAATGAACGTTTATCCCGTTCACCCTTGATTAAAACGCTTTCTTTATTACAATAAAGGTAAGTTTGTTATTTCTGAAAGGACCTGAAGCGCATGTCGCAATCTGAGAACCAAATGGATAAGCACTTACAGACCGCCATCTTTGGCGCGCCGGTTCTGCATCCCGATGAACAGCACCGCAACCTCGGAACGTTCCACGAACGAATCGACCTTGGCATCACGTTTACCCAGGCACTGACGCACGACTACTCGCACGCACTTGAAGCTGAAATGACCGCCCACCCCGATTACCAACTATTACTCCACGGGTTGCTCGATCAGGATATCTTGGACCGTTACGTTCACCTGGCTTGCCAGCAAGACGTTCGCTTCGCTATTCGGACCGACCTGATGTACCTGCACGCCCCGGACAGCTTAGCCATCGCGCTGGTGGCGGGCACCGCCATTTCCCCAACCAGTATTAACATTGACGAACGCTTTCCAATCGATCCGGCGCCAAGTACCGACGTCCCCCACGACTTACTCATTGAACGGATTCACAAACACATTGAACATAACCGGGCGGTCCTGCGTAAGCGCTACCACCTCGACTAATTAAAAAAGCGAAGCTGTGACTTTTATTACAGCTTCGCTTTTTTTGTTTCCTTATGATAACCATCAAAATGTGCGCCAAAGGTCAGCTAGCTAGCCAACTTTTGACGCACACCCTTTCTTTTTTTAAAACAGCTGCATGATGCCGATGACCACCGGTGGTACCACCAGCGCCGGCAATAAGTTCAGCGTGTTAATTTGCTTGATTTTCAATAAGCCAAGGCCGGACGCTAGGATCAAAATCCCACCAACAATCGTAATTTCGTCCAGGATGGCGGTACTCAGGGCACCTTGTAGAACGAGTGCTAGCAGGTACAGACCCCCCTGCCAGATAAACAGGATCCCCGCCGCAATCGCGATGCCAAAGCCAAAGGTCGAGGCAAGGACGATCGAGGTAATTCCGTCTAACATGCCGTTCGTAAATAAAAACGTGTAATCGTGTTTTAAAGCCGCCTGAATCGGGCCTAAAATCGACAGTGAGCCGATGCAATAAAGTAAGACCGCCGTGGCTAAGCCTTCAGCGAGGTTGCCACCGGAAAAGCGCCCAACCAGCCGGTCAAAACGTTGTTGCAAGTTCAGGGCCTGGCCGATGACCGCGCCCACGGCCAAACTGACGATAAAGAGCACCGGGTACTTGCTATTCGGCATCCGGCTGACGACCGCGTTGATTCCAATCATGCAGGCCGCTAAGCCGAGCGCCTGCATTAAAATGTCGTGATACGCCGGCTTAATACCGCGCTTAAATAAACTGCCGACCGTGCAACCAGCCAAAATCATGCCCACGTTAAAAATCGTCCCGATCATGCCATCCACTCCGTCTCATCAATTTGGTAGGAATTAGCGCCCACCCGCTTTAATCGTTTCCAAGTAACGTTCACTTTGCGGCGCATCGAACTCGTGCTCCGACTTGCCAATGATGACCGCCGCCAGCGAATTACCGACCACGTTGACCACCGTTCGACCCATGTCAACGAGCCGGTCAATGCCGGCAATGAAGGCTAACCCCTGAACCGGTACCCCGATGGTTGAAATCGTCGCGAGTAACACGACGAACGAGGCCCCCGGCACCCCGGCGATTCCCTTCGAGGTAATCATCAGCACGATCAGCAACGTAATTTGTTGGCTGATGGTCAAGTGAATCCCGTAGGCCTGGGCCAAAAAGAGTGCGGCTAACGATTGGTAAATCGCCGAGCCGTCTAGGTTGAAAGTGTAACCGGTCGGGATAACGAACGACACGATGCCTTCACTAACCCCGAACTTACCCATTTTATCAATAATCCGTGGCAGCGCGGCCTCCGAACTGGCCGTTGAAAAGCCGAGTACCATTTCATCGCGGATCACCCGCAGTAAGTGCCAAATATTGAGACCAAACAACCGCGCGACTAACCCCATCACGATGACGATAAACAGCGCCATCGTAACGTAAGCAAGAATGATGAAGAAGCCCAGCGGTGCTAGGGCTTTCAATCCCATTTCAGCGACCGTGACACCAATCAACGCACACACCCCGATCGGCGCGGTGTGCATGACCCAGTTTGTGACCTTAAACATTGTCTCGGCAACCGCGTTCATAAAGTCCAGGATGACCTGTCCCTGCTTGCCGATTGCCGCCGTGCCTAAACCGAAGAAGACCGCGAAGAAAATGACCGGGATCATGTCACCATCCGCCAACGACTTAAAGACGTTGGTCGGGATAATGCCCATCACGGTCGACCAAATGCCGTTATGCGAGACCGTCTTGGCAGTTTGCACGTACTGACTGATATTCGACGAGTGCAACTGGTGAATATTAATGTAATCACCAGGATGGAATAAGTTTCCCATCAGTAACCCAAGGGCAATCGCAATCGTGGTCATCACTTCGAAATAAATGATGGTTTTACCACCGATCCGGCCTAACTTTTTCAAGTCACCCATGTTAGCAATCCCGGTAATCAGGCACGCCACCACGATTGGTAACACAATCATTTGAATCAAACTAATAAACATCGTCCCGATATTTTGCATGGCGGTAATCGCCGGCTTATTGCCGTAAAAAACGACGCCTAAAATAATTCCGAGAACCAACCCAATCAGTATCTGCCACCCTAAGCTCAGGCGAAAGTGGTGATACCGTTTCATCTTTGTCTCTTCCTTCAAAACTCGTTCGCTCCGTTCCTATTAATGGATAATTTGGCTAAAATCGCCACGAATATAAATAGTTTAGCACAACCATTAGTTATATGAGAAGACTATTAGAAACTGCTAACGTTACTGAAAGCCCCGCCATTTGCGTCACCGTCCCTATTTTAACCGGTCATTTTTTCTGAACGCAAAAAAAGACACCCAGTGAAATTCCGAACGAAAAGTCACTGAGCGTACATTTTAAATAGTCGTTAATTTTACTTCGTCAGCCGGCGGTAAACCGTGTCGCTAACCCAATCAGCCGTCCACATCCATAAGACGTGGCCTAGCGCTTCGGAGACGTGCTCCGTCATTGGCTGGTCCTTCGCACTCGGTACCGTCTTTAAGGCTGGTAAGATCACTTGGTGAAACGCACTGAAAATTCCTAAACCGAACAGGGCACTGCTCCCCGCCTTGGCACGTGGGTGTTTGCGGGCCCACAAACTGTAACTAACCGCAAAGGTCGTTGAAAAGCCGAAGTGCATCATGTAACTGACCACCGGCAAGTCGTGGCCCGAATACGAATAAGTCGCGTGGGTGATGCTGGCCGGGACACCGACCTGTTGCAATAACCGCTGTGGCGGGTTAGTTTGATTCCGTTCCGGCGTCCGCGGCGGCAAAATATTTTCCCAGCCTAGCTTGACCAACCCGGAAATCACACCGCCGGTAACGCCCGCAATCACGGCCGCGCGGTGGTTAAATGGTTGTTTCGTCATAATAAAAGCCTCCCTATTTCACTACGTTTATCATACCAGTCCCGCCGGCGGAGCGGTATCAATTTACCTTGAGACAAATGGTTGCTTTTTTAAAATCAGCGTGCTACACTTTGGTCATTCATTTATCAGGTGATAAACGAAATTAGGAGGAATTTACCATGTATTTAGGCTTAAAGGAAATGTGGCACGAAAAGTTACGCTACGGGCTACTCAGTGGCGTCCTACTACTCATCGCACTCGTGGTCTTCATGCTCTCCGGCTTGGCGAACGGACTCTCGGTCGGGAACCGGCAGGCCGTTGACCAGTGGCGCGCTAAAACTGTTTATTTAAATAAAAACGCAAATCAATCGCTCGCCGCCTCGCAACTAAAAATCAGCGATCAAACGACGGTCAGTGGTACCCACGCCCCGCTGGCCAACCTGTCCGGTACTTTGCGGACCACGACCAACAAGTTAAAAACGTCGGCCAGTGCGTTCGGGACCAGCCGCGACAGCTTCATCATGCCCAAGGTTATTAAGGGCCACCGAATTAACGGGAAGGACCAGCTGTTGATTTCAGCCGGCTTATTGGATAAGGGCTACCACCTCGGTCAAAAGGTTCGAATCGGGACGACCACCCACAGTGTCAAAATCGTGGGGACTTACCAAACCAGCACGTACAGCATTGCGCCGACCGTCTATACCGATACCAGCACCCTGAACCGGTTAAAAGGCAGTCCAATCACCAGCGGCAAGGACCAACCAATCAACGCCATCGTTGCCAAGAACAGTCAGTTTAAGTCCAGCGACCACGACAACCTGGAACGACTGAGCATCACGACCTTCGTGTCAAGCTTACCGGGCTACAGTGCCGAGCAATTGACCTTAAACACGATGATTTACTTCCTATTCGTGATGGCACTGGCCGTCATCGGGATCTTTATGTTCGTCTTAACGCTACAAAAATCCGCGCTGTTTGGTGTCTTAAAAGTTCAAGGCATCGGGACGCGCCACATTATCGGCGCCCTGCTCAGCCAAAGTATCGCCATGGCCCTAATCGGGATTGGGCTTGGCTTAGCAATTACCATCGGGTTGGCACAAATTATGCCGGCCGGGTTACCGTTCGTTATTGACTGGAACGCGTTTGGTATTTATAGTGTCGCCCTACTAGCCGCCGCCGTCATCGGCGCGTTGCTATCGTGGCGGACGGTTGCTAACATCGACCCCGCCGTTGCCATTGGATAAGGAGGAAACAACCATGACAAATCCAGTTCTGAAATTAGACGCGATCACCAAGCAGTTTGGCAGTGGGCATACCGCGGTGACCGCCCTGACCGACGCCAACTTTGAAGTCAACGCCGGCGAATTCGTTGCCATTATCGGTCCATCCGGTTCCGGCAAGAGTACCTTTCTCACGATTGCGGCCGGGTTGCAGACGCCGACTAGCGGCCAGGTTTACCTCAATGGTCAGCCGCTGACCCACCAAAGCGAACGCCAACGCCTCGCTTACCGCTTTAACGACGTTGGCTTCATTTTACAAGCTTCCAATTTAATCCCATTTTTAACCGTCCGCGAGCAGTTCAAGCTGGTTGATAAACTGGCCAAGCGCCCGTTTCAAAAAGAGAAAACGGAAAAGCTATTAGCGGAATTGGCGCTCAGCGACGTCCAGAACGCCTATCCCAACCAACTTTCTGGCGGGGAACGCCAACGGGTCGCCATCGCACGGGCGCTTTACAACGACCCGAGCGTGATCTTAGCTGACGAACCGACCGCCAGTCTGGACACGCCGCGTTCAATCGACGTGGTCAAGCGCCTAGCTGACGAGGCTCACCACCACAATAAGGCCATCGTGATGGTCACCCACGACCAACGCTTGATCAGTCACTGCGACGTGGTTTACCGCATCGAAGACGGCCACCTCGCCCGTACGGAAACTACCAAGGCCTAATAAAAAGCGGTCGCGACTTTGCTGTCGCGACCGCTTTTGACTGTCCAAATCTAATTATAATTGGCGCTTCAAATCAATCATTTCCAACACGCTTTGCGCGCAGTCGGCCCCCTTGTTGCCGCTCTTAACGCCGGCACGGTTAATCGCCTGGTCAACGGTATCGGTCGTCAGCACCCCGAACATGGTCGGAACGCTGGTCTCCAAGCCTACCTGGGCGACGCCACGGCTAACGGCGCTGCAGACGTAGTCGTAGTGCGAGGTTTCCCCACGAATGACGGCGCCCAACGTAATAATGCCGTCGTAGCGGCCACTTTTCGCCAACTGGTTGGCAATCGTCGCAATCTCAAACGCACCGGGTACCCAAGCGACGTCAATGTCGTCGCTCGCCACCCCGTAGCGGACCAGGGCGTCCTGCGCACCATTCAATAACTGGGTGGTCACAAAGCTGTTAAACCGGGCCACCGCGATGGCGATTTTGCGTCCCTGACCAGTTACGTTACCATTAAAAGTTGTCATATTAAATTCCTCCTATAATTCTGCTGAAAGTTGGTGGTGGAAGCGGTCGCGCTTCGTCCGCAAGTAGGCGCGGTCAGTCGTAGTTGCCGGAATTTCCAACGGCACCCGTTCAACGACTTCGATACCAGCCGCCTTCAGTTGAGCCACCTTATCCGGATTATTAGTCATCAAGCACACCTTCGTAATGCCCAGTTCGCGCAAAATGGCAACCGCAGCGTCGTAGTGGCGTTCATCCGGTTGGAACCCGAGTTGCACGTTGGCATCGTAAGTATCCACGCCGTTTTCTTGTAAGTGGTAGCTCCGCAGTTTATTAGCTAAGCCAATGCCACGACCTTCTTGCCGTAAGTAGAGAATCAAACCGCGACCCGCCTGCTGAACCTTATCCATCGCTGCGTGTAACTGGGCGCCGCAATCACAACGCTGAGAACCAAAGACGTCACCAGTCAGGCATTCGGAATGCAAGCGGACAAGGACGGGTTCATCAGTCGTTAGGTCACCGGCAGTTAATGCGAGTTGTAGTTGGTCATCACCGGGCATCTGGTAGCCGGTCAACTTAAAGCGCCCCTGGTTGGTCGGCAAGTCGACCGTTGGTAAGTGAGTTAACTTAACGGCGTCTTGTTGTAACCGGTAGTTAGTAATGTCTTGGATCGTAATCATCGGAATATTGAGACCTTCAGCAAGGGCCTTCAAATCATGCCGGCGCGCCATCAAGCCGTTCTTCTTGACGACTTCGCAAATGTAGGCCGCCGGGGTCGCCCCCGCCAACTTGGCCAGGTCAACCGCCGCTTCGGTATGACCGCGCCGGTTTAGCACGCCACCTTCACGCGCAATCAACGGAAAAATGTGGCCGGGGTGGTAAAAGTCGTCGGCCTTACTCTGGCCATCGGCAATCGCCCGAATCGTGGCGGCCCGGTCAGCTGCTGAAATCCCGGTCGTCGTGCTGTGATGGTCAGTTGACACCGTAAAGGCCGTCCCAAAAGCGTCGTGGCTCTTAGTCGTCATCGGTTCAAAGTCTAGCCGTGTCGCAATTTCTGCGTCGATCGGCACGCACAACAACCCGCGCGCGCTGGTAATCATCCGGTTAACGGTGGCCGTAGTCGCGTATTGCGCTAAACCAAGCATGTCCCCTTCGGCTTCACGAGTTTCATCGTCAGCTACGATAATCAGACCACCATTTTTTAACTGCTTCAATGCATTTTCAACTTTATCCATCATGCGAACTTCCTTTCACGAACTAACTTAGCAACGTACTTTCCGATCATATCGGTTTCAATATTGACCGGCGCTCCGGGTCGTAACTGACTGAGGGTCGTCACGGCTTGCGAGTGCGGGATTAAATCAATTTCAAATTCGGTTGCGTTAACGGCCACAACCGTTAAGCTGACCCCGTCAACGGCTACTGCGCCCTTTTCAACAACGTAGGGTTGGTAGGCTTGCGGTAAGCTGAACCACAAGCGCAACGCATTTTGATCATGCTGCTTTCGGACAAAGCGACCACAATAGTCAACGTGCCCCTGAACAAAGTGACCATCCAGACCGTCTTCCGGTTTCAAGGCCGGTTCAACGTTAACGCGCGCTCCGGCCGTTAACTGGCCCAGGTTCGTCCGGCGAACACTTTCCGGCATGACGTCGGCACTAAAATCGGTTGCGGTTTTCGTCACCACCGTCAGGCAGGTCCCGTTGATGGCGATGCTGGCACCGATTGGCAACGTGGGGGTCACCACGGCTGGCGCATTAACGGTTAACCGCAACGCCTGACCGAGGTGGCGCACCGTGGTCACGGTCCCCACCGTTTTAATAATTCCGGTAAACATTTAAGCCACCCCCGTTCGATAAGCAACTAAGCGAAGATCCGCTCCCAGTTGGGTCACGGTCACCGGTTCAAACTGTAGGCTCGTCGGTGCCAACTTTGAATCAGCCACCGCCGGGAGCGCCGTACCGCCCCATAGCTGGGGGCTAATATAGCTGACCCAGGCCTCGACTAACCCGCTGGCGACGAACTGGGCCTGTAAATGGCTGCCGCCCTCAACGAGTAACGATTGCCAGCCGTGCTGGGCACAAAGGTCAGCGATGGCTGCTGGCGTCCAGTCGCCAACGACAACGTGAACGTTAGCCGCAAAACTCGAATCGGCCGCGTCGGCCTGGCGGGCTAACAGCCAAGTTTCTGCGGAAGGATCCGTCACAATCTGCTTGCCAACCGCCACCGCACTGCGGTTAACGGTTACTAACCGGACCGGTGGGTGGGCTAACGCCCGTAACCGCACCGTTAATTGTGGATCATCGGTGGTCAGCGTGCGTTCGCCGACTAAAATCGCGTGGTGGTGACTCCGCAATTGTTGACTATCCCGTTGCGCCGCTTCCTGACTCAAACGACTGCGCTTGCCGACCTGGTCGTTAATTTTCCCGTCCAAAGTCTGCGCGGTCTTCAACGTAATCCACGGCCGTTGATGCCGATAAAACCAGTTGTAGTGCCGGTTTAAGTTCTCAATCGCCGCACCACTTTCCTGCGTGACCTCAACACCGTAAGCCAGTAAATCATCGCGGCCCTTCCCTGCCACAATTTTGTGCGGATCCAGTTGACCGATAACGACGTGCTTAATCCCAGCCTGAATAATCCGTTGGCTACAAGCCGGCGTTTTACCAACGTGACAGCACGGTTCCAAGGTGACGTAAAGCGTTGCACCCACCGCTTGTTGCGGGCTCACCTTAGTCAAGCAGTCCACTTCGGCGTGGTTACCACCGAAACGGTGGTGGTAACCCTGACTGATCACCCGGCCACCTTTAACCAAGACCGCCCCAACTTGTGGATTTTGATACGTTGCGGGTCCGCCCCGTAACGCCTGTTGCACTGCTAATTGCATGTACGCACTTAACACGTTTGGCACCTCCATAAAAAAACACCCAGCTATCAAGATGCGATAACCGGGTGTTGATGAGTTGCTAAATCGATTTCGTCAGTAAGGTACGCCAAAAAGAACCCAGTCCGGGTCGCTTTTTAGCCACTACTGCCCAAAAACAAAGCAATAATTTTCTTCTCCCATCCAGACTTTACTGTCGGTCCCAGACTTGCACTGGGTCAACCGCTCACGCGGGTCACGGACTCCAACTTACGTTGTTACCGTCGGTCGGGAATTACACCCTGCCCCGAAGAAATCGTATTTAGTTTTCACGAATTAGTGTAATCGGATTCAACCAAACTTGTCAAGTCACTTTTTTCAATCGCGAGCGTTGCGGTCGATAATTTGCGCCAAGCACTTGGTCGCCCCAACCCCGGCCCGCTGGTCATAGTACGCGCTGAAGCGCTCGTCATTTAAATAAAGTTGGGCTAATCCGCGGTGGGCGGCCGCCGAGTAATTCGGCCAGGTGAAGCTCAACCACTCCCGGTGCAGGGCATAAACCCGTTGCTGTTGGTCAGCCGTCGGCGTAGCGTTTGCCACCACGGCGTGTAACGCTTTCATCAAGTTGGCTTCGACCGCTTGCATCCGCTGATAATCCGCAGCGGTCAACTGACCATACTTCTGATTGGCCTGCTCGACCACCGTTTCACCATAGCGTTTCCGGCTTTCTTGGCCGTAGCGTTGTTCGTTAGTTGCTAACTGGGCCGCTTTGAACGCGGCAAATTTACTTTCATCCGTCATCATGCTATCCCCCCGTTGATTTTGAATCGTCGTCTGCACCAACGTCAGTAGCTGATCCAGCCGCTGGCGCTCGGCGCGCAGCGTTTGGTACTGTCGTTGGAGGCTGATTAGTTGTTGAGCGGGCGATTGCGCAAGTAACGTTTTGATGGTCGCCAATGGCAGCCGCATCGTTTTATACAGGCAAATTTGTTGCAAGCGGTCGACCTGTTCCTGTTCATAAAGGCGGTAACCATTCGGCGCAACCCGGGCCGGTGTCAATAACCCGATTTGGTCATAGTACCGCAACGTGCGGACACTGACGCCCGCCAAAGCGGCTAACTGCTTAATTCGATAAGCCATCCGTCATCCTCCCTTTCAACCCCTTCAGCATACAGGCTGACGCAACGTTAGGGTCAAGTCTTTTGGTGTACAAAAAATGAGTTCACCACTGGTCAACTCATTTGAATTCATTTAATTATTTGCTTGCGGTAACCGGTGCCGTAACAAGCGGTAAGCCATCGCAACCACCGAAACCGTGATCAAACGGTCGAGGTAGTCGGTCGCGATTTGAATCACAAACACCGCCGCTACTTTACCGATACCGGTCGCCAACAATAATTGGACCAACATGCTGGAACCAGACGAGGTGACGCCGTGAAAGAGCGCCACGGTAATTAAGGTACTCACGACCGTGCTCGGTAAAGACACGACCAACGCAAGCCACCAGCTGGACTGCCACTGAAGCGGGGTGACCCGCCGGTAAAGCAAGCCGGCAACCAGCCCCGTCAGTAACTGAACGGGTAAGTAAAATAACGCGTACAAGTCGGTGGCTCCGGATAACAACGCGGATAGGCCCCCGGTCGCCATCCCACCCAATGGGCCGAGGAAGGCGGCGGCTAGGACCGTCCCGATGGCATCCAAATAAATTGGTAGGCGCAAAAGTAACGCCAAGTTAGCCCCGACCACGTTCAACGCAATGCAGAGTGCCATGATTGTCAGGGTGCGGGTCTTTAATCGGTGCATGCCGCCACCCCCAACTGTTGTAAGACTTGTGTCAAGTCCGGGTCCGTTGCGCCAGCGACCCGCGTTAGAAACAGGCGCCAAAACGCGTTGACGTCGACCCTGGTCATCACCCGACTGTTCGGCTGGGCGTGCCAAAAGTCGTGGTCGTCGACGATCGACTGCCCACGGGCAACACCGTCTGCAACCACCGTCGTGTAACTCGTAAAGCCACCCAGTAGTTTAGGCGCCAGTACCGCCGCCACGGCCAGCGGATCATTGATCACGCAACCAATGACGCGTTCATACTGCCAGTGAAAGTCAAAGTAGAAGCGGGTAATTTTTTCCATAAACCGGCCCATTTCGGGATTAACGTCCTTAATGTAAGTCAATAAGCTCGGCGTCAGCACAATTTGCCGGGTCACGTCCAACCCAACTAATTGAATCGGCACCGGCAACTGGTCAAAGACAAGCTTAGCCGCGTCCGGATCACACCAAAAATTATACTCGGCGACTGGTGAACAGTTACCATGGCTCTTATAACTGCCACCCATCAACGTAAACTGGTCAACTTCGGCAAACAACTGCGGGTCGCGTTGGAGCACCTGAGCGATGTTGGTCAGCGGTCCGAGCGCAATGACCGTGGTCGTCGGCGCCTCAGTCAGGGTGTCACAAATAAAGCCGACCGCGTCCTTAGCCGGTGCGACCGCGGTCACCGCCGGAATCGCACTGTTACCCAGTCCGTCGTCGCCATGCGTATCCTGGGCACTGGTATAAGCTACTTTTAACGGCTGGTTAGCCCCTAAATAAACCGGGATGTCGAGCCGGTCAACTAGTTTCAAAATTTTCAACGCGTTTTGCGCGCCGATGTGGGTCGGAACGTTCCCACACACAATGGTGATGCCGACCACGTTCAATTCGGGCGACTTGAGCGCTAACAGGAGCGCCAAGCTGTCATCAATACCCGGGTCGCAATCGATGATGACGTTACGGGGTGCATTCATATTTCCTACCTCCATGAAGTGAAGTTCTTGGTTTTTTATACTGGGAAGTTTCCGAACCAGTCAGTGGCAAAACGCGCCACTAGTGCATAAATGCCCCCTAAGTATACCTGAAAATCTGCCGTTTGAAAATCCACCGTTCTTTCATAAAACTTATAGTAGTATTTTTTTGACAATGGGACTATTCTAAGAATTGAGAGTGATAATCTGGCCGGTCGCCCGTGACGCCGGCTTGTGGGAGTGAACGTTATGTCAAAAAAAGTAATGACGAACGATCAGCTTTGCCAACTACCAACTGACCAATTTTATCAACAATTAGCCAGCCGCTCGAGCGGATTGACTAGTCAGGAAGCCCAGCAACGACTGGCGCAATACGGTGCTAACACGATCCACCAGGCGCAGCACCGCTCACAATTCAAAACTTTCATCAAGAACTTTACTAGCTTAATGGCCCTACTACTCTGGGTCAGCGGTCTGATTGCCATGTTCACTGGCATGGTCGAACTTGGTATCGCCATCTGGGCGGTCAACCTGATCAACGGCTGCTTCAGCTACTGGCAGGAACACGCCGCGCAAAAGGCGACCGATTCCTTAAAAAAGATGTTGCCAACTTACACCCACGTTCGCCGGGACGGCACGAGCCAACAAATCGACGCCACCAAGCTGGTCCCAGGCGACGTCTTCACGATTCAAGCCGGCAACAGCATTTCCGCCGACGCCCGCATCGTGGCAGCCACCGCACTGCAAATCGACGAATCCGCACTGACCGGTGAGTCGGTCGCCGTGGATAAAAAGCCGGCTTACGCGCACGGTGACGGCAAGTTCGCCGAGCAAAACGTCGTCTATGCCGGGACGGTCGCCGTTAACGGGACGGCCACCGCGGTCGCCATGCGGACTGGGATGCAAACCGAGTTCGGTCAAATTGCCAGTCTGACCCAACAACAAAAAACGACGGCTTCACCCCTGACGGCCGAACTCAACCGCTTGACCCGCCAAATTTCCCTAATTACGATTTTAATTGGCCTGGTATTCTTCGTGGCCGCGATTTTCTTTGTCCACTACCCGGTCGCTAAGTCGTTCGTATTCGCACTCGGGATGATCGTTGCCTTTATTCCCGAAGGACTGCTGCCAACCGTGACGTTATCGCTGGCCCAGGGCGTGACCCGGATGTCGAAAAAGCACGCGCTGGTCAAGGAACTAAGTAGTGTTGAAACTTTAGGCGAAACGACGGTGATTTGTTCCGATAAGACCGGGACACTCACCCAAAATCAAATGACCATCAACCACGTCTGGCTGCCCGACCGCGAGTACACCGTTAGTGGTCAGGGCTACGTCAATAACGACCACGTCCTTTTAGAAGGTCAGCCAGTCCAATTAGCCGACCACCCCGCACTCGCCCTAGTCGCACGGGTCGCCGCCCTCGATAATGACACCAAGTTGCAAGCCGAAACTTCGGACCACCCCAAAATTTTAGGGACACCGACCGAAGCCGCGCACCTCGTATTGGCTCAAAAATCCGGTTTAGATTTAGACCAATTAGCGCAGCGTTACCCGCGGCTCCAGGAACTACCGTTTGATTCCGACCGGAAACGAATGACGACCATCCATAGTCGGCCCGAAACGCAGGGCGCCGTCATCTACGTCAAGGGTGCGCTTGACGGGATACTGCCAATTTGTGACCACCTCCTGGTCGGCAATCAAGCACGACCAATCACCGCCGCTGACCGCGACCGCATCAACGCGGCCAATCAGCACTACGCGGCGCAGGGCCTGCGTTCCATGGCAATCGCCTACCGACCGTTTGATGGGAGCAATGGACTCCCCGCCGATACCGCGGATTGTACCGTGGCAAACACCGAGCAACACCTGACCTTCGTTGGGCTGACCGTGATGGCCGACCCGCCGCGGCCCGAAATTTACGACGCGGTCGACAAGTGTCACCGGGCCAACATCCGCATCATCATGGTCACCGGTGACAGTCCCCTAACCGCCAAGAGTATCGCGATGAAAATCGGGATCGATAGCGATAACGTCCGCGTGATCACCGGTGACGAGCTGGCCAAAATGTCCGATTCTGAACTACAAACTGCCGTTAAGGGTGAAGTGATCTTTGCACGGGTCGCACCCGAACAAAAGTACCGGATTGTTAAGGCCAATCAACATAACGGTGAAATCGTGGCCTCAACTGGCGACGGCGTCAACGACGCGCCGGCACTCAAGCAAGCCGATATCGGGATTGCCATGGGTGTGACCGGGACCGACGTTGCCAAGGACGCGGCCGACATGATTTTGACTGACGACAACTTTGCCTCGATCGTCGCAGCAATCGAAGAGGGTCGGACCGTTTACAGTAACTTACAAAAGTTCCTGCTGTACATTCTAAATAGTAACGTTCCCGAAACCGTTCCGTCCGTACTGTTCCTGTTTTCGCGCGGTTTGATTCCGCTACCGCTGACCGTCATGCAAATTTTAACGGTCGACCTGGGGACCGACATGTTGCCGGCACTAGGTTTGGGCGCCGAAAAGAGCGAGCCCGGGATTATGGACCAACCACCGCGGGCCCGTACCGCCCACCTACTGAACAAGTCAATTATTTGGAAAGCCTTCGGGTGGTACGGCATGATTGCCGCAATCCTGTCGACTTGTGCTTACTTCTTCGTCAACTGGCTTGCCGGCTGGCCAACCGTTCCACTGGCAGCCAACGGCAACACCTACGTGATGGCAACGACCATGACGTTGGCCGCAATCGTCTTTTGCCAAATCGCGGCGGCCATCAACTGTCGTGCTAAACTGACTTCCATTTTCAAAATTGGCCTGTTCAGTAACCACCGCGTCTGGTTCGGCATCGGCTTTGAAATTATCCTGATTTCACTGTTAATGTACGTGCCGATTTTACAAGAGCTGTTCAATACGACCGGGATTGCTGGTCGTGACTGGGCCTTTCTCTTCAGCATTCCGATTCCGTTGGTTCTTATCGAAGAAATTCGTAAGGCCGGGGTTCGCAAACGACTAAAATAAAGCGTCATAAAAAGTCCACTGGCCAGCATTAACGCTGACCCGTGGCCTCATTTTTTCCGTTACCTTACGTTCCCCGCCTTAGTAACGTGGCGCGCGTGCTAGTCATGGTACAATATGCCTACTTAAATTAGATTCGGGAGACGATAGCATGCGGAAAGTACAATTTTACGGCGCAGTGTCCATCGACGGCTACTTAGCCACCAAGGACCACCGCTTAAACTGGTTGTTTCAAACGGACGGGGCTGAAGACGCCCCCACTAAGGCCTTTATGCAAAAAGTCGACATGGCAATTATGGGCCGCCACACTTACGAATACACGATGGAACAAACCACCGATCAACTGATCAATCCCTTTAATCCGGACACTCAAAGCATCGTCATGACCAGTCAACCGCACCCGGGTGACGTCCACACTCACTTTACCAACACACCGGTCGCCGAACTCGTTAGTCAGTTACGGCAACTCAACGGCGGCAACATCTGGATTGTCGGCGGCGCCGGCGTTTTAATGCCGTTACTGCAAGCCGACCTGATTGACGACTTGTACATTCAGATTGCACCAGTCATTTTGGGCGACGGTCACCCACTGTTCACCGCCATTAATCATCAGCAACGCTTCGAACTGGTCGCAACCAACCACTACGGTCAACTCGCCGAACTGCACTTTCAAAAACTGACTGCCCGTTAAGCCGCCGTGTCGAGTGCCTTCATCCGTTTAACCGCGTGCCGTAACAGAATCGGGGCGATCAACGTGGTTAAAATAATGGCCGTAATCACCGCCGAATACCGGTCCTCGGACAGCAACTTACCCTGGTAGCCGATTTGGGCAATAATCAACGCCATTTCACCCCGCGAGACCATCCCGGCCCCGATTTCGTAACCACTTAACCAACTAAAACCGGCTAGTTTGGCGCCAATGCCGGCCCCCGCTAGCTTGGTCACAATGGCCGCAATTGTGATAACCACGATGAACCAGAAGTCCTGTAAGACACCGTCAAACGACATGTTCAGGCCGATACTAACGAAGAAGACCGGGATAAACACGGCGTTCCCGATTGGCTGAATATGCTCGTCGATAATCGTGTGGTAATCGGTCTGACCAACTGCGATTCCCGCAAAGAAGGCCCCAATAACGGCGCTCAGTCCGATCAAGTCGGCTAAGTAGGACAGGCCGAAACAGATGACCAACGACATTAACGTCACCGAGGTCGGCACCAACAGCCCATTCCCGATTTTCATCAGGAACGGCACCAGCCACTTCACGACGAAGTACAGCGCGATGAAGAACACCAGCTGAATTGCAAGCGACACGCCGAGGTTAGTTGAGGAATGGCTGCCGCCCCCGCTAACTTCACTACCGAACAGGCTGATCATCAGGCTTAAAATCAGCACCGCTAAAACGTCGTCCACGACGGCCGCCCCTAAGATGGTCGTCCCTTCCTTACCTTCGAGTGCGCCCAGCTCCTTTAGAACCGCGACCGAAATTGACACCGAGGTGGCGGCAAACGTCACACCTAAGAAGAGACTTTCAGTGCTGCCCAGGTGGAATAACTGACTACACCAATCAATCACCGCAACGGGTAAAATCACCCCAAGGACCGCGACGAACAAACTCGGCTTCCAATACTTTTTCAATAATTGCAAATCACTTTCCAAACCGGCCATAAACATCAAAATAATGACGCCGAGTTCCGCAAAGTCCTTAATAAAGCTAGTTGCGGTCACCCACCCCAATAAGGCCGGCCCCAGTATAATCCCGCTGAGCAATTGACCAATGACGGCTGGCAGTCCCATCCGCACACTCAGATGCCCCGCCACGGCCGTCACAATCAAAATTAAACTTAAACTACCCACATAACCCATTAATTAACCTCCTAAAAAACTAAAGAGAACACGCCAAGAAATAACTGCCCAACCCAAAAGCAGTCCCAATTCTTGAAGTGTTCTCCAACCGAATACTATTATTATTGAAACCAGTATAGCATATTTTCATGGATTTCGCCGTGACGGCTACTCCGTAAAACGGCTATAATAGGTGCATTACCGAATAGAGAGGATTCTTATGTGTGTTTAACATCGTTGATTTTCGCCAACGTTTTTGGTTTCTCGTTTTTTCAATCTTACTAAACTCCGCAATGAACGCCCTGACGATTGCGGCCAACCTCGGCAGCGCCGTTTGGACCGGGTCAAGCGTTAACCTGGCCAACTGGATTCACGTGCCGCTCGGAACAACGCTATTATTGTACGGCATTAGCGTCACCCTGTTGAACCAGTTACTACTGGGACACTTTGACCGCCGGCGCTTCATTTCCAACCTCCTGTACATCGTGCCGTTCAGCTACTTAGTCGAATTTATCGGTTATTTTTGGCAGTGGCTCGGCGTTCCCGACTGGTCGTTAGCGGTCCGGCTGATTGCCAACTTCACTGGCTTAATCGGGGTCGCGGCCGCCGTATCAATTTACCAACGCTGTAACCTGATTCAACACCCGAATGACGATCTATCATATATTTTACGGTTCCGTTTCCTCCACGGCTCGGCGATCATCGCCCAGTGGACGAGCTACCTGCCACCGGTGATCATTACCATCGTGGCCTTCTTGGCGACCGGGCAACTCCACGCTATCGGCATCGGGACGGTCTTTGCACTGGTAGCGCAGGGCGCCATTATGGGCTGGTCGGACACCCACGTCTTCCCGGGATTAAAGCACCACGTTGACGTGGCCAAAGCGGGCCATTGACGTGAGCGGGGACCCTAAGCCTACGAATAACCGTTGACTTTTAACTCACTTAGCCGCAATAATGAGCATATTCTAATTTAATGGACTGATTTATTATGAATTTATCACAATTAACCGGACAAATCGTCCTCATGTTCATCTTGATGCTAGTCGGGCTCCTGATTAACAAGCTGGGCTTCATGCACGCCCAAACGTCGACTGACCTGACCAACATCTTACTTTACGTGGTTTCACCCTGCCTGATTATTAACGCCTTTCAACAGCGTTTCTCAGCTAGCCGCCTGCAAACCCTCGGCCTGGTGATCGTGGGTATTCTGATTATCTACGCCGTCATGATCATCGTGACCCAGCTCGTCTTTCGCCGCGTCGCCGACCCTAATTTACGACGGATCATGCGTTACGGGTCGGTGTATTCCAACGCCGGTTTCATGGGCATCCCGTTAACGAGTTCGCTCTTCGGTTCGACCGGGGTCTTCTTCGCGGTCGCCTCACTCGCGGCGTTCAACATTTTCAGCTGGACCCACGGAATCAGCCTTTTCACCGGACGACAGGGCAGTCGCCGCGATAATTTGAAACAGATTATCCTTAACCCGAACATCATTGCCATTATCGTCGGTTTGGTACTGTTCGTCACGTCAACCCGGTTACCGGAAATTATTAGTAACGCGGTCACCTACGTCAGTGCCATCAACACACCGCTATCAATGATCGTGATCGGTAACAGCCTGGCCGCGGTCAAGCTTAACCGTGAAACGTTGGATAAGCGGCTCTGGGGCGTCTTGTTGCTCCGAAACCTGCTCTTCCCCTACTTAACAATTGTTGTCCTACAACTGATCGGAATCTCGGGGGTGCCGCTGTTTACGACCGTTTTAATGGCCGCCTGCCCGGTTGCCGGTATCGTCGTACTCTTTACCTTAAAGGTTCACGGCGAACCCGGTCCCGCCGTGGCGCTGATGAGTGTCTCGACCATTCTCAGCATCGCCACGATTCCGCTCGTCTTCGCCCTAACTAATTTACATTAAACTACAATGAAGCGCGCCTGCCATCCGCAAGCGCGCTTCATTGTAGTTCCAAGTCGTTTTAACTATTTTTAATCGTGAGACCGGTCATGACGTCCGCACAATCTTCACAGGCATCCAGCACCTTTTCAAAGCCGGAGTAAACTTTTTGCCAGCGAATGATTTCAATCGGATCAGTTTCTTCTTCGAACAGTAACCGTAAGTTTTCGGTATAAACGTGGTCACCCATCGATTCGATCCGGTTGGTGTTCTCAATATTTTTCGTCAACGTTTTAGAATTTTTGAAGTGGGCAAATTCGTGGACGGACTGTTGGACCGCCGTCACCGCCTGACAGGTCAAATCAATAAATTTATCGGTATTCGGGCGCATCTTCTGAATATGTAAATAATAAAATTCATAGGTGAGTCCGCTAATGCCATCGATAATGTTGTCCAACTTATCGACTAACTGAACAATGTCTTCACGATCGATCGGCGTGATAAATGAAATGTATAATTCGTGCATGATTTCCTTCACGTCGGCGTCACCGTCGCGTTCAATATTATGAATCACCTCACTGTCGGCCACCAACGTCTCCGCGTCAAAATCATTGATGATTTCCTTTAAAACGTTACTAGCCTGCAACGCATCGGTTGCCATGTGTTCCATCGCGCCAAAAAAGTCGTATCCCCGTTTTCGTGCCATTTTTGCTACCTCCTAAAAAATCACCATAAATAGTTTCGACATCAAATAAGCAATCAAACCGCAACCCGGAAAAGTCAGTACCCAGGCCCAAACCATATCACGCACGATTCGCCAGTCGACCGACGACGCCCGCTTAGCAGCACCGGCGCCCATAATCGCGGTCGTTTTCGTATGGGTCGTCGAAACCGGCACCCCGAAAATCGAGGACAGAAACAACGTGATCGCCGCCCCTAAATCAGCGGAAAAGCCCTGGTATTTCTCCAACTTAACCATGTCCATCCCGACCGACTTAATGATCCGCATCCCACCGACCGAGGTCCCGATTCCCATCGTGACCGAACACAACACCATCACCCAAATCGGGATGGCAAAGCCGTTCCCGGTTTTTTCAACTAACCCGTTATAATACAGCGTCAGCATGAAGACCCCCATAAATTTCTGGCCATCCTGCGCACCGTGTAAAAAGGCCATCGCCGTCGCACCCAGCGCCTGCCCCACCGTAAACAGCTTATTCGCAAAAATCCGGTTAACGCCGCGGAACAGAAAGATAACTAACTTAGTGATCAAGTAGCCCCCACCAAGTCCCAGAATCGTGGAGACCACTAACCCAATCAACACTTTCCACCACTCATCCATATTCACGGCATCCAACCCACCCAGCGCCATCGCGGCTCCAGTTAATCCAGCAATCAACGCGTGCGACTCACTCGTTGGAATTCCAAACCACCACGCCGCAACCGCCCAACTAACAATTCCAAACAGCGCGGCCGCTAGCGCAATCTGACTGGTATTCCCAGTCCCATCAAAACTAACAATGTTACTAATCGTCTCAGCAACCTGGGCGTTGAACAACGTCATGACCAACGCCCCCAAGAAGTTCATGACAACTGCCATCCCAATCGCAACGTTCGGTCGCAGCACCCGGGTCGAAACCGCGGTTGCAATAGCATTCGGTGCATCTGTCCATCCGTTAACAAAAATCACGCCCATTACCAGGACGATGGTTATAATTAAGGCAATATTCAAAATGGCGCCTCCTCTAAATCATGAGTTCCATAAATCTTTTTATTCTCTTTTAATTAATGATAGCGTATTCACAAAGCAATGTCTTTATGAAAATCAAGGAAAAAACTTTTCATTTTGATAAATTCTAGCTTTCGGCACGCCCAAAGTCTTCGTTGAACGACTTTACCTCAGATTTATCATTTTACTTACCCTTCCCCTGCAGGTTTAGGTTCGTCGTTAGCGGCTAAATTTCATTGATGAGAAGTAGTCAATAAACACGCTGTTAAATCTATCTGTTAAGAACACAATGTTAGACGTACTGAGCAGGCGAAAAACAACCCTTAATTCAATTGATTTAGCTCAATTCCAAGTTAGCATTCCCTTGTCAACCCTCCGGTCAGCGGGAAGTAGTGGTTGAACTTTATTGATGAGAATCAGCGAGAAAACTCGCTGCCAACAATATTAAGTCATGTTTTGGACTTAGTATTACTAAACCGAAGAAAGGCAATACTTAATTAAACAAATCTTGCTCGATTCCAAGCTAGCGTTCGCTTACCAGCCCTCCGGTCAGCTGGAATCAGTCCGGAACGCGGTGGCCGCGGGGTTAAGCCCACAACCCAGGTCTTAACCACCGGGCTTTCACTAACCCGCCACAAACCGGCGACCAAGTGAAACTTCACCGCTGGGACTGTTCCCGCTTTCCCTACTGGCTTGAACTGGTCGTTGGCGGGCATTAGTGGTTAAATTTTATTGATGAGAATCAGTGGGAAAACTCGCTGCCAACAACATTAAGTCGTGTTTTAGACTTAGCGTTACTAAACCGAAGAAAGACAATACCTAGTTAAATAAGTCTTGATCGATTCCAAACTAGTATTCCCTTGCCAGCCCTCCGGTCAGCTGGAATCAGTCCGGAACGCGGTGGCCACGGGGTTAAGCCCAAAATTCAGGTCTTAACCACCGGGCTTTCACTAACTCGCCAAAGGACGGCGACCAAGTGAAACTTCACCGCTGGGACTGTTCCCGCTTTCCCTCCAGGCTTGAATTAGTCGTTGGCGGGCACTAGTGCGCTAATTTGTATGAATGGATTGAGTTAGGCTGATAATTGATTATTGAATGGTGGTCACTATTTAGAGAAACAAACGTCTTAGAATCCGAATGATGGATAAGAGTACTATTTAGAGTTAGTTATCTACTAACTTCAATTGAATATGGGGGAGCGTGTACTAAAAATCAACGAATCACGTGAACACCCACGTGGCTGGACTATTAAATCTGAAAGGTTGTTAGTTGACGTGCGGTGAGCGAGGTCCCGGAGCCCTTCGAAACATGGCTGTGAAATTGTTGTTGGTCGCCGTACTTTGGCGGCTTACAACAAGGTCGACTTAGGAGACAATTCGGGCTGTGAATTGGCTACCAAGCGTGCCCACAGCCCTGCTTTCGTGTAGGCGGAGCGGACCGGCATGTTAACTAGTGCCTAGTCTTTTTAATAGTGGCAACTTTTTCGAAGCTAAAGGTAGTCGTTTTCAAAGCTAATTGGCTACCAAACGTACGACAACCTTGCTTTCGTGACAGCGTAGACGCCGCCAACTAGCCCGGATCGAGCCGGTTGATAAAAAGCGTCACCAGTCATCCGCGTACGTGGCGTGACTGGTGACGCTTTAAATCAATTTAGGAAGCTTGCTGGGTCCGTTTGCGGACAACGTGGGGATAGTGCACAAAGTGGGCGTAGAAGCCTGCGACGAGGACGATAAAGCCTAAGACGCAGACGCCTTGCCAGCCGGCGAAATCCCAGAGGAGGTTGCCGAAAAAGGAGCCGAGCGCCCCGCCCATGAAGTAGCCAAACATGAAGACGGAATTGAAGCGACTGCTGGCGCGCGGGTCGATACTTTGGACGCGGGCCTGGTTGGCAACTTGGCCGAACTGGGTCCCCAAATCCAAAATCACAATACCGACGATCAGACCGGCCAAGTGGGTGCCAAAGGTTAAGAAAACGACGTAGGCCACCGTAGACAAGACCAGGCCGAGGCCGATAATCGTTCGCGGTTTAAACTGGTCGGCTAACCGACCAATCAGCGGGGCCGCTAACACCCCCGTCACCCCAAGTAATGCGAGTAAGCCGGCTTCCCGACTCCCCCAGTGGTACTGGTGTTGGAGGTAAAAGACCAGCGTTGCCCAGAAAATATTGGAGACGCCGAATAAAACGAAACCGTTAACGGCTGAAGCTCGTAACACCGGGTATTTTTTGACTAGCCGGGGCACGGTTTTGATCATCGCACGGTAAGTGGTCTGGTGATTCGTGACCGGGTCGCGCGGTAGCTTTTTGACCAGGACTAATCCAAGTAACGCAATCATGACGGCCGCAATCAGGTAAACCGCTTGCCACGGTAAGACACTGGCAAGCACTCCACTGACGGTTCGTGAAAGCAGGACCCCAACGAGCAGCCCACTCAAGACGTTACCGAGGACCCGTCCCCGCTGACCATCAGGGGCTAGAAACCCAGCGTACGGAATGATAACTTGCGGGGCGACCGACGTAATCCCGATAAGCAAGCTGGCCGCGGCGTAGACCCAAATGTTAGGGGCGACAAACGCCAGCATTGCCGAAATAATTGCAAGCGATAATAGTCGCAATATCAGGGTGCGGCGGTTCATAATATCCCCCATTGGGACAATTAATAATAAGCCAAAGGCATAGCCCAATTGGGTCAACATGGCGACCGCCCCAACTACCGAATTGGCAAGGTTAAACTGTTGGGCAATGTCGGCTTCAATCGGTTGGATATAGTTAATATTAGCAACGATAATCGCTGCGGAAACCGCCATTAACAGGACGGTACTCGAATTCAAAGATTTAGTTTTCACAATTAGGTCCTTTCTCTCACGTCTAAGTAACTAAACACCTAGACGCTTTAAAAGGCCTGCTCAACGCGGATAATCAACCAGTGCTGGAGTTGGCAGTCGACCGGGACCAGCTGGCGACTCCCAGCCATGCAGTGGTCTAGATTCGCGCCCCGCCGCTTGATTGGGGTGGCGCCGTTCATTAACATGCTTTTCAATCACCTTTCAGTTATTGTCAGTATTATTTTAGCACAGCCTCCGGATTAATCAGCGCCATTTTTTAGTAACAGTATAAATGATATCTAAGTATAAATATTTCAATCGGTATAAGCATCGTGCTATACTAATAGATTGTGTATTATCAAATCTAAATTGATGAAAGGATCATATTATGCCAACTCATAATTCGGCGTTACCATTAGATGCTAACGGTCAGCCGTACCACCGGACTTGGTTAGTTTTAACCTTGCTGGTAGGGACCTTTAGCACTTTTATTACGCAAACTTTATTAACTACGGCATTCCCAACGTTGATGAACTATTTCCACATTTCCGCAACCGCTGTTCAGTGGTTAACGACCGGATTTATGTTGATTATGGGAATTATGATCCCCGTCAGCGCCTGGATGCTGACCCGGATCAATTCAAAATACTTATACCTCGCGGCGATGGTGATTTTTGGTGCCGGAACGATTCTGGCCTACTTTGCCGTCAACTTTCAGATGCTACTCGTTGCCCGCATGATTCAGGCGATGGGGGTCGGGATTTCCGCACCGGTCTTTCAGACGATCATGTCGTCGGTTTACCCGCCTGAAAAACGGGGCTCGGCAATGGGAACCGCTGGGATCGTTATCGGGTTAGCCCCGGCGATTGGCCCAACGTTATCCGGTTGGATCATTGATAGTTATAACTGGCGGGCGCTGTTCCTGTTCATTATGCCGATCAACTGGCTCGTCATTATCGTGTCGTTCTTCACCCTTAGAAAGGTGTTACCAACGTCCAAGCAGCCGATTGACTGGTGGTCCGTGCTGATCTCCACGATTGGCTTTGGGAGCATGCTCTACGGCTTTTCATCGGTTGGTGAATCCGGCTGGGGCGACCCAGTTGTTATCGCAACGCTGATCATCGGGGCCATCTTCATCGGCCTCTTTGGTCACCGCCAGTTGCACATGGACAAACCCTTATTGGAACTACGGGTCTTTAAAATTCCCGCCTTTACCCTGTCCGCAATTTTGACCGCCCTCGCCTACATGGCCATGATGGGGGTCGAAATGATCTTACCAATGTACATTCAAAGCGTACTCGGCCATTCCGCGATGGATTCCGGGCTGATTCTCCTGCCCGGTGCCATCATGATGGGAATCATGAGCCCGATTACCGGTCGGATCTTCGACCACATCGGTGCGCGCCGACTGGCCATGACCGGGATGCTGTTACTGACGGTCGGCACCGCGTTCTTCTTGTCGATCACCGCTTCGACCCCGATCATCTGGTTAATCGTCGTCTACGCAATCCGCATGTTTGGCTTAACGATGGTCACGATGCCAGTCACAACGACCGGGATCAACGCCCTGCCATTTAGCTTGATTTCCCACGGGACCGCGGCCAATAACACCCTACGTCAAGTTGCCGCTTCGATGGGGACCGCCGTCTTGATCAGTGTCTACTCAAGCGTTTCCAAGTGGCACTTACCGAGCCAATCGCTGCTCGCCAGTGCGCCGTTGAAATACAAGGCCGCGACCATTAATGCGACCCTGACCGGCTACCACATGGCCTTCATCGTCTCGTTGATTTTCTGTGCGTTCGGGTTCGTTCTGACCTTCTTCTTAAAGGCTAACCACTCCACTGAAGTTAAGGAGGGCGATTTGAAATGATTCTGATTCTACTGGTCATCGCTACCCTCGTCTTTTCCGGCGCCATGATTTTTGGCCGCAACGGGTTGGTGCGCAGCTTAACCGTCATCGTTAGTTTTCTGGTCATTGTCGGTGGGCTGATTGGGCTCGTCGGTAATGATAATTACCATTGGGGGATGCACCAAGTCACGACGACCCGCATTCAAGACCTGACGCCGGTCCGTTCTAAGCAGGCGGCGCTGCTGATTAAGCCGTTGGGGCACGGGTCGGAACGCGTCGTCACGTACCGCGTCAACGGCACGACCAAGTCTAGCCGGACGCCGAGCGATACGGTCACCACGACTAAGCTCACCCGCGGCCGCAACGCTCAGGTGCAGCTGGCAACCACCCGTTGGCAGTATGATAGTGCCTTGATGAAAAGACTCTTCGCACTGGGAACCGGTGCTACCGAAGTCGTTAACCGTCAATTTATCTTTACGATACCAACGACTTGGCAAACCGTCACCCTTAAATAGCAAAAAAAATCTGGATGCTGAGCATCCAGATTTTTTATTATCTTAATAATAACGTGATTAAAATCAAGGCACAAACTACTTGAATGCTGCCAACGCCCAGCCCGTATAGTGCGAGTCGTTTACCCGCTTTCAAGAAGTTCACCAAGTTCAAGCGTAACCCGATTGCGGCTAACGCGATGATTTCAAACCAGCTACTGATGGTATGCGCCGTGGCGCCCACGATGGCGGGTAACGTCACCAAACTATTTAGGGCGCATAAAATCAAGAAACCGGCAACGTACCACGGTAGCCAGTGGCCGTTCCCGTTACCACTGACCTGGGCGTCTTCCGCCAATTCAGTTTCAACGGTCCGGTTATGCATCCGACCAAAAATCAGCACCACGATCACCAGCATCATGATCCGCATGATTTTAAAAATCGTTGCGAACTGAACGGTCGTCTGGTTGACCATGCTGGCCGCGGCCACCACCTGTCCAACCGATTGTAAGGTCCCACCGATCAGGGCCCCCTTCAAAATGACGCTGCCACCAAAAATGGCGCCACCGAGTAGTGGCAAGGTGAGCATCAAGACGGTCCCCATCAAGTTGACTAGTGTGATCACCGTTCCCTTATCATCTTCATCAGCATCAATTACCGGGGCAATCGATGCAATCGCGGACGACCCACAAACGGCGTTCCCGCCGGCCATCAGCATCCGCATGTTCTGACTGAAGCCCAAGCGGTTACCCAACCACAGTGCGCCCGTAATCGTGACCGTCATCTGAATTAAGATAAAGCCGATGCCCCAACCACCGATTTGGCCAATGGTCTGAACCGTCATCGTGGCACCCAGCAGCATCACTGAATATTCCAATAATTTACTTTCCGCAAACTTGGTTCCGCGGCCTAACTGGGGTTGCTTAAAGACCGTGTTTCCCCCTAAAATACCTAACAAAATGGCAATTGTGGCCGCCCCGAGCGCCGGCACAAACTTGGCGAGTACCTGGCTGATCACCGCAATAATGACGCTCATCACCAATCCCGGCATAATTCCTTTAATTTTCACATGATCCTCTCCCGTCTCTTCAATAGCCCTAAGTATACGGAATTAGTTTACATTTGAGAAATAAATTATTATGATAGTTATTATTAATAATCCTAATAGTGAGGCCCGCCAATGTTCAAACAACTCCAAACGTTTTGCGTCGTCTACGAAACCCGCAACTTTTCGCACGCCGCAACCCAACTATTTATTTCACAACCCACCGTCTCGACCCAGATCAAGCAACTCGAAAGTGAACTGCACACCACCCTCTTCACCCGTAACGGACGCCAAGAAATTAGTCCGACCGCTAGCGGTAAGTTACTCTACCAACACGCGCAGATCCTCCTGGAAAGCTGGGCGACGACTAAAACCGAGATTCAGGCGACCCACCACCTAGTGAAATTACCTTGCCGGATTGCGGCGTCACACACCACCGCTAGCCTGGTATTACCGGGGCTGTTAACCGCGTTAGCGCCCCTCGGTAACCACTTCGACTTTCGCATTAAGCTGGCCAATTCGGCTGAGATTCTCACCGCAATGTCGCAACATAAGCTCGACTTCGGGTTAGTGGAAAAGCCGCTCGTGACCGACCAACTAGACCGCTGGGGGTTCGGCCACGACCAACTCGTACACGCCGGGGATTTCAATAGTCCGCTTTGGCTACTGCGCGAAGCCGAGTCCGGCGTGCGCCACTACACCGACGCCTTCTTAAAGGCGCAAAATATTCAACCGCAACAAACCATGACGATCCATAGTAACCAGGTGATCGCCGACCTGCTCGCCCGCGGCATTGGCCAATCGGTACTTTCAAAGGATGTCCTCAAGCCGACCGTACCGTTCGAAACGTTGGGAGACCAGTACCGCCGGCAATTTTTCCTGCTAACGCCAAGTGAAGCGAACCCGTTATTAGCCCCGGTTCAACAACTGGTCACCCCCTATTTACGCCGGTGGACGGTGGTGGATTAGTCCAAAAGTCAAAAAATGCCTAGTCAGCAAACCTGACTAGGTATTTTTTAGCTAAACAATCTCCTATTTCACAACCTGCGCCCATTGTTGCCAGACCTGATCCGAACTGTACTGTTGACTCGTCCGGTAAGCCGTATTGCTCAACTTTTGCTGGCGCTTCGGGTTTTCAATGACCTTGGTCATTGCTGTCACCAGTTGATTAACCGCGCCGGATTTAACCAAGTAACCGTTACGGCCATCCTTAACAACGTCGCGCGGACCGTAATTGATGTCATAAGCAATGACTGGTACCCCGTGACTGAGCGCCTCGACCAATGAGAGCGGCTGGGCGTCGCTATCACCAGTGTAGACGTAGGCACCGGCCTGGTCATAAGCCGCACTTAAATCCGGTTGATAACCGGCAAAGGTCACCACGTCGGTGAGGTTAGCGGTCTTGACCTGTTCTTGCAGCTTGGCCTTGGTCGCCCCGTAACCATAGATCTTCAGGGTCGCATCCTTAACCTTCCGCCGGACTTGGGTAAACGCCGTGATCAACTGGTCGACGTGGCGTTCATTATCCAACCGACCGGCGTAAATGATTTCGTGCGCGTGGCGGTCCGTCATGGCAATCGGCTGGCGGTCGGCTTGGGCCTTAGAGACAACCGCGGCCGAAATCGTCATAATCGGCCGTTTCGGCTGACCACCCATCCAGGCCGTTAAGTCCTGCTTTTGTTGCTCAGTACTGGTAATGACCCCGTCAAGGGAGGTTAAGTACTCGTGTAACCCGTACGTGTAGGCGTTGTTCAGGTTCGAATAGACCTGGTCGTTGGGATCGACCGCGTGGGGCGTCGGTAACCATAAGTACTTGCGGGCCTTCGTCTGCATATTAATAATCGGCCATTGCGATGCTAACGGCCGGTCACCGATAAAGACGTTGTCTTCATCAGTGGCACGGTTTAGTTCGTCTAAGAAGAACCGGTAAAACTCATTTTCACCATTAAAGTAGTAATCCTGCCCCTGATAATCAATCAACTTACATAGCGACACGTAGTTACCACCGTTGGCGTTGTGGACGAAGTAGGCTTCGATGACCCGCTGCCCATCCGGCCGGTAAAAAATATCGGTGACCGGTTCACCGTTCGGCGCGACGAAGCGGTCGCGGGCTTTGAACCCGCGGGCATCGTAATCGGTACGTTGAACCAGGTTGTTAAAGCGGTCGAAGATTTCCACGTAGTAGACGTGACCGACCGTGCCGGGAACAAAGTGTACCTTGGCTACTAGGCGGTCCCCCGCCAACACTTGGCTAACGTTGGGGTTCGGCTTAACGTCGTAGGCGTCCGGCCAATTCAAATCGGTCATTTTAACCACTTTCGGCGTCAACGCGGTCGTCCCGCGGAAGAAGTCGAACAGGTTGACTAATTGGTCATCGGCCAACTCAAAGCGGCGCATATTTTGATGAAGCAAGCCGTCGAACTGACGGGTGACCAACTTTGCCGGGACCCCGTGTTCTTTAAAGAGTTGTAGTCGCTTAAATTCCGCGTGTTCCACCCCGGAATTTAGGGCCATGATATATTGATTAACGAAATAATACATTAGGCTTCCTCACTTTCCGTTTGGTAAAACTTTTGTGCGGCGCTCATCAGTGGTTGCCAACGCGTCCACACCGCGTCGGTACTATAACGCTTAGCATCGACGTAGGCCTGTTCACTAAACGCCTGCAGTTGCTTAGGATCTTGCAAGAGCTTGATCATGGCGTCGGCCAAAGCCTGCTCGTCATTAACCGGGACTAACAGGCCGTCCTGTCCGTCACGAATAATGTCCCGTGGGCCGTACTTCACGTCGTAGGCAATCTGCGGTACCCCGTGAGCCTGCCCTTCCAGTAGTGCCAACGCAAAGCCCTCCGCCCGCGACGTTAACATCGCTAGTTGGGCGTGGTTGTAAACGCTGGTCAGGTCGGTGGTATAGTCGTTAAAGGTGACGGCATCCGTGAGCTGCAAGTCCTTAACTAACTGCCGGAGCTTCTTACCGGTATCCCCGTTAGCGTAACCCCAGAAATTCAGGGTAGCATGGGGGACGCTGGCCTTTACGTGTTTGAACGCGCGAATGACTTGATCCTGTTGCTTTTCTTCGGCTAGGCGGGCCACAAAAATGATGTTGCCGGGCGTCCGCGTCCGCCACGCCGGGTGCTTGGCGTTGATGACATCGTCGGGAACGATGCCCACTGGAATGGTATAAGTTGCCGGCGTCTGACCGTAACGTTCCACAAAGTCAGCCGTTTGTTGGGCCGTCGACGCGATCACGCCGTTCCATTGCTGCAAGTTATTCAACGCGTAGGCGTAGTTAAAGTTAAGCTCGGCCGTCTTCGGCTTGGCCGGGTCGTTAACGTGGTTACTATGCAGGTGCATGACCTTAAACGCCTTGGTCCGCATGTGTAACGCCGCGTAGGCCAACTCGTAGGTCCGGTCAATCACGAAGACCGCACCGGGCGTTCGCCGGTTCAGTTCATCAAGGAAGAAGCTGGTCATCGCCGTTTCACCGCTAAACGACCAGTCCTGCCCCTGATACTGAATAAACCGGTACAGTGAGTTCTGCACCTTTCCTTGGCGATCCGGCATGTGGAAAGTTTGGTAGACCACGTTGCCGCTTGGATCAAAGACCTGCTCGCTAGTCACCTTGCCGTCAAAGGTATAGAACTGTTCCAGCCCTTTGAAGCCGCGGGTGTCGTACCAGTCGGTCTTCACCAACTTACCGTTTTGATCATAATACTGAACATTATTCACTTGGTGTGCGGGCCGCTTGAACGTGTTGACGCGCATCACCAACTGGTCGTGCTGGTAAACCACGTAGTTAGCGCCCTCACTTTCGACGCGCAAGTTCGCCCCTAAATGCAGGTCATCAATGGTGAATTGGACCGGCTTAAAGGTTTCGGACTGCTGAATAAAGTCAAACAGGTTAACTTGATTACTTTCGGCAATCCCGGCGTCGGCTAACGTTTGATGTAACGATAGCGAAAAAAAGCGGGTTGCCATCTTAGCCGGCACTTGGTGCTGATTAAACAGTGCGAGCCGCTTCATTTCAGCGTGCTCAATTCCCGATTTTTTGGGATTAATACTCGTATTCACAAAATAATACATTTATTCTCGCTCCCTCATTGATTCATGTGCCTGACGCCTCTGATTATAGCAAATTTTAGTAGCGCTTTTTCTTTTCATGGGGTGATCTTAACCATTGCGTTGAGATTTTTAACTGAACTTATGGCTTTTAACCGTTCTTTCTAATTAGTGACCCCTAGTCATTAATTACGCAGGACTTGATTAATTCCACGCGTCTTTTTCCAAAAAAATCGGGTTGGCACCAAAAAATAATGATACCGCTTAACTATCCGCCTTCAACATGGTAGAATCAGGGGGTGAATTATTAACAATTTTATGGGAGTGAACATGCGAATGAAAGTTAGAAACGTCCTATTATCGTCACTAGCCGCAACCGGCGCGATTGGCCTCGGCACAACCGCTGCCAAGGCGGACACGGTAACAGTCAAAGCCGGTGACACGGTCAGCGAACTTGCCGTGACCCATAAGTCGAGTATCAAGCAAATTCAAAAACTGAACCACTTAAAAAACGTCAACTTAATTTACGTTGGTGACAAGCTGAAGGTCAACACCCGCACCACAACCGTTAAGGTAACCCGTAACCACACTGACGTTCCAATGGGGGCCGTTAACACTGCTAAAACAACGTCAGCGACTAACCAATCCCCGGTCAGTCAGACTAGTCAAGCTCAAATTAGTCAAGCAGTCACGACCAGCAGTTCCCGGGCCGAAAGTCGTTCAACCGACTCAACGGCAGTTTCGACAGCGACCGCCCCGGCTTCGCAGCAAGCTAGCCGGGTCCGCGTCGCTAAATCCTTACCGGCAGCCGCGCAAAGCTCCTCCGCAGCATCAACGGTTGCGAAATCAGCCACTAGCCAAGTCTTACGGCGCGCCACCAGTGCAAGTTCCCAACAGACTAGCCAAGCCACGAGCGCCACTAGTCAAGCAGCGATTCGCACCACTACGAAAACTGCAACCACGACAACCACTAGTGCTGCGAACAGTTCGGCCACAACCACGACCGTTGCTACTAAACCAGTCAGCACAGCCGCTAAGAAAACGACTAGCAGTACGACTGCAAGTCAAGCTGCAACGAGTAACGCCAGTACCAGCGTAAGTTCAAGCACTAGTGCTAGCACCGCACAGTCAACCACCAGCACCACGAGTTCGTCAACTGCTTCGACAAGCAGTAGCACCAGTACGACTTCCGAAACCAGCGCGCGTGATTGGATTTCCGAACGCGAATCCGGTGGCTCCTACACAGCGGTTAACGGTAACTACTATGGCAAGTACCAGTTAACGAAGTCGCTGCTGAACGGCGACTACTCACCCGCTAATCAAGAAGCCGTGGCGAACACCTACGTTATGAACCGTTATGGATCGTGGGCCAACGCCAAGACTTTCTGGGAAGCTAACGGCTGGTATTAACAGCAAGCAACCAAAGCTAAACGTGGATCCGGCGCAGCCCGTTGATCCACGTCTTTTTAATCAGGGGGGACTAATCTAATGAAGCTAACGTTAACTAAAACGACGATTCAACACCACCACTACTGGCTGGCTAGCAGTCCGGTCGGCCTCGCCTTTATCGGGCGTGTGGACGGGGCCGAAAACGAGTGGCAGCAGTTTTACCCAACCGCCACGGCAAGTATCGACCAGACCAGCAACCAGACCGCCATTCGGGCGTTACGGGCCTACCTTTCCGGCCAGCCGTTTGACCCCGCCGTTGTACTCGACCTCACCCCTGGGACCCCGTTTCAACAACGAGTCTGGCAAGCGCTACGGCAAATTCCTTACGGTCAGACCCGTAGCTATTCCGAGCTCGCAACTAGTATCGCGCGTCCCCGGGCCGTCCGGGCAGTCGCTAGTGCGGTCGCGCATAATCCCCTCCTAATGGCCGTGCCCTGTCACCGAATCATCCGCAAGGACGGTCAATTGGGCAACTACCGTGGCGGCGTGGCCATGAAACGGGCGTTACTGACCTTGGAGGACGCTCACTGTCACGCTTGCGGTCGCCCCTGAGTTATGGGATGATAAACGTATTCTAAGTATGGGAGGCGCCACTATGTTATCAGTTGTACATATCAGTAAAACCTTTGGTCAAGTCAAAGCGTTGGACGACGTGTCGTTTGACGTGCACGACGGCGAGATCTTAGGGCTGATTGGTCAAAACGGGGCCGGTAAATCGACCACCTTTCACAGCATTCTGAACTTTCTTTCGTTCGACGGTCAGATTACCTGGAACGGGCAGCCGTTCACCGAGGCCGACTACGATCAGATCGGCTACTTACCCGAAGAACGCAGCTTAATGCCCAAGTTAACGATCACCCAACAAATCGTTTACCTCGCTCGCTTAAAGAACCAACCCGCCAAGGTCACCAAGCCGAAAATTGCGGGCTGGATGGACCGCTTTGCGGTTAAGGGGCAACCGACCGACCAAATCAAAAAGTTATCCAAGGGGAACCAACAAAAGGTTCAGCTCATTTGCACACTGATCCACGACCCCCAATTAATTATTTTGGACGAACCGTTCAGTGGCTTAGATCCAGTCAACGCCGACCTGTTGAAGCAAGCCATCTTAGCGGCAAAGCAACGCGGCGCCACCATCATCTTTTCCAGCCACGATATGACCAACGTCGAAGAACTCTGCGATTCGTTGGTCATGTTAAAAAACGGTCGGGTCGTGTTGAAGGGGACGATTGACAGTGTCCGCGAGCAGTTCGGTCGCACCCAGCTTTACCTAACTACCGACTGGTCCAAGGAACGACTAGCGGCCCTCGACGGCGTTAAGCACGTTTACCACCTTGGCACCCATCGCTACCGGCTCCAACTAAACGACGAAGCTGCCGGCAAGACCATTTTTGACGCGGTTTCCGGTGGTCACTACATTACCGAATTCAGCCAACAACCACCGACCCTGGACGCCATTTTCCGGACTGAAGCGGGAGGAACCGACCATGAATAAAACCTGGATTGTGACCCTTGAAACCTACCTCCGCCAAGTCAAGTCGTGGAGCTTTCTGACCTTGGTGCTGATGCCGTTCCTGTTCGTCGGCCTGTCATTCGGGATTTCCTACGTGGCTACCCCCAGCTCGAGTAAAGATAAGACGGCGGTCGTTAGTAGCGACCCGCAACTCCGTAACACCTTCCTCAAGCAAAGCGACCTCAC
Source organism: Lactiplantibacillus plajomi (assembly GCF_005405405.1). Classification (GTDB taxonomy): domain Bacteria; phylum Bacillota; class Bacilli; order Lactobacillales; family Lactobacillaceae; genus Lactiplantibacillus; species Lactiplantibacillus plajomi. Next base: position 41,542 of record NZ_BJDZ01000018.1, read on the forward strand.
CACGACCAAGCGGTACGCCGCCAAAGCACAGGCCCAAAAGGCAACCGACCGCGGTGACATCAATGGCTACCTGACCTTAGGGGTTAAAAAGAACCGTTTAACGGCCACCTTTACCGGTCCCACCGAACTGAACAGCGGCGACCAAGCCAAGATCCAGCGCTTCTTAACGGCGACCCAGTCAGCACTCAACGTCCAGCAGGCCAAGTTAAGCCCGCAACAGACCCAGGCGTTGGCCGTCCAACCGCAATTTAAGCAGCGCTTGCAACACAAAACCGCTAGTGACAAGCTGGCCAAACAAATTTCCTTTTACATCGTGGTTTTCTTCGTTTACCTGATTTTAACGACCTACTCGGCGATTACCGCCCAGGAAATTGCCGCCGAAAAGGGCACCAAGATTATGGAAGTGATCTTCTCCAGTACGACGCCACGGAAATACTTTAACGGCAAAATCTACGGCGTTTTACTCGTGATTCTCACGCAACTGCTGGTATACCTGGTTGGTGGCATTGCGGTGGTTGCTTTCGCTCAACGTAGCCGCTTAACGGCCGACTTCTGGCAACAAAACCAGACGGTGATCAGCCAGATTCTGCACAACTTGCTGTCGGTTAACATGTTATTCGCGTTGTTAGCCGTGTTGCTCTACACGGTCATTTCCGCGTTTTGCGGTGCCCTAGTCACCCGGGTGGAAGACGCCGGCAAGGCCTCGCAACCAGCGATTTACCTGAACTTGATTACCTTCGCGGTCGCCCTAGCCTTTCAGAGCAACCCGACCAACGTGCTGGTCAAAGTGCTGTCCTACGTTCCGTTTTTCTCATCCTACCTGATGCCACTACGGTTGATCAATAGCACCGCTACCGGCGTGGAAGCCGGCATTTCGCTGCTGATTCTACTGGTCACAATCGTCGCCATCATGCTCTACCTCGGCCGTATCTATGGTGGTCTGATGCTGCAAACCGACGAACTGGGTTTCTGGAAGAACCTGAAACGTGGGTTGAGTCTGAAGTAACCTTTTTAACACAAAACGGCGATGCCCGTACACGCAGTATTTTCTGCTTTACTATTTGAATGATGATTTGCCAACAAACAGTAGTCCAACTCACATTGTTGATTACTAAAAAGCGTCCCCCAATGATTGAAATAATCATTGGGGGACGCTTTTTAATTGAGGTTCATTTAAGCCGTGAGGGCGGTCCTAAAGTGGCTCAGTGGTGTGGTTTGCGTTAGTCGGGGTTGTTTCCCGACTTACCCAAAGACCGAGCTTTAAGACAAGTGGGTTGCTTGGCTTAAAGTCGTGTCCACCACGTTCCAGCCGCTTTAGGACCAACCGGCAAGGCGAAAAGTTGCCACAATTCAGGCTCGACTAATCGTAGGACCGATAATAGACGAAACTAGTCACCATAAACTTCTCTAATGAGTGCCATTGCCGACCACGCTTTGGGCCAGCCGGCGTAAAAGGCCAGGTGGGTCACGATTTCGACCGCTTCGGCCTTGGTAATCCCGTGGTCCTTCCCCATTTTGAAATGCGCCTTTAACTGGGGAAAGCTCCCACTGGTCATCAGGCTTGCAATCGTGATCATACTGCGGTCACGGGGGTTCAACTGGTCTTCACGTGACCAGACTTCACCGAATAAGACGTCATCATTTAATTCTGCGAATTTGGGTGCTAAGTCGCCTAGGTTATCGCGACCGGCCGTTTGCTTTTTTGCCATATTTTTTACCTCCTAGTCTAACTTGGCGTACGCTTCATCATCCACCGGTTCCAACCATTCACTAGTTCCCTTGGTAATGGCAACGTGAGTGAACCAACTATCCTTAGTGGCACCGTGCCAATGTTTGACCCCTTCGTGAATCGTCACCGCGTCACCAGCGTGCAGTAGCTGAGCCGGTTTGCCAGCTTCTTGGTACCAGCCCGCCCCACTCGTCACCAGCAAAATTTGGTAACCGTCGTGATGGATATGCCAGTTATTACGGCACCCCGGTTCAAAGGTCACGTTCGAAACGTTGACGTCCACGCCGTCACCGCCAGCCAAAGCGTTTAAATAACTTTGACCGATAAAGTATTGTTGGTATGCTTCATTTTTTTGTCCTAGTCCGAAAAGCCCTGCTTGTGCGTCGTTTGCCATTGCTAAAAACTCCTTTAACTTGTCTTGGTTTCAATCAATGGTCATAGCATATAACTTCAAGTGCACTTTAAGTCAAGGACAAAGTTTAAACTTGCGAAAATAATTTTCCGTGCTATCATCAACCTAAAGTAACTTTAAGAAAGGTGGTCATCACTTGCCAACGAACACCAAGACTAACTATTCCATCGGCGCCTTTGCCAAGGCGGTCGGCTTAACTGCGCCGACGTTGCGCTACTACGAAGATCAGGGACTGATCGAGCCGCACCGCCACGCCAACGGTCGCCGTTACTACCAAGAAGACGACGTTAACTGGGTCAAATTTTTATTACATCTAAAGGGCACCGGTATGAGTATCAGTGACCTCAAGCAGTACGTCACCTGGCGCGCAGCCGGTGACGCCACGATTCCCCAACGACTGGCGCTCCTCCAACGGGTTAAAAGTGACTTTCTCGTTCAGTTCAACGAGGTCCAACACCACCTGCAGATTTTGAACGATAAGATCAACTGGTACGAAGAAAAAGAAGCTGGAATTATGACCGCGCCGGAGGACTTTGCGAGTTACCTTAAGCGCTTCGGCCACCACGAGTAAGTTTTAAGGGGAGCCACATTGCAACGATAGCTTGTTTGGAGACGAAAGGCGCCGTGACAAGGGTCCCGGCGTCTTTCACGTGCCCGTTGAATAATATAAAGCGTGCGCCCAAAGTCGGTTGACTTTGGGCGCACGCTTCGTGTATTTGACGGCTAAGCAAGTAGCTTAGTCATAAGTTGCTCGTATAACGTAATGAATCGCTGATACATATCAAGATCAACGTACTCGTTCACCTGGTGGGCGGTAATGTTCCCCGGCCCAAAGACGATGATCTGCATATCCTCGTTTTTAACAATGTAGGACGACGCATCGGTTCCGCCCGGTGCACCAAAGTACGGTAAGCGTTGTTCGAGAACCCGTTCACCGACTTCCTTGGCCAGCTGAACCAGCGGCGCGTCTTCCGGCGTGTGAACCGGATAGAAGCTGCTGGAGATGTCCATCGAAAGGTGGGCGCCCGCCGCGTTGCATTGGTCAATGATGGCCTGTAAGTCAGCAATGATCTTATCATTGCGCAGTTCCGGAATCGTCCGGATCTTGACCCCCATCTCGGCGCTGCCGGGAACGGTGTTAATTTGTTCGCCACCATTGATCAGCGTGACGACCGGAATCGTGGGACCTAGCACCGGGTTAACGGTCGTCTTGAACCGGTTAAAGTAGGCGTTTTGCTGCTGATAGTAAGTCATCAGCATGTCAATCGCATTTTGTCCCAACTGCGGCATCGAGCTGTGGGCGGCGACCCCCTGAGCACGCACCGTGAAGGTTAGCGAGCCCTTATGTGCCAACTCGATAAAGTGTTGTTCGTTCGTCGGGTTCGCCGCGGCCATCTTTTTAGCGGTGGCGGCATCCGCGTTCAGCATCGCCTGAATCGTCGGTTGCGCTAATAGCCGTTTATCAGCGCCACTCGGTTCGCCCACGATCACCGCCTGCATGTCGTCGGCGTATCCCAGGTCAACGAGTTGTTCGGCGCCCAAATGGCCATTTTCTTCACCCACCGTCGCCATAAAGCGCAACGTACCGTGTAGTGGCACCCGCTGGTCGTGTAAATGAATCAACGCAAAGGCGCCGGCTAGTAACCCGGATTTCATGTCGGTCGCACCGCGGCCGTATAACCGACCAGCTTGCACGGTCGCACCCAACGCCGGCGTTTGCCACTTGGCTTCATCGCCCAGCGCCACCGTATCGGCGTGGCCGTCAAAGCCAATCAGCGGTCCGTGACCGTCCCCGATTTCGGCGACCAAGCTGACCCGGCCGGGCGCGTAGGTGATTTTCTTGGACTCGATTCCGTGCGCCGCAAACAACCGTTCTAAATAGTCCGCCACGAGGCCTTCGTGGTCGTTGACCGTGTTCATTTTAACGATATCGGCTAACGCTTGTACCGTTTCATCCATCTTGTCATCCCCAATTAATTTTAATCTTATCAGTTAAATTAGAGCACTTTTACCCGATAGGTTCAACTTTAGTCCACTGATTTCAACGCAGCTAACATGTCGACCCGCTTTAACTTGCGGTGCATGACGGCCATCACTAGTAAACTAAACGCTAGCGTTAACAACGCTGAGTAGACGTAACTTAGCGGGTGGATCTCCGGTGAGAACATCAACGCGTTGGTCTCGGCCGTTTGTAAGATGTAGGCGTGCAACCAGTTGCCGAGGAAGCACCCCAGCCCAATTCCGAGTACGGTCAAAATCAAGTTTTCCCGGAAAATGTACATCGTGACTTCGCCATCGTAAAAGCCGAGCACCTTGATTGTTGATAATTCGCGAATCCGTTCGGACACGTTGATGTTCGTTAAGTTGTAGAGCACCAGCAACGCTAACGCTCCGGCCGAAATGACGAAAATCAAGACAACTAAGTTCATCGTGTCGAGCATCTTAAAGTTGGTGTTTTTCTCAGTTGCCATCAAGGTGACGTTCAAAATTCCCTTAGTTTTCAACAAGTGGTCGGCAAAGTGATTGCCACGGGTTTCGTTCGTAGATTTAAGCTGAACCAGGTTGGCGTTATAGACTGGTTGGCGCTTAAAAGCCTGCTGGTAAGCCGTCGGGCTCAGGTACAAGAAGTGGTTCACGTAGTTTTCCACAATCGCGCCAACGCGAACGTGGCGGACTGGTTGCCCAGCCAGCTTAACGTTCAGCCGGTCGCCCACCCGAACGTCATATAATTTCGCCAATTTTTCATCAATGACCGCGCCGTGCTTGGGCAAGGGAATCGCGCAGTGACTTTCCCGCTCACGGAGCGTAACGAAGTGCGGCAACGCCTTGGGCTGATTCGGGACGTCCAGGGTCACGGTTTGTTCCGCGACACCGGACTTCTTGATGGTCGCCTGTTTTGAGAGCAGCGTTAGGTCGGCTCGATACAACTTAGTGGCCTTAAGCGCACGCCGTTGTGCCGCCGTCTGATTACCGTTCCGGGTCACAATGGCGTCGTAGTGCCACAGTTGGTCGAACTGCTTGGTACTGATATCACCGATCGAATCTTTCAGTCCGAAACCGGTGATCATCATCGCCATACAGCCCGCAATCCCCAGCACCGTCATCAATAACCGCTGCTTATAACGGAACAAGTTGCGAAGCGTGATCTTATGGTTAAAGCTCAGCCGGCGCCATAAGCCGTGCCAACGTTCTAACCAGAGCGTCTGCCCCGCCTTAGGTGCTTTCGGCCGTAACAGCGCGGTCGGGTTGCTGCGCAGGTCGACCCGTAACACCACTAGGGCGGTGCCCAACGTGCACAGTAGCGCAATCGCTAATGCAATCAAGATATCCGACCACAAGTACTGAACGTTAATGGCCGGCAAGTTATACATACTGCCGTATGCTTGGGCAATGAAGCGCGGGAAGAAGTTGACCCCGAAAGCCACCCCTAAAACCGTCCCCAGTAGCGCGGCTAGGCCACCATAAATCAGAAATTCACTACCGATGGCGGCGTTACCGTACCCAAGCGCTTTTAAGGTCCCCATCTGTAACCGCAGTTCTTCAACCATCCGCGTCATCGTTGTCAAACAGATCAGGGCTGCGATTGCGATAAAGAATAGCGGAAAGACGGTCGCTAAGGCCTCGATTCGTTGGGTGTTTTCGTGGTATTCGCTGTACCCCGGATTATCGCTTCGGTCGCTGTATAAGTAGGTCGGCGCTTTGATTGCTGCCACTTGAGCTTGAGCAGTTTTAAGCTGCTTTTGCAAGGTCGTTAACTGCAGCGCATTCGCCGGTAACTGTTGTTGCGCTGCCGCGACCGCTTGTTTAAGCGGCGCGACTTTCTTGGTCGCCTGCGCCCGTAAACTTCGTTGCCGTTTTTTGGCTTGCGGCTTCAACCACCGCTTTAGGGCCGCCGTATTTTGGCGGTTTAACCGGCGGTACTTTTTAGAATACGGTTGAACGTTCGTCAGATTCTTAAAACGCACGTCAATTTGCGAGTAAGCCGGCGCCTTCAACGTCTGCGGCCGGACGTAGACTAAATAATCGAGGGTCCCCTTACCAATGTTGGTCACACCACGACTCGAACTTTCAACGTAGACCGGTGAATTGACAAAGCCAACCACCTTAAACTGGCGGCGCTTGAACTGCGCGTTGAGCTTCTTCGAGCTGACGATTCGGTACGTCGCCCCCAGCTTCAACTTCGGGTCCAACTTACGGGCGTACTGATCTAAAACCACTTCGTTGGCTTTTTGCGGTAAGCGGCCGCTGACCAACCGTAACCGGTTCAGCCGTTGCGACTTCGGCAACTCGGTTACGCGTACGACCCGGTTGTTATTGACCTGGTTGACGTCCAAGTACTTTACGGCCTGATAGCTAATTTGGTCGCGGTGGCGATCTAAAACGGCGGTATCGGCCTTCGTCAGTCCGAGCGTCGACTGGACGCTGTTCGTTGCTAAACGCTGCTTTTGATAATAATCAGCTGCGGCTTGTGACATATCGGGGCCGGTCGCCCGAATACCGGTATAAAAGGCGACCCCTAAAAAGATAATCAGTAGGATCGACGTAAACCGGGCCTTCGACGACCAAATTTCACGAAAAATCGTTTTTAAATAAGCTTTTGTCATCGCAACCCCCTACCATTCAATGTCGGCTAGTGGCGTCGGGTGCGCGTTATGGCTGACCGACTGGACGCGGGCGTCGTTGATCCGGATCACCTGGTCACCCATCTGCGCAATCGCACTGTTATGGGTCACGATGATAACCGTTGTCTGGGTTTGCCGGGCGGCATCCTGAATCACCTGTAACACCTGCTTCCCGGTTTGATAATCCAACGCCCCGGTCGGTTCATCGCACAGTAACAACTTCGGCTTTTTCGCGACCGCCCGGGCAATTGCGACCCGTTGTTGTTCCCCACCCGATAATTGAGCGGGAAAGTTACCGGCTCGCTTGGTCAGCCCCACTAGTGCCAAGGTCTCGTCGACGTCGAGTGCGTCCTTCGTAATTTGTGACGCCAACTCGACGTTTTCACGGGCAGTCAGGTTCGGCACTAAGTTATAAAACTGAAAGACGAAACCGACATCCTGGCGCCGGTACGTTGTCAGTTGACGAGCCGATAACTGGGCAATGTCTTGCCCGTCGATCAATATTTGGCCACTAGTTGGGCTGTCCATCCCGCCTAAAATATTTAGTAAGGTCGACTTGCCGGCCCCACTCGGCCCCAAAATCGTGACCACGCTGCCCCGGTCGACTTCGAATGAAATATCCGCGTTAGCAACCGTCGTTTGATCCCCGTTTTTGAAAGTCCGGGTCGACTTGATTACTTCAATGTACGCCATTTCGGCACCCCCCCCATGTATCCGTTTACAATTAATCATACCTTATTTTACCGTTTTACGGGCACTTGACGCTAGGGTTGAAGAAAACGAACCTCCGCGCTAAAATAAATCCAATCACATCAGTTAAGGAGGTGGGCGCTTGGTCACCCAAACCGTTGCCACCATTTTATTACTGGCTGTTTTTATGATCGCGTTCGTTTACTACCTCAATTCCCTCTTTTTAGGTCGGAACGAAAAGCACGCACAACCGACTAAAAAACACGCTGATCATCAAAATGATCAGCGTGATTCACACTAGCGGTCCGCTTCGTAGGCCGCTTTTTGCGCTTGCCAATAATCTTTATCCTGCTGGCTAAGTTCGCGCAGGACCCGGCACGGGTTGCCAACCGCCACCACGTTATCGGGAATGTCGTGGGTCACAATCGAGCCCGACCCAATCACGACGTTGCTGCCAATGGTGACGCCCGGGTTAACAACAACGTTGCCGCCAAACCAGACGTTATCACCAATCGTGATGGCCTTGCCGTATTCCAACTGCTCGTTGCGAATCGCGGCGTCGAGCGGATGCCCGGCCGTATACAGGCCGACCCGCGGGCCAAACATGACGTTGTCACCAATTGTAATCGGACCAACATCGACAAAAATGGCGTCGTAGTTGGCGTAAAAGTTCTTTCCAATCGTGGTGTTGGTGCCGTAATCGGTGTGAAACGGCGGCTCCAAGTAGCCGCCCGACCCAATCTGCTTGAACATTTCGCTTAACAAGCGTTGCCGTTCCTGCGGCTAGGCTTCCGTCGTTTGATTATATAGGCGGGTCAGCCGTTTCGCACGGTGATTCTCGCGCCGCAGTTCCGGATCATTGGCGACGTATAATTCGCCGGCCAGCATTCGTTCTTTTTGTGATTTCACTTTCTCGCACCCCTTCTGACTTAATTACACCACTTAGTTAACCAAACCGGTGCGGGCTTTGCAACCAAATTCCCGCCCATTTTCAAAAGCACCGGGTCCCATTTTGAAAAATTCGTCAAACTTAATCCTTTCGGGCTCACTAATGACCTGCTATCGTATATAATATAGATTATCAGAAGACAAAACTAAGGGAGTATTACCGTGAAAACAGCTAAAAGTATTTTGAGTTGGGTCATTCCGATTGCCATCGGTTTAATTTTGGCCCTCCTGATTCGTCAATTTTGGTTCACCATGGTGCGGGTTGATGGGAGCTCAATGCAACCGAACTTGCAAAATAACGAACGGGTCGTCGCGTTCAAGACGAGTAAGATCAAGGCCGGTTCGGTCGTCGTCTTCCACGCAAACGGCGTTGACCCCCAAGCGGCGCAAAAGGACGTTTACGTCAAGCGGGTCATCGGCATGCCGGGGGATTCCGTTCGCTATACCGCCAAGGGGCAGCTTTACGTGAATAACAAGCTGGTCAAACAAAGCTACCTAAAAAATAATTATCAACAAACTACCGGTTCCTTCATGGCTAACAGCCACAGTAAGTTTACCGGTTGGACGTTAACCAGCCTGAGTCACGACCAGGGCTGGCAGAAACCGGTGACGACCAATAAAGTGCCAAAGGGTTACTACTTCGTCATGGGGGATCACCGCAGCGTCTCTAACGACGGTCGCTACTGGGGCCTCGTGCCGAAGAGCAAGATGATCGGGGTCGTTAAGGCTTGGCCGTGGCAGAACCGTAAACAGTACGTTAACAATTTCCAACCATAAACACTAATAAAACCGGCGTCGCAAGTATGCGGCGCCGGTTTTTTGGACTTGATTTCAAAAACATTTGTGGATAATCCACTAAGCAAGTTATCCACAGTTCATAACTCATTTCTTACGGGTGGATAAGTGGACAACTAAGTGGTTTAGGGCCCGTCCCGGGCGACACTGGTCAACTAGGATCAAGCCAATCAGCAAGATCACGAACTGCCACCCCTGACTACGGTGTACCAGCACTAGCGCCAAAATAACGAGAACCGTCATTAACGGAACGAGCCACAGGGCAACCCGGCGTTGACGTTTAATGGCGATCACCCGCCCGCCAGTCTTTTAGCCAGAAATAACCACAAAACAGTGGACTGAGCGGAACGAAAAACATCGCAACGACGATGTTCTTAAAGAAGTTGATGAAGCCGTCCATGAAGTCGCTCTTCGCTTCAACCTGCGGTGTTAACGCCGTTGGTTTCGGCTTGGGCTTCGTCCGCTTGACCGTCACCGACCACGGCCGACCAGAATCCTGAATGATCTGGTCATCATCCGGCCGCTCACTCGGCGTTTCCTTAGGCGTCTTACGCCAAATTTTGAACACCCGCGCCCACCGAAATTTGACGATGGGGAAGAATAGCAGCGCACAAACGATGCAGTAAATCACAAACGGGTTAAATTGCATAACAATGTGATTTACAGCCTGTTCCGCAGTAAAAAACAGCCATAGAAAAACCGCAATGGCACCGTAAAACCAGCTACTAACTAAATTTTCCATTTTCCACATGCTTAGCGCCCCTCTCCAACCGTTAACCTTAACCGCACCATATTTTTACCTTGAATTCCGGAACAGGCCGCCGCTACCACCCGCGTCATCATCGGTGCGTGCGATGGTCAACACCGCGCTGGTAACCGTTTCCCCAACAAACGTAGGGAATAATCACCGCAATGATCAACAAGAAATAGTCCGGAACGGTTAGCCGCGCCACGTTTTGTAGGACGACTACCGCTAACACGACCGTCCAACTCACCGGGATAACGCCCCCCAACCAGAAATAACGACTTCTGGCCAGTAGTAACTGCTCTAGGACCGCGAGGACGATGGTGACGATACCTAACCCTAACACCCGCTTCGCTCCCTTTCTACTTCTTCGGGTTCAACTGCTGAATCGTATCCACAAAGCGGTGGGTCGCTAAGTTATGCACATCTTCATCCGAAAAGAAGATGATCATTTGTGACCGTTGCTCCGGGGATAAGTTGGCTTGTGAGCCAAAGTAGACCAGGTAAACGTCTGCTTGCCCGTCCGTTAAGCTCTGCCCGTAGTCCGTATCCAAACTAAGCGTGTAATCGTTGCCCAGTTGTTCTCCTAAAGCATCGATAAAAGCCTGAACATCCGCCGTTTTAAGGGTTTCCTGTCCGGCCACCACACTCGTAATTACGTTAATTTGCATGTTGATAACACTCCTCATTTAAAACTTGTCCACAGTGGATAACTAATTTTCCTGCTTAATCGTCAAGTTATCCCCATCGTAGCCGACTTGTACCCAGCTATTCGGCCGTAACTGGGCCTTGGTTGGATTTTCACCGGTTGCTTGGTGGATAACTGCACGTAAATTTGCACTATCCACAATCACCAGCGCGGTTTGTCCGGCTGGCGTTGCTTGCAAGACGTGCTGCAACCCCTGAAGGTAGCGGGTCCAAAGATCCGGCCCGTCTTCGGCCAAGCTGGTCTGGTCGTGGTCGTGCAGCAACGTCTGTAATTCATTCGGCGTTTGGTCACTAGCAAAATCGGCGACGCTGGCATATCCCAAGCGGGTCGCAAAGCTCGACCAAGTATCGGCGCGGTCAGCACCTTCAAAGCCACCAAAAAATGGCGCCCGTAACGCCGCGTCTAGTTGTAACTTAGGCCGGTGGTCACCCACGGCTAAAATTTGTTCAGCGGTTTGCACACTACGACTCGTATCGGCCGCAAACGCGGTGGCAAAATCCACCGCGGCTAACTCATCACCGACCGCTGCGCTGGCCCGTTTACCGGCTTCGGTTAGCGGGGTTCCGCTCCACCCTTGGAACCGGTCGAGCTGGCTAAAATAAGTGGCGCCCGCAACGACTAAGTATAAATTAATTGATTTCATGGTGAACGTTTCTCCGTTATTTTTATCTGTTAAGTTTTTACGCCGGAACCCGTTCCGGCCATTCCTCTATTCTAGCATATCCCCAGACAGCAATACGAAAAATCCCCGGAAAAGCTTCCGGGGATTTCATCAACCAATTTATCGAATCACTAAAACTGAAATCGGTGCGTGCTTGGCCATGTAAGCAGCCTGTGAACCGAAGTAGCGGCGAACGCCCTTCTTAGAAATTGATCCGATAACTAATAAATCGGGTTTTACGGCAGGAATAACGTCCTTAACAATCGTTTCGCCAGGATCGCCCTCGTCAACCACCACGTGGACGTCGGTAATCCCGAAGTCGAGCGCCAACTTACGGTAACTTAACACGTGGTCTTCCAAATCTTTGCGTTGACCGTGGACGTAATCCTTGCTCATCGCTTCGTAGACGTTCATATTATCGTGTTCCAAAATCGATACGATCGTCAACTTAGCGCCGTCCGTCTTTGCCCGGTTCATCGCGTAACGAAACGCTAACTGGGCATCATCCGAGTCATCAACCCCAACTAAGATGTGCTTGAATTCTTTAGGACTCATGTTTGACATTTTGATCCACTCCCATTTTGAAAAAAACTAGTTAGATCTTAACCTTATTTTCACCGCTAAGCGGTCCGTTGTCAATTAGTCTTTTGGCGGATTTTTCTTCAAAACGCGGGCCGGGTTACCAACAATCACCACGTTGTCTGGAAACGAGTGCGTCACTACTGAACCGGCACCAACAACCACGTTATTGCCGAGCGTCACGCCGGGTAAAATGACCGCGCTACCGCCGACCCAAACGTCGTTACCAATCGTAATTGGCGCCGTCCGTTCCGCTTCGGTCCGCCGTTCCGCTGGATCAAGCGGGTGTTGCGGGGTGTAGAGCCCGACTTTGGGGCCGAACTTACAGTCATTACCAATTTTGACCAACCCCTCGTCACAAATCGTGACACCGTGATTGGCATAAAAGTGGTTCCCAATCGTGATGTTGACGCCGTAACTGAATTCAAAGGTCGGTTCAACGAAGAAGCGGTCGCCCGCCGAACGTAACAAACTTTTCATCTTCGTATTGCGTTCATCATTATCCGCGATTTGATTATACTGCATGATCTTCTCACGAACCTCGCGACGCCGTTGTTGCAAGATTGGCGACTCCAAGTATAGTTCACCATTGATCATTTGCTGGTACGCTGGATCGTTATCGATAGTCATTAATTTTTAACTTCCTTTAATCATTAATAATATAAGGATACCACATTTATAATTTTTGCTGTATGATGAGCGTATTAACAAAAAGATTGGGCCAAAAGTCGGTTAGTTGGTAAGCGTTAACGGCGTGAGGCAAATAATCCTGGGCTTGGATTGTTGGACTTACGCCGTTAAGCGGAGCCAGCTGGCTTTGGGCGCACGTTTCGACTCTTATCCTACGGAGATACAAGGGAGGCCGTGGCTTTTACCACAGTCTCATTAACAAAGGCGGTGATGGCATGCTCCAATACGTAATTTTTGACTTAGACGACACGTTGCTCGACTTCCATGCCAACGAACAGGCAAGTCTAACAACCATTTTTCAGCGGTACCAGGTACCCGATATTGAACGGGCCCGTCAAGTCTACCGCGACCATAACCGCCACGTCTGGCAACAAATTGAACACGGCGCGCAACGGACCCCGTTGCTCGACCACCGCTTTGAAGTCGTCTTCAAACGTTTAGGCCTGACCGTCAACGGCCCCAAAGCTCAACGGGAATACAACGACTTAATTGCCAACGGCTTTCAAATTTTTCCCGGGGCGAAGGCCCTACTTGAACGGTTGGTTGACCGCGGCCTGACCCTGCTCGTTGGTACCAACGGCGTTCAGGACGCCCAGTTGAACCGAATTAAGGGCGCCGGGATCGCGCCGTTATTTGACCACGTTTTTATTTCCGAAGCAGTCGGCTTTGCCAAGCCCGACCCGCACTTCTTCAACGCCATAACCGAACGGTACCCATTAACGAAAACCAATGCAGTGATGGTCGGCGATAGTTTGGTCTCTGACATTGCGGGCGCCCAGGCGGCCGGACTGCCCAGTGTGTGGTTCAACCCACACCAGGCCCCGCTAACGGGACCCGCGCGGCCAACCGCCACCGTGACGTCGTTGGCGGCGTTACAAACCCAGCTGTTAACGTGGGCTTAACTAAAAAGGCTCTTTGTCAACCGGTGTTGATGAGGACTAATTTGAGAATCCAATTCATTTACGAATTGGGTTCTTTTTTGTAATTTTGATTTTAAATGAGACTTG
>NZ_BJDZ01000019.1 GCF_005405405.1 Lactiplantibacillus plajomi
CAACTTGAAGATGAGTATCAAACTCAAATTCAAAATTTAGTCGTGGCATAGGACAAAAAAGTCTCTATTTAAATTGTCTATTTTATTGACAGGGGACCAGTTCGGTTAGTTTTGTTAGACCCGCTAGTGGTGTTAAGTCGGTGACGTCACCATAGATTCGGCCGCTCGGTGCGTTAAAGCCGTTATTCAGTCCCATGCGGGTGACGTTCTTGGCGTATTGCAGACCTTCCAGTGAGTAGGACGTTTTACCGTCGACGTACGTATCCTCACCGAAAAAGGTTTTCAACAGCAACATGTCTTCCTTGGTAATATCCGCAGCGGAGTTCCAAGTACGATCCTTATTTTGATATCGCAGGTCTGCCAAGACTTCCTGTTGGAGCGCCTTGTTTGGCATCCACTCGTTGATGTCTTCGGTTGCGCGGGCCGCGGCCTTGTAGGCGCTAGCCTTGGCAACGACTGGTTGCGTTTCTGGTCTGGTGGTTGGTTCCGCAGTGTCTTTGGCAGTATCCGCCGGTTTTTCCGCAGCGCTAGCCAGTGTTTTGGTTGCCGGCTGATCACTGACTGGGTTGGCCGTTGTTGAACCCGCTTCCGAGCGACCGCTTACATTTTCCTGACTCGCGGCGGTCCGTGATTCGGGCGTGTCAGCGCTTGTCGGGGCAGGTGTTGCGTCGACCGGGTTGGTTGGCTTACTTTCGGAACTAACGGCTGACTTTAAGGCCACTTGCGACTGCTGCAGGGGACTTTCAGCCGCCGTCTGACTGCTGGTCGTTGTCGGCGCTTGTGATTCGGCCGCGCCACTATCGGCTTGTGCGACCTGGTTGGTTAGGGCCATGACTCCCAAGATCATGGTGGTTGCGCCGGTCATTAGCCAGCGCGTCTGATATAAATTGGTTGGTTTAATACGAGTTGTCTTTTTCAAAGAACCCCACTCCTTCAAAATTATATTAGGACATTAAATAAAAATCATTTAAACAGTTTAAGTCTAACATTGTTTTTTGGGAGCGTCTATTGAAACGATAAATTAAATAATGAACAAATATAGAGGAATGGATAAAAAAGGTTGATAAAGTTTATTTTGGCAGGGGTAACGTTAAAATTTAGCGCAAAGAAGCCCTTAGGTTGATTTAAAATTAATGATTGTCTTAGCAAGCCTGAACGGAGTTATTATATTCTGTTATAACCACGAGTTGTGAATGAATTATCATTTTAAAAATCAATCGATAGTTATAATTGAATTTTGGGGGCACGTGATTGGTTGGGTGTGATTTTTAGCAAAGGGTTTAAAATCCTAATAAATGGCCCTGAAATACGAACTCGCGGAAGGGTCGACTTTTTACGCTTTATATTTAGAACTAAAAAAGGAAGTAACGGTGACGTTCATCACGGTTACCTCCCTTTGTGGGTGTGGCGGTTAATTTAGTGCGTCCTAGAAATAACGGGCTGTTGAGCAGCAAGCCCGTTTTTTAATGTGGATAGCTTGTGGACACGAAAATGCGCGCTACCGTCATGAAACAACGGTAACGCGCACTGTCGGTATGCCGGTCGAAAATTGGGCATTTTAGGGGTGGCCGTCTCGAAAAGCGAGACGAACTGTACAGTTGACTTGGGGGTGGATGCGGCATACCGATGCTAAGTGCGTCAGTGCCTTTTAATTGCGCTTACGCCGCTTAGCAGTCCCTAGCCAACCAAATGAAATGACTGCAAGTACCAGACCGAGAATTGCACTGATCCGGCCAGGTGCTTCGTTCGTTTGTGGTAATGCTTGCGCCGCCGCGGTAGCTGGCTTATTAGTTGTCGTACTACCTAGACCGGTAGTTGCGTCACCGTTCGTCGTGGCCGTCGCGGAACTACCAGTCTGACTAGTGCCGGTACTTGCAGTACCACTGCCAGTAGTGCTACCGGTTGTACCGTTTCCAGGTGCCGGACTAGGGCTCGGCTCTGGCGTCGGTGCTGGGCTTGGCGTTGGTGCTGGACTTGGTTCGGGTTCTGGGCTTGGTGCTGGTGTTGGACTAGGTTCCGGACTTGGCGTCGGCGTTGGTTCAGGAGAAGGCGTTGGCTCCGGTGTCGGCGTTGGTTCTGGTTGAGGCGCCTGTGAATTTTCCGGACCGTAAACGTAGGTCACTTCCTGGTTACCCAGGGCAAAACTACCAGTGGCGTTTGCCGGATCCTTCGTGACTTCGAGGCCGGCGATGTTGGCCGGTTTAGTCGTGTAGGACTCACCAATTGTCCCAGTCAACGTTTCATCCGGTGCAACCTGGTTACCGTTTTGATCCACGTGGTGAACAGTAATTGTCCCGGTCGTGATTGCTTTGTAGTAGTAAGTGACGGTTTTTGCGGTGTCACTAAACGTCCCGGTAGTGTTATCGGAAGCGTGGTCAAAGGTGTAACCGGCGAATTCTAGTTCGGCGGTGACGTATTCATCGTTGTAAGCGCCGGTTAACGTAATTGGTTCGCGTAAGGCGTTACCATCCTGATCCAAGTATTCCACGGTGACCGGCTGTACGGTGGAAACGTACGTGTGGGTCACGGTTTGCGCGGTATCGGTAAACGTCCCGCTGGTTGGACCGTCCGTTTTCGAGAGCTTGTAACCCGGAATTTCGGCGGCTGACGCATAAAACGACTCGCCAACCAAGCCGGTCAAGGTTTTGGCCGGTTGTAGCGGCTTGCCATCGGCGTCGACGTAGTTAACCGTCACGTCCGCGGCGGCCGAACTGAGAATGTATGGTTGCAGGATGTAAAAAGCAGTGCCCGTACTATCAGTTCCCTTGGCAATCAGGTAGAAGTTGTGTTCCTGAGGCACAACGTTTAGGGTCATGCCGCCAATCGTGGCCTGGCCGTTGGCATCCCCGGTGAAGCCGGGAATTTGGGTGACTAACTTGCCAAAGGTGATCCCGCCATCGGCACTCGGACTGACGTTGGCGTAATCACCCTGAACCGCTCCGGTCGAACCGTTAAAGTACAGCTTGTAGTAGTATTGACCATCCTGAGTGATTTGAATCGGTTGCGCAACCATGGCACTGGTGGTAAAGGTTGACTTACTACCGTCTGGCAGCAGGTAACCACTATTGGCTAAGGTTGCTTGGGGGTCAGCCTCGTTGACGTAAATTGGTGCCTTGTAAATATATTGGTCGGTATATTCTTTGGTCGTCAGGTTTGGTAACTTACCCAAAACGGAAAGGTCGCTAATCTGGTTGAACGAAACGTCGATGTCGGTTAAATTCGTTAAGCCCGCTAACGCGGAAATGTCTTGAATCCGGTTATGGGCAATATCCAAGTTCGTTAATTTTGTTAAGCCGGCTAAAGGCGTGATGTCAGTAACGTCGCCGTTGTAGTAACCGGCTGGCGAATTCATCCCCTGGTTTAACTTCAAGCTCGTCAGGTTGGTCGCGTATTGCAATCCTTCCAATGAGTAGGACGTTTTGCCATCAATATGGGTATCGGACCCGGTGAAACTGGTTAATAGTTGTAAGTCCGACTTAGTAATGTCACTGACCGAAGTAAACTGACGGTCGGGTAGGTTGAGTGCTTGTAAATTCGTTAACATGTCGGCCTGTAACAACTTATTCGGCATCCAAGTATCGATTGAATCGGTATCACCCGCAACCGGGGTAGGGGTCGCGGTTGCCGCACTTCCCGGCGTTGCCGTGGAAGCCGCGTATTCCGCCGCCTCAGCTGAATCTAACGCTTTGTCCGCAGTCACTTGTTCATCTAACAAGCGGGCGACGGTACTCGTTAAGTACGGCTCGTCGGGAGTAGCGGGCGAAGCGCTGTCGTCGCTAGTAGTAGGTGCCGAGCTATCAGCGCTAGAAGCCGGAGTGGTGCTGCCAGCATCGCTGGAAGTAGGAGCCGAGCTATCAGCGCTAGAAGCCGGAACGGTACTGCCGGCATCGCTAGAAGTAGGAGCCGAGCTATCAGCGCTAGAAGCCGGTGCAGTACTGCCGGCATCGCTAGAAGTAGGAGCCGAGCTATCAGCGCTAGAAGCTGGTGTGGTACTGCCAGCATCGCTGGAAGTAGGAGCCGAGCTATCAGCGCTAGAAGCCGGAACGGTACTGCCGGTATCGCTAGAAGTAGGAGCCGAGCTGTCAGCGCTAGAAGCTGGTGTGGTGCTGCCGGCATCGCTGGAAGTAGGAGCTGAGCTGTCAGCGCTAGTAGCTGGTGTGGTACTGCCGGCATCGCTGGAAGTAGGAGCCGAGCTATCAGCGCTAGAAGCCGGAGTGGTGCTGCCGGCATCGTTAGAAGTAGGCGCCGAACTGTCAGCGCTAGTAGCTGGTGTGGTACTGCCGGCATCGCTAGAAGTAGGAGCCGAGCTATCAGCGCTAGAAGTCGGTGCAGTACTGCCAGGATCGCTGGTAGCGGCCGGACTGGTCACACTAGTCGTGGTCGTGGATACGGATGTCGCCGGTGCTGCGCCCTCAGTGGAACCGGTTCCACTACTTGTCAGCGTTGTACTTGTTGAAGTTGACGTCAAATTGGTTGGCGCGTCGCTGGTCACAGCTGGTGAGCTGCTTGTGGGCGCGTCACTCGTTGCCGCAAGGGCGGATTGATTAGTTAAAATTAATCCGGCTAAAACGGTTGACGCTAAACCGGTTACGAGCCGGCGCTTTGTGGATTGTGTTAAACGTAATTGTTTTTTAGTCAATCTAACCAAACTCCTTTATAATAGTAAATTAAACATTCACCCTCCTATGAACAGTTAAAGTATATATCGAATTAGTTTATAAGTGGATTAAAAATCTTCATCATTAAATTTTCATTTAAATCTTAAGGATTAAACAACGCGGACTTATTAATCCAAAATAAAGCAACCCGGCGAGCCGTCAAACTGAACGGTTAACTGGGTTGCTTTATATGACGATTTAAAGTAGGTGAATGTTATTGGCTTCGCACTGGTCGATCATTGCTTGGGGCCACAGTGAGGCTTGAACTTCGCCAACGTGGGCCTTGCCAAGTAGCAGCATGCATAAGCGTGATTGGCCGATCCCGCCACCGATACTGTAAGGAACCGAAGCGTTTAAAATCATTTGGTGGTACGGTAACTTCAAGCGGTCTTCGGCGTCGGCGTCCTTTAATTGGGCGCGCATGGCGTCGGCATCGACCCGAATCCCCATGCTGGAAATTTCGATTCGTTGGTTCAACGGTTCGTACCAGAAGAGGATGTCGCCGTTTAACTTCCAGTTGTCGTAGTCGGGGGCCCGGCCGTCATGGCGTTTGCCGTCGCTGAGTTTCCAACCGATTTGCATCAGGAAGACGCAACCGAGTTTCTTACAAATGGCGTTTTCGCGTTCTTCCGGTGTCAAGTCCGGGTACATATCGGCAAGTTCCTGGGTCGTGATGAAGTGGATTTCGTCCGGTAAGTGGTGGACGGCTTGGGGGAACTTGTACCAAACTTCGTGTTCCATGTGTTTGATGACTTTAAAAATGGTTTTGACGGTGTTTTCCAAGGTTTCGACGTTGCGTTCGTCCTTGGCGATGACCTTTTCCCAGTCCCACTGATCAACGTAGGCGGAGTGGTAGTTGTCGAGGTCTTCGTCTTTACGGATGGCGTTCATGTTGGTGTACAGTCCTTCGTGCATGTCGAAACCGTAGCGCTTCAACGCGACCCGCTTCCACTTAGCTAGGGAATGGACGATTTCGATCGTATCGTCGCCCATGTCCTGCATGGTAAACGAAACCGGCTTTTCGGTCCCGTTCAGGTTATCGTTCAAACCGGTTTTTTGTTCAACGAACATTGGTGCGGATAACCGGGA
This sequence comes from Lactiplantibacillus plajomi, assembly GCF_005405405.1. Taxonomy (GTDB): domain Bacteria; phylum Bacillota; class Bacilli; order Lactobacillales; family Lactobacillaceae; genus Lactiplantibacillus; species Lactiplantibacillus plajomi. Next base: position 5,748 of record NZ_BJDZ01000019.1, read on the forward strand.
TAAGTTGAGTTGTTTACCGAATTCATCCTGGAACGTTTCGCGGATGTAGCGGATGGCTTGTTGGGTTTCTTTAACGGATAATTTTGGACTGTAGTCCTTTGGAATAATCAAATGCATAACCAAATCTCCCTTAGTAGCTTATATTTTTAACAACGGTTCAAGATAAAAGAAAAGAAGCCTTTCATTCCTTGAAATCTCAAGGGACGAAAGGCTTCTTTCGCGGTACCACCCAAGTTGTCCGCCAAATGCGAACCAGCTTAAAACAGAGTACTAACATACTCTACCGATGGTAACGTACCGGTTAACGGCTAATCCTACTTTAACATGGTTATTTCAGTTAGCAACTAAGAAAGTGTTTTTCGGATTAATCAGGACCTGATCGGGTTTCCACTCGTTCCCGATTCACTGGCAGGCTGGTTAGTCGTACTCCTCTTTCCTCCGTTTTTTATCTTGTGCCATTTATATTAGCACTTATTTTAATTTTGTAAACCGTAAAATTAAAATTAAATTAGTTCGCGGTCACAAATCCATGATAATACCGGTGAATTAGTCGTTCAAATTATAACGTAACTTCATTTTTTCGGAACCAGCAATGACCATGTCACCGAGTAACTTGGTCTGGCGTTGCATGGCTTCGTCCGCCAACTGCTGGTTGGCAGCTTCCAAGTAAGCGGCAACGTCATCGTGGTTGGCGAGGTCGGCGTCGGTATCGTTTTCGATTTTACGGTAAGCGCTCATGGCAGCTAGTTCGTAGCTGTTACGCATGTCAACGTAGAAATCGTAGTCGGTATCACCGAGTAGGGCGGTCGTGCAGCTCAACCAGTACATGTCGTTTAGGTTGAACGTGCCGTTGGCGTTTTTGTAGCTGGCCGGCGTATCGGTAACGTTGGCGTAGAACGGCACGACCGTGTTGAAGGTGTTGGCACCGAAGGCTAACCAGTGAATACCGGCGATTTCGGCGGGCACGTTGTTGCGGATTTGCAAAATATGAACGTCGTGGTTCCGGTTGATCCCAATTGGCCGGAATAACTTCTTGTCGGCTTCGGAACCACTACCGTAAACGTCGTACTTGGTGTTTTCGTAGTGTGAACTCAAGACGAACTTGACGTCTTCAATACTGATCTTCCGGTTAGCGTGGCAGATGAACGGTAGGTCCTGTTCCATCGGGTCCTGTTCAACGTCCGGCGTAAAGTAGCGTTGACCGAACCAGGCCCGCGGATTGTTATAAACGGTATCCTTGATTGACGCACTACCGAAAATGTGGCGTAAGTTGACCTGATCAAAGTCGGGGTTCAACTGGTATTGGTCAATCAAACCTTCTAAGTCGTCCGAGGCTAGGGTGTCGTCGGCGTTAAAGTCAAAGTCGTCGATGTTCATCCGGTTCGGCGCAACTACGTAAGCGTCGTCCGGAATCCGTTTAGCGGCCCAGTGGTGGCCACCAATCGTTTCGAGCCACCAAATTTCGTCCTTATCTGAAAAGGCAATCCCGTTTGGTTCGTAGGTCCCGTATTCTTTTAGGAGGGCACCGAGGCGTTGCACCCCTTCCTTAGCGCTGTGAATGTATGGTAAAACCAGGGTCACTAAGTCTTCTTCACCGATACCGCCGCTGACGAACGGGTCGACTCCCTGAATCCGGGAGTTGGTGGTGATGGTTTCGGTGGCGGACATCGCGACATTTTCACTGTTGATGCCGGCGGCCGGCCAAGTCCCGTTGGTTAGGATTGAGTTGGGAATTGAGGTATAACGTAACGGGTTATCTGGTAATTCCACCTTGACTTTACTAATAACGGATTGATAGTGGCGCGGTTGGTCCGCCGGGTTAACAACGACTAACCGTTCCGGGTCGAGGGCTTCGTGCCCGTCATCGTTTCGCGAAATAATGGTTGAACCATCGATCGACGCCTTTTTACCAACGAGGATCGTGGTACATGAACCTTTGATACGTTTTTCCATGAATATGTCACTCCTTATAGATTACTTAATGTTATTATACGCTTTCTATAACGGGGTAACACCGGCTTGGGAGTGAAGATTGACCGCTTTCTTCAAAATGTAGTTAACACTGCTAATACTAATGCCGGTCGCCGCCGCAATTTCACGGTAAGTTTTACCGTGCGCGTGCAGTTTTTTGACCAGCGCGTACTTGGCGTTGCGCCGTTGGTGACGGGTACGAACCGGGGCCGGCGCCGGTGGTAGTGGGGTGGCTAGCGGAACCGGCTGGGGAGTTTCGGTTGGGGCTTGCTGGTGCAGGCGGGCTAACTTCTGTAAGACGAGTTCAGTTGTCTGAACATCCCAGAGCGCGTTATGTTGGTTGGGGTTGGTTAGGTTGAAAATGGCGGCTAAGCCGTTCAACGGTAAGTTGTGGTAGCCGTTCTTATGGTTACCGAGGTTGATGATCATGTTCGTGTAGGCTTGGGCGTCGAAAATGGTGACCGGTGTCGTTACGGCGTGCTGTTCACTCGGCGTTAGCTGGTCGTAGTGTTGTGCAATCAGGCGGCGTAAGTACTTGATGTCCTGGGTTTGGTCCCAAAAGACCAAGGGAAGCGCCGGTTGGAGGACCTGGTTAATAAAGGCCTTGATCACGGTCAACGGGTCGCCCTGGCGTTCGTACTGGGCAAGCGTTAAGCCGGTAGCGGCTAGGCCGGCAAGCTTCTTTTCTGGTAAGAAGTCGGGGTTATCGAAGTAGCGGTTAAAGAAAACGTTTGTCTGATGATGGCGATTAAAGCCAATCGCACTAAGTTGAAACACATTGGTTTTAAGTCCAGCGGCTTTCATCACCTGCCAGTTGATCGTATTGGGGGTGTTGGTGCGCCGGAATAAATTGCCAAATTCGCAGTCGATGATGATGTAGGCCGGTGGAATTGTCGTTGGGGCCGGTGCCGGCGTTAAAATGTTGGGTAGGTTGATCAGCCGTTGTTGGTCGCTGGTGGCCGCGTCTGGCAATATGTAACCGAATGATTGTAGAAATTCCTCGCAGGACGGTCCGATGGCGGCGTCACTGCAGGTCACCACTTTTTTAGGCGTCAGCACCATTTCGCTGCGACTAGCAAAACTAATGTGGAACCGGTCGTGGTTGTCCAGTTCAATTGCGGTCACGTTACCAGCGTCGCCGTAGTGCTCGGCCGGCGTTAGCCGTTTGTCATGGTCAATCTGGTAGACCGGTCGGTTCAGCAGGTAAAGACAGTTGAGGTTGTTTGAAATTTTACGTTCGAGCATGGTGAAGGTCGTGGCAAACATGCAAATCACTCCTCTAGTCTGGTTAAGTACATTGTAGCGAACTGCGGGGTCAACTGGCTAACGTTTGCACCGGCCGTCCAACCATGAATTTAGTAATGATGAATTGGTTGCGCCGATTATAGTGACCGTAAAGCGCAAGCCGGGCGTTGGGTTGTAACTGGTATAGCAAGGTCAGCGCGTGACGCGTCACGAGGCAGTGAACGACTTGTTGTTCGGTAAGCCGTCCGCGGACGTAAACTAGGAGCGGGTCGTAGCTAATGATTTTAAATTGGTTGTTATATTGAACCGTTAGTGGTTGTTGTCGCATGGTGATCACCTCAAAATCATTACACGAACACTTGTTCGTTTTTGCAAGTCTAAAGCTGCCGTTTTAAATTAAGTGTGGGGCTGGTTTTCGGTGACTGGTGGGGTGATGGCGCTTAAAAATACGAACAAATCGAAAAACTTACGGGGAAAAAGCTACAAAAAATGGTCTAGACTTGGTATGATAAAATCTGGATAAATGAAAGGAGGCCTTGCCATGGAGCGTGGACGACGCGCAACGTTAGAAGAACGGATCGCCATCGTGAAGTACACGTTGGCCCATGATAACAATTACCAGCAGGCAGCCGACCGGTTTAACGTCTCCTACCCGCAAGTATATACTTGGGTTCGCAAGTACCGTCAAAGCGGCATGGAAGGCTTGGTAGATCACCGGGGCCGACCAAAACAGGCTAAGTGAATTACATATCAAACCCGTTTTCACCTCGAGTGGACGCGGGTTTTTTATTTGGTTCGGCACGTGACGCCGAGTTGTAACTCGCAGGATTCCCCGTTAAAATGGAACTACTATGAAAGAAAAGGTGGACGGATGATGGACTTAGCGGCAGCGCAACAAGTACTGAAAACAACTTTCGGCTACGATGAATTTCGGCCGGGACAAAAAGCGGTGATCGAACAAGTACTGGCCGGTGAAAACACGTTGGCAATTATGCCGACCGGGGGTGGGAAGTCACTCTGTTACCAAATCCCCGCGCTCCTGTTCAACGGCGTAACGGTCGTGGTATCGCCACTGATCTCGCTAATGAAGGACCAGGTGGACGCCCTTAACGATAACGGCATCGCGGCGACCTTCATTAACAGCGCGTTGACCCAGCAGGAAATCAACCTGCGCTTACAAGAACTGCGCCAGGGCGACTACACTTTACTGTACGTCGCGCCCGAACGGCTGGATTCTAGCTACTTCATTCAGGCACTCGGCCAGTTGCCGATTAAACTACTGGCAATTGACGAAGCCCACTGTATTTCGCAGTGGGGCCACGATTTTCGTCCGAGTTACCTGGCGCTGAGTACGGCTATCGAACAACTGCCGACGCACCCGCAAGTGCTAGCCCTGACCGCCACGGCGACCGAGCAAGTGGCACAGGACATTTGCGCGCAACTCGCAATTGATCCTAAGCAGGAAGTCAACACCGGCTTTGCCCGCGATAATTTAAACTTAACGGTTGTGAAGGGCCAGGATACCGACCGTTACGTCCTGGATTACTTGAAGGTCAACCAGGGGGAAGCCGGCATTATTTATGCCAGCACGCGTAAAGAAGTGATGCGGCTGACCGCCCTGTTACAAAAGAAGGACATTAAAGCAGCCCCGTACCACGCTGGACTGGACGCGGACGTCCGCCGACAAAACCAGGAAGACTTCCTGTACGACCGGGTCGCGGTCATGGTGGCCACCAACGCGTTCGGAATGGGCATTGATAAAAGTAACGTCCGCTTCGTGATCCACGCCCAGGTTCCCGGTACCCTGGAAGCTTATTACCAGGAAGCTGGCCGGGCCGGCCGGGACGGATTACCGAGTGAGGCAATCCTCCTGTTTCGACCGGCTGACATTCAGTTACAACACTTCTTTATTGATGAATCGGAAATGGACGATGAACACCGCCGGCAAGCCTACCACAAGTTACAGGTGATGACCCAGTACGCCAATACTCAGGGTTGTTTGCAACAGTTCATCCTCAACTATTTCGGTGAGGACTCCGAACCGTGCGGTCGCTGCAGCAATTGTACTGATCAGCGCGAGGCCCAGGACATTACCACCGACGCGCAAAAGGTGCTGTCGTGCGTGGTGCGGTTGCATTCTCGTTTCGGTAAGGGCGTGGTGGCCCAGGTGTTGACCGGTGCTAATAACCAGCGGATTCGTGAATCGAATCTTAGTGAACTATCAACGTACGGACTGATGGCCGGTCAGCGCCAGAAAAGCGTCGGCGAATTGATCGACTTCTTAACGGCGGCTGGTTATTTGCAAGCGGTCGGCGGCCAGTACCCTACTTTAACCGTAACGGCCAGCGGAGCGGCAGTATTGAAGGGAAAACAAACTGTGCACCGCAAAACGGCCCAGACCGTACACCAGTCTGGACCAGAAAACAGCGCGCTATTTGAACAGTTGCGGACGTTGCGGCGGACGATCGCCGAACAGCAGCAGGTCCCGCCGTTCGTTATTTTTTCCGATAAGACCCTGCATTCGATGTGTGACGTGATGCCCGAAACCGACGCGGCCTTCTTAACGGTCCGGGGGGTCGGACAGAGCAAGCTCGACAAGTACGGTGAGCGCTTCATGGCGACGATTCGGGCAGCTGCCCACGCGGATACCGCAACAAGCGCGGACTAGGCCTTGTCGAGTAGGCCGTATAGGTCGTTGACGACTTTGCCGAACGAGACCGAACTGCGGACGTTCGCCATTAAAACGATGGTCGTCCGGCCACTGCGGCTAATACTGTTGATGATGTTGAAGCCGCCCAGCACGCCGTGGTTGCTATAACTACCGGGATTACAGTAAAAACCCATCCCGTAGGTCGACCAGCTACCGGCCGTTAGCATTTGTTGGCGGGCCGTGCTGGAGATCAGCCGCCCGCTCATCAGGGCCTGGTCGAAGCGCAACATGTCGCTAACCGGCATGTAGAGGTCGCCGACGCCGAATAGCTGGCTGAGATTGCCAAGGGGCGCTTCCACGTAGCGACCGTTACGGATGACGTAACTGGTCGGGTGGTTAGAGAGCTGTTGAAAATGGGGGTACTGCCCGGTCGCGGTCATTTCTGCCGGTTTGAAAATATTAGTGGTCAGGTACGTCATTAACGGCTGACCACTAATTTTTTCGACTAAGTAGGCGAGAATGGTATAGTTACTATCGAGGTAGCGCTAACGCCCCGGCTGTTCACGAATGCCGGCCTGCGCGATTTGGGCGACGAGTTCGGTCGGCGTCATCGGCTGCTCGGTAGCGGCGTGGCCGCGGATACCGGACGTATGGTTTAGCAGGTGTTTGAGGGTGATTTGCCCGCCGTTCGGAAAGTTGGGCAGGTAAGTCGCTAACGCATCGTTGACCCGCAGCTTCCCGCGGTCCTGTAGTTGTAAAATGGCGGTCGCAATCAGTGCCTTTTGGGTTGACCCCACGTAATAGGGGGTGTCGATTTGATTGGCGAGGTGCCGCTGGCGGTCGCGTTCACCGTACGCTTGGCGCAGGATGGTCCGGCCATTGCGGACGATTAGGGCGGTGCCCGAAAAGCGGTGCGCCTTTAAGTACTGGTCAACGCTGGCATTAGCAACGATGGGGTGCAACGGCACGGTTTTAGGTTTTGGCCGCGACGGTTTGGCTTGCGCCACCACCGTGGTCGGGGTCGGTTTGGGGATCACACCAGTTTGTGACACTGCTTGATTATGTAAGCCGTAGATCAGGCCGATGCCGCCAAGCAGCGTAAGGCTGAGTAGCGGCATGAAGCGCAATTTTGAGCGGGGTGGGTAGTGCATCCTAATTCCTCCAATAACGTCGTGATGAGGATAACTTACCACGCTAATACCCGCTTTTTTATGTAGAACACGTATAGTTTTGATAAATCCGGAAAAGGGGAGAACGATGGAATTTACTTGGCAGCACGCCGGTACGGCGGTTTCAATGAAACGTTTTTTGAGCGACCATGGGATCAGCATGCGCCTGATCAAGGCCGTTAAGCACGGGGAGGGCCAGCTGCTGTTAAACGGCGCGGTCGTCAGCGGTGTGATCACCGTCAATTCAGGCGATCGCGCCGGCATCCGTCTAGCCGATGAAGCGCCCGACGACGCGATTGCCGCTAGCCAACAGTCACTGGCAGTCTTGTACGAGGACGCCAACTGGTTAGTCGTCAACAAACCGGCCGGTCTCACCAGCGTGCCGGGTCCTAGTGACCGGACCGAAACATTGGTTAACCGGGTCAAGGGCTACTTGGAACGGACGCAGGCGCCCAACCAGCGCCCGCACCTCGTCACCCGCTTGGACCGCGACACCAGCGGCATCGTACTAATTGCTAAGCACCGTGTCGCGCAGGGAATGCTGGCAAACCCGCGCCTGACAGAAACGCTGAAGAAAACGTACACGGCTTGGATTGCCGGTACGCTCACGCCAACCAGCGGGACCATTGACCAACCGATTGGGCGCGTCGATGATAGTCCGCAGCGGCAAGTCACCGCGGCCGGTCAACGCGCCGTGACCCGTTACCAAGTTGTCGGCGTGGCAGCTGACCGGCAAGTCAGCCGGTTGAGATTAACGCTGGTGACCGGCCGGACCCACCAGATTCGGGTGCACCTGACCAGTTTGGGCCACCCGCTGTTAGGCGACCAGCTCTATGGTGGTCAGCAAGACTTAATCACCCGGCAGGCGCTGCACGCGACCAACCTGAGCTTTTTTGACCCCTTCACTCAGACAACGTTACAAGTCACCGCGCCGTTACCGGCCGACTTGCAGCGCTTGGCCGAGTTAGCGTAATTTAAACGCCCGCGGTGGCTCAGGGCGGTCCCGTTTTCACTTAATAAATATAAAAATCGTGCTCAATTTCTCAAGTAAGGCTACCCGAGAAATTTAGCACGATTATTGTTGTTCTAGTTACGATTCGATTTGCCGCTTACTTGCCACCGGCAGCTTCGGTATCGGCTGCTAACGTGGCGAAGGTTGCTTGCAATTGCTGTAAGGGCGCACTCAACGTTAAGAAATAAATGTGCTCGACACCACTACTACGCATGTCGATCACACCGGCTTCACGCATTAAGCGCAGGTGGTGTGAAACGGCTGGTCTGGAAATATCGACCAGCGCAGTAATGTCGGTCACGTTAAGACCATCATCACTGTTCCCCAGAGCAATGATGATTTGACGCCGAATTTTTTCGGCAAAGATACTGATCAACGTTGCGCTGTTGGTCAGTGCAACTTTTGATTGTTGATAATTAGCCATATCCTCCTGAGTCCTTTCAATCTCTTTCTAGGTCGCCCAGGCACGTTTCCCCCATAAAGTCATACGCTGAAACGTTACCTGAGCGCCCCGTGAACAACTACGCCATGCCGGGCGCTTGCCAAAGGCAATGACGCCGGCCCACTTATCCGCGTAAAGGTCGAAGTGGGTCGGCGAATTTTAAGTCTGCAAGTTGTCGAACGGACTGTACAAACTCGGTAAAGTTGTACTTACGTTTATTAAAGCAAGCGGGGAATTGATTGTCAATCGTTTTTGTCGAAAGTGATTATCATTAGCAACTTTAATCGTTTATGTTCGTTTTGTATCCGTATTTGCACGGCAAAGTGCGTTAAAATGGTACTATGACATTCAGGGGGTGGACAACGTGAAAGTTTTAGGGTTATTAGGAACCCACAATCCGGACGGGGTGACCAGCCAGATGCTGCAGGCGGTCCTTAAGGGGGCGGCTACCAGCGCGGAGACCGAGTTAGTGAATCTGAACGATTACGCACTGACCCCGGATAAACCGCAGGCGAAAAATCCGGATCTTGATAAGCTCGAGGCCAAGTTGCTGGCCGCCGACGTTTGGGTGTTGGCGGCCCCAACTTATATTGGCGGCTTGGCGGGCGTGATGAAGAATTTCATGGACTGTTTTCGCAACCGCATTGCCCGCTATAACGCGGTTGGCGAGGCGGTTCCGGACCGGTTTAAAAACAAGCACTACGTGACCATTAGTGACTGTTACGCCGGTGGTATTGAAAACTACGTGACCGGGGTGACCGACAACGCCTTTAAGTCGATGGACAAGTTCCTAACGATGGGTGGGTTGATCAAGTTGCGCGAAATCGTCGTGACCAACACTTTTGGTATGCAACAACTGCCAGCTAAAAAACGGGCGGAAGGCGAACGGGTCGGTGCCAAGGCCGCCCAAAAAAAGGAAAAGGATGATAGTACTGTGAAACGTTATATTCAATTATTCTTTATGATTGCCGTAATGGCGTTACTGACGATGGGCATTGAAGCGCTGATTGGGCAGGTTGTGCCGTTGGCTAATTTCTGGGCCTACTACGGTATGTTTGTCATTATTTTTTACGTCTTACTCGCAAGCATCCTCCACTTTTTCACCGTGGTCAAACACCGGCGCCGCTAATTCGTGGTACCATGAAGGTACGGGCGTCCTTAGTGTAACGGAAAGCACGCGAGATTTCGGTCCTTGCGATCTCGGTTCGATTCCGAGGGGACGCATTTTCAGTGCTTAGTTGGGATTGTGACGCAACGTAAAGCTAAAAAAAGGTTAAGAGTCAGTCGCTTTGGACGGGAGCCCGTCTTGAAGCGGCTGATTTTGTTATAATAGAGTGTGCCAAAAGTCGGTTAGTTGGCGCGCATTAACGGCGTAAGTCGAATAATCCTGGGATTGGATTGTTGGCCTTACGGTGTTAAGCGGGGCCAACTGACTTTTGACACCCGTTTTGGTTATCAATATTCGGAGACATACAAGCGGCTATGATATTAGTCACAGCCTCGTTGGGGATACTTAGAACGAATTCGAAAATCCGTGGAGGGATTGGGATGCAAGTTGCTGGACAATTAATTTCTACCATCGGGTGGCTGGGGCTCGCGCTAATTGCTAGTGAGTTGCTCGCCACCCTCATTTATGACGTGGGACAGTGGGTCGGCTTTCGCCTGACCGGTGCGCGGGTCGTCGCCCTCGTTGGTTTCCGCTACCAACTGAGTCGGGTCGCGGGCCACTGGAAATTTCAGCGACCGTTGACGGCTTACCCGCACCTGATTGCGATGCCGGCGGAAGATCCGCGCCGTTTCAACCACGCGTTATACTGCTTTGGCGGACCGCTATTTAACCTGTTAGTGGTCGTGATGAGTTTGGTCACGATGCTGCAATTTACGCTTGGCTATAGCTTATGGTTGTTCGTGTTCATCATCTGGATCTGGGTAAACACACTTAAAGTGGCGCAATTATTACCGATGAACTGGTTTGGCCGCCCAACTGCCGGGCAGGAGTTCCGGGCCGCCCGGGAATCCACCGCCGCGATGACCGCAGCCTACGTCACGGCCTGCGCGCGGGCGTTAAAAGTTCAGACTGGTCGGGTCGCCGACCTGGATGCCGGGATGATCGTGATGCCGCGCGACGGTGGCAATCGCAACTACTTAGTGGTGCGCCAGGCCAACCTGATTTTGGAGTGGGGCCTGCAACACGGTTTGAGTACCTCGGAACTGTTGAGCGGCTTGGCGCGTTTGGAACCGAGTTTTAACACCATTCCGCGTGCGGACCTCGCGCACTACTTGGACGCGACGATTTACTGGAATCTTTATAGTGACCACCCGGCGCCGCAAGTCACCGGCTGGTATCAGGATGCCGGGGTCGCGCAATTATTGCGCCGTTACGAACCGCTGGGGAACTTTAAGTTGCGAGCCGTTTACGAATGGCGGGTCAATCAGGCGCCGCAACGGGCGTTAGCGTTAATTACGCGCGGCTTAAAGTACGCGCGCCGGAGCAATGACCTGACCGAAATCGACTGGTTAAAGGCGTTGCGTGCTCGGGTCGAGGCCAGCGCTAAAACGAGTGTTACTAAAGAAGGGTGAGAAGTTGAAACAACGAATTAAGCAACGGCGGGGCTGGTGGCTGACGCTAACCGTCGTGATTTTGGGCCTGTTAGCGGTCGGCCTGACCCGCGTCAACGCGGGCTGGTACCGCCAAACGGTGGCGGTAGTCACCCACGTGCAACGGGAAAACCGGACCACGACCACCGATGAATTTCGTAATCGTGACGTCAGCACCACGCAGCGGGTCACGCTGCGGGTGTTGAATCACCGGCAGCGGGGGCGGGTGTACCACGTTAAAAACGTGTATACCGCTTCCGGGGCGATGGATCAAGCGTATCGGCGGGGCAACCAGGTGTTTATCCGGATTCCCAGTGACCATCATAGTAGTGTAGCAATTCAGGGACTGAAACGGGATACGGCGTTGGCCTTCGTGGTCTGGCTAGCCGCGGCGCTGTTACTACTGATCATGCGCTTTAGCGGGTTAATGGCGTTACTGAGTGTCGGCCTCAACGCGGCGCTGTTTTACGCCGCCATTCAAATTGACTTAATGACCAATGGAAACCACGTTTACCTGCTATTCGGCGTACTGGCGATCGTTTTTGCCGCCCTAACGCTTTGGTTGGTCCTCGGCTGGGGCCGGCAAATGGCCGTGACTTTCGGCGCAACGATGGCCGGGACGCTGTGTGCGCTGGTGATTAGTCTGACGGTCTTTGCGTTGACCCACGAGCGCGGTGTGACTTACGAATCGATGCAGTACGTCACCCAGGTACCGCGGCCGCTATTCTTAGTGGAAACGATTCTCGGTTCGCTGGGAGCGGTGATGGATGAGTCGACCGACATCGTCGCCTCGCTGTTTCAGTTAAAACGGGAACGGCCAGACATTGAAAACGGGCAGGTTTTTAAGTCCGGTATTCAGATTGGCCGTTCAATTATGGGACCACTGATCAACGTGTTATTCCTGATTTTTATGGCCGAAACCTTTGCCATGACGCTATTGTATTTGCGTAACGGCAATAATTGGGGCTACACCTTCACGATGAACATGTCGCTCGGAATGGTTCAGAGCCTGATTTCCGGTATCGGCATCGTGCTCGCCATTCCGGTCGCCAGTTGGCTGGCGAGTCGGCTGATGCCTAAGGAGGTGGCGGCATGAACACGATTACGGTTTTGGGATTAGTCTTATTTTTACTCATGACCCTAGTCGGTGGTAAGACTGGGGCGACCGCCTTTTTAAGCCTGATTTTTAACTTTGGTCTGTTGTTCTTCGCGGTCGTCCTGATTTCGTGGGGCTTTCCACCGATGGGCGTCACGCTGGTTATCGGCATGATTATCCTGGCCTTCACGATTTTCTTTGGCGAGGATAACGAGTTAGCCGCTAAGCCGGCTTACATTGCGGCGTTGATCGTGATGGTCGGCTTGATTCTGGTGATTTTTCCGGTCGAGCACTGGATCATGGCGCAGGGCTTTAGCTTGGAAGACAGTGAAGACCTGGAAGGCATGTCGTTATCGATCGGCGTTTCGTTCGTCGGTGTGGCGGTGACCGAGGCGGTCCTAAGTACCCTCGGCGCGATTGCCGAGGCCGGGATTGCGATTGCGGCTGGTTTAAGTGAAATCATTGCCCAGCACCCGCAGGTTACGACCAAGCGGCTGTACATCGACGGCATTAGTATTGGTAAGCAAATTATCGGCACGACTTTCAACACCTTATTTTTTGGTTTCTTTGGTGGTTTTTTAGCATTGTTCATTTGGTTTGCGAGTTTGCACTACTCCTTCGGTAGCGTCATTAATAACAAGATCTTTGTCGGCGAAGTTCTAATGATCCTGTTCTCACTGATTGGCGTGATTTTAACGGTGCCGGTGACGACTTGGGTGATGACGCTGGAACACCGCAAGGCCGGAAATGAGCCAAAACGTTGACACCCTCAACGGGACTTGTTAGGGTGGGATGGTAGCTTAATGGAGGAATCTTTATGCAAATTCGAAAAGCACGCTCAACCGACGGCGCGGCAATTGCACCGCTCATCGCGGGTATTTATCGCGATATGGAAATGCCGGCGTTGGCTGACGTTAGTGATCAAGATTTATTGGACATGTTGACCCACCTTTACGCACGGCCCGAATATTTGGACGACTTAGCCCAGACGTTCGTGGCCGACGATGCCGGCCAGGTCGTCGGGGTAGCGTTCGGGCACCCGGCGGAAAACGAGGAAGCGGTCAACGACTTGTTGATGCAGGTCTCACAAGCCCACGCCGGGTTCAGCGTCCCGTTAGAACTGGGGGGCGAAACTCAACCGGGCGAATGGTACCTTAGTATGTTGGCGGTTGATCCGCAGCATCAGGACCACGGCATCGGTAGCCAGCTGTTAGGCGCCCTGCCACAGTTGGTTGGCGACCTCGCCGCCAAGTTGAGCTTAAACGTGGACGACGGCAACCCGCGGGCGGCGAAGTTATACCACCGCCAGGGCTTTGCCCGCAACGGACGCTTAATGATTGGTGTCCACCCGTACCAACACATGGTTAAGCCGATCGCCTAGATGCAAAAGGGAACCGCGACCAAAGTCACGGTTCCCTTTTTTTGGCTCCGTATGATAATAGTCGAAGCGTGCACCTTACTTTGTATCCTGACGGGATTACGGGTAGAATAGGGAAGATAACTAGACAGAAGGGAACGTTACATTCCATGCAAATTTACTTTGTTCGGCACGGCCGGACCCAATATAACCTTGAACACCGTTTTCAGGGCGGTGGATCGGATTCACCGCTACTGGCGGATGGCATTGCGGGTGCTAAGGCGGCCGGTCGTTATCTGGCCGACGTGCGCTTTGCACGGGTCTTCAGTAGCCCACAACAACGGGCACTCGACACGGCCAAGTACGTCGTCGCGGAAAATCGTTGGCAACCAGACGTGCAGTTGGAAGCCGGCCTCGCGGAGTTTAACTTCGGTACCTGGGACGGTCAGCGCGAAAGCGAAGTCGAACCGCAAGCCTACGCGCAGGTCTTACTCCACGAGCCCGGAAACTACGACCCGCAGCGCGCGGGGGGCGGCGATGACTACGCCGGCTTTGTTAAGCGGACGACCAGCGCTGTTAAGCGGCTGGTTGAGCAAAATGATCCGGCCAGTGACCAGGCCATTCTGGTCGTATCGCACGGACTGGTCACCACGATGACCGTTAAAACCTTACTGGGTGTACCGGTCGCGGAATTACGTGATCCACTCGACTACCAGGGCCAGCGGTTGAAGACTATCGGTAACGGGATTGTTGCTAACGATAGCTTGACGGTCGTTGAGACGCTTGATAACCAACACTTTACGTTAAAGAAATGGAATGATACCAGCTTTTTAACGGACTGATTCGAACGTGAAACAAGGGGCGGTGACATTAGTCACCACCCCTTGTTTGTCTCCGAATATTAATAGCCAAAACGTGCGCTAAAAGTCAGTTGGCTCCGCTTAACGGCGTAGGTCCAACAATCCAAGCCCAGGATTATTCGCCCTACGCCGTTAATGCTCACCAACTAACCGACTTTTTGCACACTCTCTTTGTGTTGGAACGGCTTAATCAAGCGTTGGTTTTAAGGCTAAGGCCTTGGACGCTTCTTCGCTATCGTCGAAGTGGTGCTTGGTACGGCCGATAATCTGATAATCTTCGTGACCCTTACCGGCGATTAAAACAACGTCACCGGGTTGGGCTTGTTCGATCGCCTTGGCAATCGCTTCGTGACGGTCTTCGTAAACTGGTACGCCGGCGTCCGGCACCCCCGCGACCATGTCTTGCAAAATGGCGGTCGGGTCTTCAGTTCGCGGGTTATCCGAGGTGAAGATTGGCTTACTGCTATGTTCGACCGCAATTTTGGCCATCTTCGGGCGTTTACCCTTATCCCGGTCACCGCCACAACCGACAACGCAGTAAATGTCTTTTTGGGCGAAGTCCTGAATGGTTTCGAGGGCGTTCAACAATCCGTCCGGCGTGTGGGAGTAGTCCACAATGACGCTGACCCCGGTATGTGACGGGACTGCTTGGAAGCGGCCCTTAACGCCGGTGACTTTTTCCAGTGAGGCAATGATCTGGGCTTCCGGAATCCCACTGGCATAGGCGGCGGCAAAGGCGGCCAACATGTTATAAACGTTGAACTCACCGATCAACTTCATGGTCACGTGGGTGACGTGGCCGAAGACCGATAAGTCGAACTCGGTACCGTGGCTATGAATGTGCACGTTTTGGGCGTTGATCATCGCGTCCGGATTGAGCCCGAAGGTTAAGACGTGCGCCGCGGTGTACTGTTCGAATTCGCGGCCGACCGGGTCGTCGGTGTTCAGAACGGCAACTTTGTGGGTGCCGTTTTGGTCGTACTTATTGCCGAGTTGGGCAAAGAGCATTGCTTTAGCTTCGGCGTACTTGGCCATCGTTTTATGGAAGTCGAGGTGGTCCTGGGTCAAGTTGGTGAAGACTGCGATGTCATAGTCGATGCCCCAAACCCGTCCGAGCACTAACGCAATCGAAGAAACTTCCATCGCAACGGTTTGGACCCCGGTGTCCCGCATAGCGGCTAACGTCCGCTGGGTGGTAATGGCGTCCGGCGTCGTGTTGGCCGTCGGGTATTTTTGATCCTTAATCTTACGGTACATTGTGCCAATCAGACCGGTTACCTGTTGTTGGTCGCGGTAGATTTGTTCGATCAGGTGGGTGACGGTCGTTTTACCATTCGTCCCGGTTACACCGATCATCCGCATTTTTTGACTCGGTGCGTCATAAAAGACGTCGGCTAACATCGCCATTGCGCGTTCGGTGTTGGCCACGTAAACAACCGGCACCGCAACGTCGATTGGCTTTTGGGCAACAATCAGTTGGGCGCCTTTTTCAACTGCTTGGCCAGCCAGGTCGTGACCGTCGACGTGGTAGCCGTCGACGCAGATGAAGACGGCCCCCGGCTTAACTTCCCGGGTGTCCTGCGTTAACAGGGTCACGTCAAAATCCGTGGTGAGTGCGGGTTCGACCCGTTTGAACTTTAAACTATTAATTAATTCGCTTGCTTTCATAATTAGTGACGTCCTTTTCCTTAGAATCCGTATTTGACTGTTTCTAGGATACATGCAAATCGGGCAATTGTCGAGGTGGGCCGGTCTGCTTGGTTGATTTCAGTGTACGCTTTATTTGGGTGACGCGAGTAGTGGCGACGTCCCGCTGATTAAGCAACTGAACTTGCTAAGGGTGGCAACAAAAACGACCCGCACGCTCAGGGGCGTGCGGGTCGTTATCGGGCTATTTAATGCCTAAAAATTCATCGTGCAGGGCGTTCATGGCAGCCTTTAAATCGGCTTCCTTAACTAATACCCAGATGGTCGTGTAACTATCGGTTGATTGTAAAATATCGATGTGCTGGGCACTCAGCGCCGTCACGATGCGGGCGGTCACGCCGGGCGTCCCGGTAATACCGGCGCCGACGACCGAAACCTTCGCACAGTGACTGATTGCTTGGCAGTCAACGTGGGCATCGGTCAACAATTGCTTCGCCACCGCCGCATCGCCGTCGATTAAGTTGAAGACGACTTGGTGTTGGGTGATGTTGATGAAATCGACGCTCAGACCGTGTTGGGCCATTAATTGGAAGATTTCGCTGGAACTCAGCGTGTCGGTCGGAACCGTGAACTGGGTCAGGTCCGCCTGGTGGGCGATCCCGGTCACCGTTCGGTAGTGTTCAATTTTGGTGGTCGTCCGGTCAGTAACCAACGTG
Organism: Lactiplantibacillus plajomi; assembly: GCF_005405405.1. GTDB lineage: Bacteria > Bacillota > Bacilli > Lactobacillales > Lactobacillaceae > Lactiplantibacillus > Lactiplantibacillus plajomi. Next base: position 22,511 of record NZ_BJDZ01000019.1, read on the forward strand.
CCGAGCGCGTCGGTAGCCTCGTAGGTCGAGCGAATCCGCATCGGAACGTGGGCCTGTTCAGCAATTTCGACGGCCCGGGGGTGAATCACCTTGGCGCCTTCGTGAGCCATGTTAGCCAGTTCTTCGTAGCTGATGGCTTCGATGAAGCGCGCGTGGGTGACCAGCCGCGGGTCGGCCGTCATCATGCCGTTAACGTCGGTAAAAATATCGACCCGTTTGGCATGTAACGCCGCCCCGAGAATTGCGGCCGACGTATCGGAACCACCGCGACCGATCGTTGTAATGCGACCGTCCTTGGTAGCACCTTGAAAACCAGTTACAACCACCACGTCGGCGTCTTTGAACGCCTCGGTAATCGGTTGCGGGTCGACCCGTAGAATCTTAGCGTTTTGGAACTCGTCGTCGGTGACAATGCCGGCGTCGTGGCCGGTCATGGCGGTGACGTTCAGACCTTGTTCACGCGCCAGTTCGGTAAAGACGGCCGTTGAAATGGTTTCACCAACTGAAACCAGCATGTCGAGCTCGCGGTTAGTTAAGCGCGATTGGTCGGCGCCAACTAAACCGAGCAACGAGTCGGTCGCGTAGGGCGCGCCCTTGCGACCAATCGCGGAGACCACGACGATGACTTTATCGCCCTGATCCACGGCGTACTGCACGTGCTTTAAAGCTTGTTTGCGGGCGGCGACGTCCTTAACGGAAGTGCCGCCGAATTTTTGAACGATTATATCCATCGGTGATTACTCCTCGATTTTGGCCGCATGGGCGTTAGCTTCGGGACTGTCCATCAAGTGGTCACTTTCAACGTAGATCTTGTGCCACATCATGAAGGTCAATACGGTCCACAGTTTCCGTGAGTTATCACGAACGCCGGCCTTGTGATCATCCAATAGTTTCAAGAAGTAGGCCTTGTTGAAGTATTGGTCGGTTTGCGAGTCGTTAATAATCTGCTTAGCCCAGTCGTACATTTCTTCTTTAAGCCAGAAGCGAATTGGAACCGGGAAGCCCAGCTTCTTACGGTGAAGCACGTGGGCCGGCACAATGTCTTCGACGGCCTTACGTAAGATGTACTTGGTGGTCCCGTGGCTAATCCGCAGGTTGGCTGGGATTTCGGCGGCTAAGTTGTAAACTTCGCGGTCAACAAACGGAGTCCGGAGTTCCAAGCTGTGGGCCATCGTGGTCCGGTCAGCGTTGTGTAATAGGTCACCGTTCAACCAGGTGTGCATGTCGATAAACTGCATCCGGCTGATCGGGTCGTAGTCGACCGATTCGTCGTAAAACGGTTGGGTGATCGACTGGAACGGGTGGTTGCGGTTGTAGTCCTTGAAGAAGGCCTGCTTTTCCTGTTCGCCGAAGATAAAGGCGTTCCCAACGTAGCGGTTTTCTAGTGGCGTGGTTCCCCGTAGTAGGAAGGAACGGCCGCGCATTCCTTCGGGCATCATCATCGCAATCCGCTTCAACGCGCCGTTGATTGGCTTCGTGTAACGGAACGGCTTGAGTGATTCCGGTTCGTGGTAAATCGTGTAGCCACCGAATAGTTCGTCGGCGCCTTCACCGGTCAGGGCGACCTTCACGTGCTTAACGGCTTCCTTAGCCAGAAAGTACTGCGGCACGGCGGCCGGGTCGGCCAGTGGATCATCCATACTCCAGACAAAGTGGGGGAAGGCCTTCATGAAGGCTTCCGGTGTGATCGTCATGCTGAAGTTTTCAACGCCGAGCTTTTCGGCCGTTTCCTGCGCCACGTCTAATTCACTGTAGCCCTCACGTTCGAAACCAACCGAAATCGTCTGGAGGTTCGGGTTAAAGTTCTTCGCAATGGCCACGACGATCGACGAATCAATCCCGCCAGACAGGAAGGAGCCGACCGGAACGTCGGAGCGCATGTGAATCTTAACCGAATCAATCAGGGCGTCCTTGATTTTCTGGGCGTATTCGTCTTCGCTGCGTTGTACCGGATGAAATTCGCGGTGGTAGTAGCGTTCGATTCGGGGGGCGGCCCCCAGCTTTTTGGTTAATGAACAGCCGGGTTCCAACATTTTGATCTGCTTCGTCAAGGTTTCCGGTTCGGGAACGAATTGGAAGGTCATGTAATCTTGAAGGGCGTTCTTATCGAAAGTTTTATCCTTTAAAATCTTGTAAATGGCTTTACTTTCGGAGGCGTAGTAAAAATCGTCGCCGGAAATCGCGTAGTAGAACGGTTTGATCCCGAATTGATCCCGTGCCGCAAACAACGTCTTTTCCTGTTTGTCCCAAATCACGAAGGCAAACATGCCGCGTAAATACTTCGTCGCATTTTCTTTATATTTGGCATACATGCCAAGAATAACTTCTGAGTCGGAGTTGGTTTTAAATTCATAACCTTCTTGTTTCAATTGCGCGCGCAATTCAACGTAGTTATAAATTTCCCCATTAAATGTCATCCAGTAACGTTCATTATCGTATGACAGTGGCTGGTGTCCACCGGCCAAGTCAATGATACTTAAACGCCGAAACCCCATGGTAATGTTGTCATCGGCAAAGTACCCGTCGTCGTCGGGCCCCCGGTGAACAATCATTTTTGTCATTTCGTGGATGGTCTGATCGTAAGCGGCGTTATCCGTCTTTGTCCGATCAGTTAAGCAACCAGCAAAACCGCACATGTATGTTCATCTCTCAATCTTTTAATTATATAGGTAGTTTTATACTCGTGGTTCGCTGTTAATTTACCCGATTAGGGCTGCCAAGTAAAGCAATTCAGCTAATTGTAACGGATTCTTACCGAAGTCCGGTACTTCAGTTGACAAGTATCAACGCCCACCTGTGAGTACACTCCAATCATTATACTTGCTTTATCCCGTAAGATAAAGCTGTCTACGCTTTTGGAGAACGGTTTCATGCAGAAAAAGCGGGGCTGTGGGCGCTATGTTGAGGATGATTGACCCAACAAATTCCGGCAGTTATATTACAAAATATTACGAAACCGCCCAAATATTACAAAAATGGGGACAAATAGTAATCCGGTTGCTATTGAGCTGTTACATTCAGCCGTTATACTAAGTCCTGTTGTTAAGCACTGCAACCCACGTGGTTCGGTGCTAGGAAAGTTACTTTAGATAAAACTACAGGAGTGAAGAATTTAAATTATGAAGATCAAGAGTTTATTATTATCAACTGCCGCCGCAGCAAGTCTGCTTGTTTTTGGGGCAACCGCTGCAAATGCCGACACCATCACGGTTAAAGCTGGCGACACGGTAAGTGCCCTTGCTGAAACTCATAACACGACGATTTCTGCAATTGAATCAGCGAACGCATTAGAAGACGTTAACTTAATCTTCGTTGGCCAAGAGTTGGAAATTAACGTCGCAACTTCAACGACTACTGTTCAAAGCCAAGCACCACAATCAGCTGCTGCTTCACAAGCACCGGTTCAAAGCCAAGCACCACAATCAGCTGCTGCTTCACAAGCCCCAGTTCAAAGCCAAGCACCACAATCAGCTGCGCCTGCTAGCCAAGCTGCAAGCACGACCAGCTCAAGTGACAGTGCTGCTAAGGCCTGGATTGCGAACAAGGAATCCGGTGGTTCGTACAGTGCCCGTAACGGTCAGTACATCGGTAAGTACCAATTAAGCGCGTCCTACTTGAACGGCGACCACTCTGCCGCTAACCAGGAACGGGTTGCTGAAAACTACGTGGCTTCACGTTACGGTTCATGGACCGCAGCCCAAAGCTTCTGGCAAGCAAACGGCTGGTACTAAGATTTAATTAAATGATAATTAACGGACTAATTTAGGTTAGTCACGAAATAAAAGCTGACCCGCGGAAATCTTGTGATTTTTGCGGGTCAGTTTTTTAATAGTTAGGGGCAATCATAGCAGTTAATTGCAACTTTCTGGGTGTTTTGTCCTGTTCAATGTGATAGTTAGTCCCACTTTTTAGCCAGTGAAAAAACAATCAATATTCCGCCAATTGCCAAGCCGGTACTGATAATACCAGTTAGCCGCGAGGGCAGCTGGGCGGTTTCGCCAAGTACGGTTCCAGTGTAGCCAAGCATCCCGCCAATAATCCCGGCGGTTAAGCGGGCTTTCAAACGGCGTGTCAACCGGATTCCCCCCTCCGTTGTAAGTTGAATGTGGGTTAAGCTTAGCACGGCGAATGGCTGGTAACATCAATTTTAAGCAAAGAATGCGTTACGGGATTGTAAACCAGTCAGTAAATACCTGACTAGCCAAGCCCAACGAAACGTAGGAGGGCCATGGCTGCCACGCCGGTTATAACCACGGCAAGCAGACTTTTAGTTAAGACGCCGGCTAAAATTGCTGGCAGTGATGCGTAAATGTTTGGTAAATTGAACGTCGGCCAGTGTCCGGCGTGGTAAACCAGTAAGTTTTCCACGAAAATGGCGGTCATGATGGCGACCGGCACGAACGATAAGAAGTTGATCAGCCAGCCGGGCACCGTCATGTTTTTAATCACGGCAAACGGGATGACCCGCGATAGCCAGGTGACCAGGCCGCAAAGCAGAATGGTTATCAATATGTAGGCGTTCATTTAGGACTCACCACCATTCCAAAACCGCAACCGAGTAACGTTGCGATTAATAGGGCGATGTTGCCTGGGAAAAAGCGCATCAGAAAGAACATGCACACGGCTACAAACAGGACAACTTCGGCCTGGGTGGCTAACGGTTTACTGCGATCGGTGATTATTTGTAAGTATAGTAACCCAATAAACATACCGACGACCGCAAAGTCGAGGCCGAACTGGTCAGGGTCGGCAATTAGGTTCCCTAGCAAGCAACCAACGACCGTGGCGGCTGCCCAGACTAAGTAAGCGACCACGTTAGCGGCGTGTAACCAGGTCGGTCGTAGTTTTTGATCAGTCACGTTTAGCTTATTCATGCTTAGGGCGAAGGTCTCGTCGGTCAACAGGGTCCCCAGACCGATATTTTGTAAGAGGGAATCCCGCTTGAAATAGCGGGCGACCGTCATACTCATGAGAATCATCCGGGAGTTAATTAGAAAAGTGGATAACACGATTGCCGACACCGGGCTCCCGGCAAGTAACATACTAATTATGATGAACTGGGCCGAACCGGCGTAGACGATGAGCGACATCAATAACACCGCCAGCACGGAAAGGTGACTGGTATTGGCCACAATGCCCATTGCGAGCCCGACGCCAACGTAACCGAAGACGGTTGGTAGGACGTCGCGGAGCCCGCTTTTAAAGCTTAAACTTGAATCCATTTGGCTGCCTCCTAACAACGCGTTAATGATAAAGATTAGTGTACACTTTTTAGTGAAAATAATGAAGATTTTTATCATTCGATTTTAATGTAAAAATTAGGTAATTGTTGCTTGCATTTGATTAGTGGCGGGCGTACGATAGTCTCATTGATTTTTTGAAAGGACAAATGGTGAGCGAAATGACTCTGGAACAATTAGCAGCCCGTAGTGGGGTCGCTGCTGATAAAATCATCACTTACACCGAGGCCGGGTTGCTCCCTTGTAAGGACGCGCACGCAACTTTTAGTGCGGACGATCAATATTGGCTGGATATGGTCAATTGCTTCTTAGAAAATGGCTCCTCCGTTGAGGACTTGAAGGATTTAATGCCACTGTGCGAACAGTGCGCAACGACTTATTAATGTGAACCTGAATGCGGGATTTCTAGCTTAAGCTGGGAGCCCGTTTTTTATTTGGTAATTAAAAGGCACACCTACCCGTAATTCCATGCGGATAGGTGCGCCTTTAATTAGCCAAGCCGATCAATCGTTAGCTTTAACTTGTTGTAATAAACTTTTGACTGCGTTTTGCTGGTACTGAGCCGCAGCGGCCTTGCTGACTTTCGTAATTTCCGCCTGACTCATGGTCGGGTCCTTGGTCATGGCAGTCTTGACCTGATTTTGCACGTAAACCTTCGCCCGTGCTTTTAAAGTCGGTTGTTGCTGCTTCATGAGTTTACTGAAAGCTTTTGCCTGACTACTGCTAAGTACCGCCCAGTCCGCGTTCACGTAGAAGGTGTTGTTGGTACTGATCAGTTCGTGATCGTTACCGGCAATTCCGAACCAGAACTTCATCGCGTTACTCTTGTAAGTCCAGCGGGTCGTCTTTGTGACTAATTTCGGTGTATTCTGGCTAGTTTTGACGTGATTAGTGACTTTGACGCTAGCCTTAGTGTGTTGCGTCTTTTTTTGACTCGCCGTCTGTTTGTAAACGTAAACCCGGTGTTTGTCCGCCGAACCGACACTTTGGTAAAGCAACAGGTTCAGCTGCTTATTTGCACTCACCGAGGCGAGCTTGCTCGTTTTTGCCGTGGTGGTCTTGACCATCCCGTAATGTTGATTATCATTTTTAGAAATGAAGACGACTGATCCAACGAGCAACAGGCCAAACACGATGGTTAGTGGCAGCCGGACGCTGTTGCGACTGGTGTAAACAAACGATATTAACAGGGCAATCGCACTAATTACTAAAATAATAAGAATCATTAGTCACGCACCTCCTGGTTATCTGGCTTGACCGAGTGCTGCTTGTCCTTCATAAAGAAGGCAACGAACAGGCCGACAACGCTAAAGCCAACTGCAACCCAAAACGCTGCGTGGTAGCCGTTCAAAGTGGCGTTATAGTAACTATCCTGATAACCGAGCGGGTTACGCTTCAACAGACTGTGGGCCGGTTGGGCGGCGCTCGTCACGTTGGAAAGTACCGAGGTTAGGATGGCGGTCCCAATCGAGCTGGCAATTTGCCGGGTCGTATTGTTGACGGCGGTTCCGTGCCCCATCAAGTGAACGGGCAGGGCGTTCATCCCGGCGGTCGTGGCCGGCATCATCACCATCGCAATCCCGAACATCCGTAAGGCGTACAGGAAGACGATGTAGATCGTGGCGGTCGTCCGCGTGATGAAGGCGAACGGTAACGTCCCAACCGTTAGTAGGAACATCCCGAGGATTGATAAGCGCCGAGCACCGAAGCGGTCAAAGGCCCGCCCGGTAATTGGACTCATGATCCCCATCATTAATGCCCCGGCCAATAAGGATAGGCCGGATTCGAACGCCGAAAAGCCGTGAATGATTTGCAAGTACAATGGAATGACCATTTCGGCCCCGACCATTGCCATGTTGGCTACTGAACTTAAAACGGCGGCGACCGTAAATTCAGTGTGGGTGAAGACCCGTAATTGTAAGAACGGCTTTTCCATGGTTAATTGGCGCCAGATGAACAGGGCGATAAAAATCACACCGAGGATCAGGGTGGTCAGCACGACGGTGGAAGTCCAGCCGTTGTCACCCACGGAAGAGAACCCGTAGAGGAGGCTACCGAACCCGATTGTGGATAACACTAGTGACCAGAAGTCCAACTTGGGCTTGGACGTCTCCAAAACGTCGGCCATGAAGAAGAATCCTAAGATTAAGACCAACGCGACTATTGGCACGATCAGGCCGAACAAGTCCCGCCATGATAAGTTATCGATGACCCACCCGGATAAGGTTGGCCCAATCGCTGGGGCGAGGCCGACCACGATACCGGCCATCCCCATGGCGGCGCCCCGTTTGTCAGCGGGGAAGATGGTCAACATGATGGTTTGCAGTAGCGGCATCGTGACGCCGACACCGACCGCTTGAATCAGGCGGCCAGCTAATAACGCGGCGAAACTTGGTGCGGTCCAGGCAATCACGGTCCCAACTTCAAAAATAGTCATTGCGGATAAGTACAACCACTTCGTTGAGAACCGCGAGCTGAGCCAGGCACTGACTGGAATCATGATCCCGTTGACCAGCATGAAACCGGTCGTTAACCATTGGACGGTCGACGTCGTAATGTCGAATTCCTTCATTAAGGTTGGAAAAGCCGTCGTTAGAATGGTTTGGTTAAGGACGGTACAAAACGTCCCGATTAATAAAATGGCAATCAGTAAACCGCGCTTATACGGCTTGCCGTTCGTATCTAAGGTTGCTGACAATCAAATTCCTTCTCTCTAAAAAAGTACGCTTACTAATATAAGCGGATTTAATTTCTTTGTCAACAAACTTGACATTGATGTTGAAAAATATATACTAAATATTGAAATTGTAAGAAAAGGGGTCGGATTTTGAATAATCAGGACAAGGCGCTGATTGAAAAGTTGAAGCGCCAGATTGATAAGCACCAGTTCACAATTGGAATTAGTGACCTAGCGAAGATGACGGGGGTCTCACAGACGCAATTGCGTTATTGGGAACAAAAAGATTATATTCACCGTTCCAAGGCGGGGGAAAAGAACGTGGCGCACCGGTATTCATACGGGACGTTGATGCGGGTTCATTTCATTAAAACGTTGTTGGATGAAGGTTTTACGTTGGCGGCGGCCGCCGCGCGTGCCGATGCGCACAGTAACCAAATCGAAATGATGCGGATTTTCATGATGACGGCGTTTCAGGGGGTTGAGGAGCGCGACGGTCATCACATGATTGACTTGGGTTACTTCGACGAGGCGCACGAACAGAAGCTTTACTGCTTCATTCAGGACGAACAGGTCCACTACCGGGTCTATCCCGTGAAATAAGTTGGGCTCGCCTAGCTTTTAGCTTGTGAAAACGGTTAAACAATGGTAAATTTAAGGCGGTAGGTGTCGGTCAGTCATTTGGGCATTCAAGTTTCCCGCTCGTCAATCGATCTTATGGCTGGATTGACTGTTGTCATGTTGGTCGTGTTTTGAAGTCTAGCTTTGTAAAAGGATATACAACGGAGCGCGAAGGAGCGCTGAAAGAAGCCCGGTTTAACCGGGTAGAAATCGTGCATAAAACAACGTGTAATTGAAACGAATCTTTCAATCGCCCGGTGATGATGCCTACCATGGGCCCCAAGTGATGCGGGAAAGCTTGGGGCTTTTGTGTAGAGTGTGGGCCGGAGCGGGTAGGTTCCGAGCATAGCCTAGCTACTGACCTTATTAGCGGGCTGTGCTAATGGGGGCAGTAGCGTAGCTAAGCGCAGGAAGCTGCTCCGGTTCACACGTTTCGGCTATGTCGCCAAGAGCGGGTGGTTTTCCAACGGGGCCATAGCGTAGCAGGCGCAGAAAGCTGCTCATAACCACACGTTTCGGCTATATTGCCAAAAGCGGGCTGTGCTAATGGGGGCCATAGCGTAGCAGGCGCAAGAAACAGTCCTGGTTCACACGTTTCGCCCAATTTGTGTCGCAACTAAAAAAAGCTTCGGCACTTGCCGAGGCTCAATTAATCAATAGAATACGATGCGATTACGAATTCGAAATTTGCATGAAGTTGGTGGCGTACCATTCGTTCCACGCAAGCGCCGGTCGACCGCTTTCAAAGTATTTTTGGTCGAGGTGGTCGATCAGGTTGACGTAGTCGCCATACGAGAATTGAACGCTGTCATCCAACCGCTGCTGGGTCGTCATGTAACGGCCATAGGTCAGGTGTTCGTTAATGTCCGTCATGTAATTGGCAACGTCGTAGTTAGACATCAGTTCCAAGTTATTGGCGTCAAATAACGGTAGGTAAAAAGCGGCAAATTCTTCAACGGCTTTCCGTTGTAAGTTGTCGTCGAGTTCGGTAATTGATAATTGAGCATCATTAGTCACGATGCGGTTCCTCCTTAGTATTAAGCACGGCCCCAAAATAATTGTGGTAAGTGTAACCAAAATTATTGGTTTGCGCTACAATTTAATTATGGCACGATTGGAACCGTTTTTCAAAGTTGTCGTGTCCTAGCAGTTCGTTAGTGGCGACAATGACTTAATTGTAGTAAGATAGTGGAATTAACGTTTAGGCAACTCAAAATGTCAAATTTTATGTTGAGGTGAAGGATATTCATGACCCCCATGAAGGAAGATTACTTAAAAATTATTTTCGAACTTGGTGGTACGAAGAAAAAGGTGTCAAACAAGCAGATTGCATTGAGCTTAGACATCGCGGCCGGTTCCGTGACGGAAATGGTCGGTAAATTAGTGCAGGAAGGCTTGGCTAAGCACACCCCGTATGCCGGGATCTCGCTGACTAAAAAGGGTATTCGCTACGCGGAGACCCTGGTTCGTAAGCACCGTATTTGGGAAGATTTCTTAGTGGACAAGCTCCATTACGGTTTACCGGATGTTCATTCGGAAGCCGAAGTTTTGGAGCACGTCACGAGTGAACGCTTGGTGGACTCACTAGAAGCGTTCTTAGGTAATCCGACCCATTGTCCCCACGGTGGGGCGATTCCCGACAAGGAAGGGCACTACCAGGAAGATAGTCATACCAGCTTGGCGGATAGCCAGGATGGTGATGAGGTGGCAATCGAGCGCTTTATCGATAACCACGATCTATTGATGTACCTCCACGACATTGATTTACAAATCGGCCAGGACGTAACCGTGATGAAGCACGATCCGTTCGAAGGACCGGTCACCATTGAGGTTAAAGCGACCGGACAAAAGATTCCGGTCAGTTATAAGGCCGCTCATAATGTTTTTGTTAAGTAAACAATAATTTTCAGGACGTCCCGAACGAATTTGCCAGTCGCGGGTTAGTTATTCTGTTTTAATTATCACGGTATAAAGAATTTTGCGAAAAGCTCGGGATTGGCTACCCTTTTTAAAATCAGTATGCTACAATGACTCATGTAGCTTGGTTAGGTAATTTTGGTCAGATCGTTTCAATAAACTATCCCCAATTTGCACCGAATCATGTACATTATTTTAATTGTGCAGTACGCACTAGGAGGATTTTTTATTATGGAACACGGAACAGTTAAATGGTTCAACGCCGACAAAGGCTTCGGTTTTATCACTCGCGAAAACGGTAGCGATGTATTCGTACATTTCTCAGCTATCCAAGAAGACGGCTTCAAGACTCTTGAAGAAGGCCAAGCTGTAACTTTCGACGTTGAAGAAAGCGATCGTGGCCCGCAAGCAGTTAACGTTACTAAAGACTAATTAACGGCTTAAATGGCTAAATAACCGGTGTTGGGGAATCCCGACACCGGTTTTTTGTTGGAAAGTTTTCCTTTACGAAGGCCCTTCCATGGCTTAAAGTAGGACTTATCAGAAGGTAGGGGGTGACCGCATGACCACGGATGAGCTCATCATTGCGACCTGTTTAAAAGCGGGCAAGATAATGGTAGAAAACGGTTCGGAAATTTCACGGGTGGACGACACAATGATGCGGATTGCGCAAAACGCCGGCGTGATTTCGGCGAACACTTACGTGACAATCACCGGGGTAATGATGTCGATTCAGGGGCGCAACGCGACGCAAATTGCGGCAATCACCCAGCGGACGATCGATTTGGAAAAGGTGGCGCAGGTCAACCAGCTGTCGCGCGAATTTGCGGCCCAAAAAATCGATTTACCGACGTTGCAGCGGCGCTTAAACTCGTTAGACCAAGCCTCGCGCTCGTTTCCGCTTTGGTTGCAGTTAGTCGGGGCGGCGCTGGTTAGCGGCCCGTTAATGATTATGTTTCGCCAGGAAACCATTAATACCTGGCCAACGGTGGTGATTGGGACCCTCGGCTTCCTAGTTTATTACCTATTGAACCGGTACCTGAAAATTAAATTTTTGAGTGAACTAGCCGCAGCCCTATTTATCGGTTTCGGCGCGGAGTGGGCGTTGCAAATCGGTTGGGGAACCAACGTTAATGATATTATTATCGGTAGCCTGATGCCGTTAGTTCCGGGCGTCCCACTGACGAACGCCGTCCGCGATACCTTGGCCGGCAACTTCATTAGTGGCCCGGCCCGCGGCGTCGAAGCGTTACTCAGTGCGGCGGCGCTTGGTTTCGGGATTGCCGTTGTGATCACGTTAGCGTAGGGGGCAGTTATGGCAATTATTGGACAATTGATTTTAGCGTACCTGGCCGTGCTTGGGTTCGGCTTAATTATCAACATCCCGCACCAGGCGTTGAACGTCGCCGGCTGGATTGGAACGATTACCTGGGGAGCTTACTTGATCGTGCAGGCCTTCGACGGTGGGGTGGTGCTGGGCAGCCTGATTGGTTCAATTGGCATCGGCGTGTTAAGTAGTATTGCCGCCCGTGATAAAAAAATGCCGGCAATCATTTTTAACATTCCGAGTCTGGTTTCCTTTGTGCCAGGAAGTCAGGCCTACCAAATGGTCCGCAACTTTGCGTTGGGACAGTATCGCCAAGCGGTCAGCTTCATGTTGCAAGTGATCATGATCACCGGCGCGATTGCGCTGGGTTTCCTGTTGGCGGAACTATTGAACCGCTTAATCGCGTTCGGGCGTTTACAGTGGCGCCGGCACCAAATTAAACAATCCTAAAGAAAACCGGTCGTCGAAAGTAGAATTCGACGACCGGTTTTAAATTTTAATTTAATTACGATTTGCGTATTTTTCACCAGTAGTTGCGGCCTTTAAATTCAAGGATTTCCGCAATACGTTGGTGACCCGTTGCTTTTCGCTTTGGGAAACCACTTCGAAGGCTTGACCATTGATTGACTGGCCGGTCCCCTGAGCGTGGTCGGAAACGATGTTCTTAGTTGCCGAACGGTAGTTGCTAAATAACGTGGTTAGGTTACCGAACGTTAAGTCCGTCCGGGTTTGCTTGGCAATTGATTGTAAGAAGTCTTGCTTAAGCAGGTTCGAGGCGCTGGTACTTTCGCTCAGAATAGCGGTGATCAGCTGGCGTTGCCGTTGCTGGCGACCATAGTCCCCAAGCGGATCTTGGTACCGCATCCGTGAATATTGCAAGGCCTTATCGCCATCCATGTGGGTCTTAACGCCCTTAGTGTAATGGTAGCCTTCGTAAGTAAAGGTCCGAATCGGGGTAATGTCGACCCCGCCGATTTCGTTAACGACCTTTTTCATACCACCCATGTTGATCAATGCGTAGTAGTCAATTGGAACGTTCAACCAGTTTTGGACCGTTTTGATCGTGGTCCCAGCACTACCATAGGCGTAAGCGGCGTTCAGCTTAGTTGGGAAGTCCTGTTCGAAGCCCGAGACGGCTACTTCCGAATCCCGTGGTAGACTCATCAGGGTCGTTGTCTTGGTCTTAGGGTTAACCGTCGCAATGATCAGCGTGTCGGTCCGCCCCTTATAGTCGCGGCCCAGTGCCCCGGTATCGGTTCCGAGTAAGAGAATCGAAATTGGCTTTTTTGAATTTAACACGGCGTTGGTGTTCCGGGACTTTTTAATACCACTACTCTTATAGACGGTATTAGCAGCCGTGCGGGCATTGTGGTAAGTCCGCCAAGCGAAAGCACCGGTCCCAACGAGTAAGACGGCAATGATAATTAAGATGACGTTTCGTACGGGATGGCGCTTTTTCGGTCCTTTTCCACGTGGCTTCTTGTCGCGATGTAATTCTGAACGACTTGGCATTTCTTCCATGAATTCTTCCTCCAATGGTAATGTAGAAAAACTATACTTCAGTTTAGCATTTTTTGTTCATTACGGAAACAAAATCTAAGTGAAGTTTCTTCCCCGAATCTTCACACTTGCACCTAATCATAACGGTTTTAATAAGAAAATGTGGTGGATTCAATTTTCTTTGAGCTTTTTTAAGGTTCCAATGCGGCTTACAACGGTTCAGGCCGTCAATTGATTATGGTATAATTTTAGTAATAAATATTGATGGGGGTTCTTGTCTTGATGATCGATAAGTCGCGTAGTCGGTCGATCAAATTTGTTATCAGTTTGGTTTTATTTGCATACTTGACGTACTTTGTGAGTTCCGGGGCGGTTGGGATTGATTTAGCGGACGCCGCGGTGATCACCTTAGTTCAGGTCAGCCATAGCCATTTCTGGGTTGTTTTTTATAAAATAATCAGTTGGGTGGCGTCACCCAGCCGTGACGTGTATTGGGTCTTGATCGCGGCGTTTTTCGGCTACGGCTTCAAGTATAAAATCCAAGCCATCTGGTCGTTAGGCTACATGGCCGGGGCGATGAGCCTCGGGTTACTGGTGAAACACTTGGTTGGTCGGATGCGGCCAATCGGACACTTAGCGCAGGATACCGGCTACAGTTATCCGAGTGGTCACGTCCTCGGGACCTTTATTCTAGTCAGTGCCATTTTGATATTCGTCGTTCCGGAATTACCAACTTACCGGATGGGCCAAATTGTTGAATGGGTCAGCGTGATTTGGTTGCTGCTCGTAATCTTTGCGCGCATCTACCTGAACGCCCACTATCCGACCGACACGCTCGGGGCCGTCCTGCTAGGATGGTGTTGGACGCAGGTGATGGCCTGGGTTTACGTCCGTTGGGCCCGTAGCTGGCTCAAGTACAAATTGTTTTATCGTTCCTATTTATAGCAAGTTAAAGGGCGTCATCACAATTGTGGTGACGCCCTTATTATTAGCGATTATTTTTGATTATCGGCGAGCCATTCCAAGGCTAATTCTAACCAGTGGGCCGCGTGCGGTTGAACCGCATCGGTTTTCCAAGCCGTCTGGTGGTTGGCGAGTGCCAAACCGTGGGGGCCGTGTTTAAATACGTGCAGCTCGTACGGTACGTTGGCTTGGGCTAGGGCGGTCGCGTAGGCCAAGCTGTTCGTGGCCGGGACGATTGGATCGTCGGCGGTCACCCAAATAAAGGTCGGCCGGTTGGTTGCGCTGACGTGCTGGTCAGCCGCCAGCTTGGTCGGCGTCGCGGACCACTTTGCGAGCGTCGCGGCGTCCTTTGGAAAGCCGAGTAGCGGGCTGATTACCGGGTAGCTTAAGATGACTTGTTGTGGCTTAAGTACCGCGGCGTCGACGTGCAACGTTTGCGGTAACGCGCTGGCCCAGTAGTCGTTATACAAAGCGACGATGTGGCCGCCGACGCTGAAACCGACTGGCGTCAACTGATCAGCGTCAACGTGCCAGTCCGCGGCCCGTTGGCGAATCAGTTGGATGGCCCACGCTAGGTCGAGGACCGGCGCGAGTTCCAGGGGTGCTTGGTTACTTAATAAGGTGTATTCCAAGAAAAAGGCCTGGTAACCGTGACCGGCAAACGCCATCGCGAGACTTTCGGCCTGGCCGACCGGAATCGAGGTGTACGATCCGCCGGGGACGATGATAATGGCCGGCAACGCCGTTTGATGCGCGTTTTGGTCCGGCTGGTGTAAGAAACCGGTGAGTTGGGCGTGACCACCCGATAATTTTTGTTGAATAACTTGCATGCAGACACCTCTCTTGATATGGTTAACATAACTATTATAACGCAAGTCAGGTGGTAGACAATGGGAATGGTCACGGTTACAGAACGGGGAGAACGGGTGTTGCTCCGGCCGTTTACGACAACCGACGTGACGGATTATTACGAACTGGTCGCTAACCGAGCCATTGCCCGGCCAGCCGGTTTTACGCCCGCGCACAGCGTGGTTGAGGCCCAGTACTTACTGGCCCAACAGTTAAAGCTGCCCCAAGTTTTTGCGTTGGTCGACGGTGCCACGATGAAGGTGATTGGTAGTGTTGGTCTGTACGAACGGATGAACCGCTACGGCGAACCAGCGCCCCGTCAAATGGATCTGGGGTACATGTTGAACGCGGATTATTGGCACAAGGGGGTGATGTCGGCGGCGGTTGGGTTGATTTTACGGTACGCCTTTACCGATCTTCGGCTCACCCGGGTGACGGCCAGCTGCTTGGCGGATAACGCGGCCTCCAAGCTAATTTTGGAGCACGCCGGTTTTCGGCAGTACGACGCCGTCAAGCACCCGGACTACGCGCCGTTTGGGGCGGGGGAAACCGAATTGTTTTATGAATGCGTGGCGTTAGCGACCACGCCGGGAGATGATCAGAATGCAACTCGCTAAATCTTTTGAACAGGCGGCCTGCGTCCTCGTGCTACTGGCAACCCAGCAGCCGGAAGTGCCGTTAACGGCCGACGTGTTACACGAACGGATCGGGGGCTCGGCCAGCTATATTCGAAAAATCATTCGAAAGTTGGTTGTTGCCGGTCTGGTCACGTCTAGTAGTGGTAATAACGGGGGCGTCTACTTAGCTAAGTCGCCCGATGATATTTCAATCAAGGACGTGGTCAGCGCCATCGAGGGCACGCTCCACACGTTCCCGAACCGCGGCTACTTTGACCGCGTCTTTAAGGACGTTGAGCCGGTGGCCGATGAGGGGACTAAAATCGTTAACGCGATTTTTTCACAAGCCGACCAGTTATGGCTGGACTTTTTGGCTGAAAAGAAGATTGCGGCGTTAATTAAGCAGTTACTTGCCGTCAAGCAGATTCCGGTCCTGGACTGGACCAACCAATCTGAAGATAAAATGGCGCAACTCAACGCCATCTTAGTCCGTTTACGGGCCAATAAGTGATTTGGATTACAAGCACGTCGATTTTTGTATGCGGTTTCGCCAACAAATAGCGGTAAATCGCTGGTTTAGCTTTAAAAGTGAGCAACGAGAATTAGCGGACCTTTTTCACAAGGCTGAAAATCCTATGATTCCGGCGTTAATTGTGTTATTCTAACATTACTTTTCACAAAGATAGAGGAGACGAACATGGCAGATAAAAAATATTATGGCGCGGATGCGATTGTTGACAGCTTGATTAACCATGACGTGAAGTACGTTTTTGGGATTCCAGGTGCCAAGATCGACCGTGTTTTTGAACGACTAGATCATCCGGTCAACCCGAAGACGCCGAAAATGATCGTGACCCGGCACGAAGCCAACGCGGCCTTCATTGCCGCGGGAATCGGACGGATCACCGGTAAACCGGGGGTCGTTTTAACGACGTCGGGTCCCGGCGCCAGTAATTTAGCCACCGGCTTAGTGACTGCGACCGCTGAAGGCGATCCGGTCCTGGCCATTTCCGGACAGGTACAACGGGCGGACTTACTTCGTTTGACCCACCAAAGCATGAATAACGCGGCGCTGTTTAAGCCGATTACGAAGTACACCGCCGAAGTGCAGGAACCGGAAAATATTTCTGAAGTGCTTGCCAACGCCTACCAGGAAGCGACCGCTGCTAAGCAGGGGGCCAGCTTTGTCAGCGTGCCGCAAGACGTGACCGATTCGGTCGTGTCGACGCCGGTAATCCCACCGTTGCAAGCGCCTAAATTGGGACCAGCCAGTCCGGTTGAAACCACGTTGTTGGCACAAAAAATCAAAGCGGCGAAGTTACCAGTACTATTAGTTGGGATGCGGGCTTCCTCACCAGAAGTGACCGAAGCCATCCGTAACCTAGTGACCGCCGCCAACTTGCCAGTTGTGGAAACGTTCCAAGCTGCCGGGGTGATTTCCCGGGAATTGGAAGCTAACCACTTCTTCGGCCGGGTCGGGTTATTCCGTAACCAACCGGGTGACATGTTATTGAAGAAATCCGACTTGGTGATTGCCGTAGGGTACGATCCAATCGAATACGAACCGCGAAACTGGAACGCCGAAGGTAAGGCGCGCATCGTTGTTATCGACGACATGCGGGCTGAAATCGACCATAACTTCCAACCGGAAACCGAATTGGTCGGGGACATTGCCCAAACGTTGGACTTCTTGTTGCCTTACATGAAGGGCTACGATATTAGTGCCGACGCTAAGCAGTACCTGGCTGAATTACAAGAACGTCTCCAAACACGCGACTTCGTGCCGAACATCGACGAAAAGTCGAACCTGATCCACCCGTTGTCATTTATCGCCGCCCTGCAAAAGCGGGTCACTGATGACATGACGGTCACGGTCGACGTTGGTAGCCATTATATCTGGATGGCCCGGCACTTCCGTAGCTACGAACCCCGGCACCTGTTATTCAGTAACGGGATGCAGACGTTGGGCGTTGCCTTACCATGGGCGATTGCGGCGGCGTTAGTGCGGCCAAACACCCAGATTATTTCAATTTCCGGTGACGGTGGGTTCCTCTTCTCCGCGCAGGAATTGGAAACGGCAGTGCGGTTGAACCTGAACATCGTCCATATTATTTGGAACGATGGGACTTACGACATGGTCAAGTTCCAAGAAGAAATGAAGTACGGCGAAGACGCCGCGGTCAAGTTCGGCCCGGTCGACTTCGTGAAGTACGCAGAAAGTTTTGGCGCAACCGGCTTGCGGGCAAACAGTCCGGCCGAGT
Organism: Lactiplantibacillus plajomi; assembly: GCF_005405405.1. Classification (GTDB taxonomy): domain Bacteria; phylum Bacillota; class Bacilli; order Lactobacillales; family Lactobacillaceae; genus Lactiplantibacillus; species Lactiplantibacillus plajomi. The sequence goes on from NZ_BJDZ01000019.1 coordinate 40,483, forward strand.
TGGGTGACGTCTTGGACCAAGCGCTTAAGGCGGATGGTCCGGTCGTTATCGACGTGCCAATCGACTATTCGGATAACAAGGCACTGGGTAAGACCATGTTGCCTGACCAATTTTATTAAAAGAATGTTGAACCGCGGTTGTCAAAGCAACCGCGGTTTTGTATAATGATTGAGTATATCGAAAGAAGAGGATGCGGTTAACAAGAGTAACTTGCGCGAGACGGGTCATCGTCAGTGAACGCAAGTGAAAGGGGCAACCGCCGAAATCAACGGGGTGTGACCACGCCAATGGTTGGGACTTGGTTTAAGAGGCCAAGAACTGTCGCAACTAGAATAGTTGCGGGGCGCTATCGACGATGAAATCAGCATTTGTAGACCATTCTGATTAAAGTCTTTTTGCGCAGTTTGCAAAGGGACTTTTTATTTTGGTCGGGCTTACCTGAATCGGTGTGAACACTTTTAGATATAAATCGATTTTTTGGAGGGTTCTGCAATGGCAGAAGAACAACATCAGGAAGTGCACCGATCGTTAAAGACGCGGCACTTATCCATGATTGCATTAGGTGGTAGTATCGGGACCGGGCTGTTCGTGGCTTCGGGTTCCGCAATTTCAACGGCCGGACCGGGCGGCGCGCTTCTCGCGTACGCTGGTATCGGGATTATGGTTTATTTTTTAATGACTAGTTTGGGTGAAATGGCGACTTACTTGCCGGTATCGGGATCGTTTTCCACCTACGCCACCAAGTTTGTCGACCCGGCGCTCGGGTTTGCGATGGGCTGGAATTACTGGTTCAACTGGGCGATTACCCTGGCGGTCGACATTAGTACCGCGGCGATCGTTATGCAGTTCTGGCTGCCGGAAGTTCCGGGCTGGGTCTTTAGTTTGATTGCGCTAGTTCTGATTTTTATGATCAACGCATTGTCGGTTCGGTCCTTCGGGGAAACCGAGTACTGGTTATCACTGATCAAGGTCGTGACCGTGTTGATTTTCCTAGTTGTCGGTGTGCTGACGATTTTTGGAATTATGGGCGGTCACGCGACCGGACTAGAGAACTTCGCGTATAAGAAGGCGCCGTTTGTCGGTGGGATTCCAACGATTCTAAGCGTCTTCGTTGTCGCCGGCTTTTCGTTTCAGGGAACTGAATTGATCGGGATTACGGCTGGTGAATCGGCAACGCCGGAAAAGAGTATCCCGGCGGCCATTAAGCAGGTTTTCTGGCGAATCATCCTGTTTTACATTTTAGCGATTTTCGTTATCGCGGCGATCATTCCGTACACGTCCAAGGACCTGTTGGGTTCGTCCGCAACCGACATTGCCATCAGTCCGTTTACGTTGGTCTTCAAACGCGCCGGCTTGGCCGCCGCGGCCAGCGTGATGAACGCGGTCATCCTGACGTCCGTTTTATCAGCGGCCAACTCGGGGATGTACGCGTCGACGCGGATGCTTTACTCGCTGTCCTTACAAGGTTACGCACCTAAGACCTTTGGCCGTGTTAACCGCCGCGGAATTCCAATCATGGCCCTGCTGGGGACGACCGTGATCGGGTTATTGACCTTCTTGTCCAGCATGTTTGGTGAACGGATCTACATCTTCCTGGTTTCTGCCAGCGGGTTGACCGGCTTCATTGCCTGGTTAGGAATCGCTATTTCACACTTACGGTTCCGGCGGGCCTTCATTAAGCAGGGCCACAGCCTCAGCGAGTTACGTTACCATGCTAAGTGGTTCCCGTTTGGTCCCTGGTTTGCGTTCCTGCTCTGCATGATCGTCATTATTGGCCAGGATATTCATTCGTTTGCGACCTTGGATTGGCAAGCCATTGGTGTGACCTACATGAGCATTCCGTTGTTCATCGTGCTGTACGTTTATTACAAGATTCGGTATAAGACGAAGATGATTCCGCTAGATAAGGTGGATTTGAGCCAATCACACCACGATGATTAGTTAATTAAATTCAAGGGATGACCGCTGTTTGGCGGTCATTCCTTTTTGAATTCTCGTGGTTTTGGTGGTGTTATCTAACAAATTCGTTAAAATTAATTGAAGAAGTGCCTTAATAATTAAAAAGAATGCTAAAGTGAAATTACCAAAAAGCTGAAAGGCAGCGAGAGAATGCGAAAGCACATTGTTTTAAAGAGTTTATTATTAGTCAGTTTGGCCGCGGGTTTGAGTGGGTGTCAGTCCCAGGCGGGGTCGTCGAAGCAAACGGCGTCCACTCAGAAGACGACCCAGACCAAAACCAAGCGCCAACGCTTGATTGCGGCGCTACCCAAGGGCGTGAAATCAACGGATACTAACCTATTAGTTGTTAATAAGTGGCATAAGCGTGGTGAAATGACCTTTGAAAAGGGTAGTGTTAACGGCATTGCGGTTCGTAAATCAATCCAACAGCCGTTAACGACCTTTGTCGACGCCGCCAAAAAAGCCGGGTACCCAGCCACGGTGGTTTCCGGCTACCGGTCGGTTGCTTACCAACAACAGGTTTGGGACCAGTCGATCCAATCCTATGAGAACCAGGGAAAGTCGGCTAAGCAGGCGTTGAAGTTAACCAAGGAATTTGTTGCGGTCCCGCGGGGAAGCGAGCACCAAACCGGGTTAGCGGCCGACGTGATGTACACCAAGTGGTATAACGCCCACGGCAACCAACTTTTGTCTTCATCGGACAAGAGTAAGGGCCAGCGGTGGTTGATCAACCACGCGGCCGATTACGGTTTTGTCCTGCGCTTTCCGAAGAGCGGGGCCGACTCGACCGGGATCGAGTATGAATCCTGGCACTTCCGTTACGTTGGTAAGAAGAACGCCGCCTTTATGACTAAGCACAACTTAACGTTGGAACAGTACGTCAGTCTGCTTAAGGCGCGTGAACAAGCGGCTAAATAAGGTCGGGGAGCGTGGGTCCAATGCTAGCCGACTGTTAGCGCACGTTTCAACTATTATCGTACAGAAATTTAAATGAAACTCAGATAAAAGTCACGGGGGCGTATTGAGGGCGGCATAAATTCCGTCAACATTACTTGCCCCAGATATTGCATTTTAGGCGTGAGGTGCGTACAATATGTAGTGTTGCTTTGAAGAATGATTGAAATTGTAGACACACTAAAGGAGAGACGCCCCATGCTTGTAATGTCAGGAACGATCGGTGCCGGCAAGACGAGTTTAACGCAGTTGGTTGCGCAGCACTTTGGCTCCCGAGCGTTTTACGAATCCGTTGACGACAACCCCATTTTGCCTTTATTTTATAAGGATCCTAAAAAGTACGCCTTTTTACTCCAAATTTATTTTTTGAACAAGCGCTTGGACAGTATTAAGTCCGCGTTCGCCAATGATTTGGACGTACTGGACCGTTCGATTTTTGAAGATTCACTGTTATTCCATTTGAACAGTGACCTTGGACGGGCTACCAGTACCGAAGTCGATATTTACGATTCCTTATTGAATAACATGATGCAGGAATTGCCGGAAGCCGCTCACCAGAAGAATCCCGGCTTACTGATCCACATCAACATTTCGTTTGATACGATGTTGGAACGGATCAAAAAGCGGGGTCGCTCGTACGAACAGATCGACCAGGATCCGGACTTGTATAACTACTACAAGACGCTCAATGCGCGTTACGACGACTGGTACAAAAATTATGACCAGAGCCCGAAGATGCAAATTGACGGTGACCAGCTTGATTTCGTCGCTGATCCGGCCGCTCGCCAAGAAGTTATTAAGTTAATTGATGAAAAAGTTGCCAGCTTAGGCTAGTTGCCTTTTAAGGGAACCTGCCTTATAGTAGATGGTGAATATAAAACACGGCGCGTTTTAAGTAGATGCTCAGAGAACCGGTGGGTGGTGTGAACCGGTCGTCGAAACTCCGACGCGACAATGTGGGCAGGTAATTCTGCACGGTAATGGCCGTTATCCAGTTAAGGGTGGAGTCAGTTTGACTCTGAACTTGGGTGGTACCGCGAATCGCAGTCTCTTCGTCCCAATTTTGGGCGGGAGACTGTTTTTTATTAGCTAAAAAATAACTAAGAGGACGTGTGAAGATGTTAGACGTTAAAATGATTCGGCAGAAACCGGATTTTGTAAAGGAACAGTTAGGCCACCGGAACGTACCGGCTAGCCAAATCGACGACTTACTCGCTGAAGATGAAAACCGGCGTGATTTAATTGCCAAGAGCGAACAGTTGAAGGCGACCCGGAACCAGGTTTCGAGCGAAATTTCAACTAAAAAGCGTAATAAAGAAGACGCCAGTGGCGAAATTGCTGAAATGCAAAAGGTCAGTGCTGAAATCAAGGCGTTGGATGAACAACGCCGTAATTCCGAAGCGCAGGTGCACGACATGGCCGCGCACTTGCCAAACATTCCGCACCCGGACGTGCCGATCAGCGCGACGGAAGACGGTTCGGTTGAACTTCGCCGGATCGGCACGCCGCGTGAATTTGATTTTGAACCGAAAGCCCACTGGACGCTGGGTGAAGACCTCGGCATTTTAGACTTCGAACGGGGGGCCAAGGTTTCGGGGAGTCGCTTCTTGTACTACGTCGGCGACGGCGCTAAGTTGGAACGGGCCGTTTACAACTTCTTCCTGGACCAACATGAAGCGGAAGGTTACACCGAAGTCTTACCGCCATACATGGTCACGGACGAATCAATGTACGGTACCGGCCAATTTCCTAAGTTTAAGGACGACGCTTTCCGAATCACCACGCAGGATCTGAGCTTGATCCCAACCGCCGAAGTGCCGTTGGTCAACTATTACCGTGATGAAGTCATCCCGGCTGAAAAGCTACCGGTATACTTCACCGCCTTGTCACCAGCCTTCCGTGAAGAAGCGGGGAGTGCCGGTCGTGATACTAAGGGCTTAATTCGTTTACACCAGTTCAATAAGGTTGAAATGGTCAAGTTTACTAAGCCTGAAGAGTCGTGGGATGAATTGGAAAAGCTGACTAATAACGCCGAATCGTTATTGAAAAAGCTGGGCTTGCCATACCACGTTATTACGTTGACGACTAGTGACATGAGCTTTACGGCCGCAATGACGCACGACTTGGAAGTTTGGTTCCCAGAGCAAAACAAGTACCGTGAAATTTCGAGTTGCTCGAACTGTACCGATTTCCAAGCACGGCGGGCACACATTCAGTACCGTGACGATGACGGTAAGCTGCAATACGTGCATACCTTGAACGGGAGTGGCTTAGCCGTTGGTCGGACGGTTGCCGCAATTATGGAAAACTACCAAAACGAAGACGGGAGCATCACGATTCCGGACGTCTTGGTTCCTTACATGCATGGCAAGACCAAGATTGAAAAACAAAAGTAATGGGTTCATTAAAATCGTCACCGCTTGCGGTGGCGATTTTTTTGCTTAATCCGCATCATGAATAATTAATGACGAGATTTTGCAACTTGAAGCGCTCAAGCGGGGGAATCAACCGGGAGTGGTTTCGATGGAAACTGATGATTTTACGCTTTTTATCGATTAGCACGTAAAAAATACGTGGGTTTTAAGGCGTGAGTAACCGCGCCGTGGCGGTACTTTTGAAAAATGTTGCAAAAAAACGTCATTTTTTTTGAAAATAGGGTTTGCTATTTGGTTACTGCGTGCTATAATGTTTCTTGTCGGAAAAATGTGTTTGTTTTATTCATTAGCAAGCATATTTATCCAAAAGAAATTTAAAAATATGTTGACAACGTCTTAACGAAATGATAAAGTTAAATAGTTGTCAAAAGGCATACGAGTAAGACCTGTTAGAACGGCAACGGGCATGGTGATTAACATCATGCGGGTGTGGCGGAACTGGCAGACGCGCTAGATTTAGGTTCTAGTGTCTTACGACGTGGGGGTTCGAGTCCCTTCACCCGCACATGCCGACTTAGCTCAGTTGGCAGAGCATCTCACTAGTAATGAGGAGGTCGGAGGTTCGAATCCTCTAGTCGGCATTTACAACTTAATAGCTTTATTATGCGGAAGTAGTTCAGTGGTAGAACATCACCTTGCCATGGTGGGGGTCGCGGGTTCGAATCCCGTCTTCCGCTTTTAATTTGCCGGGGTGGCGGAATTGGCAGACGCACAGGACTTAAAATCCTGCGGTTAGTGATAACCGTACCGGTTCGATCCCGGTCCTCGGCATTTTAATAAGCACCCATAGCGCAATTGGATAGAGTGTCTGACTACGAATCAGAAGGTTGTAGGTTCGACTCCTACTGGGTGCATTGTATCGGGAAATAGCTCAGCTTGGTAGAGCACCTGGTTTGGGACCAGGGGGTCGCAGGTTCGAATCCTGTTTTCCCGATCGATTTTAACAGTCTTAGTCTTCGGCACTAGGGCTTTTTGTTTAATCTTTAACGGGAAGTAGCTCAGCTTGGTAGAGCACTACGTTCGGGACGTAGGGGTCGCAGGTTCAAATCCTGTTTTCCCGATTTCGGCTAAACCATTGGGTCGGTCAACTTGTTGACCGGCTTTTTTTGTCGCCAAAATGCCGGTTGGGGGTGTAGTATTAGGGTAATCGGAGCGTTAGCTGTTTCTACCATAATATTAGGGTGATTCGCGAAACCGTGTTCGAATCGATTGAAAGCCGGTGGTGGGCGTGCTATGCTGAAACAACTGCAGATGGTGCGGACACCAAGGCGTTAGGTGAAATTCTTTGCTTTTTTCGATTATCCTCGTATAATAATAGTCAATATTAGTCAAAGATATCGAAAAGGGTGAAACACATGCAAAGTCAAAATATCTCAGATATTATTGAAAAGTATTTAAAAAGTATTTTGGCGGACGCAGAACACGTTGAAATTCGGCGTTCTGAAATAGCCGATCTATTCAACGTGGTACCTTCCCAAATCAACTACGTCATTAAGACCCGCTTTACGATTCAAAATGGGTACCTTGTTGAGAGTAAGCGTGGTGGCGGTGGTTATATTCGCATTGAAAAGGTCAACCTGTTGGACGACGCCGACGTGTTGGATACCCTGATTCAAGTGATTGGGGATTCGATCACGCAGCGCGATGCGTACGCGGTCGTCCAGAGCTTATACGAGGACGGTGTTTTGAACCGCCGGGAGGCCCAATTAATTTTAGTGGCCACTGATCGCAACACGTTAGCCGTTAACGACCGTGATTTGGAGAACAGTTTGCGAGCCCGCATCATTATTGGGATTTTGAATCATCTGCGTTACGAAAGCTAGAGAAAGCGAGGAATCGCAATGGATAACTTATTTACCCCGAGTGCCAAAAGTGTTTTAGTTTTAGCCCAGGAGCAGGCCAAATATTTTAAGCACCAGGCCGTTGGTACGGAACATTTATTATTAGCATTAGCCATTGAAAAGAACGGAATTGCTAACAAGGTGCTGCAACAGTATGCGGTTAGCGAGGACGATATTCGTGAAGAAATTGAACGTTTTACGGGCTACGGGACGTTAAGCAACGTGGGTAAGGACACCTACCTGCCGTATTCACCGAAGGCCAAGGAAATTTTATCGGTTGCCGGTGATGAGGCCAAGCGTTTGGGTGCCAACAAGATTGGGACCGAACACTTGCTGTTGGCGATGTTATCCGACGATACCATTCTCTCGTCAAGAATTTTAATGAACTTAAACTTAGACTTGGGACAGACCCGCAAGGTTGTTTTACGTAAGTTAGGCGTTAGTGATGCCATGACTAAGCGTAAGGGGAACGACCAAAACCGGGGCGGCAAAAAGGCTGAGGGGACCCCAACCTTGGATTCACTCGCCCGCGATTTGACCCAGTTAGCCAGTGAAAAGGCGATGGATCCGGTGGTTGGCCGTTCGAAGGAAGTTAAGCGGGTCATCCAGATCTTATCACGACGGACTAAGAACAACCCGGTTCTCATTGGGGAACCGGGGGTCGGCAAAACGGCGATTGCTGAAGGTTTAGCACAAAAGATCGTTGCCGGTGACGTTCCGAGCGACATGGCCGATAAGCGGTTAATGATGCTCGATATGGGCTCACTGGTTGCCGGCACCAAGTACCGTGGTGAATTTGAAGACCGGTTGAAGAAGGTTATCGATGAAATTTATAACGACGGTCACGTCATTCTATTTATCGATGAATTGCATACCTTGATCGGTGCCGGTGGTGCGGAAGGCGCAATCGACGCCTCCAACATTTTGAAGCCGGCACTCGCCCGTGGTGAATTACAAACTATCGGGGCGACGACCTTAAACGAATACCAGAAGTACATTGAATCGGACGCGGCCTTAGAACGGCGGTTTGCGACCGTCATGGTCAACGAACCGACCGAAGACGAAGCCGTTGAGATTTTGAAAGGCTTACGGCCACGCTATGAAGACCACCACCACGTTAACATTACCGATGACGCGGTCAACCAGGCGGTCAAGTTATCGAGTCGTTACATCAGCGACCGTTTCTTGCCAGATAAGGCGATTGATTTGATGGACGAAGCGGCTGCCAAGGTGCGGATCGATCAAATGGACCGGCCAACTAAGCTGACGAAAAATCAGGATAAACTGACCAAGCTGCGCGCGGATAAGGAAACGGCGATTGAAGCACAAGACTTTGAAAAGGCCGCCGATATTCGTAAGCAGGAAATGCAGTTGAAACAGCGGGTCGAAAAGATCGAAGCAACCGCGGCTGAAAAGGCCGAGACCGGTGATAGTCCGCGTTACGCACTCAGCGTTAATGGTGAAGACATTGCGCAGGTCGTTGCAGAATGGACCGGGGTACCGCTGACCCAGTTGCAAAAATCTGAAAGTGAACGCTTAGTGAACTTGGAAAAGATTTTGCACGAACGGGTCGTTGGTCAGCCGGAGGCCGTATCAGCGGTGGCCCGTGCGATTCGACGGGCTCGCAGTGGTCTGAAAGATCCGAGTCGGCCAATTGGTTCCTTCATGTTCCTCGGACCGACCGGGGTCGGGAAGACCGAGTTAGCTAAGGCGTTAGCTGCGGCAATGTTTGGTTCCGAAGACAACATGATTCGGATTGATATGTCCGAATACATGGAACGTTACTCGACCAGCCGGTTAATCGGTTCGGCACCGGGCTACGTGGGTTACGACGAAGGGGGCCAATTAACCGAAAAGGTTCGCCAGAAGCCGTACTCAGTCGTGCTCTTTGATGAAGTTGAAAAGGCCCATCCCGACGTCTTCAACATCTTGTTGCAAGTCTTGGATGACGGTTACCTGACCGATTCGAAGGGACGCAAAGTGGACTTCCGCAACACGATTCTGATCATGACTTCCAACCTGGGGGCAACCACCTTACGGGACGAGAAGTCGGTTGGTTTCGGTGCCACCGACCGTGCGAACGACTACAACGCGGTGGCCGCGACGATTCGGGCCACCTTGAAGCAGACGTTCCGGCCGGAATTCCTCAACCGAATTGACGAAACCATCGTCTTCCATTCACTGAATAAGGAACAACTCCACGAAATCGTGAAGTTGATGGCTAAGGAAATCATTACGCGGGTTGGTCAACAATCGATCAATTTGAAGATTACGCCGGCGGCCATTGACGTGGTTGCTAAGGCCGGTTTTGATCCGGAATACGGCGCGCGGCCAATTCGGCGGGCGTTGCAGACCGAAATTGAAGACCGCTTGAGCGAAGCGTTGTTGTCGGGTGAGATTAAGGCGAATGACACCGTCACGATTGGCGCTACCAAGGGTAACATCAAGATTAGTGTTAAAGAGCAGCCTAAAAAGGACGGTCGTTCAACCGTTTCTGCTAAATAACGAATGAAATTGTGGCTCTTTGTCAACCGGTGTTGATGAGGACTAATTTGAGAATCCAATTCATTTACGAATTGGGTTCTTTTTTGTGATTTTGATTTTAAATGAGACTTGA
>NZ_BJDZ01000020.1 GCF_005405405.1 Lactiplantibacillus plajomi
AGAAACGGCTCCACCGCGAAAGAATATCGCGATAAAGCCGCTTAAGTTACGTCCGAGAATTATATTATTTCACCTGTCAACTTGACAGGGACTAGTACACTTCACCTGAAGTTAGGGGTTTTTGTTAATGATCATGAATGCTGGTATCGATCCAGAACGGGTAGGGCTGAGTTGACAGGTACAGGTCGTAGTTGCGGTTACCAATCACCTGGCCGTCCATCTGACCGATTTCAACGGAATTCACCAGTAAGTGTAAGTTGGCTTGGCGGTAGTGGTGAATAAACCGCGAGTTCAGGTGGCGTCCTCCGGCGAGTAACAAGCAAAAAAGCCACGCAACCGTCCACCAGTGGGGCGTTTCGAGGACAATCAGTTCTAGCTGGTCGTCGTACAAGTTTGCTTGCGGTAAAATCTTCACACCACCACCGAAGTACGGTTGGTTTGAGGTCGTGCATAGAAAAGCGTGCTTATAGTAATCACGTTGCCGACCGACGTGGACCGTCAGTGAGAAGCCTTCCTGCTGAGTGTAGGCTTTTAAAGCGTTGCTAAGGTATGCCCAGTGACCCAAGCGGCCTTTCTGCTTGCTGCGATTCGTATCATCAACGATTTGGGCATCGAATCCCAGCCCCACGTTATTGACGAAGTAGCGGTGATCATTTTTCAAGGTTTCGTGATAATAACCGATGTTGAGCATCCGCGGGCGCATATTATTTAAAATTTGGGCGAGGGCGATCTCCGGCTTAGTTGCCATGTCGAGTCCACGGGCAAAATCATTCCCGGAACCGCCGGGAATATAGGCGAGGGGAACCTGCTGCTTGCGTGGGACGCTCATTAAGCCGTTGAGGGCTTCGTTGAGGGTTCCGTCACCACCGATGACGAGCAGAACCGGCGTCACGTCCGGTTTAAACCGGGCCACCTTGGCGAACTGGGCGGCTAACCGGGTGGTGTGGCCGGCGTACTTTGAGACGTGGTAGTCAAAGTTGATTTGGCGTTGTTCCAGAATCGGTTTGACCGTTTCCCACACCGTTTTGCCGCGACCGTTACCGGCTAGTTCGTTAATAATAATGTCGTATTCTGCAATCAAATTTACACCTCGCATAAATCAAGTCGGTCGGGCCGACCCTTACACCACAAAAAGCCGGAACAGGATCGTTCCGGCAAGTAATTAGTTCATAATTAGCATCGGTAAAATCATTGGGTGACGTTCAGTTTTATCAAACAGGAAGCTTTGGAGATCATCAATGATCGCGTTGCGAATGGTTGCTTCGCTAGCCTTATCCGACTTCATCTTGCGGCGGATCGTCCGGAAGACGTGGCGGCGGGCTTCATTGATCAGGTCGCCGGATTCACGCATGTACACGAATCCGCGTGAGAGAATGTCCGGTCCTGCTTGGATTTCTTTTTTCTTCAAGTTAATGGTGGCGACGACCACGACTAGGCCTTCTTCTGAAAGCACTTGGCGGTCACGGAGAACCACGTTACCGATATCGCCAATTCCGGACCCGTCAACGTAAACGTCACCGGCACCGAAGTGGCCCGCGACCCGCGCGGAATCCTTGGTGAAGGCGAGCACGTCGCCGTTTTCCAAAATGAAACTATGGTCAAGTGGGACACCGCACTGTTCGGCGAGTTCCGTATGAATCTTCAACATTCGGTATTCACCGTGAATCGGCATAAAGAACTTGGGCTTCATCAGACGCAACATTAACTTTTGTTCTTCCTGACCACCGTGGCCGGAAGTGTGAATGTTATTGACCTTACCGTGGATGACGTGGGCACCGGCTTCTTCAAGTTCGTTAATGACGTGGTTGACACTTAAAGTGTTACCAGGAATCGGTGAACTGGAGAAGATGACCGTGTCGCCCGGTTCCACCGAAATTTGGCGGTGGGTTCCGTTAGCAATCCGCGAAAGCGCCGCCATGGGTTCGCCCTGCGAGCCGGTACATAGAATCATGACTTTGTTGGCTGGTAGGGAACGTAGGTCGTTTGCATCCACAATGGCTTCATCGGGAATGTCTAAGTACCCCAATTCACGACCGTTGACGATGGCTGCTTCCATACTGCGACCGAAAACGGCGATTTTACGGTGGTGTTCCAAGGCCACTTGGGCAGCTTCTTGAATCCGTGAAATGTTGGAGGCGAAGGTGGCAAAAATAATCCGACCTTCCACCCCTTCGAAAATATGACGGATCGAATGGGCGACCCACTGTTCCGACTTGGTCCAAATCGGGCGTTCCGCGTTAGTACTATCGGACATTAACGCGAGTACGCCGTGTTCACCGAGCCGCGCCATCTTTTGTAAATTCGGTGGCTGGTTGGTGATTGGCGTCAGGTCGAACTTGTAGTCCCCGGTTTCCACGATGGTACCAGGTGGGGTTTGCACCGCAATTCCTAAGGTGTCGGGAATCGAGTGGGTGGTTCTAAAAAACGAAACGCGGGTTTTACGGAATTTTAAGACGGTGTCTTCGTTAATTTCGTGTAACTCGGTCGTTTTTAACAAGCCGTGTTCCTCCAACTTACCCTTAATCAAGGCTAAGGCGAGGGGACCAGCGTAAATTGGGACGTTGATCTGCTTTAATAGGAACGGAATGCCCCCAATGTGATCTTCGTGCCCGTGGGTGATTACCAGAGCTTTTATTTTTTGCTGATTTGCAACTAGATAAGAATAGTCCGGGATAACGTAGTCAATGCCGAGAAGTTCGTCTTCTGGGAATTTGATCCCCGCATCGATCAGAATAATCTCATCTTGGAATTGGACACCGTAAGTGTTTTTCCCAATTTCTCCTAAACCGCCGACTGCAAAAACAGCGGTTTCGTTATTTTTAACGTTTAACCGTTTCATTGATTAAACTCCGTTAGTTGAAACGCTGGATTTTTTTGTTCATAATCCAAGTAGTTACCTTCTAACGGTTCGATAAACTCAATGTTGTATTCAGTGTTATCTTCCACTAAAACGCGGGCGGCCACTTCAGTCTCTGCTTCTAAGTACAGTGACTTGGTGTTCTCCCGTTGTGGGTTCCGTTTTTTGGTTTCTTGGTAATAGACTTTGTAAATCATTAACAAAACTCCTTATAAAAAGATTTATTTAGAAACTAACGTTCTAAATAGTAGCAAAAATAAAAGTTTGATCCGTACACCAGGTTGTGTAAACACAACAATTATCTTTCATTTTAGCATAATTCCAGGAAGGTGTATACAATGTTAACTTTCTCCCAAATTATGCACGGATTAGCGATTTTTTTAGGTGAAACATGCTATGCTGATAATAAGTTTTGACCGCGAATAGCGGTGTGTTGTGAAAACTATTACAAATGTTGGAGCGGGAGGGAAATCGATGCGAACCGTTATCATTGTTGTGCTCGGTTTGATTTTAGCCGTCGTGGTTTATGAAATCCTACGGCGCCAAGTTTTAAAGCGGAGTGCGTTAAAAATCCGCCGGGCTGGTCAACGAACCGTTGACGCGGCGATGCAAGCGGCGCTTGGTCAGTTAGCGAGTGCGGTCGAGGTCCAAGAGGTTCACGGGACGATTCACTCGGTCCCGGTGGCGGATGTTTGGGGGCGGGGCGTGATGGTCTTTGAATACGTTTTGGAGACACCCGGAATGACCACTGCCGACCTCGTTGAAGTTCGCCGACTATTTAACAACCAACTGGCGCGCTACGCACAGCGTGACCAACTAACCGCGATTCAGGCCGACCAGGCGCCATTGCGGGTCACGGATACGTGGTTACGTGACGGCCAGTTACACTTAGACGTTGCCTATCTGGTCAACCGCGCCACTCAAGAATATTTAGAAGATCTCCGTCGACTTGATCAGCATAATTAAGCGATTAAAAAGGACCGGTACTTGAATTTTTTTCAAGTACCGGTCCTTTTTAAATCCTAACCAAATTAAGAAATCAAAACAAGGTCGTCGTCGGCCGCAAACGGGTTGTCCATGTTGATATGATCGTAGAACAGGATACCGTGTAGGTGGTCGATTTCGTGTTGGCAAACGATTGCCGGGTAGTTCTTAAGCCGAATCTTCTTTTGTTCACCAGCCGTGTTGTAGTACCGCAGGGTAATTCGATCGTGGCGAATGACGTAACCATCAATGTCGCGATCAACTGAAAGGCAACCTTCACCTTCCGTTAGCGCACCAGGTTGTACCGAGTGACTAATGATGACCGGGTTGATGATGACGTCCTTAAAAATCGGCGCCTTTGATTCATCTTCGGCGGGGACTAGTACCGCCGCCATCTGTTTGGAAACGTCTACTTGCGGTGCTGCTAAACCAACACCCGCCCGTAGTCCGTACTTTTTGGCTAATTCGGGATCCTGGCTGTTTTCCAAGTATTCCATCATATCCTTAGCCAACTTTTGATCAGCTTCGCTAAGCGGAAATTCAACCGGCTTAGCTTCCGCGCGTAACGTGTCGTTGCCTTCGCGGATGATATCTCGCATTTTAATCAATCTAAATGACCTCCAAAACTTTGCTGTGATCTGAATAGATCGCGCTGATTACACTTACAAACTAGTTTATCATAAGCCACCAACAAATAGTAGAAAGCCGTGAGAAAATTCATGAAAGCGCCGAAAACAACAAATTCAATAGTTCACAATTTATCTAGCAAAAAAACCGTGGTCACGGGCTTTGAAAGGGCTTGCAAAAAATGAAAAGCAATGGTAAATTAGATTTGTAATTATGAAAACGATTACGGATGAGTTGGCAGTGGCCACCAGCCGTACGTTCATGAAAGGGATGTGTCATTTATGGACAACGAAAAACCAATTGTTGATTTTAGCGCAATCCGTGACGCACTGGGTAAGGATTACGAACCCGTGCAAGTCATGGATGGTCAGGCTAAAGTGATCAAACCTGAAATTGTCTCTAAATATTCAAACGATCAGTTAGTTGAGTTCTTGAAGCTAATGATCTGGGAACGGACATTGCACCAACGCTCCAACGCGTTAACCCGGCAAGGGCGCCTCGGTTTCTACGCCCCAACCGAAGGCCAGGAAGCTAGTGAAATGGCAAGTAATGCCGCGATGAAGCGGACCGACGTTATGTTGCCGGCCTATCGTGACATTCCACAGCTGATTCAACACGGCTTACCCGTTTATAAAGCCTTCCTGTGGTCACGCGGACACGTACTGGGCAACGAATACCCTGAAGACTTACACGCAATGCCACCACAAATTATCATCGGTGCGCAATACGTTCAAGCTGCTGGTGTGGCCCTCGGGATCAAGAAGAATGGGACCCCGGATAAAGTTGCCTACACCTACACCGGTGACGGTGGGACGTCGCAAGGGGACTTCTACGAAGGCATGAACTTTGCTGGTGCGTTCCAAGCACCCGCCGTCTTCTTCGTTCAAAATAACGGTTACGCGATTTCGGTTCCGCGTCGTAAACAGACGGCGGCCCGCACGTTAGCCCAAAAGGCCGTTGCTGCTGGGATTCCAAGCGTCCAAGTTGACGGGATGGACTTCCTGGCCGTTTACGAAGTTGCCAAGGCGGCCCGTGAATTTGCGGCCGCTGGTAATGGACCGGTCATGATCGAAACCTTGACCTACCGCTTTGGTCCGCATACTAACGCTGGGGACGACCCGAAGCGCTACCGGACTAAGGAAGAAGAAGAACCCTGGTTCGATAACGATCCATTGATCCGTTACCGTAAGTATTTGACGGATCAAGGCGCTTGGTCTGAAGAACAAGAAAATGAATACGTTGAACAAGTTAAGGCAGATATTAAAGCGGCCGTAAAACAAGCGGACGATGCGCCAAAGCAAAAAATGACCGAATTCTTGGGGAATGTCTTTGAAGAACAACCACAAAACATTCAACAACAAATTACGGAATTCCAAGCAAAGGAGTCGAAGTAACATGTCAAAGAAAACTTATATTCAAGCGATTACCGATGCACTTCGATTAGAACTCGGGTCCGACGATAAGACCTTGCTGTTCGGTGAAGACGTTGGTAAGAACGGTGGGGTCTTCCGCGCCACCGATGGTCTGCAAGCTGAATTCGGCGAAGACCGTGTTTTCGACACTCCTTTAGCTGAATCCGGGATTGGCGGTTTATCGATTGGGTTAGCCCTTGAAGGGTTCCGACCGATTCCTGAAATTCAATTCTTAGGCTTCATTTTTGAAACCTTGGATTCAATTGCGGGTCAAATGTCACGGGAACGTTTTCGGACCGGTGGTACCCGTCACATGCCAATAACGATTCGTTCACCATACGGTGGTGGGACTCATACGCCGGAAATGCACGCGGATTCATTGGAAGGCTACTTAGCCCAGATTCCTGGGTTGCGGGTGGTCACCCCTTCAAACCCGTACGATGCGAAGGGCCTATTGATTTCATCAATTCGTAATAATGACCCAGTTTTCTTCCTTGAAAACTTGAAGCTGTACCGTTCAATGAAGGCTGATATTCCGGATGAAGCCTACACGGTACCGTTAGATAAAGCCAAGGTGGTTCGTGAAGGAACCGACATTTCGCTGATCGCTTATAGTGCCCAAGTTAACCAGTCCTTAAAGGTCGCTGAAAAACTTGAAAAAGAAGGCATCTCGGTTGAAGTGGTCGACTTACGAACGTTATCACCATTAGATGAAGAAACGATTCTGAAGTCGGTTCAAAAGACTGGCCGTGCCGTTGCGATTCAGGAAGCTCAACGGCAAGCCGGGATCGCGGCGAACGTCGCGGCTCTGATTGCCGAAAAGGGTGCCCTTTACCTCAGTGCACCGGTTGGACGGGTGTACGCCCCGGATACGGTTTATCCGTTTGGTTTGGCCGAAGACGACTGGTTACCAGCTGAAGATGAAATCGAAGCAAAAACGCGCGAGATTCTAAATTATTAATCGCGGTCACGCGACATTGAAAAGCGGCGTTTAGCGCCGTCATGAAAGGAAGATATCGAATGGCTTACGAGTTTAAATTACCAGAGCTTGGTGAAGGTCTTGAAGAAGGCGAAATTGCATCATGGCTCGTAAAACCTGGCGATGAAGTCAAGGAAGACGACTCATTAGTAGAAATTCAAAACGACAAATCGGTGGAAGAATTACCATCACCGGTTGACGGAAAAATCATTGAAATTAAAGTTCCGGAAGGTGAAACCGCTAAAATTGGTGACGTCATCGTGACAATCGATGACGGCTCGGGTGATAACGCGGAACCCGCCGCAGCGCCGGCAGCTGATCAAGCTGAGGACAAGCCGGCGGACGCCGCACCTGCAGCTACGCCAGCTGCTAACGGTGCGCCAGCCGTTGCTGACCCGAATAAGCACATTTTGGCAATGCCATCCGTACGTCAATACGCCCGTGATAAGGACATTGACATCAACTTGGTAACCGCTACCGGTGCGCATGGTCAGATCACGAAGCAGGACATTGATAATTATACCGGTGCCCCAACCGCTACTGGAACGCCAGCACCCGAAAAGGCTGCGCCAGCGGCTGCCGAAGCAGCGCCAGCCCCAACGCCGGTTAAGCCGTACGTTTCAGATACGCCGGAATTGGAAACGCGCGAAAAGATGACGCCGATTCGGAAAGCCATCTCTAAAGCGATGGTCAACAGTAAGCATACCGCGCCACACGTTACCTTGTTTGACGAAGTCGAAGTTAGCGCGCTGATGGCCCACCGCAAGAAGTACAAGACGATTGCCGCTGACCGCGACATCCACCTGACTTTCTTACCATACATTGTTAAGGCGTTAGTTGCCGTGCTTCAACAGTACCCACAATTTAACGCGTCGATCGACGATGCAAGTAAAGAAATCGTGTACAAGCACTACTTTAACGTTGGGGTTGCAACCGACACTGACCGGGGCTTGTTAGTACCAGTTATCAAGCACGCCGAAGCCAAGGGCTTGTTCTCGATTGCACAACAAATTACCGATAACACGCAAAAGGCTTACGATGGTAAGTTGAAAGCCAACGAAATGAGTGGCGCTTCAATGACCATTAGTAACATCGGTTCAATTGGTGGTGGCTGGTTCACGCCGGTTATCAACCAACCAGAAGTTGCGATTCTCGGGGTTGGTCGTATCGGTAAGGAACCGTACGTCAACGAAAACGACGAAATCGTGGTTGGTAAGATGCAAAAGCTTTCCTTAAGTTTCGACCACCGCTTAATCGACGGTGCGACGGCCCAAAAAGCCATGAACTTATTGAAGGAATTGTTGCATGATCCAGAATTACTATTGATGGAAGGATGAGGTCAGAATGGTTGTAGGAGATTTTGCTGAAGAACGCGACACCATGATCGTGGGCGCTGGCCCAGGAGGGTACGTCGCTGCGATCCGGGCCGCTGAACTCGGCCAAAAGGTCACCATCGTTGAAAAGGAATACATCGGTGGGGTTTGCCTGAACGTTGGCTGTATTCCATCAAAAGCCCTGATCAGTGCTGGTCACCGTTATCAGGAAGCGAAGGACAGCAAGCTGTTCGGAATTAAAAACATTCAAGATCCGGTCCTTGATTTCAAGGTCACTCAGGACTGGAAGGACCACTCGGTGGTTGACCGCTTGACCGGCGGTGTTGAAATGTTATTAAAGAAGCACAAGGTCGAAGTCGTTCGCGGTGAAGCGTACATGCATGATAACCACACGTTACGCGTGATGAACGGCGATCATACCGGTCAGACCTACAAATTTAAGCACTTGATTTTAGCAACCGGCTCACGCCCAGTTGAAATTCCGGGCTTTAAGTTCAGTGGCCGGGTCGTGGACTCGACCGGTGGCTTGAATTTACCGGAAGTACCAAAGGAATTAGTTGTTATCGGTGGCGGCTACATCGGTTCTGAATTGGCCGGTGCGTACGCGAACCTGGGTGCCCACGTCACGATTCTTGAAGGGACCCCGTCAATTTTGCCAAACTTTGAAAAAGATATGGTTAAGTTGGTCACAAGTAGCTTCAAGAAGAAGGGCATCGACGTGATTACCAACGCGATGGCCAAGAACTCTGAGCAGGACGACAGCGGTGTCACGGTAACGTACGCGGTTGACGGTAAGGAAAACAGTATCCACGCAGACTACGTGATGGTTACCGTTGGTCGGCGGCCGAATACCGACGACATGGGCCTGGAATACACGGACGTCAAAACGACCGACCGCGGCTTGATCGAAGTTGATCAACAGGGACGCACGGCGGCCGAGGACATCTTTGCCATCGGTGACATCGTTGCCGGGCCGGCCTTAGCCCACAAAGCCTTTGCGGAAGCAAAGGTTGCTGCCGGTGCAATTAGTGGTAAGAAGACGGCGAACGATTACGTTTCGATTCCAGCCGTCTGCTTTACCGACCCCGAATTAGCCTCAGTTGGGATGACCAAAGCCGAAGCAGAAGAAGCGGGCCTGAAAGTTGTCGCATCCAAGTTCCCATTTGCTGGGAACGGACGTGCGATCTCCTTGGACTCGACGGACGGTTTCTTCCGCTTAGTGACGACTAAGGACGAGGGGACGATCGTTGGCGCTCAAATCGCTGGTGCGGGTGCTAGTGACCTGATTTCTGAAATGAGCGTTGCGGTCAACGGTGGCTTGAATGCCGAAGACTTAGCATTGACGGTTCACCCGCACCCAACCTTAGGCGAAGTGATCCAGGAAGCGGCCGACGTGGCCATGGGCTTCCCAACCCATATTTAACACTATCAATTAATACAGCACATACTAGCAAAAGCTCTGTAAAACAGTCGGTTTTACAGGGCTTTTCCTATGATGTTGGTCATTCATCCGGACTAGACCACGTTCGGCAAATGTTACAAAAAGCTAAACTTTTCATTAATCTTTACTTGTATTCGTTGACAGCTTAGGTACAATTATTACGAAGGCTGATGCGTATTTACGGCCCGACGCTCACTTTTTTTCTATGCGTGGCGTAGTACGAGCTACGTTGCCTAAGAGCGTCAAATTACAGTTGTAGCGTACCGCATCGACGGTGGGCTACCAAGTAAAGAAAATTAGTCGCGCACCCGCTCGAGCAGTAAGAACGAGCCGCGGGACTAGTAGGGAGATGCATGATGAATAATACTGTCATAGTTCGGGGCTTATTTGAATTTGTTCAACAGTTGATTTTAATTGCCATGGCACGGGACTTGCCGTTAAAACTCGTGGTGGCAACGGAAGCGGATGAGACACCGCGTTATCAAGGCTTGATCACGGCAAGCCTGACTTGCCGTCAATTTAGTTTGTTGGCGCAAGCCAAACCGGACTACTCGCAAGCGGACGCGTTGATAATCGGGAATTTGGTCCCACTGGCGGCTGACAACGACGCCGAGGCGGATTTGAAGGCAACCTTGCCGCGCTTTCGGGCTTTCGTGAACGCGGCGATGGCGGCCGGCTTTAGCGGTAAGCTAATTTTAACCGGCTCGAACGACGCCGTGTTGAGTGTCCTGGCTGCCCGTTTTAGCGGCGTTGACCATCAAAAGGTCTTGGGACTGGGAACTCTGGCACAGAGTCGTTTGTTAGAGCAACGGCTCCGGCGGCAACTGAGCGTCGGGATGAACGACGTCCACGCGTTCGTTGTGGGAACGGCTCAGTCGCATTTGATTTCATGGAGTCGTTCGTACATCGGACCGTCACCGGTCATGACGTACCTAGCTAATCAGGATACGAGCTTTGGCATGGAAGAAATGAGTGCGGCTGCCGAACAGATCGATGCCCCGGAAATCGTTACCAATCCGACCCTTAGTGTGTTAGCATTAGTGCAGGTCTTGAATGCGTTTTATAACCAGGCGCCGTTTATCGGGACGGTCACCAACGTCCAGACTGGTGAAGATGACAAGCTGGTTGGTTTGGCTTCACCGGTGCTGATCAGCGTTAACGGCATTAAACGGTTAGCCGACCTGGTTTTATCGGATGAAGAGCAAAAAGAATACGCAGAAATCGCACGTCAGGTTCGAGTAGAACTCGACCGGGTCGAAGCGGGGGAGTTTGAACAGGATGACGAACAATCATGATAATTACCAGTACCCATTAAACGATAGCTGGACGACCACGGAAATCATCACGGTGACCCAGTTTTACGGTTTAGTTGAACGGGCAAACGAGCAGCGGGTTGTAACCGCGGACTTTTTGGCGGCCTACCGGGCGTTCAAACAAGTGGTTCCGGCAAAATCGGAAGAAAAGCAGTTAGGACGGGCGTTTGAAAGTGCTTCGGGATACAGCATTTACCGGACGGTTCAGGCGGCGCAACAAGCAACCCGTCAACAATTCCAGTATCGAGGTTAGGTGGTAACGTGGTGACGACAAAGTTAGAAGAGTTAAATCAAGCGATGCAAGCGGTCATGAAGGCCGACCGGCAACGGGTCCTTGTGGCGATGGGGAGTCACTTAACGGTGGCCGAAAAGACGAGTCGCCGCGACTTAGTGACTAACGTTGATCACAGCAACGAAGACTATCTGGTTGAGCGGATTCGTGAGTTGGACCCACAAGCCAAGGTTCTGGCTGAAGAAGGTCGGGGTGACCACGTGACGTCGATGCGCGGCCACGTTTGGATTGTGGATCCGATCGACGGCACGATGAACTTTGTCCACCAGCGCAACCACTTTGCCATCATGGTGGGATATTACGTGGATGGTGCCCCGACCTTGGGTTATATTTACGACGTGGTGGCCGACCGACTCTTTGCGGGTGGTCCGGTAGTCGGGGTCACGCTCAACGGCCAACCGTTAGCGGCCCCCGCTGACCTAACACTGAGTGAAGGACTATTCGGGGCAAGCGGCCCGCTACTGATTGCTAACAAATTCCAGATGCAACGAGTGATTGCTGCCAGCCTAGGTGCTCGCATCCTGGGGAGTGCCGGAGTACAAATTGCGCAGGTTTTAGCGGGGGAATTAGTCGGTTACTTATCCTATTTACGCCCGTGGGACTTTGCGGCCGGACGAGTTTTAGCTGAGACGCTCGGGTTGGTCGTCACTCAAGTTGACGGCACCCCGGTAAATATGTTATCATCTGGTGCTGTACTAGTTGCGACTAAGCGCGCACACCGCGCCGTCTTGGCACTAGCCAAGTAAAGCAGATGGGACTGTGACCCATACGTCACAGTTTTTTTATGTCACCGGATGAAAATCGGTGAAAACGGCGCTTGCATGCCTTAAATCAACTGATGTAACTTGATAGTAGCGCCGGATTGTATTAATATATGTAGGATTTCTGCTGTCAGCTGACGGTAAGAATTTTGAAGGATGAAAGGAAGATCAATTTGAAATTTAGAGATGATATCCGCAACATTGCCATTATTGCCCACGTTGACCACGGTAAAACGACGTTGGTTAACGAAATGCTTAAACAATCGGATACCCTGGATGAACACACGACGATTGGTGACCGGGCCATGGACACTAATGCCATTGAAAAGGAACGCGGTATCACGATCCTTTCTAAGAACACGGCCGTTCGTTACGGCGACAAGCAAATCAACATCTTGGACACCCCAGGACACGCCGACTTCGGTGGTGAAGTTGAACGGATCATGCGAATGGTCGACGGGGTCTTATTAGTTGTTGACGCCTTTGAAGGAACGATGCCACAAACGCGGTTCGTGCTTAAAAAAGCCTTAGAACAACACTTGACACCGATCGTTGTGATTAACAAGATCGACCGTCCGGGTGCTCGTCCTGAAGAAGTTGTCGACGAAGTGTTAGACCTCTTCATCGAATTAGGTGCGGACGAATCACAATTGGACTTCCCAGTTGTTTACGTTTCAGCCTTAAACGGGACGTCTAGTTACGAATCAGACCCTGCTAAGCAAGAACACACGATGAAACCAATCTTTGATACGATTATCAAGACGATTCCGTCACCAATCGACAACTCTGACGAACCACTTCAATTCCAAGTGGCCTTGTTGGATTATAACGATTACGTTGGTCGAGTTGGGATTGGCCGGGTCTTCCGCGGAACTATCAAAGTCGGCGATAGCGTTACGGTTATGAAGCTTGACGGTAGCCAGAAGAACTTCCGGGTGACGAAGTTATTCGGGTTCTTCGGTTTACAACGTTTGGAAATCAACGAAGCCCACGCTGGTGACTTAGTTGCCGTTTCCGGGATGGAAGACATCAACGTTGGGGAAACCGTTGCGGACTCCGCTACGCCAGAAGCGTTGCCAATTTTACGGATTGACGAACCGACCTTACAGATGACCTTTGGAACCAACTCGTCACCATTTGCTGGTCAAGACGGTAAGTTTGTGACGGCGCGTCAATTGGAAATGCGCTTGAAGGCTGAATTGGAAACCGACGTGTCGTTACGAGTTGACGATATAGACGAACCTGGGTCATGGGTCGTTTCTGGTCGTGGGGAATTGCATTTGTCAATCTTAATCGAAACGTTACGCCGCGAAGGCTATGAACTACAAGCATCCCGTCCAGAAGTTATTTACCGTGACGTGGATGGTCAACGTTGCGAACCGTTCGAATCCGTTCAAATCGATACGCCGGATGAATACACCGGTGCCATCATTGATACCTTGTCGAAGCGTAAGGCTGAAATGAAGAACATGGAAAGCACTGGTAACAACCAGACCCGCTTGACGTTCTTAGCACCTTCACGGGGCTTGATCGGTTACTCAACCGAATTCTTATCGTTGACCCGTGGTTACGGGATCATGAACCACACTTTCTCGAAGTACTTGCCAGTTATTAAGAACTGGAACCCGGGTCGTCGTAACGGTGCCTTAGTTTCAATTAACCAAGGTAAGACCACCACTTACGCAACGATGGGAATCGAAGACCGGGGAACGATTTTCGTTGACCCAGGTACTGACGTTTACGAAGGGATGATCGTGGGTCAAAATAGTCGTGAAAACGATATTTCGGTTAACATCACCAAGGGTAAGAACATGACCAACGTCCGTTCTTCAAACAAGGACTTGACCGCAACGATCAAGACACCAACCCACTTAACGTTGGAAGAATCGCTTGAATTCTTGAACAGTGACGAATACTGTGAAATCACGCCGGACCACGTTCGGTTACGGAAACGGACTTTGAACACCAACGCCCGTGAAAAAGAATCCAAGAAACGTAAAATGAACAAGTAATTTTAGTAATTGAGTGCCGACTAGGGGAACGTTTCCTCTGGTCGGCACTTTTTTTAGTGGGCATTGCTGGGCGTACTTAACAAAGAAACCTAAAAAATTAGCAAATTAATCGTTGCACATGCCCGTCGAAAACGGACTATGCTATAATTACTGCATGCGAACTACGGGCACGTCCTGACGAAACGTGGCCCGATATTGAAAACGATGGGTGGGATTCAAGTTCATGTTAAAGAAAATGCATTACATGGACTATACACTGCTGATTCCGTACTTGATTTTGTCCGGAATCGGGATTGTGATGGTCTACTCGTCAAGCTCGTACGTCGCCGCGCAAAACGGCTTGACGCCGACGGGCTACCTAATTAAGCAAATTGTGTGGGTGGTAATTGGCCTCGGCATGACCTTTATCGTTATGAATTTACGAATTCGGGTGTTGAAAAACCGGACGATGTTGGGCTTAGTTGGTATGTTATTAATTGCCATGCTCGGCTTTTTGATGGTGCGTGGTAAAACCATTAACGGTGCCGCGGGCTGGATTACGCTGGGGTCGGTCTCGCTACAACCGGCCGAGTTTTGTAAGTTTTTTATCATCGTTTACTTGGCGGAGTTCGTCACCCAACGGGCTGATAATCAGGGCTTAGCGCATTGGGGTGACATGGTCAAACAGTTTGTGATGATTGGGGCGATGCTAGTCCTGATTTTGATTCAACCGGATTTAGGTGGAGCGGCGATCAACCTGATGATTGCCATCGTGATCCTGTTTGCTAGCGGGATTCACTACTTTATCGGGGTTGGTATTCTTGGTGGTGCCGTTGGGCTGGTCGAATTTGTACTTATCCCGGCCGTCAGTCGGTTACCACAAAGCGTCCTCCAAAGTTCTTACAAGTTACGCCGTTTTATCGGCTTTTTAAACCCGTTTGAAACGGCTTCTGGTGCCGGGGCTCAGTTGGTCAACTCGTACTACGCGATTTCTAACGGTGGCTTGACCGGTGTTGGGATTGGGAATAGCTTGCAAAAGCGTGGTTACTTGCCGGAACCGAACACCGACTTTATCATGTCAATCATTGCGGAGGAACTGGGCTTAATCGGCGTCCTGGTTATTATGTTCTTGCTGGCGTTCATGGTCCACCGCATCGTTAAAATCGGTGTGAAGTCCAAGAGCCGCTATAATACGTTAGTTTGTTACGGGGTTGCGACCTACTTAACGGTCCAAGCATTCATTAACGTTGGTGGGCTGTTAGGCCTGATTCCGATTACTGGGGTCACGTTCCCGTTCATTAGTTACGGTGGTTCCAGTATGATGGTATTAACGCTGGCGTTGGGTCTGGTACTCAATATCAGTGCCCTTGAAAAAATTGAACGGACGTCCGCGACCGTTCACGAGGCAGATTAAGACGAGATATTTTGAAATGAGGGGATATTGGTGAAAAAAGTATTAATTGCTAACCGTGGTGAAATTGCGACCCGGGTCATCCGGGCCTGCCATGAACTTGGCTTGCAGACCGTTGCGATTTACGCCAAAGAAGATGAGTTTTCCGTTCACCGCTTCAAAGCTGACGAAGCCTACCTCGTCGGTGCCGGTGACGCGCCGATTGCGGCGTACCTCGATATTGATGATATTATTCGAATTGCGAAGGAAAATCACGTTGATGCCATTCATCCGGGCTACGGATTTTTATCGGAAAACGCCACCTTTGCGCGGCGGGTTGCTGAAGCCGGGATGACCTTCATCGGCCCGACTCCCGAACAATTGGAAATGTTTGGTGACAAGATCACGGCTAAGCAAGTTGCTAATGACGCAGGTGTACAGACGATTCCCAGTACCTTACACCCGGTAACTAGCCTTAACGAAGCCCTAGCCTTTACGCAAAAGTACGGCTTTCCAATTATGATCAAGGCGGCCATGGGTGGTGGCGGTCGCGGGATGCGGATCGTCCGTGAAGCTTCGGAATTACAAGAAGCGTTCGACCGTGCCCGTTCGGAAGCTAAGCAGTCCTTTGGCGATGACGAGATTTACCTAGAAAAATTTATTGCGGATCCAAAACATATTGAAGTTCAGATTTTGGGTGATTCACACGGTAACGTGATGCACCTCTTTGAGCGGGACTGTTCCGTTCAACGGCGGAACCAAAAGGTGATCGAATTCGCTCCGGCGGTTGCTTTACCGGTTGAATTACGGAATAAAATTTGTGACGCTGCGGTTGAGCTGATGAAGAGTGTTCATTACCTGAACGCGGCAACGGTTGAATTTTTGGTTGAAGGTGACCAGTTCTACTTCATGGAAGTTAACCCACGGGTCCAAGTGGAACACACCGTAACCGAAATGATTACTGAAATTGACATTGTTCACGCCCAGATTGAAATTGCCCAGGGTGGGGATTTACACAAAGACTTACACTTACCGCAACAAAAAGACCTTACTTATAACGGGACGGCTATTCAGTGCCGGGTCACGACTGAAGATCCGGCGAACAACTTCATGCCGGACACCGGTTTGATTGAAACTTACCGGTCACCGGGTGGTAACGGGGTGCGTTTGGATGCTGGTAACACGTATTCCGGCGCCGTTGTGACGCCTTACTTTGATTCGCTACTCGTTAAGGCTTGCGTGGTTGCCAGTGATTTTCCGACGGCTGCCTCCAAAATGGAACGGGTCTTACAGGAATTTGATATTCGCGGGGTCAAGACCAACATTCCGTTCATGCTGAACGTTATTAAGAACCCAATTTTCCGCGCTGGTAAAGCCAATACCCGCTTTATCGATGAGACGCCGTCACTATTTAAATTCCCGGATGATACGCAGCGGGAAGATAAGATGTTGAAGTACATTGGTAACGTGACCGTTAACGGTTTTGCGGACGTGGTTCGCCACTCCAAGAAGTATTATCCGGACGTCGCGTTTGAAGATAATTTCAAGCCGATAAAGCCCGAAATCGTCACGGCTAAGGACGTCTTGGATCAACGGGGCGTCGCCAGATTACAAGAATGGTTATTAGCGCAAAAGCGCGTTTTACTAACGGATACGACCATGCGGGATGCCCACCAAAGCTTATTTGCGACGCGGATGCGGACCAAGGACATGCTGGCGGTCGCAGCGGCCTCCCAAAAGGCGCTCCCACAATTATTCTCGTACGAAATGTGGGGCGGGGCGACGTTCGACGTGGCCTACCGCTTCCTGCATGAAAATCCGTGGGACCGGTTAAAGCAACTCCGGCAAGCCATGCCAAGAACCTTATTGCAAATGTTGTTCCGGGGTAGTAACGCCGTGGGTTACCAAAATTATCCGGATAACGTTATTCGCGAATTTATTTTGGAAGCCGCTAAGAGCGGTATCGACGTTTTTCGAATCTTTGACAGTTTGAACTGGATCCCACAAATGGAAAAGAGTATCCAGGCCGTTAAAGAAACTGGCAAGATTGCTGAAGCCACGATTTGCTATACTGGCGACATTATGGATCCGGAACGTCAGAAGTATAACTTGGCCTATTACCGACAACTAGCGTTAGATTTACAGTCAACCGGTGCAGATATTATTGCCATCAAAGACATGGCTGGTGTTTTGAAGCCGGAAGGGGCTTACGAACTCGTTTCGACCTTAAAGGATGCCCTCGATATTCCGGTTCATTTGCACACCCACGATACGACTGGGAACGGGATCTTTACGTACGCCCGGGCGGTAGCGGCCGGCGTTGACGTGGTTGACGTGGCGGCCAGTGCCATGTCCGGAACCACCAGCCAACCGTCAATGAGTTCGCTGTATTACGCGCTGGCACATAATGACCGCCAGCCCGACGTGGACATCAACAATGTGGAAGCCGTTAACCGTTACTGGCAAGGGGTTCGTCCTTATTACCAGGACTTCTCGAACGGAATGACCGGGCCGCAAACCGATATTTACCAAACCCAGATGCCGGGTGGTCAGTATTCGAACTTGCAACAGCAAGCTAAGGCAATGGGCTTAGGGGACCGTTGGGAAGACGTTAAGGCGATGTATACCAGTGTTAATACCATGTTCGGTGACATTATCAAAGTGACCCCAAGTTCCAAGGTGGTCGGTGATATGGCGCTCTTCATGATTGAAAATAACCTGACCCCGGATGACGTGTATGACCACGGTGAAAAGTATGATTTCCCAGATTCGGTAATCAACTTCTTTGCGGGCAACCTCGGTCAACCGGTCGGCGGGTTCCCCGAAAAGTTACAACGGATCATTTTGAAGGGGCGGCCAGCGTTGACGGTTCGTCCGGGCAGCTTGGCCAAGCCGGCTGATTTTGCTAACGTGCAAAAAGAATTGACGGCTAAAATTGGTCACGAAGCCAGCCACCAAGAAGTACTGAGTTACTTATTGTACCCGAAAGTCTTTTTGGATTACGTTAAGCAGAATAAGCAGTACGGTCCGGTGGCGTTACTTGATACGCCGACTTTCTTCCAAGGCATGCGCTTTGGTGAAACGGTCAACGTTGAAATGGCGCCGGGTAAGACGATGATCTTGAAGTTGAACCAAATCAGTGATCCGGACGTTGACGGGGTGCGGACGTTATACTTTAGTATTAACGGTCAGAACCAGGAAATCACCGTTAAGGATAACGCCATTCACCAAACGGCGACGAGTACCCGTAAAGCCGAACCAACTAATGAGAATGAAGTTGGGGCGACGATGAGCGGTTCCGTGTTGAAGGTGCTAGTTAAGAAGGGTGACCAGATCACCAAGGGGCAGCCGTTATTAGTTACGGAAGCCATGAAGATGGAAACGACCATTCAAGCGCCAGAAAGTGGCGTGGTGGAACACGTTTACGTCGATGCGGGTGACGTGATTCAAACGGATGACTTATTATTGGAAATCACACCGCAATAAAAAAGATTTAAACGGTCCAGCCTTTGGGGTTGGACCGTTTTACGTCAAGACTAGTAGTTGACGAAATCACTAATCTAGCCTAACATTTAAACCAGTAATTTATAGTAGAAGAGGTGACCGTCAGATGGTCTTTGAAGTAAAGCCACGCCGGGCGTTGATCGTCCATATGAACTCAATGAAACAGGTGCGTCAGCTTAAGCGGTTTGGAATTATTCAGTACCAGTCGCGTAAGCAGCACTACGTTGTCCTGTACATGGATGAACCGCAAGTTGCCGCGGCGACGGCG
This sequence comes from Lactiplantibacillus plajomi, assembly GCF_005405405.1. Lineage (GTDB taxonomy): Bacteria > Bacillota > Bacilli > Lactobacillales > Lactobacillaceae > Lactiplantibacillus > Lactiplantibacillus plajomi. The sequence goes on from NZ_BJDZ01000020.1 coordinate 19,154, forward strand.
AAGATTAATAAGTTGAACTTTGTTCGACGCGTCGAGCCGTCTTACCGGCCAGACGTTGCCATGAACTTTGGTGAACGGGTGGATCAGGGCTTTTTTAAGCCCGAAGACAAGTCGTTGCCAATCGATGATGAAGATTAAGTTGGTGAAGTAAGTATGCGCATTGTAGCAGGAGATTTCGGCGGTCGCCGTTTAAAAGCGGTCCCGGGAATGCAAACGCGACCGACGACCGATAAGGTCAAGGAAGCCGTTTTTAATATCATTGGACCGTACTTTGATGGCGGTCAGTCGCTCGATTTATTCGCGGGTAGTGGCGGACTAAGCATTGAAGCCGTTTCGCGTGGGATTGACCGTGCCGTTTTGATTGACCGGCAGTACCAAGCGATTAAAACGATTAAGGATAATATTAGTGTCACCAAGGCACCGGACCGTTTTGAAGTCATCAAGGGCGACGCACAGCGGGTGTTAGACCGGTTAGCGGCGCAAGCCGAACGCTTCGACTTGGTCTTTTTAGACCCGCCGTACGCGAAACAGCAGATCGTTAAGGATATTCAACGTTGTGATCAATTAAGGTTACTGAATCCGGGTTGCCGAATTATTTGTGAGACCGATACCCAGGCGAATTTGCCGACTGAACTACCCGGCTTTGAGCAGATTCGGGTACAGGATTACGGGATTACGGTAATTACGATTTATCAAAAGTTAGAAACGGGGGCTGACTAATGACAACGGCAGTATTTCCAGGGAGCTTTGACCCGGTGACGCGCGGGCACGTTGATTTAATTCAACGGGCGAGTCACCTCGTGGACCACTTGATTGTTGCGGTGATGGTCAATACGAGTAAGCAGCCGTTATTTAGTATGCCGGAGAAAGTTGCCATGATTCAAGCCGAAGTTGCGGATCTACCGAACGTCACGGTGCAGGCGGCGACCGGACTGACGGTCGATTTTATGGATCAAGTCGGGGCCACCGTTCTGATCCGCGGCCTTCGTAACGAACAGGATTTTGGCTATGAGCGCGACATCGCTTGGATGAACAAGTCGTTAAACGACCACGTGGAGACGATTTTCATGATTGCCCGCCCGCCGTTTGCCTACTTCTCATCGAGTTTGATTAAAGAAATCGCCAAAATGGGTGCTGACGTATCAGAATACGTACCGACCGCGGTTGCCCAGCAACTTCAGCAACGATTTAAGGCGCGCCGCTCATGAGACGCTGGTGGCGGCATTCTTGGAAGTGGCTGCTCGCGTTAGCCGTCATTGCGGTAGTGTTCTGGCTACCGTTACCGTATTACGTTGAGGGCCCGGGTAGTGCCGATAACTTAAAATCGTTTGTGACGGTCAAGCAGCATCCGGATAAGCGGGCGGGTAAGTTTATGCTGACTTCGGTCGCCGTTGCCCGGGCGACCCCGGCACTGTGGTTGTATGGTCAACTTCATCCGCATTACGACGTGGTTCCGAAGGATGAAATCGACGGTGGTCAGAACAACGCCACTTACGATAAAGTGCAAAAGTTTTATATGCAAAGTGCGATCAATGAAGCGATTGCGACGGCCTACGCTGCGGCGGGGCAGTCTTACCAAAAAGATTATCAGGGGATTTACGTGCTGGCCGTTCAGGCTGACTCCAAGTTTAAGGGCCGCATTCAAGTCGGTGACACCATTACGAAAGTCAATGGTCGGCATTTTAAAAATGCCGCTGGTTATCAACGCTACATTGCGGCTCAAGGCGTTGGTCGGCAAGTTACGTTAACCTATCGACATAACGGCAAGACCCGTCACGCCCAGGCACCGCTGGTTAAACTAGATAATCATAAAGCGGGAATCGGCGTTCAATTGACTGACAACGTCAAGGTGACGACGAAAGTTCCCGTGAAGGTCGATCCCGGTGAAATCGGCGGGCCGTCCGCGGGACTGATGTTTAGCTTGCAAATTTATCAGCAGCTGACTAACCGTAATTTACGGCGTGGTCGTAAAATTGCGGGTACCGGGACGATTGCCGCTGACGGAACGGTCGGTGAAATCGGCGGGATCGACAAAAAGGTCGTGGCAGCGAACAAGGCGGGGGCAACCATTTTCTTTGCGCCCTACGTTAAGCCGACTAAGGCCCTCTTGGCACTAGAAGAACATCACCAGACTAACTATCAGCTCGCAAAGGCGACCGCCAAGCAAGTGGCGCCTAAGATGCGGGTCGTGCCGGTGACGTCGTTTAAACAAGCTGTCCATTATTTAGAAACTCACTAAAAGATTGTGACGAAAGTCCAATCTTTTTTTTCGCGAAATTAGTCCCCCGTTACGGAATTAGGTAGTGATAGGAGGGATTAAGATGATCGAAGAAGCGTGGGAATGGATTCAGCAACATTTACGGTTGGCGCTCGGATTAGCCGTGGTGATGTTACTGGGCGTGGGGACGATTTGGTGGTTGGGTCGGCCGACCCCGGCTAGTTTAGGTATTGGTGAGCCGGCGTTAGCCGCTGATCAAGCAGCGGGACTGGCTGCCAAACCACGGCCAACGCGGGCAAATCGTCAGCTAGAAACGAGTGGTCCCCTATACGTCGACGTGAAGGGGGCGGTGCGTCAACCGGGGCTTTATCAGGTGCAAGCACGGATGCGGGTGGCGGACGTGATTAAGCTGGCCGGCGGGTTATTGGCGCAGGCTGACCAACGCCAGGTCAACCTGGCCGCTAAGTTAACCGACCAGCAGGTGGTGTACGTTCCGGTTAAGGGGGAGACCCCACCCGCCGGCCTGGTGACGTCCGGTCCGGTCACGGCCACCGCCGGGAGCAACGCGCAACAACGGGTCAACTTGAATACTGCCGACGTTGCGGCTTTCCAGACGTTGAGCGGCATCGGGGCGAAGAAAGCCCAAAAAATCGTTGATTATCGCCAACAGCACGGGCCCTTTAAACGGGTCGAAGACTTACAACAAGTTTCGGGATTCGGTGCTAAAACGATTGCAAAGTTTAAGGACCAACTGTCCGTCTAGTTCCAATTAGTGGAATTTGGTATACTACTGTCATTGAAAGTGAGGCAACGATTATGAAAGATCAACGAATTGCGTGGGATCAGTATTTTATGATGCAGGCGGTGCTATTATCGACACGGAGTACCTGTGAACGCCTATCGGTGGGGGCAACGATTGTCCGCGATAAGCGAATCATTGCGGGTGGCTATAACGGCTCGGTTGCGGGCGACGTCCACTGTATTGATGAGGGGTGTTACTTGGTTGACGGACACTGTGTCCGGACGATTCACGCCGAAATGAACGCAATTTTACAGTGTGCAAAGTTTGGGGCGGCGACCGATGGTGCTGAGATTTACGTGACCGATTTTCCGTGTTTACAATGCACGAAGATGTTATTGCAGGCGGGAATTACCAAGATTCATTACTTACGTAACTATCACAACGACGCCTACGCGATGGGCCTGATTAAGCGTAAGCACGTTGCGTTGCAACAAGTTAAGTTTGACCAATCAGATTTAGATAAGTTAGGACTGGACCACGTTTTATTGAATGATCATTAATGAGAACGGCCTTTTTTGCGGCGGTTGCGACCGGGTTACTCAGTAGTTGGTTGGTTGGCCACCAGTGGGTCGCGGCTGGACTGTTAGGCCTGTGGTTAGCCCGGATCGTGGCGCTTAAAAGTCGGCAGTGTCTGATCGTGACGGTACTGCTACTGATTGGTCTCGGAAGTTGGTTTCATTGGCAAAATCAGCGTTTTGAGCGGATTAGTCGGGAAAGTCCCCGCCAAGTCCATGTCCAGCTGGGCGTTCAGCCGGACGCGGTGACGCTCCGGGGCGGCCAGTTTCAATTAACGGGCCGGTCGTTGCGTTACGGAAAATTGCGAGTGTTGGGCCGGCTGACAACGGTTGGACAGAAGCGCCAACTTAATCAACTACGTGGACGGAGCCGCTGGCTGGTTCAAGGAACGCTATCACCAATCCCGCCACCAACGAATCCTGGCCAGTTTGACGCGCCGAGTTATTATCGTAGTCAGCGGATCTATCGGCAACTGCAAATTGAGCGGATTCAAGCCGTAACGGCGGCCCCTCGGGGTGGCTTGTTAGGGTGGTTGGACGCAATCCACCAGGTCCGGCAGTCGTTTTTTCGCCAAACGCAACGCTTGCCAGCGACGCTAAGGCTGTACGCCACCAGTTTGCTAATTGGGCTACGCCCCGCTGATTTCCAACAACGGATGGCCGGAATTCAACGACTGGGACTGTTATACTTATTTAGTTTGTCTGGGATGCACGTTTTACTGTTTATTAAAGCCTTGCGCTGGGGCTTGATTCGCTGCCGGTTGAGTGCGCAGACGGTGGACTTGTGGCTATTAGTGAGTTTACCAGTCTACCTGATTCTCGGTGGTGGGGCGGATAGTCTCCGACGTGCAGTCATAACGGTTGCCTTAATGATTATGAGTCGCCTGGTCACAAAACGCCCTCAAAGCGCCTTAGTGGGTTGGAGCGTTGCTTTATTAATGGGGTTAGCCGTAAACCCGTTAGTGCTATTGCAACTGGGCGGTCAGTTGAGTTACGGGTTAGCCCTCTTACTGATGTTGAGAACAACTCCCTCGGTTTGGGGCCTGGCTTGGCGCATTCAGTTACTGAGTTTGCCGGTTTTACTGACGGCGACGGGGCAGTGGCACGTTTTGACCTTGCTGTTAAGTTTATTAGTGGCTCCGGTATTTAGTTGGGGACTATTACCCGTGACCGTTATCGGCGCTAGTTGGGGGCTGTTCAACCCGGTGGTTGCTGCCGGGTGTGATCGGCTATTAGCTGGGTTTCAAGCGTTAGTTGCAGCCGTGGCGAGTTGGCCGGGAACGTTAATTTTCGGACAGCCACCGGTGCTAATGGCTTGGGGTCTGGCACTCCTGAGCTTAGCGGCATTAAAAACGCCGCGGCGTTGGTTGAAATGGCTAGTGGTGGCGTACGCGGTTAGTTGGTTGATAATTCGGTTTCCGTTGCGGGGAGCCGTTCAGTTTATTGACATCGGTCAGGGTGATTCGATTTTGATCCGGCAGCCGTTTAACCGGCGGGTCAGCTTGATTGATACGGGTGGTCGGTTAACGATTCCCCGTCCTACTTGGCAACGCGACGGGACCCCATTCCGGCCGCGGGTCGCAACGGTGACGGTGAATTATTTGCACCGACTGGGCATCACCCACCTGGATACGGTGTACTTGTCCCATAAGGACGTTGACCATATCGGGGACTTGGGGGCGTTATTACAACTGATGCCGGTCAGACGACTGGTCGTTCCCGCGGGGATGGCGGGGCTGCCTAAATTCCGGCGGTTACTGACCAGTCACCCGGCGCCACCGGTGCTTGAAGCGGTGGCCGGGATGCAATTCGATGATGGCCTGACGGCGGTACACCCGTTTCACCGCGGGCGGGCCGAAAATCAGGACTCGTTAGTTTTGACCGGCCGGTTTGGTGGCCAACGCTTCTTATTTACCGGCGATTTAGACCGGGCGGGGGAACGGGCAATTACAAGCCGCTACCCCGCTTTACGAGTTGACGTGTTAAAATTAGGACATCACGGCAGTAAGACGGCTTCGGATCCCCAAACCTTAAACCGTTGGGGCGTCCGTTACGGGATTTTATCGGTTGGGCGCCATAATCGTTACGGGCACCCCAATCTGGAAACCCTCACGACCCTGCGCTCATTGAACGTCCATACTTATTCAACTGCATTGCAGGGGATGGTGACTTACTGGTTCGGTGCTGGCCGCGCCGCTGCTTGGCAAACATTTTTGAAAGAAGGTAATTATTATCAACGTACAACAAGCCCTAACAACCATTCGCAAGGGTGATTTAGCGTCCATTTACGTGATCTTAGGGACTGTCGATTACCTGGCCGACCAACTTAAAGCAGCGTTACTTCAAAATATTCCGAGCGAGGAACGCACTATGAACGTCGGTAGCTACGATATGGAAACGACGCCGGTTGCCGTGGCGCTTGACGATGCCATGTCAGCGCCTTTCTTTGGTGAACGCCGCTTGGTTTACGTCAACCATCCGTACTTCTTGACGGGTGAGCATTCCAAGGCGAAAGTCGATCACGATTTGGACGCCCTGCAACGCTACTTCGAGCATCCCGAACCGAGTACGGTCCTCGTTCTAATGGCACCGTACGAGAAGTTAGACGCCCGTAAGAAACTAGTTAAAACCTTAAAAAAGCAGGCTGAAATGATCGACGTGAATCGGGTTTCGGAGCAGGAGACCCGTCAATACGTTCAGACGGCGCTCGCAGCTAAAAAAATTTCAATTGATGCGGATGCCCTGCAGGAGCTTTTCAACCGGACCGATGGGCAGCTAGGTCTGATCATGGGGCAACTCCCGAAACTGATGATTTACGCCGCCCAGTCGCAACGAATTGATCTAGCGGCGGTTGAAGCCCTGGTCACGAAGTCGTTGACCCAAAACGTGTTCGATCTGGTGAACGACGTTTTACGGTACCATACGCGCGCAGCGGTGGAGCTTTATCACGATTTAGTGGCGGCACAGGAAGCGCCGCTTAAAATTAACGCAATTTTACTGGGTCAGTTCCGACTGTTGTTACAAGTCAAAATACTGGCACGGGCGGGTTATAGTCAGGGAAGTCTGGCAAGCACGCTAAAGGTCCACCCGTACCGGGTTAAGTTAGCCCTGCAAACGGTCCGTCATTTTGACCAAGCGGCTTTGCGCGCGGCCTACATGGGGCTGTTGAAGACGGAAGTGCAAATGAAGACGACCCAGCGTGATCCGGAATTATTATTTGAATTATTTATGGTCCAATTTGTTAATGAACGGCGGACGGTTGCCGCCCGCTAGTCAAAAAAAATCGGGTCACCGTGGTTTTGAAACTCACGGTGACCCGATTTTTTTGGTCATGAGGGTATAAAAAAACTCCATCGCTAAGCTCAGGAGTTAAATGACATTACTTGGCGTAACGTACGGCCATACGTGACTTGTCACGAGAAGCCTTGTTACGTTTGATAAGACCCTTGGAAGCGGCCTTGTCAACGGCACTTACGGCAGCTAAGTATAATTCTTCGACGTTGTCGGCGCCAGCAGTTTTAGCATTTTCGAATTTTTTAACAGCAGTACGCATTGCGCTCAATTGAGCAGTGTTACGGGCGTTTGCCTTATTGTTTGTTTTCACGCGTTCAATAGCGGATTTGATAATTGGCATCAGATTCACCTCCATCATTTTTTCAACAAATGCTATTATACATAAGCCCTAGCCTGAATGCAACAGTTATGTGTAAAGTAATTTATCTTGATATGCGTTCGAGCTTGCTTTTTAAACGTTTGTTTGCTAGACTATTTTAAGTGTTCAGCAACCCTTTACTTAGTTTACCGCGCACCACCGACGATTTACTCAGTTTAGGGCAATTATTGGAAAGGTGGTTGAAACACATGGCAATTTCACGCGAAAAGAAGACGGAACTTATTAATAAGTATGGCCGTCACGAAGGCGACACTGGTTCTGTTGAAGTTCAAGTTGCGGTCTTAACTGAAGACATCAACGAATTGAACGAACATATCCGGGTTCACAAGAAGGATTTCCATTCACAACGTGGGTTGATGAAGAAAATCGGTCATCGTCGTAACTTATTAGCTTACCTTCGTAAAGAAGACGTTAACCGTTACCGCGATTTGATCAAGAGCCTTGGTCTTCGTCGTTAATATCGATTATCGGAAGAACTGCCGTTACGGCGGTTCTTTTTTTATGCTTACAAAAATAATACATAAACTTCATCAAGCCCAAACGGTTGTTCGCTATACTGACATCGTAAATGATTATTTGGGGGAGTAGTAATGGCGACGGCACCACGACTGAAACAAAATTTTAGGGTCCTATGGTTTGGTAGTATGATTACGGATCTGGGTAATGCCATGACGTTACCTTTTATTGCACTTTATATTCAAACTTTAGGCGACTTTACGACTAGCCAACTGAATTTATTAGGGGCGTTGGCGTTTGGAATCACGTACGGGTGTAAGGCGCTGGTCGCACCACTTTGGGGACGCTTGGCGGATCAGAAGGGACGTAAATTGATGTGCTTGCGAGCCTCGGGGATGATGACCTTAACGATTTTAGGGGTGGGCTTAGCCCCGAACGTGACGATTTTACTTATTTTGCGGGCGCTGCAGGGGATTTTTTCGGGCTACATCAACAACGCGAATGCCCTAATTTCGCTAGCTGCCCCGCCAGCGTCACGCGGGCGACTTTTAAGTCGGCTAGTCACGGGAGCGATTACCGGCAGTCTGCTGGGCCCGTTATTGGGGAGCTTATTAGCACGTACGGTGGGTTACCGCGGGGCGTTTATTGTGACCAGTGCGTTGATGGGACTGGTTTTTTTAAGTACGTGGTGGGGCGTGCATGAAGAAGTGCACCCCGTTCAACGGACCGCCTTAGCGCCTTTAGGACCGGTACTAAAACAACTAGGTCCTCAATTTTTACTAACGTTATTTTCATCGTTGTTCGTCATTCAAGCAACCACCAACGCCGTGACACCGTTATTAAGCCTACTCATGGCACAAATTGAAACCGATCCGGGGCAAGTGGTGATGATGACGGGGTTAGTTGCGGCTGCACCAGGTGTGGCTACGATTCTACTGGCAGGACGGGTCGGTCGGCTGATCGACCGTTGGGGTGCAGAACGCTGCCTTGTCGGTTTTTTTACCCTTGCCGTCGTTGATTTAGCCGTGACGAGTTTGACGCGGACCGTGCCCCAATTGGTGGTTGCCCGGTTCTTTTTAGGGATTGCGGACGCCGCGCTGTTACCGTCGTTACAAGTCATGACGGTGAGTCACGTTCCGCGGGCCACGTTCGGCCGGGTGTTCAGTTTGAACCAGTCCGCTCAGGCAATGGGAAACGTCCTCGGTCCCGGAATGGCTGTGGTCGTAGCGAATACGCTAGGTTACCAACCAATCTTCTTAATTACGGCCGGATTAGAAGCGCTAGTGTTGTTAGGTTGGGTCGGTTACTTTAGAGGTCGGCATTAGTCAAGTGTTATGAATGGGTTCAGCTATTGATTTACATTAAAATGTGGTAAACTTATGGGAGTTACTTAATCGGCGCAAGTATGCAGATACTTGTAAAACTAAATAAATAGAGGAGTTTTTAATTCATGAAGTTTGAAAATATTGACTTAATGACTGCCATGGTGACCCCGTTTAATGACCAACAACAGTTGGACGACGACCGCTTAAAAAGCTTGATTGAACACCTGCTTGCGCATGGCACGCAGGGGTTGATCGTTGGTGGTACGACGGGTGAAGCCCCAACGTTGAGTGAAGCTGAAAAGCTCGACTTATTGACCAAGACGGCTAAAATCGTCGACGGACGGGTACCCATCGTGGCCGGCACCGGATCAAATAATACGGCGGCCACCATTGCGTTCACTAAAAAGGTGAGTCAAATCAAAGGAATCGATGCGGCGCTTGTCGTGGTTCCTTACTATAATAAGCCTAACCAGGCCGGAATGATTGCCCACTTTACGGCAATTGCTGATCAGGGGGGCTTACCGGTCATTATTTATAATATTCCGGGCCGGGTAATCGTTAAGATGGAAGTGGCTACTATTCTGACCTTAGCACAGAATCCAAATATCATCGGGGTTAAGCAGTGTGCCTCCATGGAAGAATTTGGGGCCATCGTTGAAAATGCGCCGGCCGACTTTCTCGTTTACACGGGAGAGGACGCCCAGAGTTTAGCCGCCAAAGAAATTGGTGGTGCCGGGGTTATTTCAGTGGCAAGCCACTTATACGGCGATGAAATGACGGCAATGTTCCAGGCAGTTGACAAAGGTGAAATTGCAAAAGCGGCGCGTTATCAGCGTGACTTAACGCCTAAAATGGCGGCGCTGTTCAGCGCACCGTCACCATCGCCAGTGAAGGCAGCCTTGAACCATTTAGGCCAGCCGGTCGGCGACCCGCGGTTACCAATTTTGCCGCTTAATGACGAACAATCTAAGCAACTTTATACAACTTTAAATATTTAATGAATCAAGGTGAATTAATTGAGTGCTAATATTCAAATAACCCCCTTAGGTGGGGTTCGTGAAACCGGGAAAAATTTATACGCCGTCGAAGTTGATGAAGATATTTACATCTTAGACTGCGGGTTAAAGTACCCGGAAAACGAATTATTAGGAATTGACATTGTCATTCCAGATTTCAGTTACTTACGTGAAAATGCTGACCGCATCGTCGGTGTTTTCCTGACACACGGGCATGCCGACTCGATTGGGGCGTTACCGTACTTTGTTAGCGAGTTCAACGTGCCAGTCTTTGGGTCCGAACTAACCATCGAGTTAGCTAAGATTCAATTACAAAAAGATCCAAAAGCTAAAAAGTTCAATGATTTTCACGTCGTTGATGAGAAAACCGAAATTGATTTTGGTAACGTCACGGTTTCATTTTTCCGCACGACCCACACGATTCCGGATTCAATGGGGATCGTCTTACAAACCGACGCCGGTCCGATCGTTTATACGGGGGACTTTAAGTTCGACCCAACGGCGGTTGGCGACTACCGCACCAACTTTGCCCGCTTAGCGGAAATTGGGTCAAAGCACGTATTAGCGTTGTTAAGTGATTCGGCTAACGCGGAAAACTTCGAACAACCGGTTAGCGAACGCGAAATCGCGGCCTACGTCTTGGAGACGTTCAAGTACCATCCAGGGCGGATTATTGTCGCTTCGGTCGCATCGAACATTTTACGAATTCAACAAGTTTTAGATGCGGCGGCCCAGTCTGACCGGAAGGTTGCGCTGATGCCTGGCGACGTCGAAAGTATCATCAAGACGGCGTTGAAGTTGGGTAAACTTCGAATGCCGGAAGACGTGGTGGTACCGCTCAAGTCCATCAGTAAATTAGATCCTGCTAAGGTTGTGATTTTACAAACCGGCCGGATGGGCGAACCAATTAAGGCACTACAGCGGATGGCCAATAAACGTGAGGGCAAGGTGAACATTGAAAGTGGTGACTTGGTCTTCATTACGACGACACCGTCACATTCAATGGAAACGGTAGTTGCAAAGACCCGCGATATGATCTACCGTGCGGGTGCCGACGTTAAAGCGATTGCGGACGAAATGAATTCGTCTGGTCACGCAACGAAGCGGGACTTGCAATTAATGATGAATTTAATGAATCCCAAGTACTTCCTGCCAATTCAAGGCGAGTACCGGTTGCTTGACGCCCACGCGTCGTTTGCAAAGGAAATTGGGATCCCAGACGATCACATCTTCATTACCGCTAAGGGCGACCAATTACGGTATGATGGTGATAATATGCACCTCGCTGGTTCAGTCGAAGTGGGTGATACCATGATCGACGGTATCGGGGTCGGCGATATTGGTAATATTGTCCTGCGTGACCGTAAGATCTTGTCTGAAGACGGGATTTTCGTGGCGGTCGTGACAATTGACCGTAAGAAGAAGAAAATCATTTCTACGCCAAAAATTACGTCGCGCGGGTTCGTGTACGTCAAGACCAGTAAGGACTTGATGCAAGAAAGTGCCGAACTCGTTAAGGAAACCGTTCAGGAAAACTTGGATAATAAGGAATTTGATTGGGGACACCTGAAACAGGCGGTTCGCGAAAAGTTGAACCACTATTTGTGGGATCAAACGAAGCGCCACCCAGTTATCTTGCCGGTTATTATGGAAGTTAACCAACACCACCGGCGGCATAAAAAGGCAAAAAAAACCGAAAATGAAACCGAAAAACAGGCTTAGTTAAAAGCCGGGTGTAATTCCCGGCTTTTTTGCTAGGTTGTGAAAGGGAGGAAATGGGATGACCGATGCGGAACGGGAACGGGCCGCGCAAGCGGCAACTAAGGCCAAAAAATGGTCGCAGGCCGCGGCGTTGTGGGAAGAACTTTATCAGCAACAGCAAACCCTAGCCATTAATCAGCAGCTCGTCACTGCGTTAGTCCAAAATCAGCAGTACCTCGCTGCTAGTAACTACGCGGCGGAATTTGAAAATGACTATTTACAAACTGATCAGCGGTCGGACCTTTATTTAACGGCCTTATTAGCGAGCCACCAGTTTATTGTGGCGAGAATGGTGGTGACGGCCCGTCCACGGCAGCCGTGGCAGTCCCTGGCCGAACAGCGAATCAGTCAAGCAGAACGGGCTGCGGAAACAACGATGGCCAGTACGTTAACGACAACGATGCGGGAGTTTTACCACTTATCTGATCAACCGGTTCCTAATCAAGCGGCGCGCATTCAAGCTGCTCAACACCTGACGTATCAGCGCTACCTGACAGCGGCTCAGTTTTTATTAGTTGACCCGTTCTTGCACCAACTTGCGCGGGTCGAGGTCTTGCATACGTTACGGGCGATCGGGGTCGACCAGCCGGTTCAATTTCGGCACTTAGATGGGCAACAAACGGCGCTGATTCCCAGCGAGTTAGCAGCAGTGGGGACTGATCCAACTAGTCAGCGGACGCATCAAGCACTCGAAAAAACTTTAGGCCAGCGGGACCCAACCCTCTATACTGGTCTGAACGCTTTACTGACCTTGCAATTAATGTATATTTATCCTGATCAACCCAAAATCGTGGCTGACCCGACCACGTGGGTGCAATTATTTGTTGCTGAACAGACCGGGACCCCCGTTTCAACAGTGGACCAGCAGGCTAAGGCGATGTTGACTGTCCAACGCAAAATTCAGGACTTGAATAACCAGTTGCAAGCACAAAGTTAATCGGATGGAATGAAAAATTACCACTTTAATAAGCTTTTACTTACAAAAATTCAATTTTTTTGCATGATAGCTGTTTACAAATCCAGACCGGCTATATATAATGTTTAAGGATTCCTAGTGATGGGTGCGGGATTTGGCCTTTTTACTAGGATGTAGTATAATATTAACTAAAGAATTGCTGGGGCAGTTTGCCCTGACATAATTCTTGCGAAAATCACAGGAGGTTTCATTAATGGCAAAAGAACATTATGAAAGAACAAAACCCCATGTAAACATTGGTACTATTGGCCACGTTGACCATGGGAAAACTACTTTAACTGCTGCAATCACTAAGGTATTGGCTGAAAAGGGCTTGGCACAAGCACAAGATTTCGCCGCTATCGATGCTGCACCAGAAGAACGTGAACGTGGTATTACTATCAACACTGCCCACGTTGAATACGAAACTGAAAAGCGTCACTACGCGCATATCGATGCCCCAGGACATGCTGACTACGTTAAGAACATGATCACTGGTGCCGCTCAAATGGACGGTGCTATCTTAGTTGTTGCCGCAACTGATGGTCCTATGCCACAAACGCGTGAACACATCCTTTTGGCTCGCCAAGTTGGTGTTGACTACATCGTTGTCTTCTTAAACAAGACTGACCTTGTTGACGATGACGAATTAGTTGACTTAGTTGAAATGGAAGTTCGTGAATTACTTTCAGAATACGATTTCCCTGGTGATGATATTCCTGTTATCCGTGGTTCAGCGCTTAAAGCCCTTGAAGGCGACGCAGAACAAGAAAAGGTTATCATGCACTTGATGGACGTTGTTGATGAATACATCCCAACTCCAGTTCGTGATACTGACAAGCCATTCTTGATGCCTGTTGAAGACGTCTTCTCAATCACTGGTCGTGGTACCGTTGCTTCTGGTCGTATCGATCGTGGTACGGTTAAAGTCGGTGACGAAGTTGAAATCGTTGGTTTACACGACGACGTTTTGAAGTCAACTGTTACGGGTCTTGAAATGTTCCGTAAGACGCTTGACTTAGGTGAAGCCGGTGACAACGTTGGTGCGTTATTACGTGGTGTTAACCGTGAACAAGTTGTTCGTGGCCAAGTTTTAGCTAAGCCAGGTTCGATCCAAACCCACAAGAAGTTCAAGGGTGAAGTCTACATCTTGAGCAAAGAAGAAGGTGGCCGTCATACGCCATTCTTCTCAAACTATCGTCCACAATTCTACTTCCACACCACTGATATCACTGGTGTTATTGAATTGCCAGACGGTGTTGAAATGGTTATGCCTGGTGACAACGTAACGTTCACTGTTGAATTAATTCAACCAGCTGCCATCGAAAAGGGTACTAAGTTCACCGTTCGTGAAGGTGGCCATACCGTTGGTGCCGGGGTTGTTTCAGAAATTGATGACTAATCTCTAACTGATTTTCATTGATTCATTAAGAGACTTGGAAGCTAGCTTCCAGGTCTCTTTTTTTAAGAAAGTTGCCAATTAAGCGGGGGAACCCCCGGTTTTTTCCCTGATTTGGTTTACTTTATGGAATTGATAGGTTAGAATTAACGAGTATGCAATTGACAAGAATTGTTGATAATAATAATGTTTCGGAGGGAATACAATGGCTGCAAAGTGGGAAAAGAAAGAAGGCAACCAAGGCGAATTAACGTTCGAAATTGGTGCCGATAAGATCAAAGAAGGTATTGACAAAGCCTTCCAACGGACTAAGAAGAACTTAAACGTTCCTGGCTTCCGTAAGGGTAAGGTTCCGCGTCAAATCTTCAATCAAATGTACGGTGAAGAAGCCCTTTACCAAGATGCTTTAAACATCGTGCTCCCAGAAGCATATGAAGAAGCAATCAAAGAAACTGAAATCGAACCAGTGGATCAACCACAAATCGACGTTGATAGTATGGAAAAGGGTCAACCTTGGGTCTTAAAAGCCGTTGTAACGGTTAAGCCTGACGTTAAATTAGGCGACTACAAGGGGCTTAGTGTCACTCGTCAAAACACCCGGGTTTACGCTAAGGACGTTGACGCTGAATTAGAATCACGGCGCGAAAAGCAAGCTGAATTGGTTCTTAAAGAAGACCAACCAGCTGCTAAGGGCGACACGGTCGTTATTGACTTCAAAGGGTTCGTTGATGGCGAACCATTCGAAGGCGGCGAATCAGAAAACTATTCACTTGAATTAGGTTCAAACTCCTTCATCCCTGGCTTTGAAGACCAATTAGTTGGTGTTAAGGCTGGCGAAGATAAGGACGTTAAGGTAACCTTCCCTAAGGATTACCAAGCAACCGACTTACAAGACAAGGAAGCCACTTTCAAGGTTACTGTTCACGAAGTTAAGACTAAGGAACTCCCTGAATTAGACGACGAATTTGCTAAGGACGTTGACGAAGACGTTGACACCCTTGAAGAATTGAAGGCTAAGATCAAGGACGAACTTAAGGAACAAAAGGAAAAGGCTGCTCATGACGCCATTGAAGACGAAGCTTTAAACCAAGCCGTTGACAATGCCGAAATCCAAGCCATTCCTGACGCCATGAAGGAAGACGACATCCACCGTCAAATGGACCAATACTTGGCAAACATGCAACAACAAGGTATCGACCCACAAACTTACTACAAGTTAACTGGGACGACCGAAGACGACTTGCACAAGCAATTCTCTGCTGATGCAGAACGTCGGGTTAAGACTAACTTGGTCTTAGAAGCCGTTGTTGAAGCTGAAAAGATCAAGCCTTCTAAGGATGAACTTGATGCTGAAGTTAAGGACTTAGCAAGCCAATACAACATGGAAGAAAGTGCCGTTCGTGGTGCTTTGACTGATGACATGTTGTCACACGACATTGCAATCCGCCAAGCCGTTGATTTGATCACGGATTCAGCTAAGCAAAACGCCAAAGCTGAAGATAAAAAAGACAAAGACTAATTTAACCGTTAGTTAACGTTGGGGATCCCGGGAATTTAGTTTCCCGGGGTCTTTTTTTGTTTTTGACCAGCGGGTTCAACCGAGTAGACAAATAATTTCGGCTTTATTAGGGGACATGTTATAGTAATGGACGAAGCAAACAGTGCCCAAGCTGGTTTTAGCAGGGGGTTTCTGTTATGATTGATTCATGGAAAGACATCGATGAGGTGAGAATGAAT
Organism: Lactiplantibacillus plajomi; assembly: GCF_005405405.1. GTDB lineage: Bacteria > Bacillota > Bacilli > Lactobacillales > Lactobacillaceae > Lactiplantibacillus > Lactiplantibacillus plajomi. Next base: position 35,011 of record NZ_BJDZ01000020.1, read on the forward strand.
GTTTGAAAATACCGAGACAAATGGTCCCGTTAATTGCTCGTTCTGTGGGAAGTCCCAAGATCAAGTTAAAAAGATTGTGGCCGGTCCCGGCGTCTATATCTGTAATGAATGTATCGATTTATGTAAAGAAATTATCGACGAAGAGTTCAGTGAAGAACGCTCACACGAATTAACAGATATCCCGACGCCTAAACAAATTGTTGACGAGTTGGATCAATACGTCATTGGTCAGGATGAAGCCAAGCGGACCTTATCCGTTGCGGTTTATAACCACTATAAGCGGGTTAAAGCGATGACGGATGATCAGGATCAAGACGAAGACGGTCCTGAACTACAAAAGAGTAACATTAGTTTAGTTGGTCCGACCGGTTCCGGGAAGACGTTCTTAGCACAAAGCTTAGCGCGGATCTTGGACGTGCCGTTTGCGATTGCGGACGCCACGACCTTAACGGAAGCCGGTTACGTTGGTGAAGACGTTGAAAATATCTTATTGAAGTTATTACAAAACGCCGATTACGATGTTGAACGTGCCGAAAAGGGCATTATTTACATTGATGAAATTGATAAAATTGCCAAGAAGAGCGAAAACGTGTCGATTACGCGGGATGTTTCCGGTGAAGGGGTTCAGCAAGCCTTACTGAAAATCTTGGAAGGGACGATTGCCAACGTGCCGCCGCAGGGTGGTCGTAAGCATCCCCAACAGGAATTTATCCAAATTGATACGACCAACATCCTCTTTATCGTTGGTGGGGCTTTTGATGGCATCGAAGACATTGTTAAGCGCCGCTTAGGGGATAAGACGATTGGTTTTGGTACCGACACCGATGGCAAAAACGCGGTGCTGTATGATACTAAGAGTCTGATGCAACAAGTCGTCCCAGAAGACTTGCTGCAGTTCGGGTTAATTCCTGAATTTATCGGCCGGTTACCAATTCTAACTGCTTTGGAACGGTTGACGGAAGACGACTTGGTCCGGATCTTAACGGAACCGAAGAACGCGTTAGTTAAACAGTACCAACGGCTCCTTGCCTTAGACGGTGCTGAATTAGACTTCAAGGAAGACGCTTTACGGGCAATTGCCCAGGAAGCCCTTGCGCGCAACACCGGTGCCCGCGGGCTACGGTCAATTATTGAAGACACGATGCGTGATATCATGTTCGATATTCCGAGTCGTAAGGACGTTAAGAAGGTCATTATTACGCGCGAGACGGTCGACAGTCATGCCGAGCCTGAATTAGTCTTGGAAGACCAGAAAGCTTCTTAAAAGCGTTATTAATGGCAGTTAGCGCACAATTAGCGTAATTGTGGTGCGTAAGATGGCAGTTTCAAGGGTCGCAGGACGCTTGTAACTGCCTTCTTTGTGCGTTTAGTGGCTAAGCGTGCTGCTGAACGTACGTTAAAGTATGTTAGAATGGGACCAGACTAATTTGTAAGGGAGTTATTTTGATGGAAGTGCATAACGTTGAACTTGTTATGAGCGCGGTCGCGCCTAGTCAGTACCCCACGACCGGCTATCCGGAAATTGCGCTTGCCGGGCGGTCAAACGTTGGTAAATCATCACTGATCAACGTTTTGATCAATCGGAACAGCTATGCGCGGACGTCGAGTCAGCCAGGTAAGACCCAAACCTTGAATTTCTATAAGGTCGAGGAACAGCTGTACTTTGTCGACGTACCGGGTTATGGTTACGCCAAGGTGTCGAAGAAGGACCGCGCCAAGTGGGGTAATATGATTGAAACCTACCTGACGAGCCGGGAAACTCTCCAGGGCGTCGTGATCCTAGTTGACGCCCGGCACGCGCCAACGAAGGATGACGTTGCCATGTACGAGTGGATGCGGTATTACGAGATGCCAATTTTAGTGGTCGCAACTAAGAGCGATAAGATTCCGCGTGGTAAGTGGAATAAGCAAGAAAGTTTAATTAAAAAAACGCTCGGGTTCCAAGCAAATGACGATTTTATCGCCTTTTCTGCCAAAACCAAGACGGGTAAAGATGCCGTTTGGCAATGGATCGAAGCGCACACTGTGGGAGGGCACTAGTTTGGAATTTAATGACTATCAATCGTTGGCAAACCGAACGTTATACGGTAATGAACAGGTCTTGACGAATTTATCACTCGGGCTGGCTTCTGAAACTGGTCAAGTTGTTGACCTAGTCAAGAAATACACGTTTCACGGCGAGCGCCTGAATAAGGACCAGCTGACTAAGCAAATGGGTGACGTACTCTGGTATTTATCCCAAGTTGCGGAGTGGGCCGACATTCCGTTTGACGAAGTCGCGCAACAAAATATTACGAAGTTAAATCATAAATATCCAAACGGAAAACCGGCTAAGTAGGCTAGCCGTTTGGGGCGAGGGGCTGCGATTCGCAGCCCTTTTTTGTTGATTGCAATTACTTGTCTAGTCAGTAATTATCAGGTATGTTGAGGATGTGGTGAGTCGCTTTGGTTGCATTCGGTTAGTAAACGCGGTATTCTTATAACTGTCGAAAAGGATTGTACACAACTTAATTGTTGCCACGGAAAGGATGTTGTTTAATGAAAATTAATATCAAAGATGATGCACAAGCTTACTTAGCTGATAAGATTCCTGCTGGCAGTCGGGTTATTTTAACCACTGACGACGGTTCGAACAAGTATTCCAGCCTAGGTGGGAGCTGTGCCATTGGGAACAAATTCCAATTGGTGATTTTAAAGGATGCGGATCCGGACTACACGACGACTTTGGAAAATAACGCCGGCTACGAAATGAGCACCGCACCGGCGGATGAAGCGTACTTAGGTAACGGCTTAAACATCACCCGTTGGCATAACGCTTTAGCGTTGAAGGACGACAGTGGTATGTTGGACGGGGCCTTGTCAGTCGTGGATTGGCGGGACGTTTCACCCGAAACCGAAGCTGAACGGCGCGAAAAGATGAAGACGATCGGTACTAAAATTTGTTAATTAATAATTAGCGGGATATCCGCAAACGAAAAGGGGGTTGATTCCAGTTCGGAATTAACCCCCTTTTTTAGTATTATTTAGTTGAATCTTGGTTTTCTTTGTCGGTTTGTTTCCGCTTGGCGTGTTCATCGATTGTCTTTTGAACGGCTTCGGTCGACAGTTTGTCCTTATCATCGGGACCAATCGCGAACTTTTCGAATAACTTATCCAAGTTATCTTGACGTTGTACCTTCAAGCTCATAGAATCATTCCTTTCGTTTACCGCTAATCATAGCAAATTTAGCCCGGTTTGTCAGTTATTCGTCTTTTATGCATAAATTGGGGCTTAAAGGCTGTATAAACGTTAAATGATGCATAAAATAAAGGATTTTTCAAAAATACTTGCATAAATAATCATAAGCGACTATACTTTACACTTGTAAAATTAAAACAAAGGAGAACGCTTATGAAAAAGAGATTCGGGTTATTATTAGCAATCATTGTTGCGTTATTCATGACGGTCGTGCCGCTTAATGCTCAGCACGCCCAGGCCGCGGATAATTCGCTAGCTGAGATTCAGAAAAAGGGGACGTTAGTCATGGGGACCTCGCCAGACTATCCGCCTTACGAATTTCAAGCGACCGTTAACGGCAAGAGTACCGTTGTCGGGATGGATATTCAAATTGGGAAAAAGGTTGCCAAGGACTTGGGCGTGAAGCTCAAGGTGAAATCAATGTCCTTTGATTCTTTGCTGGTTGCTTTGCAAACTGGGAAAATCGACATGATCATTTCCGGGATGAACCCGACCCCCGCACGGCGGAAAAACGTGGCGTTTACCCACGTCTATTACCAGGGTGGTTACAGCATCGTGGTCAACAAGACCGACAAGGCGAAGTACAAAGACAAGGATTCCTTCAAGGGTGGGACGTTAGCCGCTCAAACCGGGACGACCCAGTACAATGCGATTAAGAAACAAACCAGTGGCACCAAGACTAAGGGGATGACGTCCCAATCCGACTTGATTTTAGCCTTACAAAGTCACAAGGTCGACGGGGTCGCAATGGAAAAACCATCTGCTCAAGCCTACGTTTCTAATAACAAGAGCTTGGCGTCAATTCCTAGTCACTTCAATATGAGTTCTTCGGCAACTAGTTCGGCGATTGCGTTCCGGAAAGGGTCGACCAGCTTAGTCAATGAAGTCAACAAGACCGTTGATCAAATCAAGAAGCAGAACTTAGTGAAGAAGCAATACTTGCCGGCTGCCGGGAAGTACCTCAAGACTAATTCGGTCGATACGTCGATGCCCCATTACTGGAAGGCGTTCGCAACCGGGGTTGAATATACGTTGATCATCACCGTTTGTTCCGTCTTCTTCGGGTTCATTATTGGGATCTTATTAGCGCTCGCACGGATGGCCAAGGGTAACCCGCTTAAAACTGCGTTACGGTGGTTAGCAACGGCCTACGTTGAATTCATTCGGGGCACGCCAATGATGGTTCAAGTCATGTTCGTTTACTTTGGCCTCGGGTTGTTTGTCAATTTACCAGCACTGACTTCCGGGATTATTGCGATTTCACTGAACTCGGGGGCTTACGTGGCTGAATACATTCGTGGTGGGATCAATTCCGTTAACATTGGTCAGACCGAAGCCGCACGAAGCCTCGGGATGTCCAACGGTGCAACGATGCGCTACGTAATTTTACCGCAAGCATTGAAGAACATTTGGCCATCGTTAGGGAACGAATTCATCACGTTGATCAAGGATAGTTCGATCGTGTCGATTATCGGGGTTACCGAATTGATTTATCAAAGTAACATCGTCCGTTCCGACACTTACCGTGGGGTTGCCCCGATCGTGGTCATCATGGTCTTATACTTCATCATGACCTTTACGGCATCACGGATCTTGAACTACTTCGAAAGGAGAATGCAACATGACTAAACCAGTAATCGAAGTTGAATCACTCGCTAAGAGTTTTGGCGATAATCACGTTTTAAAAGACATTACGGAAAAGGTGGAACCCGGTCAGGTGATCGTGGTCATTGGCCCTTCCGGTGGTGGGAAGAGTACCTTCTTGCGGTGCCTGAACTTGTTGGAAACGCCGACGAGTGGCAAGGTCGCGTTTGAGGGTCAGGACTTAACGACGTTGGATACTAAGAGCGTTAACTCCCTCCGTGAAAAGATGGGGATGGTGTTCCAAGGCTTTAACCTCTTTCCAAACATGACGGTGCTGGAAAACATTAAGTTGGCGCCGATGAAGGTTAAAAACGTGGACGACGCGTCCGCAACTAAAACGGCCCACGAATTATTGCAACGGGTCGGTTTGGAAGATCACGCGGATGCGTTCCCAAGTAGTTTATCCGGGGGCCAAGCCCAACGGGTCGCGATTGCCCGCGCGTTAGCGATGAATCCTGAAGTGATGCTGTTTGACGAACCAACCTCCGCTTTGGACCCCGAAATGGTTGGTGAAGTGTTGAACGTTATGCAGGAATTGGCGAAGGACGGGATGACGATGGTCGTCGTTACTCACGAAATGGGCTTCGCCAAGTCGGTGGCCGACCGTATCTGGTTCATGGCTGACGGCTATATTCAAGAAGACAGTACGCCGGACGAGTTCTTCTCCAATCCGCAAACTGAACGTGCTAAAGATTTCTTATCCAAGATTTTAATATAAGCTAATAACCCGAGCTCCTATTCACGGGCCCAAACGCGGTGACGTCTTAATTCGACGTGACCGCGTTTTTTATGTGCCTACCCGGGTTCTCCGGGCAGTTTGCTTGAGCCCCGTCATGGCGGGCGGTATACTAGTAATACTAAATTAAAAAGGAAGGACGGCGCCCAATGGCTTCAGCACACATTGAACATAAGCTAGCGCTCTTACCAGATTTGCCTGGTTGTTATTTAATGAAAAATCTCAACAGCCAGATCATTTACGTGGGTAAGGCGAAGAACCTTAAAAACCGGGTGCGGTCATACTTCAAGAGTAGCCACACTGGTAAAACGGCGCGGTTGGTTTCTGAAATCGCGGACTTCGAATTTATCGTGACGTCGACCGATAAGGAAGCGTTCCTGTTAGAAATTACTCTGATTCAAAAGCACCAGCCGTATTTCAACATTAAGCTTAAAAAGGGGACCGGTTACCCGTACATTAAGATTACGAACGAACGCGACCCGCAGATTTTGATCGTCAGCGACGTTCGCAAAGACGGCGGCTACTACTTTGGGCCGTACCCGAACGTGTACGCGGCCCAAGAAACCGTCAACTTTATTCAGAAAGTTTACCCGTTGCGCCGGTGCCATGGTTATCAGGGCCGGCCGTGTCTGTATTACCACATGGGGCAGTGCTTGGGGGCCTGCTTTAAGACGGTTCCCGAAAGCGCCTATGCGGAGCAGATTCAACATATTAAATCGTTCCTCAACGGTCACGTTGATACCGTTAAGCGGGAATTGACGCAGCGGATGGAAGCGGCCTCGGCGGAGTTGGAATTTGAACGGGCGGCGGAGTTACGTGACCAGTTGACGTACATTGAAATGACGGTTGAAAAGCAAAAAATCATTTCGAACGATAATACGCCACGCGACCTGTTTAACTTTTTCATGGATAAGGGCTGGCTGTCGATTCAAGTCTTCTTTATCCGCCAGGCCCGGTTGATGAAGCGCGAAAAGCGGCTGTTTCCGGTCGTTTCCACCGCTAACGAAGAATTCACCAGCTTTATCTTGCAATTTTATAATCGTAAGAATAACGTCTTACCACGGGAAGTGCTAGTTCCAAAGGGTTTGGATAAAAAAGTCCTGAGTGATATTTTAGGTATTCCGGTTCGGACCCCCCAGCGTGGGCAAAAGCGCGATCTGTTAGAAATGGCTGAAAAAAATGCGCGCATCGTGCTGGAGGAAAAGTTCCGCTTGTTGGAGCTGGATGAACGGAAGACGACCGGTGCGATGAAGGAAATTACCGATGCGTTGGGTATTCCGGAAGGTCACAAAATCGAAGCTTTTGACCATTCGCATATTCAGGGGGCGGACCTGGTCTCGGCCATGGTCGTCTTTACGGATGGCCAGCCGAATAAGAAACTGTACCGCAAGTATAAGCTGAAATCCGTGGACCACGCGGACGAGGCGGCTTCGACCCGTGAAGTCATTCGCCGACGGTACACGCGGCTCTTAAAGGAACACGCGCCGCTGCCCGACTTGATTTTAATGGACGGTGGCGATATTCAACTGGACGCGGCTAAGGACGTGTTGGAAAACGAGTTGGGTATTGACACCCCGGTGGCGGCGATGGTTAAAAATGAACACCATAAGACGGCCGATTTATTAAAGTCGGCTGGGGACCAGCACCTGCACTTGGATCCTAAAAGTCAGGGTTTTTACTTGTTACAGCGGATTCAAGACGAAGTTCACCGCTTTGCCATCACGTTCCACCGGCAAGTCCATACGAAGCACTCACTCAGTTCACGGCTAGATGAGATTCCGGGGGTCGGCCCAAAGACCCGCAATAAGTTGTTACGTAAATTTGGCTCGATGCCAAAAATCGCGGCGGCGCCGGTCGAAGAAATTCAGAAACTGGGAATTTCTAAGAACGTTGCCCAGACCGTTAAGTTCTCGTTAGCGGGCGCCGGGGTGACACCGAAGCACTATCAAAAGGGTGCCACGTAGTCCGTTAGTCACGACTTTTAACCCGAACGTAAACGATAAGCATTGGATGATTAACATTCGATGCTTTTTTTGTTGAGCGGCTGTCTGGGCGAAATGAAGTATAGAAAATGGCTGCTGACGGCTTGGACCGTCAACAGCCATTTTTCAGCTTAGCGGGTGGCGCCCCGCCAATTCAAATTATTTTTCAGACTGTTAGTTCTCAAAATGAAACTGCGAAAGGGCGTGTCTTTCGGCATGGCTTGCCATTCGTCGAGTAGTTTGGCGTCTTTAATCGGGGTCCCGCGGAACATGGCGATGTTAGCCCGGCCCATCCCGTCCGCGAGGCGTTTCATTTTGGCCGTAGACAGGTTACTCTCACCGCGGCCCTCGTAAAGTTGGGCGAGGGCGGCGTTGTAGCCAGAGGCGTACAGGACGTCGTGGTCGTACTTGCGGTAGGTGGCCGCCGCCGTTTTCCCCTGGTGGGTTTGAATATAATCACTGACGTTAAGCCGGGTCGCGTGGTAACGGGCTTGCCCGCTTTTTTGGTTGACGGTCAACGTGCCGTAGTAGTGTGGAGCGATGATGAGCGAACCGCTCGCAATGTCAGTTAAGCGCGTCCCGTTAACTTGCTGGTGGGTAATGTTTTGCGCGTGAATGTGCCCGGATAGTGATAACTTGATGCCCGCCTTGGTGAAGACGTCGCGAACCTGATCCGCGTAACCAATCGTGTAGTCCTGGTGAATCATGGTGTGGTCCATTGTGTTGTGGTGGAGCACCGGAATCACGGTGGCCCCTTGCTTTTTAGCCCGTTGGCCGACTTGTTTGACCCATTTGAGAGTGCCATCGTTAAGGCCACCGCCAACGGTTGCACTGCCTTGCTGGTAGTTACCGCGGTAGATAGCGGAGTTCAGCATTAAAAACCAGGTCTTTTTGCCGGGTTTGACCAGGTAGCTGAGGGAGTTGCTGTCGGTTTCAGCGGCTTGGGCGTAACCGTCCTGGTGGTAAACCTTTTTAAATTGTTCGGGGCTGACACCGTCGACTTCGAACTGTTGTTTACCTTTAAACCGGCGGGCAATCGGGTTATTGATGTCGTGGTTTCCAGGGACGACGTAGGGTTGGATGTGCGCGGTGCGTAAGCGCTTTAATTGTTTAGCAACGTAGTCATGGCTAGCACGTTCGCCGTTATTGGTTAGATCACCGCTGAGAATTACGACGTCCGGCTTGGTTTTTAATGCTTGCTGAACGAAGGCGCGCAGGATGGTTGCACTGTATTTTAAGTCGGCACCGCCGTCGTTGGCCGCGTAGGTGTCAAAGGAATTACCGTTATCGTGAAGCGTTGGTGCAATCGTATGATTATCACTTAGGACCATGGCGGTTATCTGCCGGGCGTTGCTAGGTGCCGGACGGGCCGCCGACTTAGCGTGACATCCGCCTAGGAAGAGTAGGAAGAGTAGGGCGAGTAGGCCGCAAGTGGTGAGGGTGCGTTTTAAGGTCAAGGTTATCGTCTCGTTTCTCATTTATTAATAAATTAATTATACGCGTTTACCAGCTTTGGTTGGAAACAAATTGTTTGGAATAAAAAAAGTTCTCCGCAATTAGTTTGCGGAGAACTTTGATTAAACGGTTATTTTAACTTAAGCGGCTTTTTTAGCTGGTTTCCAAATTCCAAGGATGACACCGGCAATCACAGCACCGATAACGGTTGCGGCGATGTACCCCCAGATGTTAGTAGCCAGGAGTGAGACCCAAAGGCCACCGTGAGGAGCTGGAACGGAAACGTTCCAAAGTTGGGTTAAACCACCGGCAACGGCGGCCCCAACGACACTTGAACCGATAACGTGCAGCGGATCAGCCGTAGCAAACGGAATGGCCCCTTCGGTAATGAAGGAAATCCCGAGTAACCAGTTTGAAATCCCGGCCTTACGCTCGTCGTCGGTGAACTTCTTCGGCCAGAATGACGTGGCAATCGCAGTGGCCAACGGTGGTACCATCCCACCGGCCATAACGGCGGCCATCAAGTTACCATCGTTCGTCGCGGTAAAGGCACCGGTAGCGAAGACGTAAGCGGCTTTGTTGAATGGGCCCCCCATATCGATCGACATCATGCCACCGAGGACTAATCCCAAGATGACCGCGTTCCCGGTACCCATTGAGTTCAAGAAGTGGGTGATCCACTGGTTGATAACGGAGAAAATCGGGTTAACGATGAAGAACATCAAAGCGGCGATGATCAGTAAGCCTAAGATTGGGAAAATCAACATTGGCTTCATCCCATCCAATGATTGTGGGATGTGCTTGGTCCACTTCTTCATCCAAACGGTAATGTAACCGGCAAGGAACCCGGCAACTAACCCACCTAAGAACCCAGCCGGACTCTTAGCGTTAGCAGCGATTGAAGCGGTGTAGACCCCACCGTACGCGCCGGTGTAAACCGTGGCCATAAACCCACCAACGAACCCAGGCATTAGGGCAGGGCGGTCACCAATTGATTCGGCGATGTAAGCGGCCAAAACGGGAACCATGAAGGCGAACGCCATGTTACCAGCTTGGTTGAAGAAGGTAAAGGCGAGGCTCTTGCTACCGGCGAATTGTTCAATAATGAAGGAGAGGGCCATTAAAATCCCACCACCAACAACGAATGGCAACATGTGGGAAATCCCGTTCATTAAGTCCTTGTAAACTTCGCCCCAGATGCTCCCGTTAGCGTTGCCTTCGCCTTCGTCATCAGCGGCACCACCATCGGCATCGTGATAAACTGGGGCTTTGCCGGAAAGGGCTTCTTGAACGAGGGCGTCGGCTTTGTTGATTCCGTCGATAACGGGGCGGTTAACGAGGTGCTTACCGTCAAAGCGGGCCATTTTGACCTTCTTATCAGCGGCAATCACGACCCCGTCAGCGTTCGCAATTTCGTCGGCGGTCAGTAAGTGCTTGACCCCTTCGGAACCGTTCGTTTCGATTTTGATGTCAACCCCAGCGGCTTCACCGGCTTTGATCAAAGCGGCTTCGGCCATGTAGGTGTGGGCGATCCCGTTTGGACAAGCGGTGACCCCAACGATGTAAGGGCGCTTTTCGGTCGCCTTAGCACTGCTTTCAGCAGCCTTTTTAGCAGCTTGGGCAGCTTCGTCCTTGGCGTCCTTTTCTTCCTTAGCAGCTTGGGCGTCGGCGAAGAGTTGTTGAACTTCGTCGGGTGTCGTTGCGGCTTTCAGCTTCGCAACCAAGTCCGGGTTGATCAGTAAGCTGGAAAGTGAGGCGAGGGCGGCCAAGTGGGTGTTGTTAGCACCTTCGGGAGCGGCAATCATGAAGAAGAGGTGCACTGGTTGACCGTCGAGGGCGTTAAAGTCGACCCCGTCCTTGCTTTTCGCAAAGAGGACGGTTGCACGTTGAACGGCCTTATCCTTAGCGTGGGGCATGGCGATACCGTCACCGATCCCAGTGGTGGATTCAGCCTCCCGTTTGATAATGTCCTGCTTGTAAAGGTCTTCGTCGTTAATGACGCCTTGTTCGGCATATTTATGAACTAATTCATTAATCGCTTCGTCCTTGGTCTTGGCTTGCATGTCCATGATCATGACGTCTTTTAATAGTAAGTCGCGGATATCCATAATATGTGATAACAGTCCTTTCTGAGTGGATTAGTTAGTTAATTGTTCAATCTTAATTTGTGGTAAGATTTCGTCGATCTTGGCGCGGGTCGCAATGTCTTCGGAGAAGGCGGTTGCGGAACCACAGGCTAAACCGTAACGGAAACTTTCGACCGCGTCGTGGGTCTTAGCAAAGGTCCCGACGAAGCCACCGATCATTGAATCACCGGCACCGACCGAGTTGATAACCTTACCCTTAGGGGCGGCGCTAAAGTAAACCGCGTCCTTGGTGATCAGGAGCCCACCATCACCGGCCATTGAGATCAACACGTGTTGGGCGCCTTCGCTCAACATCCGTTTACCAGCGGCAATGATGTCCGCCTGGCTATTGAAGGTGGTGTGATAGTAGTCTGCCAATTCATGGTTGTTAGGTTTAACCACCAGCGGGTGACTCGGCAAGGTCTTCTTTAAGGCTTCACCAGTCGTATCGATCACGAAGTTGGCACCGGCAGCCTGAACTTTTTGAATAATATCATAATAGAAACTGTCGGGTAGGCTAGGCGCCAGGCTCCCGGACATGACGACCACGTCAGCGGGAGTCAAATGGGCGAGTTCCTGGTAGAACGCATCAATTTCCGCCGCCGTAATGTCCGGACCGGCACCGTTTAATTCGGTTTCTTCGTCGGCGTGAATCTTAACGTTGATCCGGGTATCGTCAGCAATCTTCGTGAAGTGGCAATCCAAGCCCTTTTGCTTGAGGGCGTCGCTGATGAACGTACCGGTGAAACCGCCGAGGAACCCGAGCGCTTGGTTCGGTTGTTCAAGGTCGTTTAAAATTTGGGACACGTTAATGCCCTTGCCACCAGGTAACTTGGCGGTATGTGCTAACCGGTTGACACTGCCCAGTTCCATGTGGGGTAGTTGAACCACGTAATCAATCGATGGATTGACGGTAATGGTGTAAATCATGATTGAACCTCCTGAATCGCTGTAAGTGGTTGGTATTGCTCAGCCAACGTTGGGGTTAACTGGTCGGTGATGATAATTGCACTGGATAAATCACCGACGCGCGCAAACGAAACGTGGTCAAACTTGGAGCTATCGACCAAAATGAAACTTTCTTCACTTTGGGCAATTGCGGTCTTTTTAACGACCGCTTCGTCGGGATCGGGCGTTGTTAACCCAAACTTCGGGTGGACACCGTTAATTCCCAAGAAGACTTTGTTGAAGCGGTATTCCTGCAACGATTTGACGGCTTCGGGACCAATGACCGCTTTGGTCACGTCCTTCAGCTTGCCACCTAGTAGGTAGGTTTGAATGCCCATGTCAGCCAGGGCTGACGCGTGCACGACCCCGTTAGTGACAACGCGTAGGTTATAACTCGGATTAAGGTGGTGAATCATTGCCAGAGTCGAGGTACCGGCGTCTAAGTAAATGACGTCATCGACTTGAATGTTGGCGACCGCCTGTTGCGCAATCCGGTCCTTTGCGTCGACGTTGCGCGAAACCTTATCGTTCATCGCGGGTTCTTCTTGGAGTGAGTTCATATACTTCGCGCCACCGTGGACGCGAACTAATTCACCCTGTTCCTCTAACTGCTGGAGGTCACGGCGGGCCGTTGACTCTGAACAGTTCGTGTTCGAAACAATGTCCTTGATTTTAATAATGCCCTTGAAGCGGATCGTATTTAAAATGTACTGTTGTCGTTCCTCTGTAAGCATTTTCAAATCCCTCCGCATAATAATATACCCGTTGCACCGTCAAAACGCAACAAAAAACACCAAAAAACGTCAAAAAAGTTCAAAACCGGTCATGACTTGCACCTTTTTAAAAATTCGGTCAGCCTGAACCCACGGATTCTGCGGAACTTTTGACTGTTTGGCGGAAGATTTGTATACTAGGTCAGGTATCTAATTTCGCACGAGCATTTTCGTAGATAAATAATATAGAAGAAACAGGGGAAAAAGACATGTTTGTTGATCAAGTTAAAGTAGATGTAAAGGCCGGTAACGGTGGTAACGGCATGGTTGCTTTCCGCCGTGAAAAGTTCGTGCCTAACGGTGGCCCGGCTGGCGGTGACGGCGGTCGTGGCGGTAGCGTCGTGTTAGTGGCTGATGAAGGGTTACGCACGCTGATGGATTTCCGGTATACGCGCAAGTTTAAGGCCGATAACGGCGGTAACGGGATGATTAAACAAATGACCGGGCGTTCAGCCAAGGACATGGTTATTCACGTTCCACTTGGTACGGTCGTGACCGATGCTGATAGCGGTGAATTAATCGGTGACATTACCGATAAGGACCAGCAGTTGGTCGTCGCCAAGGGTGGCCGCGGTGGCCGCGGTAACATTCACTTCGCGAGCCCCAAAAATCCGGCACCGGAAATTTCAGAAAACGGTGAACCCGGTGATGAACTAACCATTCGAATGGAATTGAAAGTGCTGGCCGACGTTGGCCTAGTTGGCTTCCCGTCCGTTGGTAAATCAACGTTATTGTCGGTTGTCACGAGTGCCAAGCCTAAGATTGCGGCTTACCACTTTACAACCCTGGTGCCTAACTTAGGGATGGTCCGCCTAGATGACGGTCGTGACTTCGTGATGGCGGACTTACCCGGATTAATTGAAGGGGCCGCTAACGGGGTCGGACTTGGGATTCAGTTCCTACGTCACATTGAACGGACCCGCGTTATTTTGCATTTAATCGATATGAGCGGAATTGAAGAAAATGATCCGTTCGAGGATTACCTCAAAATCAATCATGAATTGACTAGTTATGACCCGGACTTGTTGAAGCGACCACAAATCGTCGTTGCAACGAAGATGGACATGCCGGATGCCCAAGCTAATTTGGACAAGTTTACGGCTAAGTTAAAGGCGGACGATACGTTGGCAACGACGCCGGCTATTTACCCGATTTCATCAATTACGCAACAAGGAATCAAGGCGCTATTGGCGCAAACGGCCGACTTACTCGATCAGACGCCACAATTCCCAATCAAGGGTGTTGATGACTTGAAGCACCGGGATTACACGACCGAAGCCAGTCAGGACTTCACGATTGATAATCCGGAACCGGGCTTGTTCGTCTTATCTGGTGAAAAGCTAGAAAAGCTCTTCAAGATGACCAACCTCGACCACGAAGAAAGTCTGATGCGGTTTGCGCGTCAATTACGTGGGATGGGTGTCGACGACGCGTTGCGGGCAGCCGGTGCGCAAAACGACGATACGATTCAAATTTTAGATTACTCTTTCCAATTTATGGATTAATTCAGTCAAAAACGGGGCTGTGACATAACTAGCCTCTGTATAAGCAAATAGGACGAGAAACCGAATTTTGGTTTCTCGTCCTATTTGCTTACGCTTTTGATTTTTAAAACTG
>NZ_BJDZ01000021.1 GCF_005405405.1 Lactiplantibacillus plajomi
CAGTTTTAAAAATCAAAAGCGTAAGCAAATAGGACGAGAAACCAAAATTCGGTTTCTCGTCCTATTTGCTTATACAGAGGCTAGTTATGTCACAGCCCCTTTTTCGTTTGGTTATTGACCTTAGTACTGGGTGCCACCGGTAGTAGTGGTTCCCTGGGTCGTGGTATTGTCAGTGGTAGTTCCCTGAGTCGTAGTGCCAGTGGTTTCCTGGGTAGTGTCGCCCTGAGTAGTGGTACCGGTCGTTCCCTGGGTCGTATCACCCTGCGTGGTTGTACTGGTCGTTCCGTTAGTTGTACCAGTTGTGTCCTGCGTTGTCTGGGTCGTTGTCGAGGAGGCCGAGCTGGTGTCCGAACTACTGCTGTTGCCAGAAGTAATGGAAACCGTTTCGGCAAAGTCGGCTTCAGATAAATTGTCCGTTGACAACTGGAGCTGCGCACGAAGAATCTTCGATAACTTATAGCGGTTCTTAGCGGGGGCGACTTGATAGGAAAGCCCGTCAATCATGGCGTCGTCACCCTTCAGCGTGTAAGTCTTAGCGTGGTGGGTCGCGTTCTTGTACTTAGTATCCAGTGCGACCATGTCGTCCCAAGTTAAGTCGGTCCGCATGTTCTTGGATAGTTGCTTCGTGATTTTTTGAATATTGGCTAGTGAGCCGAGGGAATTAGCCTGACTGACCATCGCCATGATCACTTGGCGTTGCCGCTTTTGCCGACCGTAATCCCCGTTAGGATCATCGTAGCGCATCCGCGAATAATCTAACGCGGCCGCACCGTTCAACTTGATTTTTTTACCCTTCTTGACGTTAGCGTGACCGTACTTAAAGGTCATCTTCGGGGTAACGGTGACGCCGCCCATCGCGTTGATAATTTGTTTGAGCCCACCCATGTTGATTAGGGCGTAGAAGTCGACCGGAACGTTCAATAGCTTTTCCACCGATTTAACGGCGGTGCTAGCGCCACCAATCGTGTAGGCCGCGTTGATTTTTTGCGACTGACCGTTGATCATGACCTGGGTATCACGCGGGATACTGGTCAGCGTCATGCTTTCCTTTTTCGGGTTGATCGTCGCGACGATCATCGTATCGGTACGGGCGGAGAAGGTTTTTCCCCGACCTAGAGCACCGGTATCGGTCCCGAGTAGTAAAATCGTGAACGGTTTGTTTTTCTTCAAAATGGCGTCGACGTTACGGGACTTCGCCGTACCGGTCGCCTGGTAGGCCCCGCTCATGGTGTTCTTAGCGGCATTCCAAGTCTTTGTGCCCCAGTAAACTCCGAAAACGAGTAGGACGCCGAGTGCTAGAAGTAGGCCGACTAACCAGGGCCGTCGTTTACGCGGTTTGAGGTGGGGATTTGGTTGGTGTCGCTGGCGGTAACGGCGCTCGCGCGGCCCCATTTCATGATTGTTATTATTTTCTGACATATCGATTCCTCGTTATTTCGTATTTGAATTAATTCTATTCTATGACGAAAAGCAAACATTTCGTTCTAAAACGGGCTGACTTAATAAGATTTTAAAAATCCCAAGCGGTCAGTCGCGTTTGTAAACTTACACAATTATAGAACACTATAATTAAAATAATTGCGGACGTCAAACGTTTCCATACGGAGATTGGGTGTAAGCCGGCAAAAAACAGTGGTATACTTGAAGAATTCTCATTGAATTATTATTTTTGGCAGAAAGGAGCGCTATTAGTGCAAGTCTTAACGACGTTTACCCACAGTATTCAAGGAGTCATGACGATTATCGTAATGATTGCGGTTGGGTACTTATTAGCGCGTTGGGGATGGTTTAGCGAAGACGCCACCAAGATGATTGCGCGCTTAGTCACGCAAATTGCGTTACCGGCCTACATGATTGCAACGATCACCCAGCGGTTTACCGCCCACAAATTGTTGGCCACCTTACCGGGACTGCGCTTTCCCGTTTTAAACATGGCCATCTTATTTGGGCTGTCCTTCGGGGTGATGCGTGCGCTGAATATCAAGAAGGGCCACCGCGGGCTATTTTCGTCGATGTTTTTAAATTCGAACACCGTCTTTATTGGACTGCCCGTTAACCAGGCGTTATTCGGGAACAGTGCCTTACCCTACGTGTTAGTTTATTACATGGCCAACACCACGATTTTTTGGACGCTTGGGGTTTACCTGATTCAGCGGGACGGTGAGGGCAGTGCTTCGTTCAACTTGAAGCAAACGCTCCAGAAGATTTTTTCACCGCCACTGTTGGGCTTTATGATTGGGGTTCTGCTCGTTCTCTGGGATATCAAGTTACCGAAGTTTTTAATGTCTGACTTTACATACATTGGCGGACTGACGGTACCGTTGTCGATGATTTTCATCGGGATTTCAATGGCGAAGGCCGGCTTGAGCAGCATGCGCTTTGACCGCGATAGTATCGGGATTTTACTCGGACGCTTCATCTTTGCCCCGGTCCTGATGACGTTGATGCTGATGCCGATGTCGATTCCGCTGGAAATGAAACAAGTCTTTATTTTACAATCCGCCATGCCGGTCATGACCAACGCCCCGGTCGTCTCGAAACTATACGGAGCGGATGCCGACTATGCCGCGGTCATGGTCACCGAAACGACCCTCTTAAGTTTGATCGTTATCCCGATTTTAATGGTCGTTGTTCAGTCCAATATTATTAACTAGTTTGAAAAGCCCTTGAAAAGGGTGCTATACTGGACAGCGTGTTTCATTAATTATTTTATAAGAGGGAAGCGAACGTTTCGTGAAGAAAGCATATCTTTACGTGGCAATTTCCACGTTGATGTTTAGTTCCATGGAAATTGCCTTAAAGATGGCCGGTAGCGCCTTTAATCCCATTCAACTGAACTTGATTCGATTTTTCATCGGGGCGGTAATCCTATTACCGTTCGCTTTGAACGCGCTCAAAAAGTCTGGTCGTAAACTAGTTGCCGCGGACTGGCGGCTGTTTGCCCTGACCGGATTAATCTGTGTCATTATTAGTATGTCATTATATCAATTGGCAATTACGGTGGATAAAGCCTCCACGGTTGCCGTGCTCTTTAGTTGTAACCCGGTGTTTGCATTGATCTTTTCATACCTGATCCTGCACGAACGCCTGGGTCGCGCCAACCTGATCTCCGTGGTGATCTCGGTGATCGGGCTGCTGATCATTGTCAACCCGGCGCACCTGACCAATGGCCTGGGGCTGATCTTAGCCATTAGTTCGGCGGTGACGTTTGGACTTTACAGTATCGTTTCGCGGTACGGGTCGGTTAAGCGGGGACTGAACGGGTTAACGATGACCTGTTTCACGTTCTTTGCCGGCTCATTTGAATTATTAGCCATTGCCTGGCTCAGCAAAATTCCGGCAGTGGCGCATGGTTTGACTAGCATCGGTATGCGCCAATTCGCCGCGATTCCGATTTTGACCAACGTTAACCTGACCTATTTTTGGTTATTGTTCTTTATCGGTGTCTGCGTAACGGGTGGCGGCTTTGCCTTCTACTTCTTGGCAATGGAAAAAGCCGACGTCTCAACGGCTTCACTGGTATTCTTTATTAAACCGGGGCTGGCACCGATCTTAGCTGCCCTGATTATTCACGAACGTATTTTACCAACGACCATTATCGGGATCGTCGTGATTCTGATTGGGTCGGTCGTGACCTTCGTGGGCAACCGGTTCCGCGAACGCGACAGCGCGATGGGAACAAAAGAACAAGTGGATACGGCGGCCGATTCAACGACCGTGGCGCAGTCGTCACGCACCGTTTCCGATGAGCAAGGCTAATTACAGTCATTTTTTCAGCAACCGGATACTCCGGATCAGGCTGAACGTAAAGGGTTTGATCCTCAATAAGCGGGTCAAACCCTTTTGATTAGTCCGGACTTTGAAATTTGACTTAAATCGATTATGATTAAAGGTAATTTAAATGGCAGGTGGAGAGAATGACAGAACTGGTATTGGTACGACACGGTGAAAGTACGGCAAATCGCGATAACACGTATACGGGTTGGAGCGATGTGCCGCTAACGGCCGTTGGTATTCAACAGGCGCACCACGCGGGGCAACGGTTGCGCGCGACCGGTATTCAATTTAGTGCCGTCCACACATCGGTGTTAAAGCGGGCCATTGTTACGGCGAACATTATGATGGCTGAGATTGATCAACTATGGTTACCGGAATATAAAACTTGGCGTTTGAATGAACGGCATTACGGTGCGCTACGGGGGCAAAATAAAGATGCTACCCGGCGCGAATACGGTAAGGCGCAAGTCAAAAAATGGCGCCGAAGTTTTTACACGGTACCGCCGTTACTCACGCCCGCCGAGCTGGATCACGACCGCCGTTACATGAAGTACGGGCCGAACATTGAACCGCGCGGCGAAAGCCTTAAAATGGCGTATGACCGGATCATGCCGTACTGGGTCGAAACGATTGCCCCGGCCCTGTTAGCCGGACATAATCAGTTGGTCGTCGCCCACGGGAGTACGTTACGGGCGATGATCAAGTATTTAGAACGCATCAGTGATACTGGCATCGACGGTGTCGAGGTGGCTAACGGCGTCCCGATTTGTTACCACTTGGATGAGCAGTTGCGGGTCGTTGGCAAGGAAGAATTTTAAGCGCGCCGTCGGTATCATGGGGGCGTTAGAACCTAAAAATCAGTGGTGATTACGGATGACGATTTATCCTGGTGACCTCGTCTTTATCGGCGTGGCCCTCGTGATGGTGGTGGTGGTTTGGATGGCAACCGCGTACTTAGTTTAGACGGAGATAACAGAAAAGGACTGACCTTAACCATGACGGTGAAGGTCAGTCCCTTTTTTAATGACTTACTTAAGCTAAGGCACCCATTGGATCCCAAGGTGCTAAGACGGTTGGTTCTTCGGCTTGCGCCTTTTTGAGCTCGTCCGGTAAGAATTGCTTGTTAACGACAACTTGGTAACAGTATTCGTCCATCCAAGCATCACTCATGACGAAGAAGCCCTTCGTACCGACTTTGTCACCCCAGCTATTTTCGACTTTCCACTTAGTTGGTTTGCCGTTGACCAGGTCGACCCCGGTCAGAACCATGGCGTGGGTCATCAGACTTTGACCATAATCGAGGCGTTCGGCTTTCGACATTGAAAGGTCCACGTCAAAGAGTTCGTCCTGGTTATAAACGTCGGTAGCCATGACCCCTTTTTGACGGTCGGAAGACTTACCTACGTCACAACCGAACCAGACACTCTGGCCCGCTTGGAGTTGCTTGATAGCCAGTTGTTTGAAGTCGGCCATTGTGACGTTCAAATGCTTAACTTGACGACCGCCGAGCACGTTACCGAGCATTTCAATCGTGTAAGTGTGGTTGTACGGCTTGTCGTCGGTAGGTGCGTTGATGATTGAAACGTAGTCGTCTAGGTTCCAGCCAACGTACTTTTCAAAGAAACTTTGGGGCGTTAATCCTTGATCGATGTGGTAATTTTTATCATCGTCGCGGTATTCCCAATCGAACTTAGTGACTGGTTCGCCGAACGCGTAAGCTAACATCCGGTAAACTTCGTTCAACATTTTTTCTTTACGGACGGCAATCGCATCGGTACTAGTCCCCGCAGCGACTAATTCCCGTAATTCCACGGCATCTTTTCTGAGCTTTAAGTTCAAGGTCGCGTTGATTTCAGCGGACTTAGAACTGTTATAAGTTTCGGGCATGACGCTCTTCGGCACGATCCCGTATTTTTGAATCAGGGCCACTAACATGTCCCATTGACCACCGTCTTGTTGCGGAGTGGTCATTAACCAAGCTACTTTTCGACTACTGGTTGGTTGATCAGCAGTTGCTAAGACGTTTTCGTAGAAGTAGTTGGCCTTTTCGAACTTATCCCAGAAGAAGGTGTAGTTTTGTGACAGTTCGAAGTGCTTTAAGTTGAACTTAGCGGCTAAACTGTGCCGCATGGTGTTGAGGGCCGCAAACATCCAGCAACGACCACTTTGTTTTTGGTTCGCCACGTCACCGGTGTCCAAATCGATGGAGAAGACCGGGGTCGTTTGGCTCATGGCTTGGATATCTTGGCTGCTGGCTAAGATACCGTTCTTGGTAACGCTGCGTTCGATGACTTTCGCATCGGCGCGTTGATCTAAATCGGCTTGAAAATTAGCGATTTGATCCATACTAATTGCTTTACTCAAAAAATCACGCTCCTTTAATCTTATTTTAATTGTAGCGGTTTATCGCGGGGGCGACAAGCCATTCGTTTAAGTTAACGTTATGGACGAGTTTCGATGACTTCGGGACCGTCGGCGTGGCCAACGATGACCGTGTTGACCATGTCGAGGAACAGCCCGTGTTCAACAACCCCGACCATGTGAATCAAGTCTTCGGCGAGTGCGTGTGGGTCGGTGATTGGGTCAACGTGCAAATCAATTAAGATGTTATTAGAGTCGGTCCGTACGAAGTCACCGTTAACTTTGCGAAATTCCGGATTGTAGCCACGGGCTTGCATCTTTTCGAAAACGTGCTGACTACCGTAAGGAATGACTTCAACGGGCAAACCAAAGGCGCCGAGTTGCTTAACCATTTTGCTCTCATCAACGATCCACATCACCTTGTCGGAGTTGATGGCAACGATCTTTTCAAAGAGCAGGGCTGCCCCGCCCCCCTTAACGCCTTGGTAGTCGGCTGAAATTTCGTCGGCGCCGTCGATAGTTAAGTCCAAGTGATCGACTTCATCGACCGACTTCATTGGGATACCGAGGCTTTTAGCCTGGGCGGCGGTCCGGTCGGAAGTTGAAACGCCAACGATGTTCAAGTGTTCATTCTTGACCCGTTCGCCCAGGGCATCGACCATGAATTTAACGGTCGAACCGGTCCCCAGGCCGACTTGCATGCCGTCCTTGATATATTCCACGGCCTTTTGACCGACAAGTTGCTTTAATTGATCCTGCGCATTCATTAGATGATTTCTCCTTAGTATTAAGACTGAGTGGCTAAGACGTCCCCGGCTTCGGGATGACGGTCAAAGTAGGCTTTGGCGTACGTGCAGAGCGGCTGAATTTGCTTGTCTTCCGCCCGCGCGGCGTCGATCACCGCTTGGGTCAGCTGGCCGGCTAGGCCCTGGTGACCAAAGTCATCGCGGACAAAGGTGTGTTCGATCACCCAAGTTTGGCCATCATTAATGGCCGGGAAGGTAATTTCACCAGCAAGTTTTCCCTGCTCATCGTTAAAGAAAAAACGGTTTGGTTCACGTGTGAATTCCATTGATGTCACCACCTTGTAAAGGGTTTTATAACTAAAGCTAATTAAACCGGTAAATGCCCGTTTTGTCAACGATGCCGCGGTCAAAAGTATGGTAAAATTGGTCGTAATAATCAGCAAGAAAGTGGGAATAAAAATGGCACGAGGATTTGAAATTGTTAGCGAATACGCTGACCAGGGGTTGCACTTACCGTACCGGACGACTAAGCAGGCGGCCGGCTATGATTTTGAGGCCGCAACCGACTTTACGTTACCATCAATTTGGAAGGGCAATTTTTTGAAAGTGTTGTGGCAACTACACCACGGCCAGTCAAGTTCGGAGACTGATTTGGACGCGGCGGCCAAGGTCTTGAAACCGTGGTTGGTGCCGACTGGTATTAAAGCTTATATGAACGATGGCGAATACTTATTGATGGCGAACCGTTCCAGTAACCCGTTAAAACGCAATTTGATCTTACCAAACGGGATCGGTGTGATCGACGCGGATTATTATAATAACGACAAAAACGAGGGGGCTATTTACGCCCAGCTGATCAACATGGGGATTCGCGACGTGCACATCAAGAAGGGCGAACGGATTGCCCAGGGGATTTTTAGCACTTACTTGACGGCCACCGACGAAGCGACCGTCACCACGACCCGGACCGGCGGCTTTGGCTCGACCAATCGATAAAAAAACGTTAAGCCAGTGTGATTTCACGGCTTTACGCGTTAATAATGGTAAAATAGGTTATGTATATGAAATGGTTAACAAGCACCACTAACTGGTGCGGATGGGAGGCTTAACTGAGTGGCAAAAGTAAAAACGCAATTTGTTTGTTCCAACTGTGGGTACTCAACGCCGCGCTACCTGGGGCGTTGTCCTAATTGCGGTGAGTGGAATACGCTCACCGAAGAACACTTTGATAAGAAACCCGACCGTAAGTCACGGGTCAGCTTTGCGGGTAAGTCCGCGAAACCCCAGCGATTAAAAGAGGTCTCCCTGACGAAGACACCGCGGGTCAAGACGAAGCTCCGTGAATTTAACCGTGTGCTAGGCGGCGGGGTCGTTCCCGGCTCGCTGGTCTTGATCGGTGGTGACCCCGGGATCGGGAAGTCAACTTTGTTGCTACAAGTTTCCGGACAACTCGCGGAAACCGGCGGCTCAGTCCTGTACGTGACCGGGGAGGAAAGCGCCTCGCAGGTTAAGATGCGGGCGGACCGCTTGGCCGTGGATAGTGAGGACTTTTACCTCTATCCTGAAACCGACATGACTAATATTCGGTCGACTATTGAAACAATGAAACCGCAGTTCGTCGTGATTGATTCGGTCCAAACGATGCAGGAGCCGGACGTTGAATCGGCCATTGGTTCGGTCTCACAAATTCGTGAAATCACGGCCGAATTACTTCAAATCGCCAAGACTAACGGCATCACGATCTTTATCGTCGGTCACGTCACCAAGGGCGGGGCGATTGCCGGTCCGAAGATTTTGGAGCACATGGTTGATACGGTGTTGTATTTTGAAGGCGACTTGCACCACACTTACCGGATTTTGCGGGCCGTTAAGAACCGCTTTGGCTCGACGAACGAACTGGGCATCTTTGAGATGCGCACGGGGGGGCTGTACGAAGTGGCTAACCCGTCGGAAATTTTTTTGGAAGAACGTTTAAAGGACGCGACCGGTTCGGCCATCGTGGTATCGATGGAAGGCACCCGGCCAATCCTGGTCGAAGTGCAGGCGTTGGTGACACCGACCGTCTTCGGTAACGCCAAGCGTACGGCGAGCGGCTTGGACCATAACCGGGTCTCCTTACTAATGGCCGTACTTGAAAAGCGGGCCAGCCTGATGTTACAAAATCAGGATGCCTACTTGAAAGCGGCCGGCGGGGTCAAGTTGAACGAACCGGCGATTGACTTGGCGATTGCGGTCAGCGTGGCGTCCAGCTATCGCGACCAACAGACCCGACCAACCGATTGTTTCGTTGGCGAAGTTGGTTTGACGGGCGAAATTCGGCGGGTCAATCGGATTGAGCAACGGATCGGTGAAGCGGCCAAGCTCGGCTTCAAGCGGATTTTTATTCCCAAGAATAATTTACAAGGCTGGGATATTCCGGATGGTATCGACGTTATCGGCGTAGCGACCTTAAAGGAAGCCTTGCAACTAGCCTTACAGCAACCAAATTAACTTTAGAAAGGGGTTGGCGCTATGAAAAAGTTAACGGTGCGACTCGTGTTTATCGTGGTCGGTGGGACGCTCGGTTTGACCTACTTGCCATTTTTATGGAACGCGCTGTGGTCGCAACCAAACGTTTTATTGAATAACTTACTGACGAACTTCCTATTAGGAGCGCTGGTACTCCTAATTATTTCGCTCTTCTTGGCGAACGCCACGGTTCGGTTAGTTGACCGGGTCGAGAAAAATTTATCCAAGCAAAATCCGATGACGCTGCTATTTGGGAGCATCGGTTTTATCATTGGGTTACTGATCGCGGTTCTGATTTCGCAATTATTCAATCGTAGTCCATTATTCTTAATGAACACGGTCGTCCCAATTATTTTGATGTTGTTCTTCGGCTATATCGGTGCCCGCGTCGGTACGACCCGAATCGACGAATGGCGGAAAGTCTTTAACTTCCGCCGTCGTGAGAAGGAAGCTGGTCCGGAAATCACGGACGCCCAACCGGATAAGAACTACCATCATTACAAGATTTTGGATACGAACATCTTAATCGACGGTCGGATTTATGACCTGGTCAAAACCGGTTTCTTGGAAGGTACCCTGCTCGTGCCGAACTTTGTTCTGTACGAATTGCAATACATTGCCGATTCGGCTGATAGTATCAAGCGGGTACGCGGCCGGCGCGGACTCGATATTTTGAACAAGCTACAAGACGAAAAAATCATCCCGGTTGAAATGTACGAGGGCGACTTTGAAGACATTCCGGAAGTCGACAGCAAGTTGATCCAATTGGCTAAGAAGGTCAACGGGGTGATCGTCACCAACGACTATAACTTGAATAAGGTGATTGAGTTCCAAAACGTGCAGGTCTTAAACATCAACCAGTTGGCGAAGTCGTTGAAGCCACGGGTCATTCCGGGTGAAGAAATGAGCGTCGTGGTCGTTAAGAACGGGAGTGAGCGTCAGCAGGGGGTTGGTTACCTGGATGACGGTACGATGGTCGTCGTCGAAGACGGAAAGTTCTACATTAACGAGAAGGTTGACGTAATCGTCACCAGTGCCTTGCAAACGGATGCCGGTCGGATGATTTTTGCCCGCCTAGCACACGCCAACCGGGGCTTGCCGGATGATACTGCGCCGGCCAAGGATGGTAAGCGCAAGGACAACCACAAGGATAACCACCAAGAGAACCGGAATAACCGCGGAAATGGGAACAACCATCGCGGTGGTAATAGCCATAACAAACGCCACTAGGATTTGTGCCGGCTTTCCTTGATAATTCAAGGCGAGCGCTTAAATTTTAAGGCTAAACATGGTAAACTGAATAAGCAAGTAGGCCGTGGGGACCGCGATTTTTGGTTGCGGGTCCGGCGGTCTAGTATCGTCACGTGAAGTGATAAAAAAACGAAAGAGGCGTTAATCACATTGGCAAAGAGCAAGATTCGTGTGCGTTACGCACCAAGTCCAACTGGCCATTTACACATTGGTAATGCCCGGACAGCATTATTTAACTATTTGTTTGCCCGGCATAATAAAGGGAAGTTTATTCTTCGAATCGAAGACACCGACTTAAAGCGCAACGTCGCTGACGGTGAAAAGAGTCAAATGGATAACCTGAAATGGTTAGGCATGGATTGGGATGAAGGTCCGGATATCGGTGGCGACTACGGTCCTTACCGGCAATCTGAACGGAAAGCCATCTATGACCCGCTGATTCAACAACTGATCGATGAAGGCAAGGCCTACGAGTCTTACATGACGGAAGACGAATTGAAGGCCCAGCGTGAAGCCCAAAAAGCCAACAAGGAAATGCCACATTACGTTTACGAATTTGCTGGTATGAGTGAAGAAGAAAAACAGGCGAAGATCGACGCTGCTAAGGCGGCCGGTATCCAACCCGTTATTCGTTTCCGCGTGCCTCAAGGTCAAACCTATGCTTGGGACGACATGGTTAAGGGCAAGGTTTCCTTTGAATCCAAGACGGTCGGCGGCGACTTCGTGATCAAGAAGCGTGACGGCATGCCGACTTATAACTTTGCCGTTGTCGTTGATGACCACATGATGCAAATTAGCCACGTTTTCCGTGGTGACGACCACGTGGCCAACACGCCTAAGCAATTAATGATTTACGAAGCGTTCGGCTGGCAACCACCGAAGTTCGGTCATATGAGTTTGATCATCAACACCGCTACGGGTAAGAAGTTAAGTAAGCGGGACGAAACGGTCTTACAATTTATCGAACAATACCGCGAACTGGGTTACTTACCAGAAGCGATGCTGAACTTTATCGTGCTACTGGGCTGGTCCCCGGTTGGTGAAAGCGAATTATTCACGCAACGCGAGTTTATCAAGATGTACGATGAAAAGCGGTTGAGCAAGTCGCCCGCAGCCTTTGACGGTAAGAAACTCGAATGGGTCAACAACCAGTACATCAAGAAGGCTGATGAAAACGAAGTCTTTGCGATGTCGATTCGTCAATTGATCAAGGCTGGTCGCTTACCTAAGCGTCCGGACATGAATCAGATCGAATGGACCCGGACCCTGGTATCACTTTACAAGAACCAAATGAGTTATACCGGTCAAATCGTTGACCTAGCCGACTTGTTCTTTAACGGTCCGGCCGACATTGACGACGAAGCCAAGGCTGAATTGGACAACGATACGGCGCCAGTTGTGTTGAAGGAATTCCGTCAACGCATTGAAGACATCGACGTCTTCGAAGCAACGGCCATTCAAAAGACCATCAAGTCGATTCAAAAGGATACGAAGATCAAGGGTCGTAAGCTGTACATGCCGATCCGGATCGCCGTTTCCCACGAAATGCACGGGCCGGAATTGCCAGAAACGATCGAATTACTAGGTCGTGAAACGACGATGAAGCACCTCGATGCGATGATCGCCGAAATTAGCAAGTAACTGTTTGATAATAAGAGTAAGTTCAAGCACGACTTCAGGGAGCGGTACCAACTGAAACGCCGTGTCGGCTTGGATTGAAAGTGCGATTATCACAAAAGCAGTCGGGTGGCCGTTATCCCATCATGAGGTCGGTTCAGCCGATAAAGCAAGAGTGGAAGCACGCGATCAACGTCTTTTGCACCACGGTATTACGTGGTGCGAAGGCGTTTTTTGTTATCCCGGCCGCCATAACCATGCCGCTAGGGTGAGAACATGTTAAACTAACAACAACGTACTTTGTTTCAGAAAGGAGTGTCACTGTATGCTAACTGTCTTTAATACATTGACCCGTCAAAAAGAACCGTTTAAACCGCTGACGCCGGGCGTCGTTAAGATGTACGTCTGTGGGCCGACCGTTTATAACTACATTCACATTGGTAACGCCCGCTCGGCGATTGCCTTCGATACGATTCGGCGCTACTTCGAGTACTTAGGTTACCAAGTGGACTACGTGTCTAACTTTACCGACGTCGATGACAAGTTGATCAAGCGGGCCGCCGAAGATCACACCACGGTGCCCAAAGTAGCCGACCGTTTCATCAAGGCGTTCATGGCGGATACGGCGGCGGTCAACATTGAACCCGCCACGGCGCACCCGCGCGCGTCCGAAAACATCCCCGAAATTATCGATTTCGTGAAAACGCTGATCGACAAGGGGTACGCTTACGAAGCTGCCGGGGACGTCTACTACCGCACCCGTAAATTTAAGAATTATGGTCAGTTATCCGATCAACGGATCGACGACCTCGAAGTTGGTGCGAGTCAGCACATTACTGACGAGGAAACTAAGCGTAAGGAAGACCCGATCGACTTTGCCCTGTGGAAAGCGGCCAAGCCCGGTGAAATTTCCTGGCCTTCACCGTGGGGAGCGGGCCGTCCGGGCTGGCACATCGAGTGCTCGGTCATGTCAACCAAGTATTTAGGCGACACCTTTGATATTCACGGCGGGGGTCAGGATTTGGAATTCCCGCACCACGAAAATGAAATTGCGCAGAGTGAAGCTAAAACCGGCAAAAAGTTTGCTAACTACTGGTTGCATAACGGTTTCGTGACGGTTGGTGACGACAACGAAAAGATGAGTAAGTCGCTCGGTAACTTCGTGACGGTTCATGATATTATTAAGCAAATCGATCCGCAGGTCCTGCGGTTCTTCATGGCCACGACCCAGTACCGGCGGCCAATTCAGTATACCCAGGGCAACCTGGACGAAGCCGCCAATAACTTGGAAAAGTTGCAAAACGCTTACCGCAACCTGGCGTTCCGCTTAGCGGATGCCCAGCCGGGTAGTGACGCACAAGTAGCGACGGAACTACAACGGTTACGGGATAACTTCGTGACGGCGATGAACGATGATTTTAACGTTCAGAACGGGATCGCGGCCGTGTACGAATTAGCTAAGTTAGCGAACGTCTACGCCGCTAACGACCACGTCCAGCAAGTCACCGTTACCCAGTTAAAAGCCACCTTGGCCGAGTTAGCCAGCGTCTTCGGCGTACGCTTAACTAGTGACGATGCGGATACGTTGGCTGACGCGGATATTCAAGCGTTGATCGACGACCGCGAAGCTGCCCGCAAAGCCAAGGACTTCGCCAAGGCTGACCAGATTCGCGATGATTTAAAGGCCCAGGGGATCATTTTAGAGGACACGCCCCAAGGGGTTCGGTTCAGAAAGGAATAATATGCAAGTTGATTACCAGCAATTAAACGGCATTGCGTTAGCCTACTTAGGCGACGCGGTTTACGAGCCGTTTATTCGCCAACACATGATTGAATTAGGTTATACGAAAGCGACTAAGTTACACCACCACGCGACCCACTACGTTTCGGCAAAGGCCCAGGCGGCGCTGATCGAGCGGATGCAGGCCGAAGACGTCTTGACGCCGAATGAATTAGACGTGTTTAAACGCGGGCGCAATGCTAAGAGCCACACGTCTGCTAAGCATACCGACGTGCTGACTTACCGGATTTCGACCGGCTTTGAAGCGGTGTTCGGCTACTTACAATTAACTAACCAGACCGACCGGATTGCGCAGTTGGCCCAGTGGTGTATTCAGGAAGTTGATGAAGGGAGGGTTTCAAGTGTCAAATGATGAACGGAACCAAGCGAGTGAAACTAACGATTTTGTAATTGGTCGCCACCCAGCGATGGCTGCCATTAAGAGTGATCAGCAGATCAACAAGGTGTTTATTCAGAGTGGCTTAAAGGCCGACGTTTTAAACGACATTGCTAAAATCGCAAAGAAACGCAACTTAATCGTTCAGTACGTGCCGAAGCAAAAGCTAGACCGGTTGACCGATAACGCGAACCATCAGGGGGTCGCCGTCGGGGTGGCCGCCTTTGAATACGCGTCGATCGACGACCTGTTTGCCGTTGCAAAGGCCAAGGACGAAGCACCGTTTTTCCTAATTCTCGATAACATCGAGGACCCCCACAACTTGGGGTCGATCATGCGGACGGCTGACGCGGCCGGGGTCCACGGGATCATTATTCCAAAGCGCCGGGCGGTGGGCCTAACGAGTACGGTTGCCAAGACCTCGACGGGCGCCATTGAACACGTCAAAGTGGCCCGGGTCACGAACCTGGTGCAGACGGTCAAGCAGTTACAGGAAGCCGGCTTGTGGATTTTCGGGACCGATATGAACGGCACCGATTACCGCGGCTGGGACGCTTCCGGTGCGGTTGGTTTGATCATTGGTAACGAGGGTAAGGGGATTTCGCCACTCCTGAAGAAAAACGTGGATGAGATGTTAACGATTCCGATGATCGGCCACGTTCAGAGTTTGAATGCGAGTGTCGCGGCCAGCCTATTGATCTATCAAGGCTTTACGTCGCGCCACCCACTTGGAAAATAGCGATGAAACAACAACTATTAATTGTAGATGCATATAATATGATTGGTAATTGGCCGGAATTAGCCCGCTTAAAACAAGCCGGGCGGTTGCCGGAAGCTCGCGATGAACTGATCAACGTGCTGACCGAGTATAAAAAAATTACGGGTCTCAATATTAGTCTGATTTTTGATGCGATGTACGTGCCCGGTAATTCGAAAAGTTACCGGCAGGCCGACCTGGAAATCGTCTGGACCAGTAAGGACCAGACCGCGGACAGCTACATTGAGAAGTACGCGTCGGAAAAGCAATCGCGGGTCGTTCAGGTGACGGTTGCCACTAGCGACCAGGCGGAACAGTGGGTGATTTTCTCGGAAGGCGCCCTGCGCGTTCCGGCCCTGGAACTGCGGAAGTGGGTCCACACGGCTTTGAAGGAAGTCCGCCACACGGCTCGCCGTACCCAGGATTTAGGGGCGGTCCGTAAGTCTCCCTGGAACGACCAGCAATTGTCGGAGCTTAACCAGTTGCGCGAGCACCTGGAACGTGATCACGTGAAGCACCGCCATAAATAGAATTATGCAGTTCCAGTTATCCGTCATAATAATATGACGGCATAAGGTAAATAGTGGCAGCAATTCAGCCCGTTAATCAGAACGGTTGTTCGCTTGAATCGGCCGCGGCCCCCCTGTATATTTGGTTTACAGATTCATGGGGGTGCGGTTTCTGGAAATTACAGAAACGAGGAAAGCCATTTGAACGAACAGCAATTAATTGCGTTAGCAGCACAGGGTGACGATTACAGTATTCTTAAGTTAGCTGATCAATATTTGCCAGTGGTTTTAAAGTTAAGGCGCCAGTATTTTATTCGTAATTTTGATGAGGATGATTGGTTACAGGAAGCCCGGATTGCAATTCACCGGGCGGCCAAGCAGTACGATCCGCAGCAACCGTGTAGCTTTGGTGCGTTTTACCGCCTATTACTCAGCAACCAGGTGATTGACCTGATTCGTAAGACGCGGGCGAAGAAGCGCCAACCGGAGCAGGAGTTACTTTCGTTGGATGCTAGTGAAATGGCGGGGCTTAGTGAAGTTTTAGTCACGACGGTTTCGGCCGCCGACGTCGTGTTTGTTCACGAACGGTTAAACGAATTCAGGACGGTGTGTTCCCACTTTGAAGGGCAGGTTTTTTCGGCCCTGTTAGGTGGCATGACGCCCCAAAGCATTGCGCAGATGTTGCAAGTCGAGTTAGCACCGGTGACCAACGCCACGGATCGCTGCCGGCGCAAGTTACGCCGGTTGTTGACGAGCCCCGGTTGAAATTGACATTCGAAAAATTCCATGCTACTGTTAAACCTGATTATTATGGAGGTTTTTGACATGGCTCAAAAAAAAGTGGCATTGGCTTGTACCGTTTGCGGCTCCCGTAACTATACGATCGATGCCAATCCAAACCGGACAGACCGTTTAGAAGTTAAAAAATTTTGTAAATATTGTGGTAAACACACACTTCATCGCGAAACGCGGTAGGGGGGCAAAATATGCGCTTGTTTAGATTTTTTGGTGACGTTGGTCGTGAAATGAAGAAGGTTACTTGGCCGACTTGGCGGGAAAATCGTCGTGATTCTTGGACGGTTATTTCAACCTCGCTATTCTTCGTTGCGTTCTTCGCGCTGTTTGATTGGTTGATTCAATTGTTATTACAAACACTGACTTCATTACATTAATGGTTTTTTAGCCGTTAATTTGGTATAATGTGTTTATTGAGAGAAAACTTCGTGTAGACGAGGTTTTTTTATTTTACCCATATTAAGTTTAAAGGAGTTAAACATGGTCGAATCTGTAGAAAAAAAGTGGTATGTCTTACATACCTACGCTGGTTATGAAAATAAGGTTAGTTCCAACTTGGAATCCCGGGTCCAATCGATGGGCATGGAAGACAACATTTTCCGCGTGGTCGTTCCTGAAGAAGAATCCCACGAAGTTAAGAACGGG
Source organism: Lactiplantibacillus plajomi (assembly GCF_005405405.1). Lineage (GTDB taxonomy): Bacteria > Bacillota > Bacilli > Lactobacillales > Lactobacillaceae > Lactiplantibacillus > Lactiplantibacillus plajomi. The sequence continues at coordinate 17,144 of NZ_BJDZ01000021.1, forward strand.
AAAGACAAAGTTGAAATGAAGAAGGTTTTCCCCGGCTACGTCCTCGTTGAAATGGTGATGACCGATCAAGCTTGGTACATCGTACGGAATACGCCCGGCGTTACCGGTTTCTTGGGTTCCCATGGTCAAGGGAGTAAGCCAACCCCGTTGTTACCAGAAGAAGCGGAACAAATCCTGCACCAATTAAGGATGAGTGCTCGCCATACCGAACTGAACGTCGAAGTTGGCGAACAAGTAACCATCATCGACGGTGCTTTCTCCGGCTTGTCAGGTGAAATTACCGATATCGATAACGAAAAGATGAAGTTGAAGGTCAACATTAACATGTTCGGCCGCGAAACCAGTACGGAATTAGATTTCGACCAGGTTGACGAAATTAAGTAGCTCAATTTGAAGTAAGCTGGTGACGCAATTTGGCAGAACTGATTCTAATCATTATTAGCTTAGTCATTTTGGGGCTGGTCGGCCGCCTTGCGGGCAAGTACGTCCAGTACGGTCGTCCGCAGCACTTGGCACACCAAGTCAAAGCGAACGGGGCGGATGACAGTGCGGTGACCCTGTTCATTCCGGGGTACGCCGGCAACCGCTTTTCGTTTGGCGGCATGTTGCACCGGTTCGTGACGGACGGGGTGGCCAATAAGTCGTTGGTGGTGGTTGTGGATCGCCACAACCACCCGCACGTCACCGGTGAGCTGGATGCGTACCGTCCGATGGTGCAATTGATTTTTGCGCGTCCGCGCGCCTCGGTTCGGCAACAAGCGGCCGGCGTCCTTGCAGTGGTCAAGTACTTGATTGCCCACGAACACGTCCAGACCATTAACTTGGTGGCCCACTCGATGGGGGGCGTGGTGTTATTCCAGTATTTAACGACCGCGGCTAAGCTGGTCAATTTACCGGAAGTCCGCAAGGTCGTGACGATTGGGGCACCGTTTAATGATAGTCAGGTCGGGCAGGATACGTACCCGATCGAAAACCACCCGTTGACGAAAACCGGTCCGGCTAAGACCACCCCGGTTTATAATTATTTTTTGCGGACGCTTCAGCGGTTGCCCAACACGATTTCGTATTTAAACATTGCGGGCAACATTGGCGATTCACCTCAGAGTGACGGTAGCGTCGCCCTAAGTAGTGCGTTGTCGTTACGGTTCTTACTACACGCCACCATTAATCGTTACCAAGAGGTGGTGGTACACGGTAGGAACGCCCGCCATTCGCGGTTGCACGAGAACGATGAGGTCGACCGCCAAATTAGGCAGTTTCTTTACTCGGATTCAAAAAAGTAGTTGCTGTCAAAAATCAGATATGCTACAATGACGTTTGTGCGTCACGTATGCACGTTCACGTGGGAGGAGCAAAAACTCAGCTCCATTTACCACATCACGGACTAAGGAGGAATGTCTCGTGGCTAAAAAAGTAGCTAACGTTGTTAAATTACAAATTCCTGCGGGCAAAGCAACACCTGCTCCGCCAGTTGGCCCAGCTTTAGGTCAAGCAGGGATCAATATCATGGGATTCACAAAGGACTTCAATGCTCGTACTGCTGATCAAGCAGGTATGATCATCCCCGTTGTGATCACGGTGTACGAAGATCGTTCATTCGACTTCATCACCAAGACCCCACCTGCTGCCGTTCTTTTGAAGAAAGCTGCTGGTGTTGAAAGTGGTTCCGGCGAACCTAACACGAAGAAGGTTGCAACTGTAACCAAGGATCAAGTTAAGCAAATCGCCGAAACTAAAATGCAAGATCTAAACGCAGCTGACGTAGAAGCAGCTATGCGCATGATCGAAGGTACTGCTCGTAGTATGGGATTCACTGTCGAAGGCTAATTCACTACTAATCGAGTACGTCGGACACTTCATCAAAATGAATGTGTCAAGTGGGAGGAAATCTCCGTTTGAACCACATTTGCAAGGAGGAAAACACTTAGATGGCAAAGAAAAGTAAACAATACCAAGAAGCCGCTAAGCTCGTTGATCGTGACAAAGCTTACGATGTAACGGAAGCGGTAGACTTGGTTAAAAAGATGGATTTCGCAAAATTTGACGCAACCGTTGAAGTTGCATTCAAATTAAACGTTGATACAAAGCAAGCCGACCAACAACTTCGTGGCGCGGTTGTCCTTCCTAACGGGACCGGTAAAGATCAAACGGTTATCGTTTTTGCTAAGGGTGACAAGGCGAAGGAAGCGCAAGAAGCCGGTGCCGACTTTGTTGGCGAAGCTGACCTTGTTGAAAAAATTCAAGATGGTTGGTTGGACTTCGACGTTGCAATCGCAACCCCAGACATGATGGCCCAAGTTGGTCGTTTAGGTCGGGTACTTGGTCCTAAGGGCTTAATGCCTAACCCTAAGACTGGTACGGTTACGATGGACGTTGCTAAAGCCGTTAGCGACTCAAAAGCTGGTAAGGTGACTTACCGGACTGACCGTGACGGTAACGTGCACGTTCCAGTCGGCAAAGTTTCATTTGATACGGACAAGTTAGTTGGTAACTTCAAGACTATTCAAGATACCATCGTTAAGTCTCGTCCGGCATCAGTTCGTGGGACTTTCATCCAAAACTTGGTTGTAACGTCAACCTTTACCCCAGCGGTACGTGTTGATTTATCATCATTTTAAGGATAATTTTTTAAAACAATTGACCCCGTAGGTAATCTGTGATAGATTACTAGAGGTTAAGTTATATCTCTACCTAAGACTCAGGCGGCCAGTTTGGCCTTAATTAATTACCTGCCGAGGACATTGTTTTTTCTCTATGTCTTGGTGGACATAGGGATTTTTTTATAAATCCCTGAACCAAAATTCTGGGAGGTGAATCTGTTGAGTAAAGAAACGATTGCTGTTAAAGCAAAAGAAGTCGAAGAAGTTGCAGAACAATTAAAGAACTCCGTTTCAGCGATTGTCGTTGATTATCGTGGTTTGACAGTTGAAGAAGTGACTGACTTACGTAAGCAATTACGTGATGCTGGTGTTAAGATGCGCGTTATCAAGAACAAGATCATGGTACGTGCAGCTGAAAAAGCTGGTTACGACGACTTAAAGCCTGTTTTTGCCGGTCCTACTGCCGTTGCCTTCTCTGAAGAAGACCCAGTTGCTCCTGCTAAGATCTTGGCTAACTTCGCGAAGACCGCCGATGCCCTTGAACTTAAGGGTGGGATGATCGAAGGTAAAGTTGCTAGTCTTGAAACTGTTCAAGAATACGCTACGATGCCATCACGTGAAGAATTGTTGGCTACGATTGCTAACTTGTTACAAGCACCTGTTCGTAACGTTGCATACGCTGTTAAGGCGGTTGCTGAAAAAGGCGACGAAGACGCAGCTTAGGCTGTCGGTGTAAAAAATAAACTAATATAATTTCATATAAAATGGAGGAACAAAAAATGGCTTTTGATAAAGATGCTATTATCGACTCATTAAAAGAAGCTTCAATTTCAGATTTAAACGACTTAGTTAAGGCTATCGAAGACGAATTCGATGTCTCAGCTTCAGCTCCAGTTGCTGTTGCCGGTGCTGCTGGTGGCGACGCTGCCGCTGCTAAGGATTCATACGATGTTGAATTAACTGAATCCGGTGACCAAAAGGTTAAGGCTATCAAGGCCGTTCGTGACATCACTGGTCTTGGCTTGAAAGACGCTAAGGGTCTTGTTGACAACGTACCTTCAGTTGTTAAGGAAGGCGTTTCAGAAGACGAAGCCAACGATATCAAGGCTAAGCTTGAAGAAGTTGGTGGTGTCGTTACCCTTAAGTAATTTTATTACTTATCGGAACGTCACAAAAAAACGCACTCACTACGGTGGGTGCGTTTTTTTGCGTTCAATGATTAGTGTTGGACCCGACTGGTTCCGGATTGGTAGTTCAACCGCATGCCGGCCTGGACGTTAAAAATGTAAACGTTGAAGCTGACCGCGTTGTCACCGATTGACTGCGCCCGCATTTGGACTCCGCGAGCGAGCAGTTCGTTGCCCTTGAAAATTGGGGTGACCTGGTAACGAACGTAGTGGCGACTGCTTTCCTTGAGGTAGTCGGCAACTTGGTTTTCGTAAGTGACCATTTCGGGATCGTTGAGTGAGCGGGTCCCGGTCATTAGGTTTTTGAGGTTATTATTCTGGCCGGTTAGTTGAAAACCGATTAGGTGGCTCCGGTTATAGAGCCAACCCGAGGCAATTCGCTTGTTGTGCCAACCGGTAGGCTCAACGTTTAGTGGTTCGCGTTCGTCGGTTGGCATGAGGGACTTGTTGAGGAGGGCGTTAGCGGCGGTAGCACGGTTTAAGCCGTCCAAGTTGCCGTACGTTTGCCAGGCCCCACGCTGCGTACTCAGTTCGGCTTTACTAAAAGCGGGCCGGTTTTGATTAATCGTAATCGTCTGTTGGCCACCATAAGCTTTATTGGCTAACGCAGCGTTACTTGGATTCTGACCGCTAGCCACGGTCGCGGCCTTAGTGGTTTTAGTGGCGCCAGCCTTTTGATTACTGGTCCGCTGGGTTTCGACCCGCTGCTGGCGTTTCGATAAGCTGGTTGCGTCGGCTTTTAGTTGCTTGCTGGAACTGGCGTTGGCGGAAATTAAGGCGGTCAGCTTTTGGTCGTTACTTTCGGTCAACCGGTGGACCTTGGTCTTGGTGACGGTTTTGGTAGCTGGTTTGCTAGTTTCCGTTTCCTGACTGCAAGCACTTAGAAAACTGCCCGTAATTAGTAGTAGCACGGTTAGGGTTGCTAGTGAGTGCCAGTGGTGCTGACGACCGTGCCAGATTAGACTGATAAGTAAGGTGATGATTAGCCCCATTAAGATGATGTTCATTCTGATTGTTCCCCCTGATTAGCGTAGTGAGTGGCGGTAACCCGCAGCCTGAGCTTCGGCTTCCGTACTAAATTGAATGACGTTTTTACCCGACATCCGGTAGTTACGGTCGCTTGGCAAGTGGTAGATCTTGGAACGGGTATTGCCGATGATCTTGCCAGTTTGCGCCGTATTAGTGTTGCCAGAAAAGTGGTTGGCAGAAGATTTCGCCGTGCTGGCCTGACTGGCCGCCGTGCGACTTGATTGGGCTGCCGATTGGGAAGCGGCCTTTGCTGCTTGGGACGCTGATTTCGCGGCTGCCTTGGATTGCGAGACTGCCAGCGCCTTTGCGGACGACTGTGAGGCTGCTAAGGCCTCTGATTGCGAACTGGCCTGTTTAGCCGCCGTGGCGATGGTCGCTTTGGTTTTGCTGAGTTGCTTAGCCGACGCCGCGTTGGCGCGACTAACCGCACGGGCGGACGCCCACGCGGCTTTGTTGGCCTTAGTGCGCTTGGTGACGACGTGGGTCTTGACTTTAGGCGTTGCCGCTTCGTTGGTCGGTGCGGCGCAGCCCGCAAGTAAGAAAACGTTAAGTATGAGTGCGATAAGCTTGGTTCCCCGGGACATATTAATATCCTCCTTTATATTTATAATAAAATTATACAAGTTCGGGGATGGTTGGTAAATTTATTTTTACAATTAATTTAATATTCAGTCAGCGCGGATGACGGATACGGAGGAACACTTTATTAAAGCTTCTAATTTATTAAGCTCGGCCTAGCGAAGTGATTATGGTTCGGTTAAAAGCCCCGTGAATAGTTGTATAAATCCCCTAAGATTGCGATAATGGGAACAATTAAACTAATGGGGGAATTTTTGTGAAGGCAACGTTACAGAGAATGGGTGCGGTACTGGGCAAACGCATGGGACTGATTAAGGCGCTGTTTGTGTTTTCCGTCCTGTTATTTGTGATTACCGAAGTTGGTAAAATTGCCAAAGAAGTGAGTGGGGAACAACTCGCAACGGCGTTAGCTTCACAGAGTTGGTGGCACGTGACGATCCTCGTCATTATCGGGATCATTGCGGTCACACCGATGCTGACTTACGACGTGATGATCACGAAGTTTTTACCGGGCCATTACTCGCTGGGCTACATTCTAAAAGCCGGCTGGATCACCAACACGTTTACGAACATTGGTGGCTTTGGCGGTGTTTTAGGCGCTTCCTTGCGGGCGAACTTCTATAATAAATCGGCAACTAAGAAACAAATTTTGTTTGCCATTTCTAAAATCGCACTGTTCTTAGTCTCGGGACTATCGTTGTACTGTATGATCTCGTTAGTCCTAGTTTACGTTTTCGGCATCGGGGGCGTGTACGGCAGTTATTGGATCTGGCTCGTCGGTGGCGCGGCCTACTTCCCAGCCATTTTTATCTTTACGCGGCTCAACGATTCTGAATTTTTCGACGGGCTGACACTGGCTAACGTGGTGCGCTTATTAAGCGGATCGTTTGGCGAGTGGACCGGCTGCGTGCTGTTCTTCTTATTAATTGGGAACTTTATGGGGTTACCGATTGACTTTGCGGCGGTCGTCCCGTTGTTTGTGATTGCCTCGGTCGTTGGTGAAATTTCGATGGTCCCGGGTGGTATCGGGTCGTTTGACGTCTTTATGATTTTTGGCCTTAGTGCGGTAGGCGTGTCGCGCCCGGACGCGGTTGCCTGGCTACTATTCTACCGGCTGTTTTACTACATTATTCCGTTTGCAATTGGGCTGGTGCTCTTTGTTCACGATACCGGCCACCGTTTCAACGCGCACCTAGAAGGTCTGCCGAAGACGATCGTTCAACGGTTTGCACAGCTAGCGATGACCGGCTTTCTCTACATTTCGGGAATCTTGATGTTACTGATGTCGACCGTCCCGAACTTTGCGTATAATAACCGATTATTCTTGCAAGTCTACCCGTACACCTTTTTCTTCATTAACCAAGCGGGGAGTATCGTGATGGCCTTTCTGCTGATCGGGGTCGCGTTGGGAACGGCTGGTCGGGTTAAGAAGGCGTTCTGGCCAACGGTGGTCGTGTTGTTGATTGCCATTTTGAATACCATTCGGTGGTTAGTGGTTTATAACGCCATTTCTACCAAGTTTATCGTTTTCCTCGTCGTGATTTTATTGTTGGTCGGCTTGTCGAAGAAGGCCTATTACCGTGAACACATGGCTTTTTCGTGGGGCCAAATGCTGTGGGTCGGTAGTGCGTATGTAGTCACCTTTATTTTATACACGGTCGTGGGGGTCTATAACGCACCGCAAATTCATCACCGCCATTCGGTACCCACGGCGCTATTCTTCCCGTCACAAAAGTTGTGGCTATTCGGCGTCGTTGGCCTGGTGTTAGCGGCCCTGATCCTATTTTGGATTTACCGTTACTTTGCGGGGGGCCACAATGCCCGCATCGGCCAAGCGATGGATCCGCAGCGGGTTAAAAACGTCATCACGACGTATGGCGGTAACGAAATTTCACACCTCGCTTATTTGAACGATAAGTTGGCGTACTACTACCAGGTCGACGGCCAGGACCAACTGATTTTCTTATACCAACGCAAGGCCGATAAACTGATTATTATGGGCGAACCGTTTGGGAATCAAGCTGTTTTACAGGCCGGTTTGGAACAACTAATGGATGATGCGGACAGCGACGGCTGCTCACTCGTCTTTTATGAAATTAGCGAGTCGTTAACGATGCGGTTACACGAAATGGGCTTTGACTTCATTAAGACTGGTGAGGAAGGTCACGTGAAACTGGCCGACTTTAGTCTGGCGGGGAAACGACTGCGCGGGGAACGGGCGCTGATGAACAAGTTTAAGCGTGACCAGTACCGTTTTGCCGTGTTACAACCCCCGTTTGCAGCTGACGTGATGGCACAGCTGAAGACCGTTTCCGATAGCTGGTTAGCGGGTGAGACGGAAAAGGGCTTTTCACTGGGCTTCTTCGATGAAGCCTACCTGAATCAGGCACCAATCGCCGTCGTTTATAGTCCGGACGACGAAATCGTGGCGTTTGCCAACGTTATGCCCCAGGGTAACGACCAGAGTACTTCGATCGACTTAATGCGCTCTAGCCACGCGGCACCGTCCGGGATCATGGACACGGTTTTCGTGCACCTCTTTGAACAGGCCCGTGACGACGGCTACGTCGATTTCAATATGGGCATGGCGCCGCTGTCCGGGGTAGGTGTGTCCCGCTACAGCTTTATTGAAGAAAAGGTTGCCCACCTGATTTACGAGTATGGCTACCAACTGTACGGGTTCCAGGGGTTGCGTTCCTATAAGGAGAAGTACGTCACCGAATGGCAACCGAAGTACATTGCTTACCGGAAACGGAGTTCGTTGATTTTTACGATTTTACAATTACTACAAGTTGTGAATACGCGCCGGGGAACCAAGCACCGTGAGCGGTGGTCGTTCCTCGTTCCGAAACGCTTACAGGCGAAGTAAACCCACAAATTAACTGGTGACTAGGATTGACTAGTGACCAGTTTTTTTGTTTTTAGCGCATTGGGAAAGTTACGGTTAACGTTGGCACTGCTTGGGTGATCGGCTAAGGTTGTGATTCAGCGGTCAACTTTCAACTGATTTTACGTGGCCTAAGCCCCGAGTTGACAGCTAGTGTGGCGGCGTGTAACAGGCGCGTTGCTCGACAAAGCGGGTGTTTAACGGCATGCTAATCGTAGTGAAAGGAGCTGAAGTATGATGGATTTAGGGAGCCAATTAAAACGGCAGCGCGAGCAGCAGCACTTAACCCAGCAAGGTCTGGCTGACCAGTTGCACGTGACCCGCCAGACGGTTTCACGCTGGGAAAATGGCAATACTTATCCTAACTTAGACACGCTGGTTGAATTAAGTGAATGCTTAGCCATTTCTTTAGATAAATTATTAAAATCGGACCAACCGAAGACGGTCCCGGTCGTCCAGAAAATCAGTCGCGACGTTCGGTTAAAGCGCCGTTACCGGCGTTGGTTAATCGGTATCGGTGTGGGGGTGGCCGTGATTTTAGCCCTGCTGGCGACGTTTAGCTGGGGGCACCGCCAACAGGTCGCGATAATTGACCGGGTGAACCCGTTTTTACGAACCCAGCAAGGATACACCGTGTTGCCCGCCCACCAGACTAAGCTGACGGTTGACACCTTCGTTGCCGATGATCCGTTTGGTAGCGGCAGTTGGTTGCACGTGACGACCGGTCAACACGGGTCGACGAATCGCTGGGCACTGGTGCGGCATCGGGGTGCCTACGTCAGTGGGGTGCGGCTGGTTACGCAGCACCAGATTCCGTTGCCGATGCGCGAACAGGCGGGACGGGTGTATTTGAAATATAGCCCGCGGGCGGATGGTCCGCGGAGTAGCTGGCGGTTTTGGAATTAAGCTGGACGTAGCAAAAATAAGCGGCTGTGATTTTTATCACGGCCGCTTGGCGTTTCTGAACAATAATCGTCAAAACGTGCGCCCAAAGTCGGCTGACTTTGGGCGCACGTACTTATTTTAGTTGGTATACTTTGGTGGCAACACGTGTTTAAAGTTTTCAAAACCGGTAAAGATTTCGTCAATGCTGTGACCATCGATGAAGAGGTCCAAGTTTTCCCGCGGCGCGAAACCACAGGCGGTACTTTTCTTGATCATGGCGACCATGTCGTCGTAAAAGCCGTCGATATTATAGAGGGCGATCGGCTTTTGGTGAATGTCCATCTGACTCCAGGACAGCATCTGTAAGAATTCTTCGAAGGTCCCGAAACCGCCGGGTAACACGACGAAGGCGTCGGCTAAGTGGAGCATTTTTTCCTTGCGCTCGTTCATCGTTTTGGTTTCAACGAAAGTCGTGACGGTTTTGAGTGCCAGCCCGCGTTCCACTAAGAAACGGGGGATAATCCCGATCACCCGGCCGTGGTGGGCCATCGTACTTGTCGCGATTTTGCCCATTAAACCGTGGTCACCCCCACCGTAGACTAACTGGTAGTCGTGTTCGGCCAAGTATTGTCCCAGCGCTTCGGTCGCGGTCGCAAACTTTGGATCGAGTCCCGAATTCGAACCACAAAAGACACAAACGTTATGAATTGCCATAATAAGTTCCTCCTAAATAAAAGTGCGCCTCATCATCAATGAGCCGCACGGTAATGCTAATGACCTAGTCGCGGTCGCGATCGTCATCGGGTTCGCCGATGTTGTAATCGGAATCCTGCATCGCTTCGACTTGACCTAACCGGTAGCCGTTCCCAACTTGTGAGAAGAAGTCGTGGTTGGAAGTCCCAGTAGAAATCCCGTTCATGACGACCGGGTTCACGTCTTCCGCGGTGTCTGGGAAGAGCGCGTCTTGTCCCAAGTTCATCAAGGCCTTGTTCGCGTTATAACGACTGAAAGTCAGTACTTCGTCGGACCAGCCAACTTGGTCGTAAACCAGGTGGACGTAGTTTTCTTCGTTTTCGTAAAGCTTGTAGAGGAAGTCGAACATCCAGTCCTTGAATTCAGCTTGTTGCTTCTCGGAACGTTGCTTGAACCCTAATTGGAACTTGTAACCAATGTAAGTGCCGTGGACACTTTCGTCCCGCAAAATCAATTTGATGATTTCGGCAACGTTTGGTAACTGGTTATGTCCCAAGTAATAAAGTGGGGTGTAAAAACCAGAGTAGAACAAGAAGGTTTCAAGGAAGACGTTGGCCACCTTTTGCTTTAACGGGTCCTCGTCAATGTTGTCGTAGATTTTGTAGATCCACTGCGCCTTGGCTTGCAAGTATTCTTCACTGTCGCTCCAGTCGAAGATTTCGTTGATTTCGTCGGGCGTGTTCAGCGTTTCAAAAATCGTGGAGTAGCTCTTTGCGTGGACCGACTCCATGAATTGGATGTTGTTTAATACGGCCGTTTCGTGCGACGTTAAGACGTGCCGCCGCAGGGCTTGTAAGCCGTCCTGCGATTGAAGCGTGTCCAGTAACGTTAAGCCACCGAAAACGTGGCCGACGACCCAGCGGTGATCGTCATCTAAGTTACGCCAGTCCGCCATGTCGTTTGAAACGGGAATCCGGGTATCTAACCAGAATTGTTCGGTTAACTTTTCCCAAGTGCTCTTATCAATTGCGTCTGAAACTTGATCCCAGTTGATGGCCTTATAGTTGCCATTACTGAGTAATTTTTGGTAATATGCCAAGTCTGTTGCCATTCGTTAATGTCCTCCTGCTTTCGGTTCCCGTCAGTTCTAAATTACGCAGCTTTCACATTCGTTAACGCCAACTTCGCCATCGTCATCCGTAAAGGTCCGGATGTAGTAAATCGACTTGATACCTTTACGGTACGCGTAGTTACGAAGAATATTTAAGTCCCGCGTGGTCATCTTATTAGTGCGACCGTCTTTCCATTCGTATAAGCCGGCTGGAATCGTTGAACGCATGAAGAGCGTTAAACTCATGCCTTGATCGACGTGTTGTTGTGCGGCCGCGTAAACGTCGATCACTTTCCGCATGTCGGTATCGTAAGCTGACTTATAATACTCAATTGTATCATTAGATAGGTAAGGAGCGGGATAATAGATCTTACCGATTTTCTTTTCCTGACGTTCTTCGACCCGGTTGATGATGGGGTGCAGGCTGGCCGTCGTGTCGTTGATGTAAGAAATCGAGCCGTTCGGTGCGACCGCCATCCGGTTTTGGTGGTAAAGGCCGTCCTTCATTACGGCCGCTTTCAACGCTTCCCAGTCGGCCTTAGTTGGGATAAAGATGCCCTTGAAGAGCGCAGCCGTCTTTTCGTACTTCGGTTGCCAGTCTTGGTGGGTGTACTTATCAAAGTAGGAGCCGTCCGCGTACTTGGACTTTTCGAAGTTGACGAAGGTCGTTTGCCGTTCGCGGGCGATTTCGTTGGAAGCTTTCAACGTCCAGTAGTTCAGCAGTAGGAAGTAGATGTTGGTGAAATCAACGGCTTCCTTACTCCCATAAGCCATGTGGTTTTTCGCAAAGAAGGCGTGCAGCCCCATGGCACCCAGGCCAATCGTGTGGGCTTGTTGATTACCCTTTTGAATAGAAGGGACCACGTCAACGTTGGAATGGTCGGTCACAAAGGTCAGTGCCCGTACCATGCTTTCAACCGAGTGACCGAAGTCCGGTGACTGCATCAAATTAACGATGTTGGTCGAACCCAGGTTACAGCTAATGTCGGTACCCATTTTTTCGTACTGTTGCTGGTCGTTGATCAGTGACGGCGTTTGAACCTGCATCACTTCGGAACACAGGTTACTCATGACGATCTTACCGTCAATCGGGTTGTCCCGGTTGGCCGTGTCCACGTTGACCACGTAAGGGTAGCCGGATTCCTGCTGTAATTTACTAATTTCGTTTTCCAGGTCGCGGGCCTTGATCTTGGTCTTACGGATGTTCGGGTTGTTGACCATGTTGTCATATTCCTTGGTAATGTCCACGTAGGAGAACGGCACGCCGTACTCGCGTTCAACGCCGTACGGGCTGAAGAGGTACATATCAGCGTCGGCCTTGATCAAGTCGTAGAACTTATCAGGAACGGTCACCCCTAGAGACAAGGTCTTTAAGCGAATCTTTTCATCAGCGTTTTCCTTCTTGGCGGAAAGAAAGGCGATGATGTCCGGATGGAAGACGCTCAGGTAAACCACGCCGGCCCCCTGGCGCTGACCTAACTGGTTGGAGTAGGAGAAACTGTCTTCCAATAATTTCATCACCGGTACGACCCCACTGGCCGCGCCGTCGATGTGTTTGATTGGGTCGCCGGCCCCACGTAAGTTGCTGAGGTTAATGCCGACCCCGCCACCGATTCGGGAGAGTTGCAAAGCGGAGTTGATCGTCCGCCCAATCGAGTTCATATCGTCGGTCGATTGGATCAGGAAACAGGAAATCAGTTCACCACGGCGAGCCCGACCGGCGTTTAAGAAACTAGGCGTTGCGGGTTGGTAACGTTGGTGGATAATTTCGTCAGCTAAGGACATGGCCAACTTTTCGTCACCGTCCGCAAAGTAGAGCGCGTTCATGGCCACGCGGTCGATAAAGTTTTCCAAGTAGTAATCGCCATCATCGGTTTTGAGGGCGTACTGGGCGTAAAATTTGTAGGCGGCCATGAAGGTCTTAAAATGAAAGTTTTGACTTTTTAAGTAGTCGTATAATTTCTCAATGAAACTGAAGTCGTACTTATTGATGGCGTCCATTTCCAAGTAGTCGTGGCGTTCTAAGTAATCAAAGCGGTCCTTGAGACTGTCAAAGGACTTGGTGTTAGGCTTGACGTTTTGGTCAAGGAACGCGGCCAGGGCTTCCTGATCCTTGTTTAACGGAATCTGGTTATTGACCGGAATATTGATTTCGTTATTCAAATCATAATAGGTAACGTCTTTTAAATCTTTTAAGCTCATGAGTAACCTCTTTCTATAACAGTGTGAGTTGCGGTGGCTAACGTAGACGACCCACAATCAGTAAAAATATTGATTGTGGGTCGTTATGAAGAACTCAATTTAGGCAACTATGTAACCACGCAAAAAAGCGCAGTGAACTAGACAGCTAATTGCTTTAACGCATCGGGACGGAAACCGGTGATGCTGTCTTCGCCAGTGATTTCAACAACGGGAACCGCGTGAAAACCCTGGTTTTTTAAGTAGTCAACGTATTCTGGATTAGTGTTGATGTTCTTTTCTTCGAACGCCACGTTGTGCGCCGTTAAGAACTTTTTAGTCATTTTGCATTGCATGCAGTTGTTTTTAGTAAATACCGTTACTTTTTTCATGTTAATCACCCTTAATTCGTTTTCTCGATAAACACAGTATACAACATGTGGGGGAAAAAACAATCAAAAAACACAACATCTAGGGGCCTAAAATAGACCTAAACTACTAGATGTTGTGTTAATGCCGGTGTTTAACCATTGTAAAAAATTTTTTTAATTAGTTGTGGTTCGTTCCACGAATCAGTTATCATAGACGTAGACCAAAAATCGAGGAAAACATTTATGACTAACTATTATTATACACACAATCCGGACGTTGTGCATGACGAAAAACAATGGAATTTTGAAATCTTTGCTCACCAGTTCCGTTTTACGACTGATAACGGCGTGTTCTCTAAGCGGACCGTGGATTACGGGTCCCGAACACTGCTGGCGGCCTTTGATTCCGCGGGATTGCCGGCGGGACCGATTTTAGACTTGGGAACCGGCTACGGCCCGATCGGCTTGGCGTTGGCCTATCAATTACCAAAACGACAAGTCGACATGGTCGACGTTAACGAACTGGCGTTGAGCTTGGCGCGGAAAAATGCTGCCCTCAATCAAATTGAGAACGTGCGCATCTTTACGTCCGACGGTTACGACGCGGTGACCGCGACTAACTACGCTGCGATTGTCACTAACCCACCAGTACGTGCTGGAAAGCGCGTGGTCGATGCGATGCTGAGCGGTGCGGAAGCGCACCTGATGGTTGGGGGTACCCTGACGGTGGTCTTGCAAAAAAAGCAGGGCGCACCGTCGGCTAAGAAGTTAATGCAAGCGACCTTCGGTAATTGTGAGATCATAAAGAAGGATAAGGGCTACTATATTTTACAAAGTACCAAGGAGGGATAGTTTGACTGAGAAAACGGCGGAAGACTGGATGAAAGAGGCGCTCCACGAAGCACGGATGGCTTACCTGATCGGCGAGGTGCCAATCGGGGCGGTGATTGTGCATGACGGTGAGATCATCGGTCGGGGGCACAACTTGCGCGAACACGGTCAGGATGCGACCCTGCACGCGGAAATGATGGCGATTCAGGAGGCTTGCGAGGCCCTGCATAGTTGGCGGTTGGAAGGTTGTCAGCTCTACGTCACGCTGGAACCGTGCTTAATGTGTAGCGGGGCGATTATTAACGCCCGGATTCCGGAAGTCTTTTACGGTGCCCGTGATCCCAAGGCCGGCGCGGTTCGAAGCCTATACGAAGTGTTGGAAGATTCACGGCTGAATCACCGGGTCACGGTTCACGAGCGGGTCCTGGCCCGCCCGGCGGGTGAAATGCTGGAAAATTTCTTTCGGGATATTCGTAAACGCCAAAAAGCGGCGAAACGGGCCCGTAAGCAGGCGGCCGAAAAAAATTAAACCGGTGGCTGGTAATTAATTCCTAAATCGTGTATTATAGTACTTGCCGCAAGGCCTTAAGGCAAGGGTGGATTTACGAATCGTGTCAGGTCCGGAAGGAAGCAGCACTAAGTTTGCTTCATCTTGTGCCTTAAGTTTTTATGAAATGTAACAGCTCTTAGCCGTTTGGTTGAGAGCTTTTTATTTAAAATCAAACGTTCTAAAAGGATTGTACTTAGAAAGGAAGAGTCGCATGTATCGGGCATTATACCGGGTTTGGCGCCCCCAACGGTTCGACGAGATCGTTGGTCAACAGATGATTACCCAAACGTTAAAAAATGCCATCGTCACGCATCAAACGAGTCACGCGTACTTGTTTACCGGGCCACGGGGAACCGGGAAGACTTCCGCAGCTAAGATCTTTGCGAAGGCCATCAACTGTCACCACTTGGTTGATGGTGAGCCTTGTAATCAGTGTGACACTTGTCAGGCCATCACGAAGGGCCAATTGAACGACGTGATTGAAATTGACGCGGCTTCCAATAACGGGGTCGAAGAAATTCGCGATATTCGCGATAAGGCTAAGTACGCGCCGACTGAGGCCGATTACAAAGTTTACATTATCGACGAAGTCCACATGCTATCAACCGGCGCCTTCAACGCGTTACTTAAAACGCTGGAAGAACCACCGGCCAACGTCATCTTTATTTTAGCTACGACCGAACCGCATAAAATTCCGTTGACGATCATTTCGCGGACGCAGCGGTTCGACTTTCGGCGGATTACGGCTAAGGACAGTTATGAGCGGATGGTCTACATCTTGCAACAAAAGGACGTCAGCTACGATGAAAAGGCGTTACGGGTGATTGCCCAAGCAGCTGAAGGTGGGATGCGTGACGCCCTTAGTATCTTGGACCAAGTGATTTCATTCGGTGATAACGAAGTGACGCTAGACGATGCGTTGATGGTCACGGGTAGTGTGACTAAAAAGCTGATTGCGGATTATATGGAAGAAGTCACTGGTCACGTGACCAAACCAGCGCTGGAAACGATGCGGCAAATCTTACAAGAAGGTAAAGACGCTAACCGTTTTATCGAAGATTTGATCAGTTATACGCGCGACGTGTTACTCTATCAGCAGGCCCCCGAGATGGTCGATAGCGTTGCAATGGGTGAAGACGACCAACGTTTCAAAGAATTCGCGTCGTCGATCGATGCTGAAGTGCTTTACCAGATGATCAAAACGTTGAACGACATTCAGCAACAAATGCGCTTTACGACCCACCCCGACGTTTATTTGGAAGTGCTGACCGTTAAGCTCGCTCAGTTGGACGGCCAGTCGCAAGCCCAGGCGAAAACGGCCCAGGTTGCGCCGGATGACCCGACCGTACAAAAGCTCGCTCAGCAAGTGCAACAGCTGCAAAGCGAGTTAACGACGTTGAAACAACAAGGCGGGGCGCGACCAGCACCAACTAAGCCGAAGGCGGCACCGCGTAACGGACCGGTTGTGAAAAAGGTCAACGTGAGCCAGATCTACCCCATTTTGGATAGCGCGAAGAAGAACGATTTATTGAAGATTCGCGACGTCTGGGGTGACCTAATGAATATTTTAAGTGTCACCCAACGGGCGTTGATGCACGTTGCCCAGCCGGTTGCGGCCAGTGACGATGGGTTAGTCGTGGCCTTTGATTACGCGATAATTTACCAAAAGGCGACTGATGATCAGACCTTGATCGACGCCCTCAGTAACGGGCTCGACCGGCTGATGGGCCAGTCGCCGAAAATCGTTTGCGTGCCGAAAGACCAGTGGCCGCAAATTCGGCGGGACTACTTGGCGACCCACCAACCCGGTGGCGCACCAGCCAAGGAACAGCCGGAAAAGGCGGCCCCGGTCGTTGACCAAGCTAAAAACATGTTTGGTGACCTCGTCGAAGTTAAACCAGATTAAACGAACAAGCAGTACTTAATATTGAAAGGAAGTAATGACAAATGATGCGTGGTATGGGAAATATGCAAAGTATGATGAAACAAATGAAAAAGATGCAGGCACAAATGGCGGCCGAACAAGAAGCTTTAAACGCCCAACAGTTTGAAGGGGTCGCACCGGACGAAATGGTCAAAGTCACGTTTAGCGGGGACAAGAAGATGCAAGACATCACCATTGACCCGAAAGCGGTTGATCCGGACGACGTTGATATGTTGCAGGACCTGGTGTTAGCCGCCGTTAACGACGCGTTGACTAAGGTTGATGACCAGACGCAAAGTACGATGGGCAAGTATACCAAGGGCTTAAAGTAACCACTGAAGTGAGGTAATGATATGCAGTATCCAGAACCAATTGCTAAGTTGATCGATAGTTATATGAAACTCCCCGGCATTGGTGGTAAGACTGCGACCCGGTTAGCTTTCTACACGATTGACATGGACGGCGATGACGTCACGGAATTCGCTAAAGCGTTGATTGCGGCGAAACGCGACCTTCATTTTTGTAGTATTTGTGGCAACATTACCGAAAATGATCCTTGCGATATTTGTCGGGATAAGTCCCGTGATCAGAGCACCGTCCTGGTGGTCGAAGAGGCCAAGGACGTGATGGCTATGGAAAAAATCAAGGAATATAACGGCTTATACCACGTGCTCCACGGGGTGCTGTCCCCAATCGACGGTAAGGGCCCCGAAGATATTAACATTGCTAGCCTGTTAAAGCGGCTACAGCAAAATGACGGTATTCACGAAGTCATTATTGCGACTAACGCCACCCCCGAAGGTGAAGCAACCGCCATGTACATCTCGCGGCTGGTCAAGCCAGCGGGGATCAAGGTGACCCGCTTAGCCCACGGGTTATCGGTCGGTAGTGATATTCAGTACGCGGATGAAATGACCCTCTTTAAAGCGGTCGAGGGTCGCCAAGAGATGTAAGTGGAGGGATCACGATGTTTGGCAAACGAGGGAAACGGATTAAACACCCCAAGGACGTCTTTGATCAGCGCCTGTTAGACACGCTCAACGCGGCGAAAGTCGATTGGGACCGGGCTAAGGCGAATCAGGAAGCCATTTACGATGCGAACACGAGTGAACTAGTGACCCGGACGGCCCTGGCGCGTGCCAAGTATTTATATTTATACCGCGAGGCACGGCGGCGGCAGGTTCACGGCCAGACGATTCAGCGGTCCGTGATCGATAAGTAAAATGGGGTTATCAAAATCGTTGCCGGTGACGGCAGCGATTTTTTTGAAATGAAATATCGGCAGGTTGATGAGGTTCAAAACCACAACGGATAGTGGCTGCTAACTTAAAATAGAAGGTGCGCCTACCGCTCCTAGTGGTGGCGGCATTAGACATGCACCCCACAATCAAGTACAATTATTAAGAACACGAAAAAAGTCAAATTAGGTGGGATTGGGAACGTTGACAGGAAAATTAATTACATTTGAAGGGCCGGACGGTGCCGGCAAGACGTCAGCCTTAAACGCCATTGTGGCGGCCATTCAGCCACGGCTGGGGGAGCGGCTAGTCGTTACGCGCGAACCTGGGGGCAACCACATTTCTGAAGCCATCCGGACGATTATTTTGGACCGGCAAAACACGATGATGGACGACCGTACCGAAGCGCTACTTTACGCGGCGGCGCGGCGGCAACACATCGTTCAAGAAATTTTGCCCGCACTGCGGGCCGACCAACTAGTGTTGTGTGATCGCTATTTAGATAGCTCAATTGCTTATCAGGGTGCTGGTCGTGGCATTGGCGAACGGGCCGTGTACGATATGAACCAGTTCGCTACCGAAGGCCTGACGCCCGACTTAACGTTGTATTTCGACGTTGACGCCGAGGTCGGCTTACAACGGATTCAGACCCACCGTCAGGATGAAATCAACCGTTTGGATGTGGAAGCGCTGAGCTTTCATCACCGCGTTCAGGCGGCCTACTTAAAACTATTAGCCGACCATCCGGACCGCATTAAACGGGTGGATGCCAGCCAGACGCCACAGCGGGTGGTCGAAACTGCGCTAGAAATTTTAACGACCGCGTTACCAACGTACTTGGGTACGGAAGGGGAATCGAAACGATGAAATTAATTATTGCCATTGTTCAGGATAAGGATAGTAATCGCCTTAGTAGTCAGTTCATTGATGCCAACGTTCGCGCGACCCGGTTATCGACAACCGGGGGCTTCTTACGCTCAGGTAACACGACTTTTATGATCGGAATTGAGGACGAACGGGTGGACACGGTCTTGGAAATGATTAAAGAAACCAGCCACGCACGGAATCAGTTCATGACCCCGCCGGTCAACTTGGACGTCACGATGGATAACGCCGCCACTTACCCGGTCGAAGTACAGGTTGGCGGGGCGACGGTCTTCGTATTACCAATCGATCAGTTTCATCAATTTTAAAAGGTAAGGGTGGTTTAAATGGCAACAACGGATGCCCTGGCGGCAACGTTGGCAACGAAACAGCCGCGGCTTTTAGCCGCGTTTCAACACATCATTGCACAAAATCACCTGGCACACGCCTACCTATTTACCGGCATGGACGGGGCGGGACAGCCCGAACTAGCCCGGTGGATTGCCCAACGGCTATTCTGCCTGCACGTTGTGGACGGTCAGCCGGATGGGACCTGTGAGGAGTGCGTCCGCATTGCGAACGGCTCCCACCCGGACATCGTGACGGTCGCGCCGACCGGTCAAAGTATTCACGTTGACCAAGTTCGCTACTTAAAGGCCGAGTTTTCAAAAAGTGCCGTTGAAGGGAATCGTAAGATCTTTATCATTGAAGACGCGGAAAAGATGACGGCGTCGGCAGCCAACGGGTTATTGAAGTTCATCGAGGAACCCAGTGGCAACGTGACCGCATTTTTACTCACGGCGAATAAGCAGTTGATGTTACCGACCATCATTTCGCGGACCCAGGTGATTGACTTCCCGCCGTTGAATACGGCGGCGTTACGTAAAAACTTTGAAGCGGCCGGGATAACACCACCAATGGCGCAACTGCTCCCCAGCCTGACCAACAGCGTGACGGAAGCCCAGCAATTATTGGCGGCGGACTGGCTACCCCAAGCAGTTGCCGCGTTGTGGCGCTGGTTCGAGCAGGTCGTGAATGGTGAACCGCGGAGCTTCGTTGCGGTGCAGGTCCACTTGGTGGGGCTAGCAAAGGATGCGCAACAACAAACGGTCATGTTGGACCTAATTGCGGCGCTGTTTCAAGACTTGTTGCAGTTACATTTTCAAGTTGAATCGGCAACGGCACTGACGTTTGTGCAGTATCAGCAGGCGTTAACGACGCTGACACAGCAGTTGAGCGCCCGTCAATTGGTTGATGCCACCGAGTTGGCGTTGACCGCGAAGCAGCAACTTGGACGAAATATTAGTTTTCAGAACGTTTTAGAAGGCCTGACCTTAGCGTTATGGCCGATTTTTACGAACGCTTAATAGATAAAGACGAGGGTGAGTGCGTGGATAAGCGTGATTTATATGATAGTTTCGGCGGGATGGAGCAGCAAATGCAACAAATGCTGGATAAAATGGCAAAACTGCGCGCAGATATGACGACCGTCCTGGAAAAAAATGCCGAATTAGTAATTGAGAATGAACATTTGCGGGAACGCATGGTTGAAATCGAAAACGAACTACCGAAAAAGCCGGTAGGAACCACCACGCTCTCCAAGTCGCGACAGAATTTGGAAAAATTATACGATGAAGGGTTCCACGTTTGCAATCAGTTTTATGGTAAGCGGCGTAATGATGATGAATCGTGCGTCTTTTGCCTAGACGTGATCTATGGCGAACGCGAGCGGCCTTAATTAGGAGGCGGTCACGGTTGGATACACAGCAAAGCTTTGCCGACCACGCGGGTGTGGGGACGCTCTACTTAGTCCCGACCCCGATTGGCAATTTACAAGATATGACGTACCGGGCGGTTGCCACCTTAAAAGCGGTGGACCTGATTGCCGCCGAAGATACGCGCAACACGCAAAAGTTACTGAACCACTTTGAAGTTGCGACCAAGCAAATTAGCTTTCATGAACATAATACCCAGGAACGCATTCCACAACTGGTTGCAAAGTTGCAAGCCGGGGAAAGTTTGGCGCAGGTCAGTGACGCCGGCATGCCGTCAATCAGTGACCCGGGGAAGGAATTGGTGGCAGCGTGTGTCGCCCAGCAAATTCCGGTTGTTCCGTTACCGGGTGCCAATGCTGGGCTGACCGCGTTGATTGCTTCGGGACTAGTGCCCCAGCCATTTTACTTTTACGGCTTCTTACCGCGGAAAAAGCATGATCAAAAAGCGGCGTTGGCCGCGCTCGCACAACGGACTGAAACGGTGATTTTATACGAGTCCCCGTTTCGGGTCGCCAAGACGCTGAGTGCCTTGGCAACGGTGTGTGAAGGTAGTCGGCAGATCGTGGCCTGTCGCGAGTTAACCAAGCGTTACGAGGAATTTGCCCGCGGGACGTTAGACGAGCTGGTGGCCTGGTCACAAGACCACCAGTTAAAGGGGGAATTCGTGTTACTGATCAGTGGTAACCCGAATGAACCCGTTACTGATAGTCATGACGAATTGGCCGAGTTACCAATCAAGGCGCAGGTTGAAGCACTAATTACCGCCGGTGCTAAACCAAACGCCGCAATTAAAACGATTGCGAAACGACGGGATTTAGCCCGCCAAGACGTTTATAATCAGTTTCACGACTTAAAACAAGGCGAGGAGAATTAATTAATGGCGAGTTTAGGCGCAACGGCAAGTATTTATAGTGAAGATCACCGGATTACCTATTACGAATGTGACCGGACCGGACGGGCAACCCTGGCAACTCTGATCGATATTGCGATTTTAGCCTCAGAAGACCAGAGTGACGCGTTAGGATTGACAACCGAGTTTGTTCAAAGTCACGGGGTCGGCTGGGTCGTGACCCAGTACGCAATTGATATTACGCGTATGCCCCGCCAAGATGAAACGGTGACGATTGCCGTGCGTGGTAGTGCGTATAATCCGTACTTCGCCTTTCGGGAGTTCTGGATCAGTGATGCGGCCGGCAAGCAGTTGGCCTACATCACTAGTATTTGGGTCACGATGAGTCAATCAACGCGTAAAATTGTTAAAATTTTGCCGGCGTTGGTGGCACCGTACCATTCGGAACAAACCAAGCGAATTCCGCGGTTACCGCGACCAATCAGCTTTGAACCGACGACGACGACCATCAGTAAACCGTACCAGGTTCGTTTCTTCGACATTGACCCGAACCGCCACGTCAATAATGCCCATTATTTTGACTGGTTGTTAGATACGCTTCCGGCTGATTTTTTGTTGCAGCACGATCTATTACACGTCGACGTGCGCTACGAAAATGAGGTCCAGTACGGGCACACCGTTGAAGCTAAAGCCAATATTCTGGCAACTGACCAACCGGATCAGGTCAAGACGAGCCACCTAATTCAGGTGGGCGATGAAAAGTGTTGCGAGGTCACAATTTTGTGGCGGACGTTAGCGGAACCCATTCAATAGTGATAAAACTAGCCCAGTTTGGCTTCGTGCAAACTGGGCTTTTTGATTGGCTAGGTCGATGTAAATTGGCCTTTCAAAGTTGGCAACTTTGCACTCTAAACCGGCGTGACTATGCTATTATTAAAGCAACTACGTAGGGAGGGTACACTATGTCAATTCTTGTTTTAGGGGGAGCCGGCTACATTGGTTCTCACATGGTCGATCGACTGATCAATAAAGGCGAAGACGTGGTCGTCATCGATAATTTGGTCACTGGTCACCGGGCAGCGGTTAATTCGGCCGCTAAGTTTTATGAAGGGGACGTTCGGGACGCGACCTTTTTGAGCCACGTCTTTGACGAGGAACCCATTGAAGCGGTCGTACACTTTGCGGCCTTTTCCGTGGTACCCGAATCAATGGCGAAACCGTTGAAGTATTTTGATAATAATACTGGTGGCATGATTACGTTGCTAGAAACGATGAAGGCCCACGACGTTAAACGAATCGTCTTCTCATCGACGGCAGCCACTTACGGGACGCCGGAACGGATTCCAATTAAGGAAACTGATCCGCAGATTCCAATCAACCCGTACGGTGCCAGCAAGTTAATGATGGAACAAATTATGCACTGGGCGGACGTTGCCTACGGAATCAAATTCGTGGCGTTACGCTACTTTAACGTTGCCGGTGCCAAACCGGATGGTAGTATTGGGGAAGACCACGGTCCGGAAACCCACTTGGTCCCGATTATTTTACAAGTTGCCCAAGGAAAACGCGACGAGTTGAAGATTTTTGGGGACGATTATAATACTCCGGATGGAACCAACGTCCGCGATTACGTCCACGTGTTAGATTTAGCCGATGCCCATATTTTAGCGCTGAAGTACTTGGCAGCGGGGCACGATAGCGACGCCTTTAACTTAGGCTCGTCGACCGGCTTTTCCAACAAGCAAATGCTGGCGGCGGCCCGTGAAGTGACGGGTAAGCCAATTCCAGCAACAATGGCGCCTCGTCGACCGGGTGATCCGGATTCCCTAGTTGCGGCGAGTGATAAAGCCCGCAAAGTGCTAGGCTGGCAGCCCCAGTATGACGACGTCAATGAGATTATCAAGACGGCCTGGGCTTGGACGCAAAAGCATCCGAACGGGTACGCCGACCGTTAGTGGCGAGCAGACTACAAGTTAATTAAATCAGAGCCGGGTGACGATCAAATCACCCGGCCTTTTTGTCGCCAAAAAGGGCGCCCCGAAACCACTTTCGGGGCGCCATTAGTTAAGTCTTAGTGTTGCAATGCTTGGTAGTCGCTGATAATTGCGAGTAACCGTTTAATGTCGGTCGTATTGATGTCAC
Source organism: Lactiplantibacillus plajomi (assembly GCF_005405405.1). Classification (GTDB taxonomy): domain Bacteria; phylum Bacillota; class Bacilli; order Lactobacillales; family Lactobacillaceae; genus Lactiplantibacillus; species Lactiplantibacillus plajomi. The sequence goes on from NZ_BJDZ01000021.1 coordinate 40,838, forward strand.
CAATCGTGCCAATCCGGAAACTTGGAATGGCGGACACCTTACCAGGGTAAATAACAAATCCGCGTTCCTTGATGAATTGGTAAAAGTCATCAAAGTCGAAATGTTCGGACGGGTACTTGAATGACGTGATGATTGGTCCTTGAATAGCAGGGTCAATCACTAAGTCGAAACCTAAGCCCTGCATCCCGTTACTCAGCAATTCCTGATTGGCAGCGTAGCGTTGGTAACGTGGTAGGACGCCACCTTCAGCTTTCATTTCAATCAGTGCTTGAGCAAAGGCGTGAACGACGTGGGTCGGGGAGGTGAAGCGCCACTTTCCCGGTTGTGCCGTCATGGCTTGCCACTGAGCAAATAGGTCTAGGCTCAGTGAGCGCGCGTTTCCTTCGGTCGTTGCCAAGGTTGCTTTTTTAGCAATGATAAAGGCAAACCCTGGTACCCCTTGAACGCACTTGTTAGCACTACTAATGAGGTAGTCACAGCCAAGGTCGTCAATACTGATTGGAACCCCACCCAGGCTAGACATAGCATCAATCATAGTAATGATACCGCGCTCACGCATTAATGGAATCAGTGCTTCGATTGGGTTGAGCAAGCCAGTGGTGGTTTCGCTATGAACCGTCACGAAGTGGGTGATTTCCGGATGTTCGTCCAGGGCAGCCGCAACGACCTGAGGATCAACGGCTTGGTCCTCGTCAAAAACGACGTCAACGTGCTGAATGTCGTAATAATCAGCAATTTCAGTTAAGCGGCGACCATACGCACCGTTAACGGCAATCAGGAGTACGGCCCCGGAACGCGGTACGGCCGTTCCAATCGTGGCTTCAACCCCGTAAGTGCCGCTCCCTTGCATCAAGACGGTCGTGTAGTTGTCTGGATTGGCCTGAGCCAGTTCCAGAATTTGTTCACGGATTGTTTCAGTCACTTGCCGGTAGTCGCTATCCCAAGTACAGTAATCAATTTGCATGGCTTCCTTGACCGTTGGGGTGGTGCTTAACGGTCCGGGCGTTAATAACAAGTAAGGTTGTTTCATGGTGATCTCCTTCGTCCTAATGGTCGGTAACGGGTTGGTTAATACTGTCGATCAGAGCTGGTAATTCAACCATTGATTCGATAATGTAGTCCGCACCGACGCTTTCATACTGACCCGCAACTTTGGCACGTAACGCCGCTTGTTGCACGTCGCTAAGGGTGGCAAAGGCATCTTGTGAAAGTCCCATTAAATTGCTGCCGTCAACGACGCCGACGGTAATGGCATCCGCGTTTTGACCTTCTAAAATATCGTTGACGGAATCGCCGACCTTCATTACGGTCGTTGGGTCGGTAATTTCCAACTGGTCGCTAGCAAGTTCCAACATGGCTGGTGCTGGGCGGCCAATTCCGTTAGTTTGCGCTGAGGTGATGTTAACGGTTGGACGGTATCCTTGCTTAGCGGCAATCGGTAATACGAGGGCCAACATTTCCGCGTCGTAGCCGGTGGTGGTCCCGTAGGCAATGTTGTGTTCCGTTAAGTAGGTCACGACGTCAGTCATCCCAGGCTTTAGTTCGCCAAATTCAGCAATGGAAGCGAGTAAAATTGATTTAAAATCATGGTAGATCCGTTCGCAATCATCGTTAGAAGGCAGAACTTGGAACCGGGCCTGCCAGTCGTTTTGGACGGCGGGTAAGTTAATGATTTTATGAATATGGGTGTACTTATCGAGCCCCATATCTTGACGAATTTCGGCTTCGGTAATGTCGATACCGACGTTACTGAAGGCTTTTTGGAAAGCAACGATTGGTGCGCGACTCCCGTAGTCGATGGTTGTACCGGCCCAATCAAAAATAACGGCTTGAATGCTCATAGTGAAGCTCCTTTGAATACGAAAGATTAATTATGCTTTAAATAGTGGCCCCGTAGTTTCATCGAAATCAATTCTAGTACGATGGCGACACCGAGTAGTAGGTAAACAATTAAGCCGACTTCGTGGAAATTGAAGTAGAAGTTACCGGCCATAAATAAGAAGTAACCAATGTCATCGGCACCCGCCGCCGCACCGACTGCAACGGCATTGGCAAAGTTGATTTCGAAGCGGATAAACGTCCAACTAAGGAGGGCCGGCACGATTGATGGCAGAATCGCCTGGAACACAATCGGCCAGAACCCAACGCCACTGGCCTTTAAGGCTTCAATCGTATCTTGAGAAGTTTCTTCGATACTTTCTGAGTAAGCTTTGACCAGGTAGGCGACACTGTGGAAAGTTAACCCGACCACGGCTGCACTGGCACCGATTCCCATCACAACGGAGTAGATCAACACCCAAAGAATCGTTGGAATTGCCCGGATGAACGCCATAACGGCCTTAATGCCGGTTGCCAACCAACTAGGGGCTAAGTTCCGGGCGGCACCGACGGCGATGAAGAAGGCCACGACGGCACCGAGCAAAGTGGTGAGTAACGCCAAGGAAACGCTGGTTACGAGGGCCTGTAATAACTGACCCCAAGAATCCTGACCAACGCTCGGATGCAGGAACATGGCGTTCAGGTTAACGCCTAAACTATGAAAAGCATCGGCTAAGTTTAGGTTGCTGCTGTTAAGGGTTGCGAGTGAATAAATACTAATGATGGCCAGCACCGCTAAGACGGTCCGCAAGATCTTTCTGGGTTTAGTGACCAACGAGATGTGCTTAGACTTAGGTGCTGACGGTTGTAAAGCGTTCGGGTTTGGTTGACTATTTTCAATCATGCAATGGCCCTCCGAATTTGAGTAGACGTTAACTCGAGTAAAATGACTAAGATGGCAATCAACAAGACAATCAGACCGGCGGCGTCATAGCGGAAACTCTTAAAATAAGTATCAAAGAGGAACCCAACGCCGGTCCCAGTTAACAGACCAACTAAGGTTGCGTCACGCAAGTTGTTTTCAATCATGTAAAGGACCCAGCTGGTTAAGGTACTGGCTGCTTCGGGGAGGACCCCACAAAAGACACATTGAAAATAGTTTGCCCCGACTGCTTGTAAAGCTTGAATCTTTTCCGCGTCTAAGTCTTCAATCGTTTCGGTAAAGGCCCGGGTCAGGTAGCCTAAGGTCATGAAGAACAAGGCCAAGAAACCGGTAAAGTCACTCTGCTTGAACGAGAACAACAGGATCATGGCCCAAGCAACGACTGGAATGTTCCGTAAGAGCGACGCGCCGAAGCGGATAACGAGACTGACTGACCGGTGTGGCGTCGTTGTTTTGGCACCGAGAATGGCTGCCATCAGCGCGAAAATACTGGCCACGATGGTGGAAGAAATTGAAACGAGCAAGGTCCGCCACAACTGATAAAGGATGGGTCCTAAGTAAGAAATTGAACGTTCCGTTGGAATAAAGTTATGAAACAACCAAATTAATCCGGCGGGAATCTTTACAATTGAATTCCAAGTTTGGAATTTAACCAAGAGCATTGACCCCACGTAGATTCCGATGAGAATCAGTAAAACGATCAGCATCCGTAACCGGCGTTGCCGGTAAAATTGTTGGGGGGATTGGTAGTTAGTTTTCATTAGCAGTCACCACCGCACCTGGCTGATCAGCTTGACGATAAATTTTTTGTAAAACGCCGTCGTTAACTTCGTCGGTCGGACCTTCGAAAACAATGGCACCACTGTTAATACCAACGATGTGGTCGGCATATTCAAGCGCAATGTCCACTTGGTGCAAGTTGATTAAAATAATCAATTGCTTTTCGCGGGCGAGTTTTCGTAAAATATCCATTACGATTTTAGTTGACTTAGGGTCGAGGGATGCGATCGGTTCGTCACATAAAATCATTTTTGGATGTTGCATGAGGGCCCGAGCAATCCCGACCCGTTGCTGTTGACCACCACTAAGTTGGTCACAGCGTTGGTAGGCGTATTCTTTGAGACCGACTTCGTCTAAAAGGGCGAGGGCTTCGCTTTTTTCGTCATCGCTATATAGCCCGAGCATGCCAGCAACGGTCGACTTAGCGCCTAAACGGCCGTGAAGCACGTTTTCTAAGGCCGTCAACGGGTTAATCAAGTTATAGTTTTGAAAGATCATCCCGATGTGGTGACGAATTTTGCGTAATTCACCCTTGTTAGCTTGACGAATATCCTGGTCGTCCAACAAAATTTGACCGCTGTCATCGCGAATTAATTGATTGATACTCCGTAGAATCGTTGTCTTTCCGGCACCCGAAGGCCCAATGATGGCCGTGACTTCACCTGGTTGTGCCGTGAAGTTGACCGCTTTGAGCGAGTGCTTATTTGAACCGTAAGTTTTATCTAGTTGAATGACCTTGAGCATAGCAGTTCCTTTCCTGGATACCTAAATGGAAATCGGTTTAGTAACCAACTAACTTATGAGTTGGTGCGTACCACTTGTCGGTAACCTTTAATAATTTAGTTTTTTCAGTCTTCTTAGGGAACATGGAAGTCTTCTTAGACCCTGGTTTTGAGAAGATTTGTTCGTTGTCGGCGAATTCTTGAGAAGTAAATTCTTTAGCAATCTTGGTTTGGTCATCCTTGCTCAACGTCTTAGTGTTGAAGACCCAAGGACCTTGTTGAACCGGCATCATGGCGATGTTAACTACTGACTTACCCTTCAAGCTGTTGAACGGTGCTTCGGCGTCATCTTTAACGGTAAAGGTTGAGCCAACCTTGTCCCATGACCCCTTAGTTGCTTTCAGGTAAGGCATTAAGTCGGCGTCATCAAAGGCAGCCACGTCCGCGTCACCCTTGATCAAGTTAACGGCTGAACCTTGATGGGAGCCACCGTAAAGGACTTTGCTGAAGAATTGACCACTTTGCGTTAACTTATCCTTGTCACCATCTTTAATACTGAATTCACGGGTGATTTCAGCGGTTGGCACTAAGAAACCGGAAGTTGAACTGTTTGAAACGTAAGACATCTTCTTACCCTTGACGTTCTTGATGCTATATTTACCATTTTCTTGATACTTATCAGCATCTTTTTGTTGTACCATTAAGTAAGAGTTGTAAGTGGCTTTCTTAAGGGTTCCTTCACCATCAGATTGAGCGGCAAACGGTACAACGTCCTTGCTCAGCTTATGAGCTTGGATATAACCGTTGGCACCCATGTAGGCCAGTTGCGCCTTGCCGGAAGCAATTGCTTGGATGGCCACGTTATAATCGGTAGTTGTTTGTAACTTAACCGTTTTACCAGTGGCTTTTTCGATAGATTTCTTTAAAGCATCGCGGGAAGTTGCGAAGCTCTTAGCGGATTCGTTCGGGTAGAACACGACGGTGATGGCTTTGCCATCCTTACCGGCGCTGCTACCTTTACTGCTAGAGTTAGTGCTGGTACCGCTGGCACAGCCGGCGAGACCTAACCCTAATACTGAAACAAATGAAAGACCTAAGAGAGACTTACTGAGCTTTGACATAATTTTTCATTACCTCCAAGTAATTTAGTTACTTGTGTAGCATAACAAGGGAATGTAAATGTGCTAAAAAGGATTAGTGAAGTCTATGTATAAGTTATGTAAATCTAGTTTACGAATCAGATGGCGTGATTAAATTGGTAAGGGCTTTAACGGCCACTTTTCATGAGTTTTCGGTGGTTATCCGCCTGGATTGGTCGGTTGCCGCTTGAAAGCTTTCAAAGTCGCTAAATTATGATAAGATATGTGAAGTAATTCAAAATGAGGAGTCTGTAAAAATTATGAAGTTGTTGGCTATCGATACTTCCAACCGTCCGTTGAGTGTCGCCGTTTTAGAAGATACTAAAATTTTGGCCACGACGACAACCAACGTCGGTCGTAACCATAGTAGTACCTTGTTACCAATTATTGAGCAGTCACTGGCACAGGCGGGGATTGCACCGGAAGCGTTGGACCGCATCGTGGTTGCCGCGGGTCCGGGATCGTATACCGGGTTACGCATCGGGGTGACGACGGCCAAAACGTTGGCGTTTACGCTGGATAAAGCGTTGGTCGGTGTTTCTAGTTTGGCCGCGTTAGCCGCCAACGTCTTAACGGAAGGCCAGTTGGTGGCACCGTTATTTGATGCCCGCCGTGAAAACGTCTTTACCGGGCTATATCGGATTGAGAATCAACGGCCGGTCAACGTCGTTGCGGATCAGCACGTTAGTTTGACCGATTGGCACCAAGTACTAGCAGCTTACCAGGAACCCATCGTGTTTATCGGAGCCGATGTGGCGACTTATGAAGAAAAGTTGAAAGCTAGCTTTGGTAAACGGTTCGTCCGGGCCGCTCCCCAGCTAGACTTACCACGGGCTGAAGCCATCGGGTTGCTCGGTCAAACAATGGCGCCGGTAGCGCAAATTCACGCGTTCGTACCAAATTACTTACGGTTGACGCAAGCCGAACGGGATTGGCAAGCTAAACACCCAGAAGAGGATCATGCACCCTATGTTGAAAAGATTTAAGCAGTACTTTCAGAAAATAACAACGAATCACGATCAACACCGTAAGAAGGTGCTGACGATCGATGACCACTTGGTCGAGGTCGAAAATACACGCTATTTCTTATCGCAGGCGTTGATTACGGACGTGCCGGAGATGTTGGCGATTGAACGCGCGGTTTACGCCGGCCAGACGCCCTGGGATCAAAATGCGTTTAAGACGGAGCTGCGCCGTCAAAGTGGGCGGTTCTACATTGTGATGCGCCACGAAGACCAATTAGTTGGCTTTTGCGGCTGTGCATTCGATGACCGTCGCCGTGACGCCCACATTACTAATATTGCGGTTCATCCCGATTCACAAAACCGTGGACTGGGTCGTTTTATGATGCAAACGATGATTGACCGGGCTAAGCGGTTGCGGTATCAGACCGTGACGTTGGAAGTCCGGTACAGTAACGTGACCGCGCAGCAATTGTACCGTGATATTGGCTTTGAGAAGACCGGAATTAAAAAGCGGTACTACTTTGGTGACCATGAAGACGCCATTGATATGACGTACCGGATAAGTGAAAATGGCGACTGAGCCTCGAATAGTTTCCGGTGCGGTCTTTTCTGCTGAAGAATTAGGTAAGCTTTGTTACCAACTTGCCACTGTCGCTTACCCGAACGGTGCGCCTTGGCGACAGGCGACCTTTATTGCAGACGTTGATATGCCGCAAGCGCACTACGATGTGATCTTGGTACGTGAACGACCGGTCGGCTTTATCAGTCACACGGTGGTGCTAGATGAAGCGGAGGTTACTAACGTTGCGGTTCACCCGGATTTTCAGCACCAGGGCCTAGCAGGCCGACTGCTCAACGGCTGTTTTGAACAGTTGTCACCGGGCGACCAGCTCTTTTTAGAGGTTCGGTCGAGCAACGTTGCTGCTCAGCACTTATATTTAAAATGCGGGTTTGAACGTATCGCGACCCGCAAAAATTATTATCATAGTCCGCTTGAAGACGCACTAATTATGCGCAAAATTATTAATTAAAGGATGGTCACTGGTGGAGAAACAGAATTTGATTTTAGCTTTTGAATCGAGTTGTGATGAAACGAGTGTCGCGGTCGTTCGTAACGGCGACGAAATCTTGTCGAACGTGATTGCAACTCAGATCAACAGTCACAAACGGTTTGGCGGTGTCGTACCGGAAGTCGCTAGTCGACACCACATTGAACAAATTACGATTTGCATCGAAGCGGCGCTTAACGAAGCCAACGTGACTTACGATGACTTGGACGCCGTAGCGGTAACGTACGGTCCCGGACTGGTTGGCGCGTTATTGGTCGGTGTGAACGCGGCCAAAACGGTGGCGTTTGCGCACCACTTACCGCTAATTCCGGTAAACCACATGGCGGGGCACATTTACGCGGCACGCTTTGTTAAGCCGTTTGAATTTCCGTTGATGGCGCTACTGGTTTCGGGTGGCCACACCGAATTGGTTTACATGCAGGCGGACGGCCAGTTCGAAATTATTGGTGAAACGCGTGATGACGCGGCCGGTGAAGCGTACGATAAAATTGGTCGGGTGCTAGGCGTTCCGTACCCAGCCGGCAAGGTAATCGATGAAATGGCTCATCAAGGGCAGGATACCTTTAATTTTCCGCGTGCCATGATTGATGAAGATAACTACGATTTTAGTTTTAGCGGGTTAAAGAGTGCCTTTATTAACACCGTCCACCACGCGGATCAAATTGGGGCGACCCTGGATAAAAATGACCTGGCAGCCAGCTTTCAGGCTAGCGTTGTCGACGTCTTGGTCAGCAAGACGTTGCGGGTCCTGAAACAGTACCCGGTCAAGCAGTTGGTCCTGGCCGGTGGGGTTGCAGCTAATCAGGGATTACGTGAACGGCTACAGCTAGAATTACCGAAACACTTTCCGGACGCCGAATTATTGTTAGCACCGCTGAAACTTTGTGGTGATAACGGTGCGATGATCGGTGCCGCCGGCTATATTCAGTACCAGCACCAGCAATTTGGGGATGCGAGCCTTAACGCGGATCCAAGCCTTGAATTTGATTGGATGCCGAACATGCCCCATTAAATTAAAAAATTCCGCTTAGAATGTTATTTTCTAAGCGGAATTTTTTAGGCTCTATGATATTTGAGGCTGTGACATAAGTCTCTAAAAACAAAGCAGGTCTGGAAAAATCTTCGGATTTTTCCAGACCTGCTTTTGATATAATAGAAAATAAAAAAAGAGCA
>NZ_BJDZ01000022.1 GCF_005405405.1 Lactiplantibacillus plajomi
TGGTCGACTAGATTGTAGCACAGGACGGTATGTCCTTTTGTTGTGCATAAAAAATGGTGTTGATGGTTTTTATCCATCAACACCAAATATCATAGAGCCAAATAATCGTTAATTACGACTAACTATCGTAATTAACGATTATTTTTTCGTTCCAGTTTAGCTTTCATTTCAAAATATTTTGACATTTACACAATCTTTACAAAACGCATATTAAGCATTTACACAAACTTTGTATTATTGGAAATGAGCAATGGGTAGGAGGTATTTTGTTATGAAAAAAAGTCGGATCATCCAACTGTTAGGGTTGGTGCTAGTTGCCAGTTTGGTAGGTTTCGGGTATACGAACCGTGACCAGGCAAACGCCGGCGAGTCACTGACCGCAGTTGGTTCCACCGCTTTACAGCCGTTAGTAGAAGCTGCGGGTGAACAGTTTAGTTCCACGCGGACGAGTACTTTTATTAACGTTCAGGGTGGTGGGTCGGGTACCGGCCTTAGTCAAATTCAAGCCGGTGCGGTTGCCATCGGTAATTCGGATATTTTTGCCGAGGAACAACCCGGAATCGATGCGAGTAAACTTAAGGATCACCGGGTCGCCGTTGTCGGCATTGCACCAATTGTAAATAAACAAGCCGGGGTCAAAAATTTAACCCAGGCCCAATTAATTAAGATATTTACGGGTCAAGTTACGAATTGGAAGCAGGTGGGTGGTCGCGACCTCGCGATTACACTAATTAACCGCGCTCAAGGTTCGGGTACCCGGAAAACGTTTGAACGGTACGCGTTAAAGGGACACCAGAGTGCCGATTCGCAAGAGCAGGATTCTTCCGGCTTGGCACGTTCGATTGTGGCTACGACACCCGGTGCGATTAGCTATACGGCCTTTTCGTACATCGACAAGTCGGTGCAGGTCGTGCGGGTAGACGGCGTCAAACCAACGGAAGCCAACGTTCGGGATAACCGGTGGTACATTTGGTCTTACGAACACCTGTATACGGATAAACAACCAAGTCAGTTAACGGAAGATTTTATTAATTACATTTTATCAACCGCTGTTCAGGAAAAGTTAGTTAAACAGTTAGGTTATATTTCGGTCCATGATATGCAAGTTCAGCGGAGTGCGACCGGTAAAGTTTCGACAGTGAAATGAGGGGGAGCGCATGGATAAAATTCGAGAAAGCTTATTAAAAAAGTCAATTGCCAGCAAAATCGAGCGGCGCGGAAAAATTATTAGTTTGATTTGTTTAGCGTTAATCGTTAGCGTTGTCTTTTTGATTTTTTACTTTGTGGCATCACGGGGGCTCGCAACCTTCTTCAAAAACCACATTAATTTATGGCAGTTTTTAAGTGGCACACAGTGGAATCCGGGGACGATGGGTACGAACGGCCAGCCAGCAGTTGGCGCGTTGCCGATGATTGTCGGCTCGTTCTTAATTACGATTCTTTCAGCCTTGATTGCAACGCCATTTGCAATTGGGACCGCGGTCTTTATGACCGAGATCTCGCCGCGACGGGGAGCCAAAATTTTACGGCCGGTTACGGAATTACTAGTCGGTATCCCGTCAGTTGTTTACGGTTTTATTGGGCTACAAGTGGTTGTCCCATTTGTACGTAATACCTTTGGTGGGAGTGGTTACGGGATTTTATCCGGGACCTTCGTGCTATTTGTTATGATTTTACCAACCGTAACGTCGATGAGTGCCGATGCGTTAAACGCAGTCCCGCGTTATTACCGGGAAGCGTCGTTAGCGCTAGGTGCGACCCGCTGGCAAACAATTTATAAAGTGGTCTTACGGGCAGCCATTCCAGGAATGCTGACGGCCATCGTCTTCGGCATGGCCCGGGCTTTTGGGGAAGCCTTGGCGGTCCAAATGGTCATTGGGAACGCGACGTTATTACCACATAACTTGGTTTCACCAGCGTCAACCTTAACCAGTATTTTAACGATGGGAATCGGGAACACCGTCATGGGTTCGTTGCAAAATAACGCCCTCTGGTCATTAGCGATGATTCTGTTGTTGATGTCCTTAGTCTTCAACTTGGCCATCCGTTACATTGGACGAAAGGGGAAACTGAACCATGAACGCTAAACGAATCGATAAAATTGCAACCGGCGTCTTGTACGGTGTGGCCGCGCTAGTGGTTATCATTCTGGTTGCCTTACTTGGCTTTATTCTGATTGAAGGGGTGCCTAAGATTTCGTGGCACTTCTTAACGTCACCCGCCTTAGCTTTTGAAGCGGGTGGTGGGATTGGTATCCAACTCTTCAATTCCTTCTACTTACTATTTTTGGCGCTCCTGATTTCTTTACCGATTTCACTGGGTGCCGGGATCTATTTGAATGAGTACGCTCCGCAAAATACGGTCACCGGTTTAATCCGAACAACGATTGAAATTTTGAGTTCTTTGCCTTCCGTTGTCGTGGGGTTATTCGGGTACCTGTTCTTCGTGGTGCAATTCAAGTTAGGTTTCTCGATTCTTTCAGGGTCGTTTGCCTTAACGGTTTTCAATTTACCAATTTTAACTCGGAGTATCGAAGAAGCTTTAGCTAATATTTCGAACGACCAGCGTGAAGCGGGCTACGCGCTTGGCTTATCGCGCTGGGAAACGGTCACAAAAATTGTGGTACCGGCCGCGTTACCAAGTATTATTACCGGGGTCGTTTTAAGTGCCGGCCGAATTTTTGGGGAAGCCGCCGCCTTGATTTACACGGCGGGGCAAAGTGCGCCCGCTCTGGATTTCTCAGACTGGAATCCCTTCAACATTAGCAGCCCACTGAGTCCGTTACGACCAGCCGAAACGTTGGCGGTCCATATTTGGAAGATTAACTCGGAAGGAATCATGCCCGATGCCAAGGCGGTTTCGGCTGGTTCATCAGCGGTGCTGATCATTGCCGTCTTACTATTCAACTTCCTAGCACGTTGGCTGGGCAAGCGACTCTACAAACATTTAACCGCTGAGTAAAGGAGGCCTTTTTGATGGCAGAAAATTCAATGACAACGGATCAACGCAATATCATGAAATTCGATCCGAAAGACCATGAAATTGCGCTTTCCACTGAAGATTTACACGTTTTTTACGGCAAGTCCGAAGCAATTTCCGAAGGCGATTTACAATTTGAACGCTACAAAATCAGTGCGCTGATTGGCCCGTCAGGTTCGGGTAAGTCGACCTACTTACGGTCACTTAACCGAATGAATGACCGGATTGCAACGGTTAAGGGTAAGATTATGTACCGCGGACTCGATATTAATAGTAATGATATCGACGTCTACGAAATGCGTCGGCACATCGGCATGGTGTTTCAACGGCCGAATCCGTTTGCCAAGTCGATTTATGAAAACATTGCTTTTGCACTCCGTCAGCGCGGGATGACTAAGAAGCAGGACTTAGACGAAGTGGTGGAACGCTCGTTGCGCCAAGCCGCGATGTGGGACCAGGTCAAGGACGATTTGAATAAGAGCGCGTTGGCATTATCCGGTGGGCAACAACAACGGTTGTGTATCGCCCGCGCGATTGCGATTAAGCCCGACATCTTATTGTTAGATGAACCGGCTAGTGCGCTGGATCCCGTTTCAACTAGTCAAATTGAAGATACGTTATTGGAACTAAAGCAAAATTACACCATTATTATCGTGACCCATAACATGCAACAGGCCTCCCGAATTAGTGATTACACCGCGTTCTTTAATCTGGGAAAGGTTCTGGAATACGCGGAAACCGGGGATATCTTTACGAATCCTAAGGTCGATTTAACGAACGACTACATTTCCGGGAACTTTGGTTAGGAGGATCGTTCATGAGCACAATTTTAAAAACTGAAAACTTGAACCTATTTTATGGTAAAAAGGAAGCCTTAAAAAATATCAACATCGACTTCCAAGAAAAGGGAATCACCGCGTTGATTGGCCCGTCCGGTTGCGGTAAGTCGACGTTCTTGCGCTGCTTGAACCGGATGAACGACCTGATTCCGGGCGTGACGATTACCGGGAACGTTCAGTTCAATAATACGAATATTTACGCGCCGACGACCGATACGGTGCAGTTGCGTAAAGAAATCGGGATGGTATTCCAACAACCGAACCCGTTCCCGTTTTCGATTTACGAAAACGTGGTATACGGCCTCCGTCTTGCGGGAGTTCGTGATAAGGAGACCCTCGACGCGGCGGTAGAGAAAAGCTTGAAACAAGCTGCTATTTGGGACGAAGTCAAGGACCGCTTGCACGTTAACGCCTTAGCATTATCCGGTGGGCAGCAACAACGGGTCTGCATCGCTCGGGTTTTGGCCGTTGAACCGGATATTATCTTGTTGGACGAAGCCACCAGTGCCCTCGACCCCGTTTCTAGTCACATGATTGAAATGACGCTATTGAATTTACGTCACGATTACACTATCATTACTGTTACGCATAACATGCAACAGGCTTCACGGATTTCTGACCGGACCGCGTTTTTCTTAAATGGAGAACTGATCGAGGTAAATGATACCAAGCAGATTTTCATGAACCCGGTTAAGCAGGAAACCAATGACTATATTTCAGGACGATTTGGTTAGGAGGAAAACCCATGCGACGATTATTTGATGATGAGTTAAGTGATATCGATGCAAATTTCACTGAGATGGGCATGATGGTAAGTGAAACCATCGAAAAGGCGGTCAAAGCATTCATTGATCATGACCGTGAATTGGCGCAGTCCATTGTTGAAAATGATATTAAAATCAATCAACGGGAAGTTGAGTTGGAGCAAAAGTCGTTTGAAATGATTGCGCTATACCAGCCAGTTACTTCTGATTTACGGGAAATCGTGACGATTTTAAAGGCGGTTTCAGAATTAGAACGGATGGCGGACTACGCGCGCAACATCGCGCACGCAACGATTCGCGTAAAGGGACACGTCCGGGTTCCCGAAATTGAAGCGGAGCTTTCTGAAATGGGGAACCGCGTCCGTTCAATGGTCGAAGAGATGTTATCAGCTTACGTTAAAAGTGATGACCAGGCGGCCCGGAAAGTGGCGGCGCGCGATGCCAAGGTTGGCGAAATGTATGATAGCATTAACGCCAAGGGAATCTCCAAGATGGAACGACACCCCGAAACGGTTAGTGGTTCGACTGATTATTTAAAGGTCGCCGACTATTTACAACGGATCGGGGCCCTGGTGACCAACATTGGTGAATGGATCGTTTACCTGAACACTGGGAAAATTATTGAATTAAATCCCGAAAGTTCGACATTACTTTAGTTAATCATAAATAATATCTTAAGCCGGTTCATCTAGTTTGCAACCGGCTTTTAGTATTAGTAAGATATAGTTAGACTATGGATGTTATGAGGTGTCTAATTATGAAATCAAATACTAAACGAAAATTAACAAAATCGAATAACCGAGTTTTTGCTGGCGTGCTCGGCGGGATTGCGGAATACTTAAATTGGAATGCCAACGTTTTACGGGTGCTGTTTTTGGTTCTGATGATTCCGTCACACGGGTTGGCTGTTTTGATTTATTTGCTGTTAATGACGATTATGCCTAGTAAACCTGGCAACGCCGGCTTTTTTGAGCAAGTTCGAAATGCAAGTCAGGATGGCGAGTCGCCGCGGCGGTCACGTTCGAGCGGACGAAAAGAAATTCATAACGTCCGTGAAGAAGACGAACCGCGGCACCACGAGTAACGGGGTGATGACTGAGTGGGTTTTTGGAAACGAATTATAATCAATACCATTTTATTTGTGGCGATTGCGGGCTTTTTTCAGTCGAGTTTCCACGTGGCTAACGTTTGGATCGCGTTGTTAGCGAGTTTTGTCCTCGCAATTTTAAACGCGGCCATTAAACCGTTTTTAGTCTTACTATCACTACCAATTACGTTAATTACGCTCGGACTGTTCAGTATCGTCATCAACGGGTTCATGTTACAGATGACGTCGTACGTTGTGGGACGGGCTAACTTTGGCTTTTCCAGCTTTGGAATGGCGGTACTCGTCTCGGTATTAATGTCACTGGCAAACGTTATCGTCTCGAATTTTTTCGCAAACAGTGGAGCTAATGGTGAATAAAGCGCTTTAAAGTGCTAAGATTAGAAGATAGGAATGTTCCGTTTTCAGTCAGTGTGGCGGCTTGAATGGGTGGTGTCAACATCACTGGACAATGCCGACGCACTTTTTTTATTACTGAACGGGCTAGGAGGGATTATTTTGGCAGAAAGTGTAACCGTTGCCGACTTGGTGAAAAACACGCGCCTGGATGTTTACCACGGCGCCGAGTTATTAGCTGATAAGGTGATTACGACTAGTGATATTTCACGGCCGGGCTTAGCCTTGACCGGTTATTTTAACTATTACCCGCGCGAACGGGTTCAATTATTGGGTAAAACTGAAACCGCTTATTCGAAGAACATGACGCATGATGAACGGTTAATGATTTTTAGAAAAATGTGTCAATTAACGACCCCGGCGTTTGTGGTTTCGACCGGGTTGCCGGTGCCAGCCGAACTGGTGACGGCTGGTCAGGAAAACGGCGTGCCAATTTTGGGCACTAAGATGACTTCATCACGTATTTTAAGTAATATGACCAACTATTTGGAAGGTAAACTGGCGGAGCGGCAATCGGTACACGGCGTCTTGGTCGATATTTATGGTTTAGGGGTCCTGATTACCGGTGACTCTGGCGTTGGGAAGAGTGAAACGGCGTTGGAACTAGTTAAACGTGGCCACCGGCTGATCGCGGATGATCGCGTCGACGTTTACCAGCAGGACGAACAGACGCTTGTTGGGGAAGCGCCGAAGATTTTGAGCCACCTACTTGAGATTCGCGGTATCGGGATTATCGATGTCATGAACCTGTTTGGCGCCGGCGCAGTTCGGCAAGATACCGACATTGACCTGATTGTCCATTTGGAGAGTTGGACGCCCGATAAGCAATTTGATAGACTAGGAAATGGAGAACAATCACGGCGTTTCTTTGACGTAGAAGTTCCGGAAATTTCCGTGCCGGTTAAAACCGGGCGAAACTTAGCGATTATTATCGAAGCCGCAGCAATGAACTTCCGTGCTGAAAGTATGGGGTACGATGCGACCAAGGTCTTTGATGATAATTTGAACTCACTAATTAAAGAAAACTCCGCGCAGGATTCCCACAAGTAATCAGGTAATAAGGAGATGGCAACAGCGTGAAGACCGTTTTAGGGGCACTAAACCCAATCGCACTTAAGTTGGGACCGATTCAAGTTCACTGGTACGGAGTGATTATTGCGAGTGCCGTTGTAATTGCGGTGGCGCTTGCAGTTCAGGAAGGCCAGCGACGCGGTATCCGGCCCGACGATATTTATGACATGATTTTATGGGCCCTACCGTTTACGCTGATCGCCGCTCGGCTATATTACGTCGCGTTCCAGTGGCCTTACTATGCAGCTAATCCCGGCGAAATTATCCGCATTTGGGATGGCGGAATTGCGATTTACGGCGGCTTGATTGGTGCGGCAATCGTCATTATTCTATTTTGTCGTTCCCGTTTCGTTCCGGTTTGGTTAATGTTAGACGTGGCGGCGCCGACCGTCATTATGGCACAAGGAATTGGCCGCTGGGGTAATTTCATGAATCAGGAAGCGTTCGGACGGGTAACGAGTTTGAGTTTCTTGCAAGGGTTACGCTTGCCCGACTGGCTAATTCAACAGATGCACATTAATGGTGCTTATCGCCAGCCAACGTTTTTATACGAGTCCGTTTGGGACATCTTAGGATTCGTTCTCTTAATGGTGACTCGTCACCGTGGCTATTACAAGCAGGGTGACGTATTTTTAACGTACGTTGCTTGGTATTCGTTTGGCCGTTTCTTTGTTGAAGGGATGCGAACGGATTCGTTAATGCTGTTTAATACGATTCGGATTTCGCAGGCACTTTCAGTTGTCTTGTTCTTTGGAAGCATTGGCTTGATGATTTGGCGTCGGCGCCACCTGGCCAACAATCGTTGGTACTTAGATGGTTCCGGCCAAAAAATTGAAACAGAAAACTAGTAGATTAGAGGGTTATTTGAATGACAGAAAAAATTGCGGTTTTAGGTGCGGGTTCTTGGGGTAGCGTGTTAGCTAACTTGTTGGACGAAAATGGTCACAACGTTCGACTATGGTCCAACAACCCTGCTCAAGTTGCGGAATTAAACGACCAACACACGAATCAGCATTACGTTCCTGACTTTCATTATTCAGAATCACTCACGGCCTACACCGATTTAGCAGCCGCGTTAGATGGCGTGGCAGCGATTTTATTCGTTGTCCCGACGAAGGCCATCCGCAGCGTTGCGCAACAAGTTGCGGCGGTCTTAGCGGAGACGAAAAAGCAACCGATTATTATTCACGCAAGTAAGGGGCTGGAAGTGAAGACGCATAAGCGGCTATCACAAGTTTTGAGTGAAGAAATTCCGGCCGACTTGCGCAAGGCCATCGTTGTCTTATCCGGTCCGAGTCACGCCGAAGAAGTGGCTAAGCGGGACATTACGTTGATTACCGCGGCTAGCGCGGATCAGCAAGCCGCTCAATTTGTGCAACAATTATTCATGAACGACTACTTCCGGATTTACACGAACAACGACGTCATCGGGGTTGAACTCGGCGCGGCGTTGAAAAACATTATTGCTTTGGGTGCTGGTGCGTTACACGGCTTGGGCTACGGGGACGATGCCAAGGCCGCGTTGATGACCCGTGGATTGGCTGAAATCAGTCGTCTGGGCGTTGCACTGGGGGCCGAACCGTTAACGTTTATCGGTTTGTCCGGGGTTGGTGATTTAATCGTTACGGCAACGAGTGTGCATTCCCGTAACTGGCGGGCCGGCAATGAATTAGGGTCTGGTCAGAATCTACAAACGGTCATTGATACCATGGGAATGGTCATCGAAGGTATTCCGTCGACCCAGGCCGCTTACGAGTTAGCACAGCAACAAAATATCGAAATGCCGATTACTGAAGCCATTTATGATGTATTATATAAAGGTGCCGACATTAAGCAGGTCATTCCACAATTGATGCGGCGCGAAGGTAAGCCTGAACTTCAGTAGTTTGGGACTTGATTTCACTATTTAGGAGGATTATCACATGTCAAAAGTTAGAAAAGCCGTTATTCCAGCGGCTGGTTTAGGGACTCGCTTCTTACCAGCTACGAAAGCAATGCCTAAGGAAATGTTACCGATCGTCGACAAGCCAACGATTCAATTTATCGTTGACGAAGCGCGTAAGTCCGGTATTGAAGACATCGTTATCGTGACTGGGAAGAGTAAGCGGAGTATTGAAGATTACTACGACTCCAACCCTGAACTCGAAGATAACTTGCGGGCTAAGCACAAGGAAGAAATGTTGAAGCTGGTTCAAGAAACCACCGACATCAACTTGTACTTCATCCGTCAGTCGCACCCACGGGGCCTCGGGGACGCCGTTTTAACGGCAAAGGCCTTCGTTGGTGACGAACCGTTCGTTGTCATGTTAGGTGATGACTTGATGGAGGACAAAGTACCGTTAACGAAACAATTAATGAATAGCTATGATAAGACGCACGCGTCAACCTTAGCCGTTATGAAGGTTCCTCACGAGGAAGTTTCCAAGTACGGGGTGATTAATCCCGAAAGCGAAAAGGAACCCGGCCTGTACAACGTGAACAACTTCGTTGAAAAGCCGAGTCCGGAAGACGCTCCGAGTGACCTCGCCATCATCGGTCGTTACTTATTAACCCCAGAAATTTTTGATGTGCTAGAACACCAAAAACCAGGTAAGGGTAACGAAGTCCAGTTAACGGATGCCATTGATACTTTGAACAAGACGCAACGGGTCTTTGCCCACGAATTTAAGGGAACCCGCCACGACGTTGGTTATAAGTTTGGTTATCTGAAGACAACCATTGAATATGGATTGACGCATCCGGACGTTAAGGATGATTTGCGGGCTTACTTAAAAGACTTGGGTGCCAAGTTAACTAAGGAAGACAGCGCGGCTAAACCAGCTAAAAAATCAACTAAATAAGTTTTGAGTGGGGGCCTGCCCGGGAATCTTGGTGGGCTCCCACTTTCTAACAGTGGGCTAACTCAAAAATTCAGATTCCATTGTGTACAAACAAGATAGTCGACAAATGTAATTTTTGGGGGTATATTAAGCCACATAGTATTTGAGTGAAAGGGGTCTTTATAAATGGCAAAGAGTTACGACGTGATTATTATCGGTGCGGGGCCCGCTGGGATGACCGCTGCGTTATACGCGTCCCGCGCTAATTTATCAGTACTACTGTTAGATCGCGGAATCTATGGTGGTCAGATGAATAATACCGCCGCAATTGAAAATTATCCGGGCTTCAAATCCGTCTTGGGTCCGGACCTCGCTAAGGATATGTACGATTCGGCCACCCAATTTGGTGCGGAATACGCCTATGGTAGCGTTGAATCGGTTACGGATAACGGTGACGTTAAGGTCGTTAAGACTGACAGTGAGACGTTTGAAGCGAAAGCCATCATCATTGGGACCGGCTCTGAGTACCGTAAATTAGGGGTGCCCGGTGAAGATACTTACGGTGGCCGGGGTGTGTCGTACTGTGCCGTCTGCGACGGGGCGTTCTTTAAGAACAAACACGTTGTTGTTATCGGTGGCGGGGACTCAGCCATTGAAGAAGGTACTTACCTGACCCAGTTAGTTGATAAGGTCACGGTTATTCACCGGCGCGATCAGTTACGGGCGCAACAAATTTTACAGGATCGCGCGTTCGCCAATCCTAAGATGGAATTTGTTTGGAATAGTAACGTGACGGAGATCGTTGGTGACGATAAAAAGGTTACCGGTGTTAAGGTCAACAATAACAAGACCGGTGAAGATAGTGAAATCGCCGTTGACGGGGTCTTCATTTACGTTGGTATCAACCCGATTACCGAACCGTTTGGTAACTTGGGCATTACCGATGAAAATGGTTGGATCTTAACGGACGACCACATGGCTACCAAGGTACCTGGTATTTTTGCCGTTGGTGACGTGCGTAAGAAGGATCTCCGCCAAGTGGCCACTGCCGTTGGTGAAGGTGGGACGGCCGGTCAAGGCGTCTATAACTACATTACGGCTTTAAACGATAAGGTTAAAAACTAAATTGACTTGTTTGTCGCTTACTTGGCTTCCTGTGGGGTGCCAAGTAAGCGACTTTTTTAGTAAAATAAGTTTATTTATTTTACTAAGTAAATTAATTCAAAGTGGTTCAAAGCGTTCGTTTAGCAGGTTATAATTAAAAAATGGCGCTGAGGTAAAATTTCTTAGCGAATTTTACTTTGTCTGATTCTACAATAAGGTATACTATCTTTGTAAGCACTAACATTATCAGAAACGGGGATGGTTTTTTTGAGTTGGCAGGATACTTTTAACACCTGGAATGAGCAACCGACACTTGAAACGAGTTTGAAACAAGAATTAACCACGATGGCTAGCGATAACGCGGCCTTGGAAGACGCTTTTTATCAACCAATGGAATTTGGGACCGCTGGGATGCGCGGTGTGTTAGGCCCCGGCATCAACCGGATGAATATCTATACGGTTCGGCAAGCTACCGAAGGGTTGGCCCGGTTCATGGATACGTTACCAGAAGCGGTCAAACAACGCGGGGTTGCGATTAGCTTTGATTCACGGCACCATTCGAAAGATTTCGCCCACGAATCTGCCCGGGTATTAGGCGCTCACGGCATTAAGTCGTTCGTCTTTGAAAGCTTACGGCCAACGCCAGAACTTTCCTTTACGGTCCGGCATTTACATACCTACGCCGGCATTATGATTACTGCTAGTCATAACCCGAAGCAGTATAACGGCTACAAGATTTACGGTGAAGATGGTGGTCAGATGCCACCAAAGGAATCAGATTTAATTACGTCGTATATTCGGAAGGCCGATGATTTGTTTGCGATTGACGTGGCGGATGAAACCCAACTATTAGCTGACCATGTTGAGACGATTATTGGTGATGACGTTGACCAAGCCTACCTAGCTAAGGTTAAGGAAGTCACGATTAACCAGAAGTTAGTTGACGAAGTCGGTAAGGACATGAAGTTAGTCTTCACGCCACTACACGGGACTGGTCGGATGCTGGGTGAAAAAGCCCTTAAAAACGCTGGCTTTAAAAACTTCAGCGTGGTTAAAGAACAGGCCGTGGCCGATCCGGAATTTTCAACCGTTAAATTTCCAAATCCGGAATTTCCGGAAGCCTTTAAGATGGCGATTGACCTTGGTAAAAAGGAAGACGCGGACGTGTTGATTGCGGTTGATCCGGATGCTGACCGGTTGGGTACCGCCGTGCGGCAACCAGATGGCGAATACGTCTTACTGACTGGGAATCAAATTGCGGCGGTCCTGCTACACTATATTTTACAAGCTAACAAGGATGCCGGAACGTTACCAGCTAACGCAGCGGCCGTGAAGTCGATTGTGTCGAGTGAATTTGCCACGAAGGTCGCCGATTCATTCGGGGTTGAAATGATCAACGTGTTGACCGGATTTAAGTACATTGCGGAACAAATCGAACACTTTGAAGCAACCGGTGAGCATACCTACATGTTCGGGTTTGAAGAAAGTTATGGTTACCTGATCAAGCCGTTCGTTCACGATAAGGACGCTATTCAAACGACCGTGTTATTAGCCGAAGTTGCGGCCTACTATAAACAACAAGGTAAGAACCTCTATAACGGTTTACAGGACTTGTTCGCTAAATACGGCTATTTCCGTGAAAAGACCACTTCTGAAGAATTCGACGGGGTTGGTGGCAGTGATAAAATTGCGGCCTTAATGACTAAGTTCCGCGAAGAAGCACCGCGGGCCTTTGCCGGCTACGACGTTGTGTCCACCGAAGACTTTGACAGTCAGGTCGAAAGTTTTGCGGACGGTACTACCAAGCCAATCACCTTACCAAAAGCTAACGTATTGAAGTACAAGTTAGCTGACGGGACTTGGATTGCCATTCGACCTTCCGGGACCGAACCTAAGATCAAGTTTTACGTTGGGACACTGGGGACTAGTTTGGATGAAGCTAACCAGAAATTGGACCAGTTCGAAGACGCGCTACAAACCTTTATTAACGAGTAATGAGTAAGGCGAGGCCGTGACTTTAGTCACGGCCTCTTTCCTACGATTAGTTAAGCCCGAATCGTGGCAACTTTCCGCCTTGCCGGTTGGTTCTAAAGCGGCTAAATACGTGTAAACTAGATAGTATCTCCCAATGATGAAAATTGGAGCTATTAACGTAAGACTGCTAAACAAAATTATAAAGTATGAACCTTTTTGAACCGTGAGTACGTGGTAGGGGTCATCATATAATTGGCTGGTTTTCACTATGGCTAAATGACATTTGATCGGCTTATTTGTGCAAATTACCACTGCGACCTTATCCTGTTTGAGAAGGGGTGCCTTTTACGTCTTCAAATTGTAATAGTCGAAATGTGCGCCCAAAGTCAGCTACTAGACGTTGAAGTGCCCCACAATTGCTAGACAAATCAGTCTAACAATTGTGGGGCACTTCACTTTTGGTCCGTTCGGGTATTGGGAAATTAGCGGTAGTCGTTTGGATCCGCGGCGAGCGGGCCGTACTGGTCCATCTCGGCGTCGCGGTAGTCCCACCATTCGTTTTCGTAGCCGATAAAGCCGGCTTGGGTCATGGCATCGTCTAAAATACGGTAATAACGTTCCTGGGTGGCCGTTTTGGGTGCGTTGCGGTGTGCGGCCGCCGAAAAGTCGTCAAAGCCGGTCGGCAAGTCACACTCATTACCAGCTTCGTCCGTGAGCGTCAGGTCGAGGGTGACGCCCTTTTGGTGGCTAAAGTTCGGGTCGGGTTGGGCAACGAACTGCGGATCGGGGTAGACCTCGAACAGCCGCTTTTGCGCACTGACCGGTCGGTAGGCGTCCCAGACTTTGAGCCGGTAGCCTTGCTGGTTAACGAGGTTACTGGCAACGGCCAGCTTGCGAGCCGTACCGGTTCGAACGATGGCGGTCGTAAAGTCGTAGATTACTTGGTGGGTAAAATTATTCGTGGTGGCGTAGCGCAGGTCAACGATAATCGATGGGGCTAACCGCTGGATATTGGTAAACCCGGTTAATTCAGCTTGCATGGTGAGGCCTCCTAGTCTTTTATTACCCCCATTGTACCTAATTTGAATGTGCTTTTGGGGAAAGCAAACCCGGTAGTGGCGTCCAGTGCGGATTCTTGCTATGATGAACGGCGGACTGTTGTGAGCAACCGCCACAACAACATCAACGGGGGTGAACCGCAATGACGCAACAAACGCGCCGGGCAATTTTTATTTTAATATTCAGTGAGTTCTTAGTCTGTCTAGGAATTAGTTTAGTAATTCCGGTCATGCCGTTTATTAAGAACGACTTACACTTGACCGCGACCAACATGGGGATTATGAACGCATTATTTGCGTTCGCCCAGTTCGTGGCCTCGCCAATTATTGGCCGGGTTTCGGACAAAATCGGCCGTAAATCGGTTTTAACGGCCGGGTTGATTTTATACATGGTATCCGAATTCTTATTCGCGTTAACTAACCAGCTATGGGTCTTTAACGTGTCACGGACAATCGGGGGCCTTTCCGCTGCCATGGTCGTCCCAACGGCGATGGCACTGGCATCCGATATTACCACTAAACGGCAACGGGCGCGGGTGATTGGCTGGTTGTCAGCTGCGTTTAGCGGTGGCTTGATTCTCGGTCCCGGAATCGGTGGTATTTTAGCGGGAATTAGTTATAAAACCCCGTTTTGGGTCGCTGGCAGTTTGGGCATCATCAGTGCAATTGTGCTAGTTATCTTATTGCCCGCCGACCGCTTGATCGATCCCGACCGCGAGGTGTTGGCGACGGACCGGCAGCCGCAACACCACCCGATGTCCCGGGCCTTTTGGACGTTACCCATCATTATTCTATTTACCATGATCCTAGTGTCGTCCTTTGGGTTGCAGGGGTTTGAAAGTATTTATAGTATTTACGTGAATGAAGTTTTCAATTTTAGCTTGAGTAACATTGCGCTGGTGTTGACGTTAAACGGCCTGATTTCACTATTTTTACAGGTCGCGCTGTTTGACACGTTCGTTCAACGGTTTGGTGAACAGCGGGTGATCCGGGTTTGCTTTGCCGCGGCGGCCGTCTGCACGGTCTGGATCACCCAAGTACATTCGAAGGTCGCCGTCATGGTTGCCACGCTGGTAATCTTTTCAGCCTTTGACCTGCTACGGCCAGCGATTACAACGCTCTTGACGAAGGCCAGTGAAACGAACCAGGGGTTGATCAACGGTTTGAACATGTCACTAACTAGTATCGGTAACATTGTGGGACCAATCATGTCGGGAATGCTACTGGACATGAACCCGCACTACCCGTACTTAGTAGTTGCCGGCTTTTTGATCGTCTCGTACCTGATGGCCTTCCTGCTACGACTGGGACGGATAGAACGCGTCTGACAGCGGGACGGTTGCGTTTCCAAGGTGGCTTTGCTACACTTAGGCCAAAATCATGGCGTAAAGGATGGTGGCTAATTTTGGGAATGCATCAGTATTTACAAAGTTTGAGTAATTTAGAAACGATTCAGCGGGCGCCGGGGTTCTTTAAGTATCAGAACCACTCGGTGGCGGCCCACTCCTTTAAGGTGGCCGAAACGGCCCAGTTTTTAGGCGACGTCGAGGAAAATGCTGGGCAGACGGTCGACTGGCGGTCGTTATACGAGAAGGCACTTAATCACGACTATAATGAGCGCTTTATCGGTGATATTAAAACGCCGGTCAAGTACGCGACCCCGACTTTACGCCGGATGTTGGCGGACGTTGAAGACGAGTTATCCGAGAACTTCGTGCATAACGAAATTCCGACTGAATTCCAAGCGGCTTACTTACGGCGCCTATCGGAAGGTAAGGATGATAGTTTGGAAGGTCGCATCTTATCGGTTGCTGATAAAATCGACTTGCTATACGAATCCTTTGGTGAAATTCAAAAAGGAAATCCGGAGGCCGTCTTTACCGAGATTTACCGTGAAAGTTTGAAGACGATTTTATCGTTCAAACGGATGGCCTGCGTCCGTTACTTTTTGAAGGCGGTCTTACCGGAAATGCTAGCCGAACCGTTTACGAGCCAGAGCCATTTACAGGCCTTGACCAAGCGCATTTTAACTGCGGCGGCGCAATCCGATTAATGGCGAAAGTATGTTCGATGTGCTAAAATAAATAGCGGTTTTAGAAATAGGGAGCGGTGGCTGCCTATTTTTTTTAGAACGGATAGACGGGTTAAACGGTGGGCGGTGGCGCGCCGTTCTAGCGCGTTTTTCGTGTTGTAATTACAGACAAAACACCTTAAGGAGGAGTCAAGTTTGATTGATCGGGTAGATAATAATCGGTTTGATTTAGTATCAGACTACCAACCGACTGGTGATCAACCACAGGCGATCCAACAACTGACCGACGGCATCAAGGCCGGGGAAAAGGAACAGATCCTAATGGGGGCGACCGGGACTGGTAAAACTTTCACCATCTCGAACGTCATTGCGCAGGTCAATAAGCCAACGCTGATCCTGTCACATAATAAAACGTTGGCTGGACAGCTGTACGGGGAGTTTAAGAAGTTTTTCCCGAATAACGCGGTGGAATATTTCGTCAGTTACTATGACTACTACCAACCGGAAGCCTACGTGCCGTCCAGTGATACTTACATTGAAAAAGATTCGGCAATTAATGATGAAATCGATAAGTTACGGCACTCCGCAACCAGCTCATTATTGGAGCGCAACGACGTCATCGTGGTGGCGTCGGTCTCCAGTATTTTCGGGTTAGGGGATCCGCACGAGTACAAGGACCACGTGGTTTCACTGCGGGTCGGGATGCAGATTGAACGCAACGACTTGCTGCGTAAACTAGTGGATATTCAGTTTGACCGCAATGACATTGACTTTCAACGTGGGCGCTTTCGGGTCCACGGTGACGTCGTCGAAATCTTCCCGGCGTCTCGTGACGATCACGCGCTGCGCGTCGAGTTTTTTGGCGATGAAATCGACCGGATTCGTGAAATTGACGCGTTGACCGGTGAAATCGTGGGTGATCGTGATCACGTCGCGATTTTCCCGGCGACCCACTTTATGACGAACGACGCTATTATGGAACACGCCATTAAGGGGATTGAGGCCGAACTAGATGACCGGCTAAAAGTTTTGACGGCCGATGGCAAGTTGTTGGAAGCACAACGCTTAAAGCAGCGGACGACTTACGATATTGAAATGTTAAAGGAAATGGGTTATACCAGCGGTATTGAAAACTATTCACGCTTCATGGATGGTCGGCAACCGGGCGAACCGCCGTATACCTTACTGGATTTCTTTCCCAAGGACTTTCTGTTAGTCGTTGACGAATCCCACGTGACGATGCCGCAAGTTCGCGGGATGTACAACGGGGACCGTGCCCGTAAACAGATGCTAGTTGATTACGGTTTCCGGTTGCCAAGCGCACTGGATAACCGGCCGTTAAAGTTAGCCGAAGTCGAGCAACACATTAATCAGGTCGTTTACATGTCGGCAACGCCGGGGCCTTACGAAATGGACCGCACTAAGCACGTTGTTCAACAAATTATTCGACCGACCGGCCTGCTTGATCCGACGGTTGAGGTTCGCCCGATTATGGGGCAAATTGATGACCTGGTCGGGGAGATCAATAAGCGCATTGAGCGTAACGAACGGGTCTTCGTGACGACCTTGACCAAGAAGATGGCGGAAGACTTAACCGATTATATGAAAGATCTCGGTATTAAGGTCCGTTACCTGCATAGTGATATTAAGACGCTGGAACGGACCGAAATCATTCGCGACTTGCGGTTAGGTAAATTTGACGTGTTAGTTGGAATCAACTTACTACGTGAAGGAATCGACGTACCGGAAGTCTCGTTGGTGGCAATTTTGGATGCTGACAAGGAAGGATTCCTGCGTAATGAGCGGTCGCTGATTCAAACCATTGGGCGGGCGGCCCGTAACGAACACGGGGCGGTCATCATGTATGCGGATGAAACCACCGCATCGATGCAGGCGGCCATTGACGAAACGGCTCGGCGGCGTAAGATCCAACAGCAGTATAATCTGGATCATCACATTACGCCGAAGACGATCAAGAAGGCCATTCCGGAATTGATCGCGTCGACTAAGGTGGCCGATGACGATCATAAGAAGGATGATTTCTTAGAAACCGACTTTGATGATATGACGCACGAACAACAGTTAGACATGATCAGTAAGTTAGAGGAACAGATGAAGACCGCCGCTAAGAAGCTTGACTTTGAACAAGCCGCAACGTTACGGGATACGGTCTTAGAATTAAAAGCACAGATTAGCTAGGAGGTCTTTTTTTGGCAAATGATAAGATTGTCATTCACGGCGCTCGCGCCCATAACTTAAAGAATATCGACGTCACGATTCCGCGTAATAAACTGGTCGTGATTACCGGGTTATCTGGTTCCGGCAAAAGTTCGCTGGCGTTTGATACGTTGTACGCCGAGGGACAGCGGCGCTACGTAGAAAGCTTGTCCGCCTATGCCCGGCAGTTCTTAGGCCAGATGCAAAAGCCAGACGTTGATTCGATCGACGGGTTGAGTCCGGCGATTTCAATCGACCAAAAAACGACTTCTAAAAACCCGCGTTCCACGGTCGGCACGGTCACCGAAATCAACGACTATTTACGGTTGCTATGGGCCCGGGTCGGCGAACCGATTTGTCCCAATGACGGGACACCGATTGCCAGCCAAACCGTTGAACAAATGGTTAACCGCGTCCAACAGCTGCCCGAACGTACCAAGTTACAAATCTTGTCACCCATCGTTCGGCAAAAGAAAGGCGAACATAAAAAGGTTTTCGAAAAAATTAAACGTGAGGGGTTCGTGCGCGTGCGGGTCGATGGCGAGGTCCACGACATCAGTGAAACTTTTGAACTGAATAAGAACCAGCAACACACGATTGAAATCGTCATCGACCGAATCGTTGTCAAACCCGGCGACCGCTCCCGTTTGTTTGACTCGTTTGAAGCCGCGCTACGGTTGAGTGGTGGTTACGCCATTGCCGATTTGATCGGTGGCGAGCCGATTCTGTTTTCTGAACACTACGCTTGCCCGGTCTGTGGCTTCACGGTTGGTGAACTAGAACCGCGGCTATTCTCATTCAACGCACCCCAGGGGGCCTGCCCGGATTGTGAAGGGCTCGGTATGAAGCTAGAAGTTGACGAGGATTTGGTCGTTCCCGACCAGACTTTGACGTTAGCGGAAGGTGCTTTAGCCCCGTGGAACCCGATCAGTTCGCAGTACTATCCGGAAATGTTGAAACAGGCGTGCGAACAGTTGAAGATTCCAATGGACGTTCCGTACAAGGACTTGTCCAAGGCCCAACGGCAGACGGTCCTTTACGGTTCGGACGGTAAGACCTTTCATTTTCATTATCAAAATGATTTTGGCGGGGTCCGTGACGTGGACGCCGTTTTTGAAGGGGTCATCAATAACGTTGACCGCCGTTACCACGAAACCAGTAGTGATTTCACCCGTGACGTCATGCGTAAGTACATGACTGAATTAACGTGTCAAACTTGTCACGGGTTCCGTTTAAACCGCAAAGCGCTGGCCGTTAAAGTTGGTGGCGAGCATATCGGGATGGTTTCGGACCTAGCAATCGGTAAGGAGATCGACTTCTTTAACCAGTTACAACTGTCCGAGCAGGATTTAGTCATTGCCAAACCGATTTTAAAGGAAATTCGCGACCGGCTCTCCTTCCTGCGTAACGTTGGCTTGGCCTACTTAACGCTCAGTCGTTCGGCCCGCACCCTTTCCGGCGGGGAAGCCCAACGGATTCGGTTGGCGACGCAAATCGGGTCGAACTTATCGGGGGTGCTCTACATCTTGGACGAACCGTCGATTGGGTTGCACCAACGCGATAACGACCGTTTAATCAGTTCGTTGAAGAAGATGCGCGACTTGGGGAATACGCTGATCGTGGTCGAACACGATGAGGATACCATGCGGGCGGCTGATTACATCATTGACATCGGCCCGGGTGCCGGTGAAAACGGTGGCGAGGTGATGGCTGCTGGAACACCGAAGCAGGTCGCCCGCTCACGCAAATCGTTAACGGGTCAATACCTGGCGGGCAAACGGTTTATTCCGGTTCCGGATAAGCGCCGCGCCGGTAACGGTAAGAAAATTCGGATTACTGGTGCCGCCGAAAATAACTTGAAGGATATTGACGTTGATTTTCCACTTGGTAAATTTGACGTGGTGACCGGGGTTTCCGGTTCCGGCAAGTCGACGTTGGTCAACGATGTCTTAAAGCGGGCACTGGCTCAGAAATTGAACCATAATTCTGAAAAGCCTGGTAAATTCAAGCGAATTAGTGGTGTTCAGAATATTGAACGGCTCGTAAATATTGATCAAAGCCCGATCGGTCGGACACCGCGCAGTAACCCGGCCACCTATACCGGGGTATTCGATAATATCCGTGACTTGTTCGCGCAAACAAACGAAGCTAAGTTGCGTGGTTATCAAAAGGGCCGCTTTAGTTTTAATATCAAGGGTGGCCGCTGTGAGGCTTGCCACGGTGATGGAATTTTAAAGATTGAAATGAACTTCTTGCCGGACGTCTTCGTACCCTGCGAAGTTTGTCACGGGAAACAGTATAATTCCGAAACGTTGGAAGTTGAATATAAGGGTAAAAACATTGCCGACGTGTTGCAGATGACCGCTTCGGAGGCACTCAAGTTCTTCGAACCGATTCCGAAAATTCGGCGTAAGCTGCAAACGTTAGTTGACGTTGGCTTAGGCTACGTTAAGTTGGGACAGTCAGCGACGACCCTGTCCGGTGGGGAAGCCCAACGGATGAAGTTGGCATCCGAACTGCATAAACAACAGTCCGGTAAGAGCTTCTATATTTTGGACGAACCAACGACCGGGTTGCATAGTGAGGATATCCGGCGCTTGATTGGGGTCTTAAACCGCTTGGTCGATGCCGGTAACACGGTTCTGATCATTGAACATAACTTGGACGTCGTCAAATCGGCGGATTACCTGATCGACCTCGGACCAGAGGGCGGTGACGGTGGCGGCACGGTGGTGGCGACCGGGACACCCGAACAGGTTGCTGAAGTCGCTGAAAGTTATACTGGTCAATATTTAAAGCCAGTTTTAGTCCGTGACCGTGAGCTAGAAGCTGCGGCAAATGCGAAATCTTAAAATGAGTGTGCTACACTAAACATGAAGTTATTTTTTATAGAGGAGTGTTTTTGAATGGCGAAAGTAGAAAGCTTTACGTTAGATCATACGAAGGTTCTGGCCCCATACGTCCGTAAAATTACGGTGGAACACGGGCCTAAGGGTGATGCAATCACCAACTTCGATTTACGGTTAGTTCAACCGAATAAGGCGGCTATCGATACGGCCGGTTTACACACGATCGAACATATGCTAGCCGGGTTATTACGGGACCGCATGGATGGGGTCATTGATTGTTCCCCATTTGGTTGCCGGACCGGGTTCCATTTAATCACTTGGGGTGAACACGACACCGTTGAAGTCGCTAAGGCATTGAAGTCGTCACTCGAATTCATCGCCGGTCCCGCTAAGTGGGAAGACGTTCAGGGGACCACGATCGATAGTTGTGGGAACTACAAGGACCACTCCTTATTTTCAGCAAAAGAATGGGCAAAATTAATTTTGGCCGATGGGATCTCTTCCGACCCGTTTGTTCGCAAGGTCGTTGAATAATTAGCGTGTTAATTCGCACTCGCCAGTCTAAGACTGCGGGTGCGTTTTTTTACGCTAAAATACATTTAATAATGAATAATTGCATAAAAATCCAATTAAATAGTGAATATCGGGAAAATAACGAATATTATCAAAAAATAATTGCATAATATTAAAAGCGGTGGTACGATACTGTCATTGAGAAATACAGATAACTTGTGATGGAGGGTCTATCAATGGTCGAACAAAATGAAAAAATTATTTTAGCTTATTCTGGTGGGTTAGATACGTCAGTTGCAATTAGTTGGTTAAAGGATAAGGGCTACGACGTCGTTGCTTGCGGGATTGATGTTGGCGAAGGTAAAGACATGGACGCGATCAAAGCCAAAGCGTTGAAATTAGGGGCGGTCGCTTCTTACATGATCGACGCCAAGCAGGAATTTGCCGAAGAATACGCGTTGATTGCGTTACAGGGTCACACCTTGTATGAAGGGGAATACCCGTTAGTTTCCGCATTGTCGCGGCCACTGATTGCCAAGAAATTGGTCACGTTGGCTAAGAAGGAACACGCGGTTGCGATTGCGCACGGTTGTACCGGTAAGGGTAACGACCAGGTCCGTTTCGAAGTCGCCATTCACGCGTTGGCACCGGACATTAAGATCGAAGCCCCGGTTCGGGACTGGCACTGGTCACGGGAAGAAGAAATCGACTACGCTAAGGACCATAACATTCCGGTACCGATTAACTTGGACAGCCCTTACTCGATTGATGAGAACTTATGGGGCCGGGCCAACGAATGTGGCATCCTCGAAGACCCGTGGGAAGGTGCGCCGGCCGACGCGTTTGACCGGACCAAGGCGTTAGCGGATACGCCGGACACACCGACGACGTTAGAAATCACCTTTGAAGCCGGGGTTCCGGTGGCATTAGATGGTGAAGCCATGAACCTAGCCGATTTGATTATTAAGTTGGATAAAATTGCTGGTGAACACGGAATTGGTCGGATCGACCACATTGAAAACCGGTTAGTTGGTATCAAGTCACGGGAAGTTTACGAAGCCCCGGCCGCAACCGTTTTGTTAAAAGCACATAAGGACCTTGAAGACCTGACTTTTGAACGGGAGTTAGCGCACTTCAAACCAATTATTGAACAAAAATTGGCTGACACGATTTATAACGGACTCTGGTTCTCACCACTGATGGAAGCGATGGTGGCCTTCTTGAAGCAGACGCAGCAAGTCGTTAACGGCGTGGTTCGCGTCCAACTCTTTAAGGGCAACGTCATCACTGAAGGCCGGAAGTCACCAAATTCCTTGTACGATAAGGACTTGGCAACCTACACTGCAGCAGATTCGTTTGATCAACAAGCAGCGGTCGGCTTCATCAAGTTATGGGGCTTACCGACCCAGGTTAACGCCCAAGTACAAGCAAAGGTTCAGGCTGAAACCAAGGCCGATAAGGAACACGCCTAATGAGTACAAAAAAATTATGGGGTGGCCGGTTTACCGAAACCGGTGCCAAGTACGTGGATGATTTTGGGGCTTCAATCGGTTTCGACCAGTTACTGGCCGCTGAAGACATTACCGGGTCACTCGCGCACGTTAAGATGTTAAAGAAGACCGGAATCTTACCGGCCGAAGACGTGGACAAAATCGTGGCCGGCTTGGAAAGCTTAGAAGCCAAGTTGCAACGCGGGGAGCTCCACTTCTCAACGGTCAACGAAGACATTCATATGAATATTGAATCGTTACTGACCGAAGAAATCGGACCGGTAGCGGGGAAATTGCACACCGCCCGTTCTAGAAACGACCAGGTGGCTACCGATTTTCATTTGTATTTAAAACACCAGTTGCCAAAAATCCTAGAGCGTTTACACGAGCTTGAAACGGTGCTGGTCGATAAGGCCGCTGAAAACGTTGAGACCGTTATGCCGGGCTACACCCACTTACAACATGCACAACCGATTTCGTACGCCCACTACCTTTTGGCCTACTACCAGATGTTCAAACGGGACATGGAACGGTTTGAATTCAACGTGCAGCATACTGACATTTCACCGTTGGGGGCGGCGGCGCTTGCCGGGACCACTTTCCCGATTGACCGGGAATACAGTGCGGAACTACTCGGTTTTAGCCAGGTCTACCATAACAGTTTAGACGCCGTATCCGACCGCGACTTTGTACTGGAATTCTTGAGTAACGCCGCCATTTTGATGATGCACTTATCCCGGTTTTGTGAGGAAATCGTCAGCTGGAGTAGTTACGAATTTAAATACATTAGTTTAAGTGATCAGTTTTCAACGGGGAGCTCCATCATGCCGCAAAAGAAAAATCCGGACATGGCGGAATTGATCCGGGGTAAATCCGGGCGGGTCTATGGTAACCTGATGGGCTTATTAACCGTGATGAAGGCCATCCCACTCGCTTATAACAAGGATCTTCAGGAAGATAAGGAGGGGGCGTTCGATACGGTCACGACCGTTCTAACGAGTCTACACGTCTTTACGGGCATGTTAGCGACCCTAACCGTTAATGAAGACCGGATGGCGCACGCCACCACTAACGATTTCTCAAACGCGACCGAATTAGCGGATTACTTAGCCAATAAGGGCATTCCGTTCCGGCAGGCCCACGCGATCGTCGGTAAACTGGTTTTGGACGGCTTGAAGCATAACCGGCCGTTGCAGGACATTCCGTTGAGTGAGTATCAAGAAATTTCACCATTGATTGAAGCGGATGTTTACCACGACCTTGATCCGAAGATAGCCGTTGAACGGCGCCACTCACTGGGCGGCACCGGCTTTGACCAAATTAAAGCGGAGTTGCAACGGGCACGAAAGCAACTCGCCGCTTACCAACCAAAGTAGCAAAAATCAATTTGACCATTGATGGGGGGAGAGTGTGACAAAAGTCGGTTAGCTGGTGAGCATAACTGCGTAAGGCAAATAATCCCGGGCTTGGATTATTGGACTTACGGGGTTAAGCGGAGCCAGCTGACTTTTGGCGCACGTTTCGAGAAACACACAAGAGGCTGTGACTGATGTCACAGCCTTATTTAGTGGATTCATTAAACTGGGGTTAAAGGTGCGGTAACAATTGGAAACTGGGGCGGCAACTGGTATGATGAAACTAAATAATCTATTGGAGATGTTGCATATGTTTGACGATCATCGCTGGGGATTCGACTGGACGGAATTTATTACCGGGATCGTATTCTTAGTTGCGGCTTACTTTGTTATGAAACAACCGAAGGCCGCCTTATTGAGCCTAGTCTTTCTGTTCGCCATCGCGGCAATTATTAGTGGGATCACGACGATTGCCGGGTATACGAAACTGCGGCGAGAGACCGGTTTGCGAGCTAACTTCGCGTTAGTTTTTGCCATCATTGATATCTTAGTTGGGTTGATGTTCTTATTCCATTCACCAACCGGGATCATCGTATTAGGCTACGTGTTCGCCTTCTGGTTCCTAATCGATTCGATCGAGCGGCTGCTGGTCGTGTCGCACTTACGGGTCTTCGGGACCGGCTATTACGTCATTTCGTTGATCTTTGACATCATTAGTTTGGTGTTAGGGTTGATGATGCTGTTCAGTCCGGTTGTGGCGGCGCTGACGTTTAACGTTTTGGTCAGCTTCTACTTTGCCATTTTCGGGGTCAACGCGATTCTGATTGCCTTTGCACGGCGAAACTAAGTTAAGTGAATTAGTTAGGGGGCGGCCACCGCTACGGCGGACTGGGCGCCCTTTGTCATCGGCTGCCGGCGGTCAAAAGTAGTAATGACACGCCCGGTATGCTATACTACCAACAATGTGGACTGAGAGGAGTAAAAGCATGGCAGATTCATTACAATTAGTGATTGTTTCGGGAATGAGCGGCGCCGGTAAGACGGTTGCCGTCCAAAGTTTTGAAGATCTCGGTTACTTTTGCATCGATAACATGCCGCCAACGCTGCTACCGAAATTTTCGGAGCTGGTGGAGGAAACCGGCAAAATTAAAAAGGTGGCGTTGGTGATCGACTTGCGGTCACGCGCCTTTTATGACGAAATTATGGACATGTTGGCGAACCTGGATAACACGGATTTCGTTTCAACCAAAATTTTGTTTTTAGATGCGTCCAATGAAGAGCTGGTCTCCCGGTATAAGGAAACCCGCCGGTCGCACCCGTTAGCGATGGAAGGCCGGATTATGGACGGGGTCTTAAAAGAACGGGAACTATTAGCGCCGCTCAAAGACCGCGCCTCCTACGTGATCGATACAACGGCGCTGACGCCGCGAGAATTGCGCGAATCGTTATTTGATAAATTCGAAACCAGTGCGGACGAAACGTTCCACGTTGAAATGTTATCGTTCGGCTTTAAGTACGGCTTGCCAATCGATGCCGATATCGTGATGGATGTTCGGTTCTTACCCAATCCGTATTACGTGCCAGAACTTAAGAAACATACCGGGCTGGAAAAGCCGGTGGCGGACTATGTGATGAACCAGCCGGCGACCGAAAAGTTTTACCAACAATTTCTCGGCATGCTGGAAAGTATCATGCCGGGTTACGAAGCGGAAGGCAAAACGAGTTTGACGATTGCCATCGGGTGTACCGGTGGTCAGCACCGCTCTGTTGCGCTGACTGAACGGATTGGTGCGGCCCTGGCGAAGAACTATAACGTTCATATTAGCCATCGCGATATCGACAAACGAAAGGAAACGGTCAATCGCTCATGAGAAAATATACGTTTAAAACCCAGCGCCCGAAAATCGTTGTGATTGGCGGGGGGACCGGTTTGCCGGTCGTCCTGAACGGTTTGCGTAAGCAAGACGTTGATATCACGGCGGTCGTTACGGTGGCTGATGACGGGGGTTCGTCCGGCATTATTCGTAATTACGTTAACGTCGTGCCGCCTGGCGATATTCGTAACGTCATGGTGGCATTGTCGAATTGGCCCCACCTGTACAAGGATATCTTCCAGTACCGGTTTCAGGGTAGCGACCAGTTCTTTGCCGGTCACGCCATCGGTAATTTAGTGATTGCCGCGTTGACCGAAATGAAATCTGGGGTGTTCGACGCCGTACAGGAACTATCAAGCATGATGCAGGTCGACGGCCACGTTTATCCGGCCGCCAACGAGCCGCTAACGTTACACGGCCGCTTTAAGGACGGGACCGAATTAGTCGGTGAGGCCGAAATCACCGCCGCCCACAAGTCACTCGACCGCGTTTGGGTGACGGACAAGGCGGGCGCCGAACCAGTCGCGGTCAAACCGGTTATCGACGCCATCATGGCTGCCGACCAAATCGTGTTGGGCCCGGGGAGTTTATTTACCAGCATTTTACCGAACCTGACGATCAATAACATCGGCCGGGCGGTTTGTGAATCGGACGCCGAAGTCGTTTATATTTGTAACATCATGACCCAAAAGGGTGAAACCGATCATTTCTCAGATGCCGACCACGTGCGGGTCCTTAACCGCCACCTCGGTGAAAACTTTATCAATACCGTCCTCGTCAACACGGAAAAAGTGCCCGAGGATTACATGGATTTCCATAAATTTAACGAAGTTTCGCGCCAAGTTAGTCACGATTTTCGGGGCTTACGCGAGCAGAACTGCAAGGTCATCTCGTCGAATTTCTTAAAATTGCGCGATAACGGGGCCTTCCACGACGGTGATCAAGTCGTTGCGGAACTGATGAATTTAGTTGGTCATGCCAATATTTTAAGATAGGAGGCCTACGAATGTCATACGCCAGTGAAGTTAAGAAAGAATTAACCAACCTTGCTGTCCATCGCGAAAATGCCAAGGCCGAACTGATGGCTCTAATTCGGATGAATGGAACGATTAGCTTGGCTAATCACCATTTTATTTTGAATATTCAAACTGAAAACCCGGCAATTGCGCGGCGTATTTACCGGTTATTAAAGCAATTTTATGACGTTGCCAGTGAACTGATCGTTCGCCGAAAAATGAAGTTGAACAAGAATAACCTGTACATCGTGAGACTAAAGACCGGGACGGACATGGTCCTTGCGGATTTAGGAATTTTAAAGGATTATCAAATTGTGGAAGTGGCGCCGACCGAAGTGTTAACGGATGACGGCGCGGTGCGGTCCTATTTACGGGGCGCATTCTTAGCCGGCGGATCCGTTAATAACCCAGAAACGTCGCGCTACCACTTGGAAATTTATTCGCTGTATGAAGAACATAACCGGATGATTTCTGAAATGATGAACAAGTACGGCTTAAATTCGCGAACGACCAACCGGCGCGGCGGATTCATTACTTACATCAAGGAAGCTGAAAAAATTGCCGACTTTTTGTCGCTGATCGGGGCGACTACCGCGATGCTCAAGTTTGAAGACGTGCGGATCATGCGTGATATGCGCAATTCGGTTAACCGGCTCGTGAACTGTGAGAACGCCAATATGGATAAGGTGGCCAACGCCTCTAGTCGGCAAATTGAAAACATTTTGTTGATCGATCAGACGGTTGGTTTGAAACAGTTACCGCAAAAGTTACAAGAAGTGGCGGTCACCCGCTTGGCCCACCGCGAAGTTAGCTTGAAAGAGTTGGGAACGTTGGTGCCGGGGGGGCCAATCTCCAAGTCGGGAATCAATCACCGGCTCAGAAAAATCAACCAATTTGCTGAACGGCTTCAAAAGGAAGCTTAGTTTTGGGCGGCTCGGGTACCGGTATGGTCCCGGGTCGTTTTTTAAATCGAATGAGAACTTAATTAAAATCACGTGATGAAAACACTTGACAAAAGTAAGTAGAACTGATTATACTTGGTTCAACTTATGAGATCGGAGAGACGTAGTCATGCAAATTTCAGCTAGCCAAATGATGATGTGCTGCCCATGTTGTGAACCTGACAACATGGTTATTTGCGTTGAATTACAAGCGTCTCCAGTGCATCAAAATTAACGGCATTGAGCTCAAATCGTTATTTTTGAAACGCCTGCTTGGAATCTGACGAGATTCTAAGCAGGCGTTTTTTGTTTCCGGTGCGTAAGGATACTTAGATTAAAAAAGGGGCGAAAAGAATTGAAAAAGAAATCAGTTGTGACGGCATTATTGAGTTTAGTATTAGTAACGGTGTTGGCTGCTTGTGGTCAGAATAGTTCACAATCGACTGGTAGTGGGAAATATGCCAGTAACCAAGTACTGAACCTTTCTTATCCCAGCCCGCTCGATTCAATCGATATTTCTAACATGTCCGGTTATGGCAGTACCGGGAATATTTTTGAAAGCTTGTACCGGTTGGGGAAAAACGGTAGCATTACGCCTGGATTAGCCAAGTCGACGAAGGTATCGAAGGACGGGAAAACCTATACCTTCACGATTCGTGATGCCAAGTGGAGTGATGGTTCGGCAATTACTGCTCAGGACTTTGTTTATTCGTGGAAGCGGACGGTTACGCCGGCAACCAAGTCGCAGTACGCCTACCTCTTCTCGGGTGTTAAGAACGCGGACGCCATCGTGGCCGGTAAAAAAGCGCCAAGTACGTTAGGCGTTAAGGCTGAGGGCCAGCATACTTTCATCGTTAGTTTGGAAAAACCAATTAGCTACTTTAAAAAGTTGATGACTTACCCGCTTTTTGGACCGATCAGTGAAAAGGCGGTCAAGAAGTGGGGCGCCAAGTACGCCACTAAGGCGCAGTACATGCTTTATAGTGGGCCATTTAAGTTGACCGGTTGGACCGGGACCAATAATAA
Organism: Lactiplantibacillus plajomi; assembly: GCF_005405405.1. Taxonomy (GTDB): domain Bacteria; phylum Bacillota; class Bacilli; order Lactobacillales; family Lactobacillaceae; genus Lactiplantibacillus; species Lactiplantibacillus plajomi. Next base: position 29,423 of record NZ_BJDZ01000022.1, read on the forward strand.
GTGGCAATTTGTCAAGAATGACCAGTACTGGGATAAAAAGGCGGTTCACTTACAAAAGATCAACTATTCTGTTAACCAAAGTACGACCACTACGTTGAACTTATTCCAAGAAAATAAGCTTGATTTAACCCAGTTAGCTAGTGAACAAGTTAAGAACCTGAAAAATAATTCAAAATACCGGACGTATCCGTACTCGATTACGGCGTTCCTGGTTTATAACTTCCAAGATAGCGATTCAACCGTGAAGAAGGCACTCAATAATCAAAAGATTCGCCAGGCCATTTCGTTATCGATCAACCGTAAGACGCTGGTCAAGAACGTTATTGGCGACGCGTCAACGGTGTCTAAGACTTTCGTTCCCCAAGACTTGGCGGACGATCCCAAGACTGGCAAGGACTTCTCGGCACAGTCAACCGTTAAAAATTCAACGTCCTATAATACTAAGTTGGCTAAGCAGTTATGGCAACAGGGGCTGAAGGAAACCGGTTTGAAAAAGCTGACCCTCCGGCTGTTGACCTCGAATGACGAACCCAACAAGCCGATTTCGCAATATTTGAAATCCGCGTTGGAAAAGAATTTAACTGGGCTGACGGTCGATTTATCCAACATCCCGGCAAAGGTAGCATCCAGCCGGGCTCAAGCTGGCAACTTTGATTTGTACCTAAGCGGTTGGGGCGCCGACTTCAACGACCCGATTTCCCACTTACAAATTATGACGAGTAACAGCGGCTATAATTACGGAAAATATAATAGTAAGACTTATAACCAGTTAGTCGACCAGGCCCAGGATCAGGATGCCAATGATAAGAATGCCCGTTGGCAAGATATGCTTAAAGCGGAACGGACAATCATGCAGGATCAAGGCATTACACCACTGTACCAGACGGTGTACTCGCACCTTCAAAATCCGAAGGCCAAGGGGATTATTCACAATACCGCGGGCACCCAGTGGAATTACAAGTACGCTTACATTGCGAAATAGGCGGACGGTATGAAGTATAACGATTAGGATTAAGTAAAAAATGGGTCGGAACGGTTCGTGGGCACGCTGTTCGAAGACCGCAATTTTTGCTGACGATGAGCCGTCAGCAAAAGGGACCTCCAATTCAGAATGAATTGGGGGTCCCTTTGTGTAATCAATGTTAAGCGTTAGTGATACGGGTGGTTAATGTTTATTTCAAACTATTGTTTTCCATAATATCATCAATCAAACCGTATTCCTTGGCTTCTTGAGCAGTCAAGTAGTTGTCACGTTCGGTATCGTGATTTAACTTCTCAACGGGTTGACCGGAATTGCTTGCCAAGATTTCGTTGATCTTCTTACGAGTCTTCAAAATTTCTTCGGCAACGATTTCGATTTCCGTTTGTTGACCTTGTGCACCACCGGATGGTTGGTGAATCAAGATTTCTGAGTTAGGAAGCGCGAACCGCTTACCCTTGGTCCCGGATGATGCCAAGACACTGGCCATTGAAGCGGCCATCCCCATAACGATCGTTTGAACGTCGGATTTGATAAAGTTCATCGTATCGTAGATGGCCAAGCCGGCGGTAACGACCCCACCTGGTGAGTTGATATAAAGGTAGATGTCCTTACCTGAATCTTGGGCATCCAAGAAAAGTAATTGGGCAATGATGGCGTTAGCCATGTTGTCTTCGATTGGACCGGATAACATGATGATACGGTCTTTTAAAAGTCGTGAATAGATATCATAGGCCCGTTCGCCACGTGATGACTGTTCGATAACTGTCGGAACTGGATACATAACTGTTAGCCTCCTAAAAGTTTCATATTTAAATTAGCGGTGTTAGCGCCTTGCTAATAAATGTAGTTTACCCCTAAGGTCAGTAAAGGTCAAAAGAAAAACCTCAAAAGTAAAATACCGTTTTAGTAGATAAAGTGGTATACTTAGGTTTCTATCATATACGGCTTGAGACTGGGAGGTGCCCGGTCTCTTTTTTTGCCCGTAACGTTTAAAATAATCAACGTTATGGGCAAGCGAACCGCTTGTTTCTACTAATTAATAGGATAGAGATTTACCAACTAACAATCAAGTGGGAACGCTTAATCGTTGGTTGAGCGAATTAGGGGTCGGACTTGTACTTATTCCCAAAATTCGTTAACATATGACAGTGTAACCAGTATAGTCCATTCGGGTAAATTAGGGTATAAAAAAAGCTGAGCTTTAACTCAGCTAACTGATGCGCCCGGAGGGAATCGAACCCCCATTTCAAGAACCGGAATCTTACGTGCGATCCATTACACTACGGGCGCCTAAACAACATATTATAGTTTAGCGGATTCTGGATAAAAACACAAGGGTTTTAAATAAAAATTTATTTGGGAGGGGTTATTAATGGCATTACGACCGGAGTTTAGCCAACGCCAGCAGCAATCTCAAAAGCTGGCTATGACCCAGCGACTGCAGCAATCGATCCAAATGTTGCAGTTTAACGTTGAAGAGTTAAGGGACTTTCTAACCCAAAAAGCCCTTGAAAACCCACTGATTGACGTGGACACGAGTTGGCAAACTAATCACGTTGGGCTCGAGGCGGCCAACAACGTTCCCGCTAAGGCGGACTTTATTGAACGGGTCTCGACCAGTAATCAGCACTCGCTATTTGAATACTTATTAGATCAAATTCACCTGACGATGCGGGACACCCCGTTGCGAAAAATCGTTTTGACGTTAATTGAGTCTGTCGATGTGAACGGTTACTTGCAGATTGATGAGCAGCGGGTGCTAGCGGAAACCCACGCCACTAAAATTCAACTATTAGATGCGATTACGCTGCTGCAGCAATTAGATCCACCGGGTGTTGGCGCGCGCGATTTACGTGAAGCGTTGATGTTACAAACAGAAAATGACGACTACGCCCCTAACTTGGCGTACATTATATTAGAAGAAAGTTTTGATGAGTTAGTCAACCACCACTGGGACCGACTGGCGAAGCGTTACCGGGTCGGACTGGCGGACATTTCAACGGTTTACGACTACGTGCGGACGTTGAGCCCGGTCCCGGGGGCGGCGGTGGGCCAAGAAACGACCGGCTACATTTTTCCAGACCTGGTTATTCGTAATCACCACGGGCGTTTGACCTTGAAGACGGCCTCAATGGCCCAGCCGGTCGTCACCTTTCAGCGTAAGTATTATCAACAAATGGCTGGGCAGGGTGACCGGGAAGTGACCCAGTATTTGAAGGAAAAGAAGTCGGAATATGACTGGATTGCCAGCAGTCTTCAACAACGCGAAGCCACGATTTTTCGCGTTGGTAGTGCCATTATGGAACGGCAAGTTGATTTCTTCCTGGAAAAGACGACGACGTTAACCCCGTTATTATTACGGGACGTTGCCCAGCAGCTTCACGTCCACGAGTCAACGATTAGTCGGAGTATTAATGGGAAGTATGTTCAGACTGACTTTGGTATGTTTGAGTTGAAACGGTTCTTTACGCAAGCGGTCGGTAAGCGTCCCACGGGTGGTCAGTTAGTCTCGGCTGACCTGGTTCAGCACCGGATTCGGGCCTTGATTGATAGCGAAAATAAAGAAAAACCGCTTTCAGACCAGAAAATAGTTCAGATTCTTAAGAGCGAGAATGTCGAACTTTCTCGTCGGACCGTCGCTAAATATCGGGAAAACCTTAACATCCCGGCTTCGTCGAAGCGAAAACAGTACTTGAAAACCGAACGATAATAAAACTTGACGTTTAGACCAGTCGGTTCCTGACCAAGACTTGCTTTAGTTTGCAACGGCTTGGGGAACCTGTTATAATTCATGTTGTGGTTAAGAGAGGTATGCAACAGCGATTTCGTAGTAAATTTGAGTTGTGTGCTTTGTTTTTTGAAGTCTTTGGGTCGTTATACGACATAGCTGGACCGGACCCGTCCCACTAGAGAGCAGGTTGGATGCCATGCATTCAGATATTCAATGGATTGAGGCAATTGCCCCAGATATGGTCGACATGCTAAGTCATCGTTACTTAGTGTTACGTACCATAAGTTGGATGGCCCCAGTTGGACGTCGGTTGTTAGCTCAAACCCTTGACGTCAGCGAACGGACACTACGTACCGAAACGGACGCGCTACGCAAATTGGATTTAATCATGACGAGTAAATCCGGTATGCAAGTGACGCAACAGGGACGTGATGTGTTGCTTGGGCTGAGTCAATTTATGGATGAGCTGATGGGGATTCGCCAGAAGGAACGGCAGTTAGCGCAGCAGTTTAACATTAAACGCTGCATCATCGTTTCGGGCGATTCCGATCGACAGTTAAAAGTTATTGGGACCATGGGCGAAGAAGTGAACCAACTGTTACAGCAATTGTTACCGGAAGGTCAAAACATTGTTGCGGTAATGGGCGGTCACACCATGGCGCACGTGGCAAATCATTTAACGGACAAGTTAGCCCGTAAACGTGACTTGTTATTCGTGCCCGCACGCGGTGGGGTTGGCGAATCGGTTGAGATTCAAGCCAACACGATCGCGTCGCAAATGGCACAGCATACCGGGGGTAAATTCCGGTCGTTGTTTGTGCCAGAACAGGTCAGTGAACGAACGTATAAGCCGCTCCTCCAAGAACCAAGTATCCAGGAGGTTTTAGCGATTATCGGGCGTGCCAACGTGGTCGTGCATAGCATCGGTGATGCGATTGCCATGGCCCACCGGCGGAATATGTCGGAAGATCAAATTAAAGTGCTACGTGGTCGCAAAGCGATCGGCGAGGCCTTTGGTTACTTTTTCGACCAAGATGGTAACGTTGTTTACCGGATTCCGCGGATTGGCTTGCAAATCGGAGCGCTGGCCGACAGGGAGATTATACTCGCAGTTGCGGGAGGTGCCTCTAAGGCGACCGCAATTGAGGCGTATATGACGAACATCGCACCTAAACATACGTGTCTGATCACGGATGAAGGTGCAGCAAACTTGATTTTAAAGAAGTAATCTTCTATATTGAAGTTGCTTTTTAAAATAAAAATATTTTTATTTCCACAAGGAGGAAATTCTAGTATGTCTGTAAAAATTGGTATTAATGGTTTCGGACGTATCGGTCGTTTAGCATTCCGTCGTATCTTAGAACTTGGTGCAAAGTCAAGTGATATCGAAGTTGTTGCTATTAACGATTTAACTTCACCTGCATTGTTGGCTCATCTTTTGAAGTATGACTCAACTCATGGTACTTTGGATGCCGACGTTTCAGCAACTGACGATTCAATCGTCGTAAACGGTAAGAACTACCGTGTTTACGCTGAACCACAAGCACAAAACATTCCTTGGGTTAAGAATGATGGCGTTGACTTCGTCCTCGAATGTACTGGTTTCTACACTTCAAAAGCTAAGTCACAAGCTCACTTGGACGCCGGCGCAAAGCGTGTCTTGATTTCTGCACCAGCTGGTTCAGACTTGAAGACTATCGTTTACAACGTTAACGATGACATCTTAACTTCAGATGACCGTATCGTTTCCGCTGGTTCATGTACCACTAACTGCCTTGCACCATTAGCATTCTTTGAAAACAAAGAATTCGGTATCAAGGTTGGTACGATGACTACTATCCATGCTTACACTTCAACTCAAATGTTGCTTGACGGCCCTGTACGTGGTGGTAACTTCCGTGCTGCCCGCGCTGCCGGTGTAAACACGATTCCTCATTCAACTGGTGCCGCTAAAGCCCTTGGCTTAGTTATCCCAGAATTGAACGGTAAGTTACAAGGCCACGCACAACGTGTTGGTGTTGTTGACGGTTCATTGACTGAATTAGTTGCTATCCTTGACAAGAAGGTTACTGCTGACGAAGTTAACGCTGCTATCAAGAAGCACACTGAAGGTAACGAATCATTCGGTTACAACGATGACGAAATCGTTTCATCTGATGTTATCGGTACTACTTTTGGTTCAATCTTCGATCCTACCCAAACTGAAGTTACGACTGATGGTGACAACCAATTAGTTAAGACTGTTGCTTGGTACGATAACGAATACGGCTTCACTTGCCAAATGGTACGTACTTTATTGAAGTTTGCCACTCTCTAATTCGTTAGATAGCGAAGAACTTTAAAACCGCATACGGTTTATAACGGCGGGGGGAGGCAGACTCCTCTTGCCGTTTTTTTATTCAGTATCCACGAATTCTTAGGAGGATTTAACATTGGCTAAACTAATCGTTTCAGATTTAGATGTTAAAGATAAAAAAGTTTTAATTCGTGTCGACTTTAATGTTCCGATTAAAGACGGCAAGATTGGTGACGACAACCGTATCGTTGCCGCTTTACCAACGATTAAATACGTGATTGAACACGACGGTAAAGCCGTACTGTTCTCTCACTTAGGTCGGATTAAGAGTGAAGATGATAAGAAGGGCTTAAGCTTACGTCCAGTTGCAGAACGCCTTTCAAACTTATTGAACAAACCGGTCACTTTCGTACCCGTTACTGAAGGTGAACAACTTGAAACGGCTATCAACAACATGAACGACGGTGACGTCTTAGTTGTTGAAAACACCCGTTTTGAAGACGTTGTTAACGGTGAACAAGTTAAGCGCGAATCTGGTAACGACCCTGAATTGGGCAAATACTGGGCTTCACTTGGTGACGTTTACGTTAACGATGCGTTCGGTACTGCCCACCGGAAGCATGCTTCCAACGTTGGGATTGCCTCCAACATGGACCAAGTTGCCGCTGGTTTCTTAATGGAAAAGGAAATCAAGTTCTTAGGTGACGCCGTTGACAATCCTAAGCACCCATTCGTTGCCATCTTAGGTGGTGCCAAGGTTTCTGACAAGATCGGTGTGATTGATCACTTAATCAGCAAAGCTGACAAGATCATCATCGGTGGTGGGATGACCTACACCTTCTACGCAGCTAAGGGTATGGGCATTGGTAACTCACTTGTTGAAAAGGACAAGATTGAATTAGCTAAGTCCATTATTGAAAAGGCCGGCGACAAGCTTGTCTTACCTAGCGACTCCGTTATTGCTGAAAAGTTCAGTAACGACGTTCCTAACAAAGTCGTTGAAGGTGCCATTCCTGACGGTTACATGGCCTTAGACATCGGTCCTAAGTCCGTTCAAGAATTCGAAGACGTTTTGAAGACCGCTAAGACGGTTGTTTGGAACGGCCCAATGGGTGTCTTTGAAATGAGCAGCTACGCTAAGGGTACCCTTGAAGTTGGTAAGTTCTTAGGAACCTTATCAGACGCAACGACTATCGTTGGTGGTGGGGACTCAACTGCTGCCGTTAAGCAACTCGGCGTTGGCGACAAGTTGACCCACATCTCTACTGGTGGTGGCGCTTCACTTGAATACCTTGAAGGTAAGGAATTACCTGGTATCGCTGCTATTTCTGACAAATAATTCTGTTCTCCGAAAGGAAGGTTTATCGTGCGTACACCTATTATTGCCGGTAACTGGAAAATGAACAAAACTGCTAGCGAAGCTTTAGACTTCGTTAACGCGGTTAAGTCACAATTACCAGACCCATCAAAAGTTGAATCCGTTGTTGCTGCCCCAGCCCTTTTCTTACAAGAAATGGTTGAAGCTGCTAAGGGTTCCGACTTAAAGATTGCTGCTGAAAATGCATACTTTGAAGACGCTGGTGCGTTCACTGGTGAAACTTCACCAGCCGCTTTAGCTGACCTTGGCGTTGATTACGTCATCATCGGCCATTCAGAACGTCGTGGCTACTTCCACGAAACTGATGAAGACATCAACAAGAAAGCTCACGCCATCTTTAAGAATGGTATGAAGCCAATCATTTGCTGTGGCGAATCATTAGAACAACGTGAAGCTGGCCAAGCTGAAGAATGGGTTTCAGGTCAAATCAAGGCTGCCTTGAAAGACTTGTCCGCTGACCAAGTAAGTTCATTAGTAATTGCTTATGAACCAATCTGGGCCATCGGTACTGGTAAGACTGCAACGAGTGATCAAGCCGAAGAAATCTGTGCCGTTGTTCGTAAGACGGTTGCGGGTCTTTACTCACAAGAAGTTGCTGATAAAGTTCGGATTCAATACGGTGGTAGTGTTAAACCTGCTAACGTTAACGAATTAATGGGTAAGGCCGACATCGACGGTGGCTTAGTCGGTGGTGCTTCATTACAACCTGATTCGTTCTTGGAACTTGTTAACTACCAAAATAACTAATTAGTTATTGCAAGTTGTATAGCAAAACTCTACAATAAATGTGAACCAAAATTAGCAAAATTTAAGGAGAGAAATTAATGTCTATTATTACAGATATTTATGCTCGCGAAGTCTTAGACTCACGTGGTAACCCAACTGTTGAAGTTGAACTCTATACTGAAAGCGGCGCATTTGGTCGCGGTATCGTTCCTTCAGGTGCCTCAACTGGTGAACACGAAGCCGTTGAATTACGTGACGGCGACAAGAGCCGTTTCATGGGCAAGGGTGTTACCAAAGCCGTTGACAACGTAAACAAAATTATTGCTAAGGAAATCGTTGGTTACGATGTAACTGATCAACGTGCCATTGACCAAGCAATGATCAAGTTAGACGGTACGCCTAACAAAGCTAAGTTAGGTGCTAACGCGATCTTAGGTGTTTCAATTGCCGCTGCCCGTGCAGCTGCTGACGAACTTGAAATGCCATTATACAACTACCTTGGTGGATTCAACGCCCACGTTTTACCAACACCAATGATGAACGTTATCAATGGTGGGGCCCACGCCAACAACGACGTTGACTTCCAAGAATTCATGATCATGCCTGTAGGTGCTTCTTCAGTTAAGGAAGCCATCCGGATGGGTTCAGAAACTTTCCACAACTTGAAAGCGATCTTGAACGAACGCGGTTACTCAACTGCCGTTGGTGACGAAGGTGGTTTTGCACCTGACTTGAAGAACAACGAAGAACCATTCGAAATCTTGGTTGAAGCTATCGAACGTGCCGGCTACAAGCCTGGTAAGGATATCTCAATCGCCTTCGACTGTGCCGCTTCAGAATTCTACAACACCGAAACTGGCAAGTACGACTTGAAGGGTGAAGGCGAAAATGGGAAGTCATTTACTGCCGAAGAATTCGTTGACTTACTTGACAGCATCGTTGACAAGTACCCAATCGTTTCCATCGAAGATCCTTTGGATGAAAACAACTGGGAAGATTGGCAAATGGCAACCGCTAAGCTTGGTAAGAAAGTTCAAATCGTTGGTGACGACTTATTCGTTACGAACACGGACTACCTTGCAAAGGGTATCAAGATGGGCGTTGCTAACTCAATCTTAATCAAGGTTAACCAAATCGGTACTTTAACTGAAACGGTTGAAGCTATCGAAATGGCTAAGCAAGCTGGCTACACTGCCATCGTTTCTCACCGTTCTGGTGAAACCGAAGACACGACCATTGCTGACTTAGTTGTCGCAATGAACGCCGGCCAAATCAAGACTGGTTCAATGAGCCGTACTGAACGGATTGCTAAATACAACCAATTAATGCGGATTGAAGACCAACTTGAAAGCACTTCAGAATACAAGGGTATCCACGGCTTCTACAATTTAGACGAAGCTGCTCGTGATGCCATTACGAACAAGTAATTAAGTTGAAGTGAACCATGAAAACGTCGCTTACGGGCGGCGTTTTTATATACATATTTTTAGCTGGGTCGGTAGCCGTACCAACGGCCGGGACAATTTGGAAAATACCGGTCGTAATCCTAGTCCCGTGTTAAAATAGGATGATGAGCAGTTAAAGGAGAATTGTAATGGATTATTTTGAACAACCGATTGAGCATTTGGCGGATTGGGAAACGCTTCGGATCAACGTTTCGGCGTTTGAGCCCCTGATTCGCCAAATTTATGCCAGTGAGAACGAGCCCTTTAAGACGCCCGAGGTGGTTGCTGATCAGCAAGCAGCCGTATTTGCGGTGGGCAGTACTGAAATCACGATTTTTCCGCCAGCAAACGTCTTGCCGCAAACGCGCGATAATTACCTAACGGAGCGGTACAGCTTAACGCGGCTTGAACGTTTGCACTTGACGGCTCCGCGGTTGAAGCACGCCGGTTTCATGTTTGACCGTTATCAATTCTATTACGTGATTTATCAACCGCTGACTGGGATTTGCCTCGCGGATTTTGCTAAAACGGCGGAACCGTTAGCCAAGTCAACGTTAGGACGGCAAATTGGGACGGCCCTCAACCAACTGAACCAGCCGGTTGCACCGTTTCGACAAGTCGTGGCCGCAGCGGATACTGGCGATTGGCACCAATTTGGTGACCAATTTATGGCGGACCGCACCGACTTCTTACGGACTCAGCCGGTCGCTAACGATGCTTTCGTTCACGGCCAGCTGAACGGCACTAACCTGGTCGTTACGAGCGGGCAGGTGGGTTTTTGTCACTTTACGGATGCGCAGCGGGCGGCTAAGGAAACTGAGCTAGTGCCGGTCGTGCTGGACGCCTTTGCTGGCGATGCGGATTTTATGGCCGGGTTAAGTGCGACCCTCGCTGAAAGTGATCTAACAACGGCATTGCTAAAGGGGTTGTTGGTTCGTTCAGATGGTCCTCAGTGGGTGACGCGGGTTATGGCGGGAGCGCCGGTGACAACGGTTGCCGCACTCCGGGCACGCTTAACCACGATTATCGGAAATAAGGAGGATTAAGGCGTTGCAGAGTCAGATAACTAAACGAAAACGACACCTCGATTTGACTCGTTTGGGCGCAATCGGGCGCGGCTTACTCGTCGGGCTAATTGCCGGCGTGGTCGTTAGTATTTTTCGCTTTTGTATTCAGTACGGGCTAAAGTTTGTTCAGTGGGCCTACGTTGGGATGCGGGCCCAACCGGTTTGGCTGATTTTGTGGGTACTGGCGAGCGTTGCCATTGCGGTGTTTGTCGGTTACTTAGTGAAACAGTCACCGGATATTAAGGGTTCCGGGATTCCGCAAGTTGAGGGCCAGCTGGCAGGTGAGCTGGATTACGCCTGGTGGCCGGTCCTGTGGCGCAAGTTCGTTGGCGGCATTTTGGGCATTGGCTCCGGCCTGTTTTTAGGCCGTGAAGGACCGTCGATTCAACTTGGCGCCACCATTGGTCAGGGTGTGGCCGAAAAGCTGCGCCGGACGGGTGCCGACCGGCGTTCGTTGATTGCCGGGGGCGCCGCGGCCGGGTTGTCGGCCGCGTTTAACGCACCAATTGCCAGCACGTTATTTATTTTGGAAGAAGTTTATCATAATTTTTCACCGATTATCTGGACCACGGCGTTAGCCAGTGCGATTGCCAGCAATTTTATTTCGTTAAACTTTTTTGGGCTGGTGCCGGTCCTACATATTCCGTACACGGAAAATTTACCGCTAAGTCAGTACGGTAACTTAATTGGACTCGGAATCTTCCTCGGCGTGTTTGGTTACCTGTATCAAAACGTGACGTTGACGATGCCAAATTGGTACGCGAAACTCCGGCTACCGAGTTGGTTAAACGGGTTAGTCCCGTTTCTATTAGTTATTCCGCTAGGTTTAAAGTGGCCACAACTACTCGGTGGTGGTAATGGCGTTATTTTGGACCTAGCCGCCGTGACGCCCGCACTATTAGTTTTAATTGGTATTTTTATCATCCGGTTCGTGTTCTCGACCGTTTCTTACGGGTCGGGGCTCCCCGGAGGAATTTTCCTGCCAATTCTATCGCTGGGGGCCGTGTTAGGCGCCATTTACGCTCAGGCGATGGTTAACTTAGGCTGGATGCCAGCGCACTTCGTTGCTAATTTTATTATTTTTGCAATGGCGGGTTACTTTGCCGGTATCGGTAAGGCGCCGTTTACGGCAATTTTACTGATTACTGAAATGGTCGGGACCTTGCACCACTTGATGCCACTCGCGGTCGTGTCGATGACCGCCTTTCTGGTCGTTGACTTGTTGGGAGGGGCCCCGATTTACGAGGCACTGCTGGAAAAACTGATCCGGCCGCGATTACCAGAACATACCGGTGTTCAGGACCGCTTGGAAGTACCGGTTTTTGAAGGGTCACAACTTGAAGACCACCAAGTCCGCGATTTCAAGTGGCCGAGTGAATCGTTACTAATTGCGATTTGCCGTGGTGAACGACAAGTGATTCCACACGGCGATACGCTGATGCGGGCCGGTGATACCTTGATTATCCTGACTGATCATGCTAACCGCGCCTGGGTTCGTCGTCAAATTGAGCAATTAACGGCGGCGACGCCGTGAGTGCTTGACAAACGAAGGAATTACGGCTAGGGCTGGAAAACTGGCGCTAAATATGTTAAATTGTTATAGACATAGCGGACTCTTTTAGGAGGCACTTTTATTGTATAATCTACTGATGACGTTAATATTGATTGTTTCCGTACTGATTATCATTGCGGTAATGATGCAACCATCCAAAACTAATGATGCCATGTCTTCATTGACCGGTGGTGCTGACGACTTGTTCGCCAAGCAAAAGCCGCGGGGATTTGAAGCCTTTATGCAAAAAGTGACCGTCGTACTGGGACTTGCGTTCTTCGTACTGGCGTTGGCTTTAGCGTGGTATTCATCGAAGTAATCGACCGTCCTCCTGTGATTTCAGGAGGCTTTTTTTTAAGGCAGGTGCTAGTGTGTTAAAACGACCGGAACCGTTCTTATTTGAACATGGCGACTGTGCGGTCATTTTGTTGCACGCCTATACGGGGAGTGCCAATGATGTTCGGATGTTGGGGCGGGCCTTGGAACGCGAAAACTACACGGTTTACGCCCCCCAGTTTAGTGGCCACGCGACTGATGATCCGCGTGACGTGCTGACCCAGGGCTCCCCAGAAAAATGGTGGCAGGATACGGCACGGGCAATATCATTTATGCGGCAAAAAGGCTATACTAAAATTAGTATCTTTGGCTTGTCGCTCGGCGGTATTTTCGCCACGGCAGCTTTAGAGCGTGACCCGGAACTGTTAGGCGGTGGGACGTTTAGTTCACCGGTCCTAGCGGGCGATAAAAGTCACGTGGCGAAGATGTTCTTAACACGCAGTCGGGCACAGTTGGCCAGGGGACCGCTGGCAGCTGATGAACAGCACCGGGTCCTAGCGACGCTGCCGGCGCAAGTTGAACAGCAGTTACGGGCGATTGATGCGTATACCACGAACGAGGTGGCATTGAAGCTTAATCGGCTTCAACGTCCGTTTTTTATCGGCCAGGGTGGCCGTGATGAGCTGATTGATGCCAACGTTGCCCAGACGTTACGAACCCGCTTGATTAAGTTAGGGGTACCGGTCGACTTTCACTGGTACCCGGATAGCGGCCACGTAATCACGGTCAACGACGCACACGTTCAGTTGGAACAAGATGTCTTAACGTATTTAAAAACTATATTTAACAAATGAGGTAAATAATGTCAGAAACAAACTTACAAGAACAAATCCTGACTTTTCTGCAGGCGCATCCCGACCGCAGTTATAGTGTTGAGCAGTTAACTGATGAACTTCACTATACCGGCGCGACCGCCTTTACTTTCTTAGTCAAGGAACTCGCAAATATGGAACGTAAAAAGTTAGTTAGTACCGATGACCACGACCATTTTAAGATCGTGCAGGAAACTAAAACGGTGGAAGGCTCCTTCCATGGTAACGACAAGGGCTTTGGTTTCGTGCGCTACGATCCCGACCTGCCCGATATTTATATTAACCCGGACAACACGATGTTCGCTTTTACTGGTGACGACGTGGAAGTTCAGATCATTCGACCGGCGCGGCCCGGTTCCGACCGCGGTCCGGAAGGAAAAATTACGCGGATCGTTAAGCGGAATTACTCGCAAATCGTTGGGGCGTTTACGCCTTCAACGGATACCGCGGGCTTTATCGGAACGGTCGAAATTAAAGAAAAGAAACTTTCAAAGTACCAATTATTCGTAACCGACCAGGGGATTCACCCGACCGAGGGCGAAGTGGTGATTGCGGAAGTTGCCGCCTACCCGGACGCCCAACACCCGACCCGCATCGTTGGGATTGCTAAGCAGGTTATCGGGAGCGTTGACGACCCCGGTATGGACGTTTTGCAAGTGGTCTACCAACACGAAGTCCCATCCGTTTTCCCTGAAGAAGTCACCGACCAGGCAAACCGAATTCCGGACTACGTCACCGACGCGGAAAAGGAAGGCCGGGTAGACATTACCGACCAACCGCTGGTCACGATTGACGGCGCTGAATCCAAAGACTTGGATGACGCGGTCGTGGCTTGGAAGCTCGACAACGGGAACTACCACTTAGGGGTGCACATTGCTGATGTGAGCCACTACGTTACCGAAAACTCTGATTTGGACCGCGAAGCGTATAAGCGCGGGACGTCGGTTTACTTGACCGACCGCGTGATTCCAATGCTACCGCGCCGGTTATCGAACGGCATTTGTTCGTTGAATCCGGACGTGGAACGGTTGGCGATGAGTTGCGAAATGGAAATTACGCCGGCAGGGGAAATCGTCAACCATAAGATTTTCCAAAGTGTGATCAAGTCGCACGCGCGGATGACCTACGACGCAGTGAACCAAATTCTGGAAGCCCACGATCCTAAGACCCGAGAAAAGTACGCGGACTTGGTCGACATGTTCGACGTTATGGGCGACCTACACCGGATTCTCTACAAGCACCGGCGGCACCGTGGCGCAATTGACTTTGACGATAACGAAGCCAAGATTATCGTGGATGAAACAGGCCACCCGATCGACATTCAGTTGCGGGTGCGGGGATTAGCGGAACGGATGATTGAAAGTTTCATGTTAGCCGCTAACGAAACGGTCGCTAAGCATTATAGCTTATTGAAAGTACCGTTTATCTACCGGGTCCACGAAACTCCGGATAGCGACCGGATGTTGAGCTTTTTCGAGTTCGTGACGACTTTCGGAGTGAACGTTACCGGTTCCTCAAAGGACGTTAAGCCGAAGATGTTGCAGGACGTGTTGAAGAAGGTTGCCGGCAAGCCGGAAGAAGCCATGGTTTCCGTGATGATGCTGCGGAGTATGAAGCAGGCCCATTACGCGGATCAATCGTTAGGCCACTTTGGGTTGGCAGCCCCTTATTACACCCACTTTACGTCACCGATTCGGCGTTACCCGGACATGATGGTTCACCGCTTGATTCGGCACTACGCTGAAAACGGCACCGGTGAAGAAGCGCGGGCGAAGTATCGTGACGACTTACCGTCAATTGCCGAAACGACTTCTGATCACGAACGGCGCGGTATTGATACCGAACGCGACGTGGATTCGATGAAGAAGGCCGAATACATGGCTGACCACGTTGGTGAACATTTTGATGCGGTGATTGATTCCGTTATGAAGTTCGGGTTGTTCGTTGAGCTGGAAAACACGGTCGAAGGACTTGTGCATATCAGTGTGATGGATGACGATTACTACGAATACGTTGAAAAGCAATTGGCGTTAGTCGGTCGCAAGACGAAACGGACCTTTAGAATCGGTCAGCCGGTCAAGGTTGAACTGATGCGGGTCGATAAGGATCAACGGGAAATTGACTTTAAGTTGTTGAATCCAGAAGACGCGCCGAAGACCGACCTACTACCAAAACGGGAACATCACGATAATTATCGTGGTAATAACCGGCGCGGTGGTAACGGCAATTACCGGCGTAATGGCAATAACAACGGTAATCGCAACGGTGGTAATCACAATAATGATCACCGTAACGGCAATGGTGGTAACCGCCGTAATAACAACAACCACCGTAATAATAATCATAACAATAATAATAACAACCGGAACAGTAATCGGCGGTCCAACGGCGACCACCGCCGGTAAGTTATTCAGATAGGGGATGTGCGGTAATGGCTAAAAAGCACGGGAAACACCCGGACACCGCCCTCGCCCAGAACCGAAAAGCCCGGCACGATTACGCGGTCGAGGACACTTATGAGGCCGGTATTGCGTTGACCGGGACGGAAATCAAGTCCGTCCGCGACCGGCGGGTTAACTTAAAGGA
This sequence comes from Lactiplantibacillus plajomi, assembly GCF_005405405.1. Lineage (GTDB taxonomy): Bacteria > Bacillota > Bacilli > Lactobacillales > Lactobacillaceae > Lactiplantibacillus > Lactiplantibacillus plajomi. The sequence goes on from NZ_BJDZ01000022.1 coordinate 45,334, forward strand.
CGGGTTCGTTCAAATTCGTAACGGTGAAGCGTGGATGCAAAACGTTCACATCAGTCCGTTCAAAGAGGGCAACCGCTTTAACGTGGACCCGCTCCGTAACCGTAAGCTGCTGTTGCATAAGAAAGAAATCAGTAAGCTTGGGTTGGCAACGCAGACTAAGGGGGTCACGATTATCCCCTTAAAGATGTATTTGAAGCACGGGTTCGCAAAGGTTCTGATTGGCGTGGCTCACGGGAAACGTGAGTATGACAAGCGGCAGGACATTAAGAAACGTGAACAACAACGTCAGATTGACCGGGTCATGAAACATTATTGAGCCCCGCTGACGGTCAAGGATCACCCCGAATTTTCGGCGGTGGTCCTTTTTGATGGGTGAATAAAAATAGCAAATATAACCGATCATTAGTTAATTACTGTAAAAAAATTTAAAAATGGCATTCCGCGTTGTTTTCTTCTGATTCTTTGCTGACAGCTAAAAATAACTTAATTTTATTAAGTAAAGTCAAAATGATACCGTAATCATTAATTTTAAATTAGAATATCATTACAGGACGAGTTGGTTCTCTCCGATGAATTATGTTATATTTTATGACATACCAAATTGGTAAATGAACTGGGAGGTCTCACATTGATGAAAAAATGGCAAGTTGCAGTTGTCATGTTGCTCGCTGCGATCGGAAGCTGGTTTGCGATTGGCAGTAACGCACAGGCAAAAACGTACACGATTGCAACCGATACCACCTTTGCGCCGTTTGAATTTCAAGCTAAGGGCGGCAAGTATAAGGGGATCGATATCGATATTTTAAAGGCAATCGCCAAAAAAGAAAATTTCAATTATAGGTTAAAAGCAATTAGTTTCGGGGCCGCGGTTCAGCAGTTAAGTGCCAATCAGGTTGACGGAGTGATTGCCGGGATGAACATTACACCGGAACGGCAAAAAACCTTTGATTTCTCCGACGCCTACTACACCTCTGGGGTTGTGATGGCAGTCGCTAAGGATAGTCAAGTTAAGAAGTTTAGCCAGTTAAAGGGCAAGACGGTCGCATTAAAGACCGGGACGGCCGGTGCGAGCTACGCCAAGTCGATTCAAAACAAGTACGGCTTTAAAATTAAGTATTTCAATGATTCTAATAATATGTATAACGACGTTAAAGTCGGTAACTCAGCCGCCTGTTTTGAAGATTACCCGGTTATGTCTTACGGGATCAAAAATGGGATTGCGTTAAAGATTGTATCTAAACAATACGATGCTGGTGATTACGGCTTTGCCGTTAAGAAGGGTAAGAACGCCGAATTATTGAAGAAGTTCAACGCCGGCTTAAAAGCCATCAAGGCGGACGGTACTTATAAGAAAATCACGAATAAGTATTTAAATTCCAGTCAATCATCGTTGACCGGTGAAACGGCGAAGAGCCGGACGTTTGTCGGTTTGTTTACCCAAAACTTAGGGACGATCGGTACCGGGCTATGGATGACCCTTGAACTGACCGTGATTTCAATTATTTTGGCAACCATCATGGGGGTCGCCCTCGGGGTACTCGGGGTGATGCCTGGGAAAGTCGGTCCCGCAATTTCGAGCACGATTATTTACATTTTCCGGGGGATGCCACTCATGGTGCTGGCCTTCTTCATCTACATCGGGTTCCCCGACTTGATTGGCCACGGGTTTAAGATTCCAGCCTTCATTGCCGGGATGATAACGTTGATGTTGAACGAAGGGGCGTATACCGGTGCGTTCGTGAAGGGGGGCTTCCAGGCCGTAGACGAAGGCCAGATGGAAGCGGCCCGCTCACTAGGGTTGCCTTACTGGACCGCAATGCGGAAAGTTATTATGCCGCAGGGGATTCGCATTATGATCCCGTCGTTCATTAACCAATTCATTATTACGTTGAAGGATACCTCGATTCTATCCGTCATTGGGATTGTCGAATTAACTCAAACCGGGACGTTGATCATTGCCCGTAACTTTGAAGGGTTCAAGATCTGGTTAATGATCGCGATGATCTACTTGATTATCATCACCTTACTCACGTGGTTATCGAACTGGGTTCAAAGGAGGATTAACTAAGGATGGCTAAAGTAACGGTTAAAGATTTACACAAAAGTTACGGTAACAACGAAGTGTTGAAAGGGCTGAACCTTGAAGTCCAGGATAACGAAGTTGTTTGCATGATTGGGCCGTCTGGCTCCGGGAAGAGTACCTTTTTACGGTGCTTAAACGACTTGGAAGTGCCGACTCAAGGCCAAGTGATTATTAGCGGCTACGATTTGTCGGATAAGGCGACTAACATTAACCTGGTGCGCGAAAATATCGGGATGGTGTTCCAACACTTTAACCTGTTTCCACACCTCTCCGTCTTACAAAACATTACGTTGGCACCGATTCAGCTTGGTAAGGAATCAAAGGAAGCCGCGGAAAAGACGGCGCTTGATTTATTAGCCACGGTTGGGCTGTCAGACAAGGCCGACGCGATGCCAAAGTCGTTATCTGGTGGGCAGAAGCAACGGGTCGCAATTGCCCGGGCGCTGGCCATGCACCCGAGTATCATGCTGTTTGATGAACCGACCTCCGCGCTGGACCCCGAAATGGTCGGCGACGTGTTGGACGTTATGAAGAACTTGGCTGCTCAGGGGATGACGATGATCGTGGTAACCCACGAAATGGGCTTTGCCAAGGAAGTGGCTGACCGGGTCGTCTTTATGGCTGACGGGTTGATTCAGGAAAGCGGGAAACCGGATGACCTGTTTGATCACCCGAAGAGCCCGCGGTTACAGGACTTTTTACACAAGGTTATCAACGTTTAAGTTTAATTGATTGGTTTAGACACCCAAAAACGAGGCTGTGACATAAGTCTCTAAAAACAAAGCAGGTCTGGAAAAATCTTCGGATTTTTCCAGACCTGCTTTTGATATAATAGAAAATAAAAAAAGAGCA
>NZ_BJDZ01000023.1 GCF_005405405.1 Lactiplantibacillus plajomi
CAGTTTTAAAAATCAAAAGCGTAAGCAAATAGGACGAGAAACCAAAATTCGGTTTCTCGTCCTATTTGCTTATACAGAGGCTAGTTATGTCACAGCCCCTTTTTAGTCACCACTGCTGGTTAAAGGTTTTGCCCCTTTTCCCAAGTTGTGTTTGAAAGTAACAGGCCCTGCTTGACGAGTTGGTCGAAGAGTAGGTGGGTCCGGTGCGAAATTTCACCCGCCGTTTCGGCGTTTGCCGCCGTTAAAAAGGCGGTCATGGCTTGTTTATCTGTGGTCGCAGCATCAGTTTGTGCGACCCGGCCGCGGGCGTATGATTGGCAACCGTCACGGAAAGCGTTGACCGCTTCGGCAAAGTCGTGCCAGTGTGGTTCGATCAATACGGAGAGCGTCTTGGATAACCAGTACACGTTGTTAACGTCAACGGCGTTAGTCGTGTTCTGGTAGTTGGCCGGCGTATCGTTGATATTAGTAAAGAACGGCACGTACGGGGCGTAGGCGAAGAAGCCCATGGCAACCCACTGAATCGCAGCGCGTTCGGCTGGCACGTCGTTACGAATTTGCAAAATGGAAGAACATTGGTTACGGTCCATGGCGATCGAACGGTAACGTTTTTGTTCACGGGTGGTTCCCGAAGCAAAGGTGCCGAACGGATCGTAGGCGGTGCCGTTATAGTGCGATGACAAGAAGAACTGAACGTCTTCAATGGCTAGTTGCTTGCTTGGGTGGCGGAATAACGGCATGTCCTGGTCGGTTGGTTGTTGGTCGATTTCTGGGTTGAATAATTTTTGACCGTACCAGGTCCGTGGCGTGTTGTAGTAGGCGTCGGCCTCACTATGGGTACCAAAAATTTCGCGGAAATTAAAGTGGCCGGGAGTTGGGTTTAAGTGGTAACGGTCAACGAAGTCACTGAGGTCACTGGCCCCCAGGTAGTTGGCGGTATCACTCAAATCCATTTCCTGAACCACGGTCTGGTTAGGCACGATGGCGTAGGTGTCGTCGGGAACCCGGACGGCGCCCCAGTGATGGCCACCAGCCGTTTCAAATAACCAGATTTCGTTTTGATCATTAAAGGCAATGCTATTGCACTCACCAGTGCCGTACTTTTCCAGGAGCGCCCCGAGTCGTTGGACGCCTTCCTTTGCGCTCTTGATGTACGGTAACACCAGGGTGACCATGGCTTCTTCGTCAATGCCGTCGTGAACCAGCGGATCGTAACCGAGTACTCGCGGATTAGTGGCGGTTGTTTCGGTGGCACTCATACCGACGTTAAATTCGTTGATGCCGGCCTCTTCGTATTGGCCATCGTGTTGGTCTGCTTGTGGGGTGGCGGTGTAACGGTACGCGTGGTCGGGTAATGGCACGGTCACGCCGGTCGTCACGGAGTGGTAAGTGGCGTTAACCTGATCATGGGCAGCGTGAACCACGAACTTGATCGGGTTAATCGGGCCGTAGCCGTCTTCGTTGCGGGCGACGATGGTTGAGCCGTCCATGCTGGCTGCCTTCCCAACGAGTATTTCAGTACAATCAGAATCTTTCTTCATAAATGAATCTCCCCCTCGATGATTCCAGTATAGGAGTCTCTTTTTTTTATTCAAATTGTTTAAAATTCAATTGTTAACGATTCGTTCTGACGACGGTGAACGAAAAAAATTGATTTTTTGTGCCATTTCAATTGTGAAAATAAATATATTTGTGCTAATGCATAAAAAATGACAGCACTGTCATTGCCTAAATATCAGCTTTTAGCTAACTTGTGCCAAAATTCCATCTTGTGAATTGATGAGTTTAGTTTTGGCACAACTTATCGTGCCACGGGTCTACCTAGAACTTCTTGAAACCGTTTTCCGCAGCCGATATGATAGAGACGTTGAAAAGAAGAAAGGAGCTTTAAACATGAGTGAAAATGTAAATACAAACGCAACGCCAAGCGCTCCCGCTGCAAAGAAAAAAGTGGGCATTAAGGCTCGCGTTCAAAAATTCGGTAGTTCCTTAAGTAACATGGTTATGCCGAACATCGGTGCCTTCATTGCTTGGGGGTTAATTACCGCCATCTTCATGGCCGGTGGGTGGTTCCCTAACGCTGGCTTAGCTAAGATGATCCAGCCGATGGTTAATTACTTATTGCCATTATTGATAGCGTTTACCGGGGGGAATATGATTGCCGGACATCGTGGTGGGGTCGTTGGTGCGATTGCCACGATGGGGGTTATCGTTGGTTCTACGATTCCAATGTTTATCGGTGCCATGATTATGGGACCTTTAGGCGGCTGGGCCATTAAGAAATGGGACGACGCCGTTAGCGATAAGATCAAGAGTGGGTTTGAAATGTTGGTCAACAACTTCTCAGCCGGAATCATCGGGATGTTGTTAGCCATCGTTGGTTACTTTGCGATTGGCCCAGTTGTTAGCGCTGCCAGCGCTGCAATGGCTGCCGGTGTTGGTTGGATTGTCAAGATGAAGTTGTTGCCATTGGCGAACGTCTTCATTGAACCAGCCAAGATTTTGTTCTTAAACAATGCGATTAACCAAGGTATCTTGACGCCACTTGGGATTCAAGCCGCTGCGGATGCTGGGAAATCAATCCTGTTCTTACTTGAACCGGATCCAGGTCCAGGGCTCGGGGTCTTACTTGCCTTTGCTATCTTTGGTAAGGGTACCGCTAAGGCTTCCGCACCAAGTGCCATCATCATTCACTTCTTAGGTGGGATTCACGAAATTTACTTCCCGTACGTTTTAATGAAGCCAGCCTTATTCTTAGCCGTTATCGCTGGTGGGGTCACCGGGACCGCAACGTTCAGTATCTTAAACGTTGGGTTACGTTCGACGCCTTCACCTGGTTCGATTATTTCATTACTATTGATGTCACCAAAGAGTGTGTCAAACTATATCGGCTTGTTGATTGGGGTTACCTTAGCAACCTTAGCTTCATTCATCGTCGCTGCCATTATCTTGAAGCGTGACAAGTCGGGTGCTACGGAAGACTTAGCCGCTGCTCAAGGTAAGATGAGCGATATGAAGAACGGTGGTAGTGCCGAAGCCGCAACCAGCGATGCTGAACCAGCCGACGTGATTGCTTCTTATAAAGACGTTGATCACATCATCTTCGCTTGTGACGCTGGGATGGGTTCATCCGCAATGGGTGCTTCACTTCTCCGTGACAAGGTCAAGAAGGCCGGCATTGAAATGTCCGTTACGAACACCGCCATTAGTAATCTGAAAGATGAATCTGGTTTATTAGTCATTACGCAAAATGAATTGGCTGACCGGGCCGCCCAAAAGGCACCGCACGCTTTACGTTTATCCGTGGATAACTTCTTGAGCAGTCCGAAGTACGATCAAGTCGTTGTTAACTTAAAGGCGCGGGACCAAGTCAGTGATGAACCGGCTCCCGTTTCGGAAGCGCCAGCAGCTAAAACTGATGATCCGAGCGCGTTACCTGCCGATTTAAACCTGAGCGTGGTTGATGAAATCGTCTTTGTTCATCACGATGGTCATTTAGGTACGGCTACCATGGCAACGTCCTTAATGAAGGACCGGATCAAGAAAGCCAATAAGAACGTCGCCGTTAAGAACTTAGGAATTGACGAATTATCAGACCGGAACAGTCTACTAGTTGTTTCGAGTGCTGAAGCCGCCAAGAACTTACGTAATCGTTACACGCAAGTCCAGATCCTAGTCACGGATGACCTATTGAGCTCACCTAAGTATGATAAAATGGTATCAGAATTGAAATAATTCAATATAATACCATTTATATGAGGTGGCTCCATGGTTAAGTTCACACAGCGTCAAGACGAGTTGTTGCAACTACTAATTGCAAATCCGACCGGGCTCTCAATGAGTCAGATTGAAACCGGTCTCAGTAGTAGTCGCCGGACGATTTATCGCGAGTTTAATAATTTAGAACTGGTCTTAGAAAACGCTGATTTGAAAATTGTTAACGTTTCCCATCGCTTCCGCTTAGTTGGTGATGACGCCGCGTTAACGGCGTTTAAAAGCCAACTTACCGCGGGTCACGACATTGCACCGGCTTTTGATTCACAGACGCGCCAAAACGCGTTGGCGTGCCGGTTGCTAATGTCGGGGCAGTCAATGAAACTTAAGGAACTCGCGTTAGATTTTGATGTTAGTATTGCAACGATTTCGAATGATCTGACGGCGTTATCGACGCCGTTCGATGATTACGACTTGACGATTGAACGCTTGAAGTCACGGGGGATTCAAGTTGCGGGGACCGAAGCAAACATCCGCAACTTGTTTGCCACCATCTTAAATAACGAAATTAATGATTACGAATTTTTCAAAACGATCGGTAAATTAAAACGGGGATTGGCCGTTTCCGCTATTGACGAACAGTCGTACTTTCTTAACTTACTAGACGCCGCAACGTTGCTCGTGTGCTACCGGGCCGTTCGGGATCTGAAGAAGAAGTACTTCGCGTCGGTGCCGGACGGGCAGCTCCAGCAATTGATCATCACGCTGACAACCGGGGTGATGCGGTTGCAAAATGGTCACGGGGTGAGCTATCTACGCGGGATTAGCCGTGATAACTTCTTGAAATACCAGCGGATTGCGCTGGCGATTATGACCCAGCTACCGCGGTCGGTTAAAGCCACGATTACCGGTGCTGAAATTGATTTCTTGGCCCAACAGATCAAGGGACTGACCTTCAGAATCGACCAGGACGCGTCATTATCAAATTACGACTTGCAATTAACTTACCAGGTTAAGAAGTTCATCGACGCGGTTGCGGAGTACTTTCAATGGTCGTTTGGGACCGATGACCGGTTACTCAATAACTTAACGGCCCACATGCAGATTGCGTTGCAACGCAACGGGGTCAACGGTCCGGTACCCGCAAGTCCGGAGTTAAAGGAAGTTCGCGAGCAGTATCCCAAGTTATATTCGGCAGTGGTTCGTGGTTTTGACCGCTGTTTCCCGGATCAAGATTTTAAGGCGGATGAACTAACGTACTTGTTAATTCATTTTGCCAGCACGTACGAAATGCAGCTTAGTCACCAGGTCTTAAGGGTGTTGGTTCTTTGCCCGAATGGGATGACGACCGCCCGGATTTTAAAAACCCGCTTGGCGCGTCTGATTCCAGAAATCACCACGATTAAAGTGGCTCGCATTGGCAACTTAGGTCACATTAACCTGCAAGATTTCGACATGATTCTCTCAACGACGGCGTTACCAGGATTTAAGCTGAATTACCGCGTTGTTAGTCCGTTGTTGTTGGAAAACGAAGTGAGTGCTTTACGCGATTACATTCACCAGTATTTTCCGAGTACGCAACGGGTTGACACGGATGCAGTTACGCCGAGTTCGACCGGACTTGACTTTGACAAGGTTTATCAGCGGATGACAACCGCCAAACAAATTTTGAATCGATTTACGATCGTCCCGATTCGTAACGGTGACGACACGGTGGCCGAAACACTCGTGAAAGTCACTAAGCACATCGATTCTGAAATTGTTCACGATCCCCTAGAAGTCGCGGGGCGGTTGTTACACCGCTTGAGCCTGGCGCCAGTTGGTATCCCCAACACCAACTTGGCGTTAGTCCACACGTTAAGTCAACAGGTCAGCGCTCCGTACTGTGCCATCTTTGAGCTGGATCAGCCAATCACCTTTAAGAGTATGGATGATAGCGAAATTCGGTTACAACGGATCGTCTTAATGCTTGGTCCGGAAAGCATCAGCGATTTTGAAAATCGGTTGATGGGTAAGTTGAGCGCGTTAGTCATCGAGAGTTTGAGCAATACCCAAACCTTTATGACCGGTAATCGCCAACAACTATATCAGTTAATTAGCAAGGCATTTTTAAACGAACTAACGAAATAGAGTAGGTGAACAGAATGGAAGCTTTAGATAAGAAAATGATTGCGTTGGACCGCCAAGTGGCCACGCAAGAAGAAGGCATCCGCTTAGCCGGTCAATTATTGGTTGATGGCGGCTGTGTCGGGCCGGAATACATTGACGCGATGCAAGCGCGGAACAAGGATGTCTCCGTTTATATGGGTAACTTCATTGCCATCCCGCACGGTACGCAAGATGGCATGAAGTACATCAAGAAGACTGGGATCTCCGTGGTCCAAGTCCCAACGGGTGTTAGCTGGGGCGACCCTGGCAATGACGACGATGACAAGACCGTCACGGTTATCTTCGGTATTGCCGGGTTGAACGGCGAACACTTGAACCTTTTATCTCAGATTGCTGTATACTGCAGCGATGTCACCAACGTGGCGAAATTAGCGGACGCTCAATCTGAAGATGAAATCATAAATCTATTAAAGGAAGTTGATTAGAATGTTAGACGTACATTTTGGTGCAGGTAATATTGGTCGGGGTTTTATTGGCGAAACCTTGGCTGACAACGGCTTCAAGATTACCTTCGTTGATGTTAACGAAACCTTGATTGATGAATTAAATAAACGCAATGAGTACACCATTGAATTGGCTGCAGAAGGTCAAAAGCATATTGAAGTTCACGACGTTAAGGGCATTAACAACGGCAAGGATCCGAAAGCAGTTGCCGAAGAAATTGCCAAAGCTGACATGGTCACGACCGCGATCGGACCTAAGATTTTGAAGTTCATCGCGCCACTGATTGCCGACGGGTTAAAGTTACGGCATGCGAACAACAACACGACACCAATCGACATCATTGCTTGCGAAAACATGATCGGTGGGAGTCAATCATTAAAGAAGTCCGTTTATGAATCATTGGACGACAGTGAACAGGCTTGGGCTGACGAAAATGCCGGTTTCCCAAACGCCGCCGTTGACCGGATCGTGCCGCTTCAAAAACACGACGATCCCCTGTTCGTTTCCGTCGAACCATTCAAGGAATGGGTCGTTGACAAGTCCCAAATGAAGAACCCGAAGATCCAATTGAAGGGTGTCGACTACGCGGACGACTTGGAACCATACATTGAACGGAAGTTATTCTCCGTTAACACCGGCCACGCAACCGTTGCTTACACTGGTAACATCAAGGGCTACAAGACCATCGGTGAAGCCGTTAAGGACGATAGCGTTGTCGACCAAGCTAAGCGCGTCTTAGGCGAAACCGGGGACTTACTGATTCAGAAGTGGGGCTTTGATCCTGAAGTTCACCACGCTTACCAAAAGAAGATTTTAAGCCGTTTTGAAAACCCGTATATCTCTGATGATATCGAACGGGTTGGTCGGACGCCAATTCGGAAGTTAGGCTTTGACGAACGGTTCATTCGCCCAATTCGCGAATTGAAGGAACGTGGGCGTAGTTACAGCGCGTTAGTTGATACTGTTGGGGAAATGTTCTTCTTTAACTTCCCGAACGACAGCGAAAGCGTTAAGTTACAACAAATGTTGAAAGACGAACCGATCGAACAAGTTATCCGTGAAACGACCAACTTGGAAGACGCGGACTTGATCAACGAAATTAAGGCTGCTTACGAAAAACATTTAGCTGCCGTTAAATAAAAATCAATAAAAAATACCGGATCAACAAACCGCCATAGTTGATTCGGTATTTTTGTGATTAACGGGTTATTTGTTCCAAAATTGCCACCAGGGCTTTGCTGCTTGCTGCTGAGCGCGTTCGTCCTGCCGGTCCAATTGAGCCAGTACTTGATTAAGCCGTGTATTAAGTGAGTCTAGGCGCCGGATGATAATGTCCTGTTGCCGGGCTAACTCGGCGTTGCTGGGTCCCGGAGCTGGTGTTGCCGGCGTGGAACTGGTCGTAGCTGTTTTAGGCTGGGGCTTCACCGGAACGGTGACCGTAATGGCGGGCTGCTTCGTCCCGAACGTCCGGGCCAACGCTTCGGCCAGGGCGACCCCTTGCTCGGACAAGTCGATGGCCGCTTGGAAAGTGGCCAAGTCGGCGGTGCTATACTGACGGTGGCCGTTGTCGGTGTCACGAAAGCGGGTCTCGTCAGCGAGTTGCTTTTCAACCATCGTGCTGTACTTACGTAACGTGACGGCCTTGATGCCGAGCTGCTTAGCCGCGGCTGAGGCGACTAACGGGTGGTCTTTAGTGGTTGCCATAAGAAAAACTCCCTTCGTATATCGTTTCTATAACGCTATTATAGCGAATTGAGGGCTGCGGTGGAACTAATATGCGTTTGGTAACGAACTTTTAAGCCGGTCGCCGGCTTAAAACATGCTATCATAAAGCGTAATCTTAATAGAATTGAGGCAGTACGCATTATGATTGAACCAGTAAACGAAACGACTTTTGACACCGTTGCGGCCGGTCAGGCCCTGACCGTGGTTGATTTTTGGGCGGACTGGTGTGGGCCGTGTAAGATGCAGACACCAGTGTTAGAAGCCTTAGACGAAGCCTACGACGGTCAGATCAAGTTCGCGTCACTCGACGTTGATCAGTACCAGGCTGTTGCGGAGCGCTTTGAAATTATGAGCATTCCGGCGTTGGTCATTTTCAAAAATGGTCAACCGGCGGAAAAGGTGGTTGGCTTTCACCCGCAAGCGGCGTTGAAAAAGTACTTGAATCAAAAATTAGCCGAAGTAACGGCAACAGAATAGACGCTAGCCAAGGAGGACCTAGTAACGTAGGTCCTTTTATTATGTAATTTATTTTTGTAATAAATGTTAACATCTGTCAAATTAAAGTCTATTAAAAATTTTGGGTTAAAACGGGTGAATATAAGCAAGTTTGGACGGAAAAATTATTAATAATTAAAACGGAGTGGTCGTATGGATATAAATGGGTAACGCCGTGGTACATTAGACTTACGTTTTAATCGTCTGAGGGGGGACGCTTATGAATAAATTGATTTGGGCGCTACGACTGGGGATCGTCGCCTTTGGTGGATTGCTGATTTTCGAATCGCTACACGCGCCGAAACCGGCACAGCCACGCGTTTACGTGGTGAACCCGGCTGAAACAATCACGCCGAAAACGCCACAAGCACACCAACGGATTCAAGCAGTGCAAAACATGTTGACGGAACCGGTCGCCGTTTTTCGTTAGACTGAATACACAATAATAAAGAATGACCGCTTAGAAGAAAGCCTTCCAAGCGGTCGTTCTTTATTAGGTCTTACAGGTAGTCGTAGATCGTTTCAATCAAGTCGTCGCTGGATGAAATTAATTGCCGGTTCAGTGAAATTAAATAACTCGGATTTAACGGGTTAACGATATTATGAAAGGTATCTTGAATGAGACAGCCAGTTAGTGTGATGGTTTTATCGTGATTTTGGACGATCACGTTGAAACTATGCGCGCCGTTGGTGACGATTACGCTGGCGCCGGTTAAATGCGTCAAGTTTAGGCCCAGTGCCGCGGTCGAGTCGGTCAGTCCAATTGCCCCAGTCTTTTTAATCAATTGCAAACACTGATCGATGCGCTTTAGCGCGGTGTACATTGAAAATTTGGATGCGTGCATCGAATTACGCCGTAAATAAGGTCCCACAACTAAGTTCATTAAAAGTCCCCCAACCTTTATTGATAGCTCCAGCATACTGGTTGGAAGTGGTTTGTGCGAAAATATCGACGGATTGGGTGCGTTAATTGGGTCACCTTACCGGTTAGCTTTGTTTAATTGCCTAACAACGCGTACCTGGTGGAATAAAAAAGTAGGTGCGGGCAAGCACCTACTTTCGTTTCCATATGATAATCAACCAAACGGACGGCCAAAGTTAGCCGGTGTTAATGCGCACCAGCTAGTCGTCTTTTGAAACGCGCGCTCAAGTTACGATTAATTTTTTTGCGGCTTTAAAGGTTTCCGCGACGAAACCGCCAGTTCTGGGAACCAGATGGCAATCTCGTGGTGGGCGTTCTCACGACTATCAGAGGTATGAACGATGTTCCGTAAGATCCCGTCCGCGTAATCGTGGGCAAAGTCGCCGCGAATCGTTCCCGGTAGCGCGTCGGCTGGCCGGGTATTGCCGGCTAAGCGGTGCACGGCTTTAACGACGTTGGTCCCACTAACGATGATTGCTACTAACGGCCCTTCCATCATGTACGTTGCGATTTCGTTGAAGTAGGGTTTCTCGACTTGTTCATTATAGTGAGCTTCGAGCTGCTCCTTGGTTGCTTTCACAACTTTGAGTGCTGAAATTTGGAACCCTTTGCGTTCGAGTCGCGAAATGATGTTACCAATGTGACCTTCCGCAACGCCATCTGGTTTAACAAGAACGAGTGTCTTTTCTGAATTTGCCATAACGTAGAACCTCCTCAAGCAAAGTAAGCGCTTTTTTAATTAAATTGTAGGTGAAATCGCTGAGTGCGTCAACTATATTTCCAAGCTTTCTGAAACAACGCGGTTGGTTCCGCTTTCGCTTTTCAAAGTAAACCCGCTATAATGGGGGTAAGTTTATAAAGAGGGATTGATTTTATGCCACCACTTGATTTAACACATATTCGACAACGGCATACGGTTGCCGAATTAATTGCACTCGGTAAGGCGCGCCGACAAAAAACGTCGTTTGAACAACTCGGGACGTTTATTCCGGTCGACAGAAACGCGGGCGACTACTTGCGGCGGGTACGGGCCATGCTGGTACCGGAGCTCTTACCGTTACGGCGCGAGCGGATGGCGGCCTCGGCCTTCGCTTTTTTCCGGGGGTCGGTTGAATTGATGGACGATGATTTGGACTATCAGCGGACTAGCGATATCCCCGCCGTGGTTTGTGGTGATGCGCACGTTGGTAACTTTGGCTTCTACGCCTCGCCTGAACGCCGCTTGGTCTTTGACCTGAACGATTTTGATGAAGCGGGTATCCACCCGTTTGAATGGGATTTGCGCCGCTTGTTAGTCAGCATTATTTTGGCGGCCCGCGACGTTGGCTTCAAACCGAAAAAGGTGGATAAGCTGGTACGAACGGCCAGTGCGAGTTACCGTGAAGCCTTGGCACAGATGTTCGACCAAACGACGCTGGACCGCTTTTACCGCGATAACGAAGTGCAGGCCGTCTTGAATTTCGGTGGGGATACGCCGGAAACCGTCGACTTTATTGCTGACTTGGTTAAGAAGGCGCAAAAGCGCAATTCGGAACAGGTCGTGCGTAAGTTTACGGTCACCAATAGTCGTGGGGAACGGCAATTTAAAGATAACCCGCCACGTTCGGTGCACGTCGACGCCGCAACGACCCGCGCCATTAAGGACGGCATCAAGGAATACCTACTCAACGTTCGTACCGACGTTGCGCTCTTGTTATCGCAATACGAGGTGACCGATATTATTCGGCACAGTGTCGGGGTCGGGAGTTTCGGGTCACTGTGTTACTTAGTTTTACTGACGAGTACCGATGGTAGCCACATGGTTTTGCAAATTAAGGAAGCCCTACCCACCCGGAAAGTCGGTAGTCAGTCTCGGCAACCACTGACGGCCGCACTCGAGCTCTCCGAAGGGCAACGGATCGTGAGTGCCCAGCGCATCTTACAAGCCACGTCGGACGTCTTTTTGGGTTACTTCCAGATGCAAAATAAGAGCTTTTACGTCCGGCAGTTCCGCGATATGAAGGAATCAATCGATATGACGACCCTCGACTGGGGGCAGTTCTCAGCCTACGTGACGACCTGCGCGATGATTCTAGCCAAGGCCCACGCTCAAAGCCCGACCGCTGCGATGATTCGCGGTTACGTGGGGCACTCAACCAAGTTTGATGAGGCGATGGCTAAGTGGGCGGCCGCCTACGTGCAACAAGTCGAGGTAGATTACCAAGACTTTTTGGACAACCCGTAATCCTTGTAGGATCAATGGTTACCCGATTATTTTAGTATTTCAAGTCATTATGATTGCGCTTTAACGATTGTTTGGTATACTTACTATTAGTAAGTAGATGATAATATTGATTTTGAAAGGATTGTTAAAACGATGACAAAATATGGTGTAATTGTAGGTTCTATTCGTAAAAATTCTTATTCTAAAGGGGTGGCTGATGCGATCGTTGCTGGTTTGCCAGCTGACGCGGACGTGACGTACTTGAACATCGCTGATTTACCGCTTTATAACCAAGATCTTGATGAAAACTCGCCGGCCGCGTACACGACTTTCCGGAAGGCCGTTGCCGAACAAGACGCAATTATTTTTGTCACTCCGGAACATAATCGTAGCATTCCGGCCGCACTGAAGAACGCCCTCGACGTTGCGTCACGTCCTTGGGGTCAAAGCGTTTGGGGTGGGAAGCCGGCCCTGGTTGCGTCACAATCGATTTCGGGCATTTCCGGTGTGCTTGCCAACCACGTTTTACGGCAATCCCTGGTCTTCTTAGACATGCCAACGATGCAACAACCAGAACTCTACATTGCTAACACCGATAAGTTAGCGGATGAAACGGGCAAGATTACCAATGAAAGTACCCAATCATTCTTGGCAGGGGCTGGTAAGCAGTTCAGCGAATTTGCTGCTAAATTTATTAACTAATTAAGACGTGCCAACTTAAAACGGACGTCCTGGTCATTGACCGGGGCGTCCGTTTTTTACACAATCATTATTTTTTCCAGAGGTACTTTGCGTCCATGTCGTGGTCGAAAGAGGATAAGATCTTAGGACCGTCGTTGGTAATGACGATGGTGTGTTCGTATTGGCAGCTTAAGCTACCATCAAGCGTCCGCACCGTCCAACCGTCATCGGCGGTTTCACCGGAACGCCAGTCGCCAATGTTGACCATGGGTTCGATGGTGATGGTCATGCCGGCCTTTAAACGGGTGCCGTGACCCGCTTCACCGTAATGGGGAACGTCGGGCTTTTCGTGCATCGTCGGGCCAATGCCGTGACCGATGTATTCGCGCACGACGCCGTAACCCATTTCGTTTTCGGCGTAATTTTGAATGGCCCAGCCAATGTCACCGATCCGGTTGCCGACAACGGCTTGGTCGATTCCGAGGTAGAGTGACTTCAGCGTCACGTCCATCAACTTCTTAACTTCTGGTGACGGGGTGCCGGCCACGAAGGCGTGGCAGGAATCACTCAGGTAACCGTGGTAATTAATGACCGTATCGACTTTCAGTAAGTCGCCGTCCTTGACCAGAATGTCCTTGCTTGGGCAACCGTGGCAAATCATGTCGTTAACACTGACGCAGGTTGAGTATTTATAACCTTCAAAGTTCAATTCACCAGGGGTGGCGTCGTGGTCGGTGATGTATTCGTACGCGAAATGGTCAACGTCCCAAGTCGTAATCCCGGGTTTAATGTAATCTTCTAGGGCGTGGAAGAGACCAACCATAATGTCGCTGGCTTCTTGCATCCCTTGAATCTCACGATCTGATTTAAGCGTTATCATGTGAGCCTCCAAAAAATATTAAATATATTGTTGTTCAAAAATGTCCACTACTAGTATACAGCAACCATTAACGGGCGACAAAATCGCTTGCCTGAAAGCGGTTGGTTGTCCGGTGGCGCGCGCTTGTTAGCGGACACTAGTTAACCAAACGGCCACTTTTTCAATGAAAAAAAGTCAAAAAAAATAACAAGCGCAAAAAGACCCGCTTGGCGGGGATTCTTCCGGTCGGGGAAGCGGTCTGCTCCCCTGATTTGAAAAAATAAGGCTTTTCATCGTCAAAGATAATGATACAATATATAGTGTTGTTTCGAACGGAACCACTACATATGGTAGTGTACTGTGATAGTTGGCCAACTAAACAGCGACAACCGCAATTTTTTCACGGAAAGAGGAACTTGATTTTGACTCACTATTTGAAATTCTTATCGCACCAATTGAAAGGTTGGCCACAACAAAATTACTACTTATTCTTCTTTAGTTTGGGTTGTCAGGTGATGACTTTAGTCAACGCCCCAATTACAACGTTATCCATTCTAACATTTATCGGAACCACTTTGGGGGTTCTTTGCGTGTTAGCCATCAACGCGGCGAAATCGGTCAACGGCTGGTTAGGGTTGATTTCAGCGGCCTGCTTCATCGTGGTTGGCTTCTCAGCTAAGAACTACCTGAGTATCGGTGAACAGTTAGCTTACGTGGTTACGCTGGATATCCCGGTCTTGCTGAGTGCCGGTTGGAACGTTAACATGGTTTCCAAGATTCGGAAATTTACCGGGCGGACCTGGATCATCGCGATTGTTGCTACCATCGTGGTTTACGGAATCTCCGGTTACCTGATTGGTGCTTTGACCGATGACCCGCGGCCGTGGGTCGATGCGATTAGCTTCGCCATTTGCTTAACTGCCGGTGTAATCTGCTTCTTGCGGTACAACAACCAGTATTTCTGGTGGGTCGCTTCTGGATTGGCACAAATGGTTTTGTGGTTCATTTCGTTCCGGCAGGGTTCGGCAACGCTGGCAATGTTTATTAATAGTTCGATCTACTTGATCAACGATATCCTAGCCTTCACCGTCTCACCTTGGTATAATAAACGTGAGCGTGCGCGGCTGATTGCACAGGAACAGGCCGCCGCTGATGAGGCTGCCACGATTGATTCGGCTAGTTTCAGTACCAACCATTAAAATTAGTTAACCTTGATACACTAAGCGTCCGGATAAAACCGGACGCTTTTTTACGGCTTTTGAAACATGTATAGACATCTCATACAGCTTGTACGGCTTAAAAATATAAGTTAATTAACCGTATAAACGTTGATATATCAGCATTTTAAAAATATTAATCGTTAAGCGTTGACAGCTTATCTAAACAAGTTTATTATCATTTTTGAAAACGTTAACAGAAAGGGGTTGCTTGGATGCTTAACAAGTCTGCGTTAGTGTACGACGATTTAAAGCAAAAAATTGATCAAGAAGTTTACAAACTTGGGACGTATTTGCCAAGCGAAAACCAGCTTTGTGCACTTTACGGTATCTCGCGTGAGACCGGACGCAAGGCCTTAGCCGGATTGGCCGACAACGGTTATATTCAAAAAATTCGCGGGAAGGGGTCGCTGGTCATCGAACACCGCCAGTACGCGTTCCCAGTATCGGGTATCGTGAGTTATAAGGAGCTGGCCCATAAATTGAACGTTACGACGACCAACATCGTTTACGAATTCGAGCCACAAGCCAGCCTGCCGTACGGGTCGTTTGCAAGCCTGGGTGGCGAGCAGACGACGGTACCGGTTACGGCGATTAAGCGGGTCCGGGTCCTGAACGGTGAGCCGGACATTATCGACAAGGACTACATTTTGAAGTCGGTCGTCCCGAACTTACCGCGGCGAGCCGCTGAAGATTCGTTGTACGCCTACTTTGAACAGGAACTCGGGTTAGCGATTAGTTATGCCACTAAGGAAATTACGATGGAACCGGCGACGGCCGAAGACCGCGAACGCTTGCACGTTGATGACAGTATGTGGATCGCAGTCGTGCGAAGTGTGACCAGCTTAGAAGACGCCCGTGCGTTTCAGTATACGGAATCACGACACCGCGCGGATAAATTCCGTTTCCGGGACTTTGCCCGCCGGCAACCACAACCGTTTTAACACGAAAGGAGTCGCTCATGACTGAATTATCGAAACAAGTGATTTACCAGATTTACCCGAAGTCGTTCAAGGATAGTAACGGGGACGGCATTGGCGATTTGCGCGGAATCATTTCAGAGATCCCGTATTTAAAGCGCTTAAACATCGACATGATCTGGTTTAACCCGTTTTTTGTTTCACCCCAAAATGACAACGGTTACGATATTGCGGATTATTACCGGATCGACCCGATGTTCGGGACGATGGCTGATTTTGAGGAATTGGTTGCGAAGTTGAAAGCGGCTGGTATCGGCGTCATGCTCGACATGGTGCTCAACCACACCTCGATTCAACACGAATGGTTCCAAAAAGCGTTGGCCGGTGACGAGAAGTACCAAAAATTTTATTATATTCGGTCACCAAAAGCGGATGGTAGCTTACCGACTAACTGGCAGTCCAAGTTTGGTGGGCCGGCGTGGGCGCCGTTCGGCAACACCGGGTTGTACTACATGCACTTATACGACCCGACGCAGGCTGACCTGGATTGGCACAATCCCGAAGTGCGCAAGGCCTGTGCCGACGTGGTGAACTTCTGGCGGCAAAAGGGGGTTCACGGGTTCCGCTTCGACGTTATCAACGTGACTGGTAAAGCCGAAGCGTTAATCGACGTTCAGCCGGGGGCCAACGAGAAGATGCTCTACACCGATACCCCGGTCGTTCACGATTATTTGAAGGAACTAAACGCGGCCAGTTTTGGTCAGGAAGCCAACAGTGTAACGGTTGGTGAAATGTCATCCACGACGATTCCGAACAGTATCGGCTATACCGTGCCCGACAATCACGAACTGTCGATGGTCTTTAACTTCCACCACTTAAAGACCGACTACGATCACGGCGAAAAGTGGTCGAAAGTGCCGTTCGACTTCGATAAGTTGAAGCACTTATTAGACGAATGGGCGGTCGGCATGAACGACGGCCACGGTTGGCAAGCGTTGTTCTGGAATAACCATGACCAGCCGCGGGCCATCAACCGTTTCGGCGATCCGGACCATTACCGGGTTCGTTCGGCCCAACTCTTAGCGACCGTCATTCACCTGATGCGGGGGACGCCGTTCATCTACATGGGTGAAGAAATCGGCATGACCGATCCGGATTACCAATCGATGGCCGACTACGTGGACATCGAAGCCCGTAACGCTTACGACCACTTGATTAAAACGGGCTTGAGCCCGGCCGCCGCCTTTGAAATCGTGAAAAGTAAGGCCCGCGATAACAGCCGGACCCCGATGCAGTGGAATGGTAGCGCCACGGCCGGTTTTACCACCGGGACGCCGTGGTTGAAACCAACTAACCAAGCGAAAATCAACGTTGAAGCCGAACTCAAGCACGGCGAGATTTTCAATTATTACCAACAACTGATCAAGCTCCGCAAAACGATGCCGATTATCAGCGACGGTGACTACCAGACGTGGCGGCTCGATGACGACCAGGTCTTCGGTTACTGGCGGACGCTCGGTCAACAGAAACTACTCGTCTTAAATAACTTTTATCCACGGGCCACAACGGTTAAAATTCCGGGTGACATGCTGAACGCACAGGTATTGATCAGCAACGCGGCGGTCACCGTTCAACCGGACATGGTCCTACAACCATACCAATCGATTGCACTCTGGCAAAGTTAGAAATGAGGGAATAACATGGGAAACGCACAAACTGTAAAACTATTAACGCCGATCAACGGTGACATTATGCCGTTGTCAGCCGTGGCGGACCCGGTCTTTTCGGCCGGAATGATGGGCTTGGGTTTCGGCATTAAGCCTAGTAACGGAACGGTCGTTGCACCGGTGACCGGGACGGTGACGATGGTGGCGGAAACTAAGCACGCCATCGGCTTTACCACGCCGGACAACAACCTAGAAGTGTTGGTCCACCTGGGTATTGACACGGTCGACTTAAAGGGCGCACCGTTCAAGCTGAACGTGGCGGCCGGGGACACCGTTCAAGCCGGGGATTCAATCGCGACGATGGACTTGGCGGCGGTCGAAGCGGGCAATAAGCAAACGACGGTCATTGTAGCCGTAACTAATTCAAGTGATAAGTTAGCTGAGTTGGATCCCGTAACCGGTACGTTGGAAGCCGGGCAGGTGGCTGCGACCGGCCGCCTAAACGCCAACACGTATAACGCGAAGCGCCAGGGTAAATTACCCAAAGCTGGTAAGTATGACCAGTTAGCGGCCGACATCGTTGAGAACGTGGGCGGGGTCGAAAACATCAATAGTTTAATTCACTGCATTACCCGCTTACGGTTTTACTTAAAGGATGAAAGCAAGGCCAACGATGACATTGTCCGTGACTTGAAGGGCGTCATTGACGTGGCCAAGGCTGGCGGCCAATACCAGGTTGTTATCGGTCCAGCCGTGACCGACGTTTACGACGCGGTCATTAAGCAGATCGGACCGGAATTTTCTAACGACGCCGAAACGGCCAAGGTCGTCGCCGAAACCAACGCGGCGTCTAAGCGGCCGAAGACGGCCTGGGGTACCGTTAAGTGGGGCTTTAGCAACTTAATCGGGGTCATCACCGGTTCGATGATTCCAGTAATCGGGTTGCTGGCTGCTTCCGGGATTTTAAAGGGTATCTTAGCCGTTCTGATTACCTTTAAGTTTGTGAGTGATACCGCCCCGACGTACGTCATCATCAACGCGATGAGTGACTCGGTCTTTTACTTCCTACCAATCTTCGTTGGTTTTACGGCGGGCAAGAAGCTGGGTGCCGACCCGGTGATCATGGGAATCGTCGGTGGGGTGCTGACCTACCCGTCGATCGTGGCCTTAGCGGGTGGTAAAGCCACCAGCACGATTTTAGGAATGGGCGTTAACGCCGACTTCTTCGGTTTGCCAGTCCACGTGGCGTCCTACACCTACTCAATTTTCCCAATGATTGCGGCCGCCTGGTTAGCAAGTAAGTTGGAACCGTGGTTGAAACGGGTGATTCCGGCCGTTTTACGGATGATTTTCGTACCATTGATCGAAGTGGTCGTGATTTCCGGTGCCATCCTATTATTCCTGGGACCAATTATTACGGTCCTATCCACGGCGTTAGCTAACGGGATCGTGGCCATTTACAACCTTAGTCCGGCCATTTCGGGCTTGATTATCGGTGGTTTCTACCAAGTGCTGGTTATCTTCGGGTTACACTGGGCGATTATTCCAATCGTGGCCAACGACATTGCAACCACCGGCCACAGTTACCTCAACGCCATCGTTTCCGCAACGATGGTCGCACAGGGGGGCGCCGTTTTAGCGATTGCTTTGAAGTCGAAATTAGCGAACATTCAAGAATTAGCTTGGCCGGCTACGATTTCCGCGTTCTGCGGGGTCACCGAACCGGCGATGTACGGGATTAACTTGAAGTACGGGCGGGCCTTCGTCACGGCCAGCATCGGGGCCGCGGTCGGCGGGTTACTGACCGGGTTGATGCGGGTCAACATGTGGGGCTTTACCGGTTCACTGATTGGGTTCACCTCGTTTATCAATCCGAAGGGCTCCGACTTTAGTTTCTGGGGCTTCTGGATTGCGTCAATCGTGACAATCATCGTGTCCTTCACACTGACTTGGATGTTTGGCTTTAAGGATGAAGACGCTGCGGCGGTTAAAGTTGCGCCGAAGAAGCGTCACTTGGGCCAAGCGGCTTAATTAAAAATTGACCTTAAAAAGGGGGCACCGCTACAGAATCAGCGGTGCCCCTTTGTTTGTGAATCATAATAGTCGAAACGTGCGCCAAAAATCAGCTGGTGAGCTTAACCAACTTTTGGCACACGCTCGCGTTATCGATTACCGGCGGCCAGCGGTAACGGTGGCTAACCGGGCTTGTTGCCGGATGGCCTCAACGTAGATGCGAACAAAGTCCGTGCCGTAAGCCGCCGCTAATTGTTGCTCTAAATTAGGGGTCGGTGGTAATTCGCGGAGCAGTGGCCGAATCCATTGGTTGGTCGGTAACAAACGCAGTAATTTGTGACTGGTAAACTGGGAAAACAGTAAGTTGCGACCGAAGTACTTACCGAGCCGTTCTTGAAAGACTGGTTGCGTAACTGGCACCAGTTGTAAGCTGCTGTTGTTCATGTTGCCCAGCAGTAACTTGGCACTCGGAAAGTCAGCGTGCAGGTCAAGTCGTTGGTTTTTATACGCCCGGGCGATCACCGGGGAGAGCTGGACGAGCCAGATCAGCTGGTGTTGTTCAAGGTGTAAAATCAACCGTAACGTGATGATGTCCGCCGTACTTAATTGGTAACTATAACGTCGAAGTATCGGTGGTGTTAGCTGGTTGCGTAGCGTCTGTTGGACGGCCGTGAAATTACCGGCTTCCCAAGTGACCGTCAGTTGGTCGTGGTTGGTGAGCCACAAGGTGTGGTCCGCGATTCGCAGGGTTAAAAAAGCGGGTCGTTGACCACCGGGCTGGTCTAACATGAGCAGCCAGTAGGAGCTTGCGCTGGAGCGTGCAAAGTTACGGGCTAACACGTGGACGTTAGTCGGTAAGGCCGTTTGCACGGCGACTTGCAGGCGGCGGCGATCGTCCGCCGCGTTAACGAATTGATCTGGATCGTGGGTAATTCGTCGTTTCGCCATTGGTATCCCCTCCTAACTGGTACACCGCCTTAAGTATAGGTCAATTTCGTGGCAACCACACGTGAAAGTGCCTTGAAATTCTCCCGCCGAACCAATTCTGTGGTCTGCGCACGGTTAGGACTATAATGGACGCGAACGGCAGGTACGAAAAGCCCGTTGTGAATTTTTACTTAGGGGGCATTGCATGAGTTTATGGACAATTGACGCAACGCAACCAACACCGGAACTGGCCTCACAATTAACGGTCAGCAACGGGTTGATCGGGATTAAGGATCTTGCCGAAATTCCGGGCCTTCAAACTGGTCCGCTAACCGATACGGTCGGGTACGTTAACGGTTTTTACGATTACCAACCAATTAAATACGGTGAGGCGCAGTTTGGGTTTCCGCAACGTAATCAAATGATGGTACCACTACCCGCACCGACGCGGTTCGAACTGTGGTTAGACGGCCAACCAGTCGATTTGAATCAGGGCACGATTTTAGCACAGGGGTTCCACCTTTCGATGAAAACCGGCCAGTTTGAGCACTGCATGACCTGGGAAGAACGGCGGACCGGTCGCCAATTGGAGATTAAGTTGCAACGGTTAACCAGCTTAAAAATGGCGGCGTTATTAACACAACGGATTCAAATTCAGCCGTTGAATTTTGACCACGGGCAGTTGCGGTTGATTTCTGGACTGCACGTGCGCGGGATGGTGCAACCGAAAGCTTTTGATCCGCGGTTGGCCGGATTTGATACCAGTGATATTTTGGCGCACCAACAAATTACGTCGTTTGCAACCGACTTTCGCGGCACGACCTTTACCGCGTCGCATAGTCGCCAGCAGCTAAGCACGGTGACGCATTACGACCAGCCGGGGCACTGGTTAGCGGATGGTAACTGGACCAGTCAATTCGACCTTGATCGGCAACCGGTCGCGTTGACCAAGACCATTTGGCATAGCCTGGGACGGGCCACGCTGACCGCGCTGATCAAGCGGCAACTGATGCAGCCATTTGCAACGATTGCGGCGGCTCAGCAAACGGCCCTCCGGGAATTTTGGCAAACCAGTGATATTCAGATTACTGGTGACGCGGAGTCGCAACGCGGTATTCGCTTTTCCCAATTTGGGTTATTACAGGCGCTGGGTATTCATGGTGGTCGCCAAGGAATTGCCGCTAAGGGCTTGACCGGGAGCGGTTATAGCGGCCACTATTTCTGGGATACCGAAATTTACGAAGCACCGTTCTTTTACTGGAATCACCCTAAATTAGCCCGGCGGTTACTGATGGTTCGTTACCAGCAATTACCGCACGCTAAGGCTTACGCCAAGTCGTTGGGACTGAGCGGGGCGCTATTCCCGTGGCGGACAATTAACGGCGAGGAGTCGTCAGCGTACTTTCCAGCTAGCACGGCGGCGATTCACATTGACGCTGACATTGCTTACCTCGTGATTCGGTATTATCAAATCACGCACGACCACGAGTTTATGCAAAATTACGGGGTTGAGTTATTACTGGCGACCAGCCGGTTTTACCTTGGTTACGGGAACTTTGACCCGCAAAAGGGCTTCGTCTTGAACACCGTCACCGGACCGGATGAATACACCGCGTTAGTTGATAACAACGCCTACACGAACTACCTCGTGCAGTTCGAATTGCGCTACTTAACGACGCACTACCAGCGAGCGGACCTGCAACGCTACGGAGTAACCGCGGCCGAATGGACGCAATTTAAGGCCGCGGCTGCAAGGATGTACTTTGAAAAGCACGGTGACTTGATCGCGCAGGACGATAGCTTTCTAACCAAGCGGCGAATCAACCTTAACCGGATTCCGCGCGACCACTTCCCCTTGCTAATGCACTACCACCCCTTAGTATTGTACCGGCTGCAGGTGCTAAAACAGGCGGACTTACTGTTGGCGATGGTCTTACTACCAGAACAGTTTTCGGATGCGGAGGTTCAGACGAGTTACGACTATTACGAACCGATTACGACTCACGACTCGTCGTTATCACCGGCCATTTATGCGATTGCCGCGGCGCGGTTGGGACAAGCTAGCGGTGCGACCAAATTCTTTAAACGGACGGTCAATACCGACTTGGAAAATTTACAAGGTAACACGGCTGACGGGTTGCACTTGGCTGCCATGGGTGGTAGTTGGATCACCTTTGCCTGGGGCTTGATGGGCTTGACCGTTGACGACCACTACGCGACTTTACACCCGGTCTTACCCCACGGTTGGACCCGCTGCACGTTTAAGTTACGGTACCGCCAGCAGCGTTACGCCATCACGGTGACTCCGGAAAAGTTAAGCGTTAGCGGCGCGCCAACGACCGTCACGATTGATCAGAAACAGCGTTTGATTACGCTGAATCCTGAATAGGCTGTTAGTCCAGAATGGAATATTAACCAGTCCAAACACGAGTTGTTCACGAGTCGGCCCGGCTTTATGATAAAAGGGTAGACTTGCAGAAAATAGCAGTAAAATGCGCTAGGAATGGTGAAATATGAAACGAATTATTGTCGGAATGACCGGTGCGTCGGGCAGCGTGTACGCCGTGGACCTATTGGAAAAGTTACATCAAAATCCCAACGTTGAAGTCCACCTCGTAATGAGTGCCTGGGCGCAGAAAAATTTGGAGTTAGAGACGGATTACCAGTTAAAGCAGCTAAAAGCGCTGGCCGATTTTACTTACCACATCAACGACCAGGGTGCGACCATTGCAAGTGGCTCGTTTTTAAATGACGGCATGGTGATTGTGCCGGCCAGCATGAAGACGGTCGCTGGGATTGCGTACGGGTTCGGCGATAACTTGATTGCACGGGCCGCTGACGTGACCATCAAAGAACAGCGTAAATTAGTGATTGTTCCACGTGAAACACCGTTAAGCGTAATTCACCTGGAAAACCTTACGAAGCTCGCTCAGCTGGGTGCTCAGATTATTCCGCCGATTCCGGCCTTTTATAACCATCCGCAAACCATTCAGGACTTGGTCAATCACCAAACGATGAAAATTTTGGACGCCTTCCATATTCAAAACGATGCGGATGGCCGCTGGGAGGGGGATTAGCCGTGCCGACGTTTAAAACGGAACGGGCGGGTTACCAAATGACGGCAACCCTCCAAGTTATCGGCTTTGACTTACTAGTTGTTGTCACTGGGGGGAGTAACCCGCACATTGGGGACGTCACGATGGTCACTGCTGAGGGAACGCCCCAGACGGTTCGGTTTCCAAGCCATGACGGCCGCTTTCATAAGGACGACTTTATTTCGATCCGATTGGCCACGGCGCTCCAGCCGCACTTGACCGGTAGTTGTACGGTAACGGCCGGGATACACGTGAATCAAATTATCAAGGCACAGATCGCGGCGGCCGCACCGATGACCGATGACCTAGCGCACCAAATAATCGCGTGGTTAGCGGCGCACCCGGTTAATGCCGCTCGGCCACAGTATTACGGTAAAGATGAACAGCCTAAATAGCAAAACGTGTGCTTTTGATCAGCTCAACTGAGTTAATCAAAAGCACACGTTTTTTTAGGCTTGGGCGTCTTTTTTAGCCTGTTCAACCAGGATGTTGTCTACGATGTCTTGTAGGGTCGTTCGGGCTAAACGGGCTTCGGCGGCCGTCTGGGCGTCTTGGTAGTACTGCTTTAAAACGGTCTGGATATTGCCGCCGACGATGCAGGCCGGGTTGGTCTTGGGGTCGACCGCAAACAGCGGTTTGTCGCCTTCAACGGCGTAAAAAACGCGGAGCAGTGAGATTTCACCAAGCGGCTTGGCAAGCTCCGGGTTGGCAGTGCCGGCAGTGGTCGTAATCAGCCCGGCTTGGCGCAACTTGCCCATCAATCGACGAACCACTACCGGGCTCGTTTCGATACTGGCGGCAATGGCGTCGGACGTTAACTTGGTGTTAGCGTAAATTTTTAAGTACGCCAAGAGGTGGATGGCGTCGCTGAAACGGGTAGATACACGCATTGCAGATCCTCCTTGTAACATTAATAATTACAGCTATTTTAAACTAGCGGGCGTTTAAAAGCAATTGATTGTTTCGTATCGTAATGACGTGTAACTTTTCATAATTATAGTTGTTTTAGTCAACCGAATCGTTTATGATGAGGCTACCAAAAATTGAGCAGTCACTGCAAAAAGGAAGTCAATCATGAGCGAACTAGAAACCATCCAGGCCCACTATGCGGCTGCGTTAAGTAAGGATGGCCGTATCAGTAAAACCCAGCAACGAATCTTGGCGGCCGCGCTAAACCTATTTGCGGCCCGCGGATACGCCGAGGTCAGTACCCGCGAAATTGCGGAGTGTGCCAACGTGGCTGAGGGAACGATTTTTCATAATTTTGTTAATAAAGCGGGAATTCTTGACGCCATCATGCAGCCAATTGTGAAGGACGTCTTACCAGAAATGTTAACGACTTTGGATCAGGCCATTGAGTTACCGCGTGTCCCCACCTTAGAAGGGTTCGTGGTTGCGCTCGTTCGCGACCGGGTCGCCTTCGTTGCTAATAACCGCTCCGCGTTGATTGTGATCCTATCCCAATTTTTCAGTAACGCGGCTGACCGGGCGGAAGTACTGGCAATGGTCTCGCCAACCATTTTGGCACAGGCGGACCAGGCAATGACTCGCCTCAAAGCGGCTGGTGAACTCGTCGATTGGCCGAACCGGGTCATTTTACAATTAATTTTTTCGACCTTAGCGGGCTACCTCGTGGAAAATTTACTGAGTCTCCAACCAAATGAGCAGGCCGTTCAATATCTCAGCGATTTCTTAATAAATGGTTTAACCCCCCGCCGAATCGCGATAAACGTTGCGGGTCATACTAGTGAGCCAGTTTAGGAGCACCAAATTAATAATTAAATTTAATTGACTAATTCCTTCATGATGATATACTACCAAGTGGAATTAAAGTGAGTGCTCAATTTTTGAGCCGCACTGTTGAGGATCACACAGTAGTCCACAACCTGAATTCTAAACCAATAGAAGAGAGGGTTTCATCATGAAATCAGCAGAAACGAAGGACCACACGACACTGAACGCCACAGAAAAGGGCGTGCACTCAACGGGTGCCGATAGTAAGAGCTTGGACGAAGTGAATGGGAGTGTCCGGGTACCAAAGAACGCCAACTTCTGGCGAACTTTGATTGCCTATACCGGACCGGGCGCTCTGGTTGCAGTTGGCTATATGGACCCAGGTAACTGGATCACGTCGATTGCAGGGGGTTCACAGTATAAGTACGCGTTGCTTTCCGTAATTTTGCTTTCGAGTTTAATTGCGATGTTGCTACAAGCAATGGCCGCGCGGCTTGGGATTGTTACTGGGAAAGATTTAGCGCAGTTGACCCGTGAGCGCACGTCGAAAGTCACGGGGATCTTCCTCTGGATTATTACGGAGTTGGCCATTATTGCCACCGACATGGCGGAAATCATCGGTTCCGGGATTGCGTTAAAACTATTATTTGGATTTCCACTGATTGTCGGTATCTTGATTACCACCGCCGACGTTTTGTTACTGTTATTGTTAATGAAATTAGGGTTTCGAAAGATTGAAGCCATCGTGGCCACGCTGGTCGCGGTTATCTTGTTTGTTTTCTTATACGAAGTGATTATTTCCCAACCGAACATTCCAGAAATGTTCAAGGGTTACGTACCAACGACTAAGATCGTCACGAACTCGTCGATGCTTTACTTAGCACTTGGGATTGTTGGTGCGACCGTGATGCCGCATAACTTGTACTTAGGTTCGTCAATTTCACAAACTCGGGCCGTCGACCGGAGTGATAAAAAGGAAGTTGCCAAGGCCGTCAAGTTTACAACGATTGATTCCAACATTCAGTTGTCGGTGGCGTTTGTCGTTAACAGCTTGCTCTTGATTTTAGGGGCCGCCTTATTCTATGGCACGAACGGTGATTTGGGTCGCTTCGTCGACTTATATAATGCGCTGGGCGACAGTAAAATCGTTGGCGCGATTGCCAGTCCGGTCCTCAGTATGTTGTTTGCGATTGCCCTGTTATCATCCGGGCAAAGCTCAACGATTACCGGGACCTTATCCGGGCAAATCATCATGGAAGGGTTTATCCGCTTACGGATGCCACTCTGGGCCCAACGGCTATTAACGCGGTTGATTTCCGTTGCGCCGGTTTTGGCCTTTGCCATTTACTACCATGGGAACGAAGCCAAAATCGAAAGTCTGTTGACGTTCTCGCAGGTGTTCTTAAGTATCGCCTTACCATTTGCGATGATTCCACTGGTTAAATTCACTAGTGATGCCAAGTTAATGGGAAGCTTTAAGAACCGGGCCTGGGTCAAATACACGGCCTGGATCGTCACGGCAATTTTAATCGTCCTAAACGTCTGGTTGATTCTACAAACGTTAGGCTTAGCTTAATCAAATTAAACAACGCGTCCTTACCAAACTAGTTTGGTAGGGGCGCGTTTTGCGTGGTTGTCATGGTAAAGGGGGTGCCGGTCAGCAGGTTGCTTAGGCAGGGGATTAGGCCGGCTTCAAGGTCGTAAGGACTAGTCAAAGTCGTCTGTGGTGCTCGGTGGCGTGCGCGTTCGTACACGGCGGCCTGCGTTAGCTGGAGCTGATGGGCTGGGAGAATCAGGTCCGGGCGGCTCTGCCGTTTCATCGATTCCGCACAATCGTGGACTAGGTAACTGAAGTTCGGGGCGGTATTTAAAATCAGTGTCAGGACACTGATTTGATGCGGGTCAAGCCGGCCTGCCAGTTGGTTGATCTGGTCGGCCGAGTAGATCATCGCGGCGTACGCTTGCGGTGTCAGGGTCGGTAGGTGTTGTTCGGGCGATTTTAAGGTCACGGTCAGGCCGAGCTGCCAGCTCGCAAGTAATAGGCTGGGGATGGCCGAGGTTGCGGTGGCACTGATCAAAACGGCCTGGCCCGCATGGACGTTTTGCTGGCGAAAACTGGTCGTACAGAGCCGGATGTCTTCGAGCACGTCGGCGCCGCTGTACCAACTGCCACTTGCGGTTCGTAAAACGGGTTGCTGGTAGTGCCGCTGGAGTTGACGGATGATTGGCTGGGTAAGTTGGCTCATCGTGAGGGCACCTCCTAGGCACGGTTGGCGTATTTCAGTTTAGTTAGACTTTGACTACTGGTATCAACGGTGGCGAGCACCCGACTCTGAATTGAACTCTTGAGGGGTGCCGGGGTCGCGGCTAACGTCGTTTTAGTCTTCGGGGTGCCCAACGCTAATTTTTCGGAACGGGTGACCCGCTTAACGAGGTGGGTCGTGGGCGTTGTCGTCGTTGGTTGGACGTTGGCGGACGCCGTAGCGGTGGTCGCGTAGAGTGTACCGGCGGCCATTAGGGCGATGGTTAATTTTGACAATAATTTATTCATATTGAACAACTCCTTTTAAATGGGGGACGGATTAGTTGGTGGTTGGCATGAGCCAGTCGTTGGAGAGTAACTGGTGAAAATGCTTGCCAAGTGGCACCCACAGCTTAGACTTGTTGATATTTTTCAGCGTGTCCCAGAATAGCGGGTCCTGCATTTGTTCGTCGCTGAGTTGGACTTTGACGTATTCGCCGGCTTCGGTTTTGGCGATCACTAGTGGGTACATCACTTTAACAATCTGGGCGGCGCTGATGTTTTTAATTTTAGGATCGGTATCTAATAACATGGTTAAGATCTCCTTGCGTGTACTTTGATTAATTTAATTTGTTTTGTTTGATTGAATGACTTAAGTTTACCGTCTGCGGTCCGGTCGAACCATCGAGTTTGGATAAGGTTTGGATAAGAAATTCTTAGAGTGTGAGGTCAAGCGGGTTGATACTGAGCATTGCCTAGCTAAGTGCTGATTGCGGGTTATGCGATTGGCACTTAGCGTAGCAAGCGCAAGTATCAGCTTGACCGAACACGTTTCGACAACATCGCATTAGGAGCGTGCTGATGGTGTAGCTAACCGCAACAATATGTACTGAACCTTTGATATAGTAGACCTATGAATTGAGAGGGCGTGATCAAATGACAGCAACAATTACCATTCGACCGCTTCAGCGAGCGGAATTAACGACGTTGTGGCAACTAGCTTTCAGTGATCCGGATGCAGAGTGGACCCGCTGGAACGGACCGTATTTTCATGATCAACTCCCGACCCAAACGGAATTTGAGACGATTATCGGTCCCCGTGATTGGTTAATCCAACCGCGTAACTGGGTGATCACACGGGATGGCGTGATTGTCGGCGGTGTCAATTGGCATTTTGTGGACGGACCACTTCAACGCTGGTTAGAGGTGGGGATTATCATTTACAATCAGAAATATTGGGGTGAACACATTGGGCGCAGCGCGTTAACGAAGTGGTTGACGCATTTATTCCAAGAAAAGGCCACCCTTCCCCACATTGGCTTAACTACCTGGTCGGGAAATACGCGAATGATGCGCTTAGCTGAAACGGTGGGATTAAAGCAAGAGGCGTGCATTCCGCAAGTTCGTTACTGGCAGGGGCAGTATTATGATTCGGTGAAATACGGGATTCTAAGAAATGATTGGCACGCATAAAGAGGTTGAAAATTATTCCTCTTAGTTGAAAGTACACTGTGATAGAACTGGATTAAAAAAGTGGTTTCCCGATTGAATTGGTCGGGAAACCACTTTTATAAGAGCTTATTTATTTTTCAAGTCAGGCCGTGGCCAGGTTATCGTAAAGATACTACCGGTGGGCTGATTATCCGTCACGTTAATCTGGGCTTGGTTCAATTGAACCAACTGGTGCACGATGGCTAAGCCTAAGCCACTACCTTCGATTTCTTGCGAATGGGACTGGTCAACGCGGTAAAAGCGCTGGAAGATGGCCTGCTTTTGGTCGTCTGGAATGCCAAAACCGTGGTCGGCCACGGCCAGTTCAATGCGATCAGCGGTTTGCTTCAAGCTTAAGGAAATCGGCTGGTCCGCGGGCGAATATTTTTGAGCGTTATCCAGTAACGCGACGATAATTTGTTGCAACATTTCGGCGTTGCCGGCGACGTGAACGTTGGGAGCCACGTCTAAGTTAAGTGGCTGCTTTAACGTTGGCTGGTAGTGTTCTCCCAGCTGCAAGACGATAAATGACAAGTCTTGGTCGGTCAACGTCAGCTGCGCACGGTCGGCACGGGACAGGTGTAGTAAGTTTTCAATCAGGTGCTGCATCCGCAACGATTCTTCATCGATGAACTTTAAGGATTCGGGCACCACTTCTGGGTGGGCGTCGCCGCGGCGGCGGATCAAGCTTAAATTACCCCGAATGGCTGCGATCGGTGTCCGTAATTCGTGCGACGCGTCGGAAATAAATTGGCGTTCGTGTTGGAGCCGTTGATTTTGTAAGGTCAAGAGCTCGTTAAAAGCTTGACCTAAGTTATGAATTTCCTCGGGACTCGTTGGGACCGTTAGCGTTGGCTGGTCACTGTCGGGGCTATTTGACGTAGATTGCGTTTCGCGGAGGAGCGCAATGGTCGGTGCGCTCAGACGCATTGCTAAGCGATGGGCCCACCAAGCGCCGAAGCACATGGTTAACGAAGTTGCTACGATAATGAGGCAGATCATAATCAGCAGGCTGGTGATCAAGCGTTGTAGGCTGACCCAGAGTTGGTACGTATTTTTCCCGTCCTTTTGCTGATAACTAAGGAAGAAGCCGAAGCCTTGCACGTGAACGAAGGGGCCGATGAGCTGGGTTGCTTGATGCGCAAAGAACGCCTTGGACGAGGGCGACGTTAAAATTGTTTGCTTGGTTTTCGATGACCCGGTCACGGTTGCCTTCGGGGTGGTGACCCGAATAAAGGCGGCCTGCTTGGTATTCCGGGTAGTCGCGTTATTCCAGTGAATGAAACTCGGGACGTCCTTAATGTTGGCTTCGTGTAAACTGGTCATTAAGTTTTGAGCTTCGTGGGTCGTATTTAAGGTTTGTTGGGTGCCCACCATGACTAGAATCACCAGGCTGACGACCGTAGTGATCGTTAAAATGAGTCGCCGCATGGCCTGGTTGATTACCCGCTCGTAGGTTGGCGTACCACTAGGTTTATGCATGGGCGCTCGACTCCTTTAGTTTATAGCCGACACCCCGAACGGTTTCGATAATTGGGTCCTGGTCGGGCTGAGCAAGCTTGTTGCGTAGGTAGCCAACGTAAACGTCGACCACGTTAGGTTGACCGAGAAAGTCGGCCCCCCAAACCTGGTCGAGTAAGTCGTCGCGGCTAAAGACCTGGTCGGGATGGGCCATGAAGAATTGAAGCAGGTCGTATTCACGGTGGGTCAACTGAACGTCTTGGTCGGCAACCGTGACGCGGTGGGCCTTGGTATCCAGGGTGACGGCGTCGAGTTGATAAACCTGATTTTGATCGACTTGGTTCTCCGCCCGTCGTTGAACGACCCGAATCCGGGCCAATAGTTCTTCAATTTCGAACGGCTTAGTAATGTAATCATCGGCACCGTTATCGAGGCCGGCCACCTTATCGCCGACGTAATCGCGGGCGGTCATGATGATGACCGGTACTTGATCGTGCTTACGAATCCGCCGCAAGACTTCCATCCCGTCTAGTTTCGGTAGCATCCAGTCGAGGAGAATCAGCAATAATTCGTTTTGGTGCTCCTGGTAAGTGGCCATGGCACTTAGACCGTCACCGGTTACGAGCACGTTAAAGTCTTCAAATTGCAGTTCTTTGGTTAAATAACCGGATAAACCGGCTTCGTCTTCAACGATTAAAATAGTGTTTTTCATGAAGCGCCTCCTGATAAGTAAATTTGTTCCCCATTATAACGGATAAGTATGATAGAAACGTGATTTTTGATTTATTTTGATTAAAATTGGTAGCGCTTGTAAAGCTGAGCGTAAGTTATGATAAACTTGATTTAACTTAAACGGAAGGTAAGTGGAGATGATGGGACTATTTGGCGATGCGATGCACGCGCTTTACCACAGTGGGCACTACGGTTACAACGTGAACGTTCGAAAATCGGCTCCCGCGGTTGACCCCAAAGAGGTCCCCGCAATTGCGGCGCTTGGTAGAATTAACCGGACCCCGAGTTTTAAGACTTGGTCGATTGATTCGCCGTATAAAACGGCGGAGTTTACGGCAAAACTCACGGCGGCCGTTGCCACCTGTGATCTAACAATGGCGGATTTAGAGATCAAACCGCAAATTGATGGTCGCTGGGGGGACCTATAGTGGAATTTGTTCCTACAAATCTTGGTTGTCACAATCAATTTTCTGATAGACCAATTAAAGGCTTGAGGTGATCGGATGTTTTCGTATGATCAGGTGCAACAGCTTAACCGGCTGGAAATCGAAATTTATAAGTATATCATGGGGCACCCCGTGGAAGTCAGTACCATGACGATCCGGCAACTTGCCAACCAAATTCACGTATCCGCAACCTCAATTCTGCGGTTTTTAAAGCGGATGGGCTACGACGGTTACTCGGAGTTCAAGTTCATGTTAAAAGAGCAGATGCGCAAAGACGCCGAACAGCCGCTATCTCAGACAATCGTCCCAATGCGCGCGTTCTTTGACCGGATGAACTTACCGGACATCACGACCAAGATTAAGCGGGCTAGCCAGATGATTCACGACGCGAAAATGGTGGTGGTATTAGGGACGGGAACTAGCGCGGGACTCGCTAATTATGGCAACCACCTACTAGCCGATTTCGGGATTTATAGCATGTTACTGGCGAACGCGTTTCAACCGCGCCCGGTCGGGAAAATCGACTTAGCGGACACCGTTTTGCTGATTTTGTCGGTATCCGGCCAGACGAATAACGTCATTCAACAGGGGCTCTATTATCAGCAGAACGGGGCCAAGTTGATTGGCATCACCGCGAGTGCCCACTCAACGTTGGCAGAAATTGCGGATATTACGTTAACCTACGACATCCCCGAAGTCCAAGCGATTAGTGGTGGGCGGGCGTTATCACAGCTACCGGTCGTCTACTATTTAGAACAACTGGCCATCATGGTTCAGCCGTTGTCGTAGACCATTCAGATAAAAAATGTTGGAACATGTTTCTTAAATGGAACATGTTTTTTTGATAGGAACGACGTTCTACTTTGCTTGAAAGGGTATACAACTAGGCATTCAACGGTATAATGAAAATATAGAAAGCGCATTCAAAAAGCGTTCGAGTCACTTAAATGCGACGATTATGAAACAAATTACTTCGCGTCTTTAACTAATCAGATAACTGGCCATTATCAATTTCGATTAGTGACGTTCCGTGATATCCGGAACGGTTTGTTTCAGAATGTGATTTCTGTCGAAATTATTCTAGGGGGTCAACGACATGAGCGAAAATAAAAATAGTAGTTTCGTTAATGACCGACTCATCCCATTATTTGGTAAGATTGCTGGTTCACGTCACTTAATCGCGTTACGTGACGGGATGACACTAGCCGTACCAATGATCATCATTGGGTCGGTCTTCATGATTATCGCGCAGTTCCCAATTCAAGGTTATCAGACCTTTATGGCAAATACCTTTGGTAAGAACTGGGCAACCATTGTTCAATATCCGACGAACGCGTCATTCCACATCATGGGATTGATTGCCGTTATCGGGATTGCTTATAACTTGGCCAAGAGTTATAAAGTCGATCCAATCTCAGCCTCAATCGTTTCACTCGGTGCGTGGATGTTAACCATTCCGCTGAACACCGATAAAGCAGGGGCACTTTGGGTACCATTGACACAACTTGATTCAGCCGGTTTGTTTACTGCTCTTCTAATTGGTTTATTCATCACCGACTTTTACGTGTTCATGGTTCACCGCAACTGGACGATCAAGATGCCGGAAAGCGTTCCACCGGCTGTCAGCAACTCGTTCGCTGCGTTAGTTCCTGGGTTCGTTATCCTGACGTTAATGTGGGTCTTACGGATGGGCATCGAAGCAACGCCAATGCAAAGCATTCCAAACGTTATTTCCTTCGTCTTGGCAAAACCACTGGGCTTATTGAGTAACACGTTACCAGGGGCGTTAGTTGCCGAATTCGTTATCTGTCTGCTTTGGATCTTCGGGATTCACGGTGCCAACGTGGTTTCCGGGGTTATGTCACCAATCTGGTTGGCAGCGATGTCTCAAAACGCGGCCGCAATCAAAGCTGGTAAGGCGTTACCAAACGTCGTAACGTCACAATTCTTCGATAACTTCGTTCACATGGGTGGTTCCGGTGCGACCTTAGGGTTAGCCTTCATGATTGCCTTTGTTTCACGGAGTGCTGAATTTAAGACTTTAGGTAAGTTAATCATTGGACCAGCGATTTTCAACATTAACGAACCGATCGTCTTTGGGTTACCAATCGTTATGAACTACCGGATGGCCATTCCGTTCATCGTGGCACCATTATGGAACGTTACGGCAACCTACGTGGCAATGTCCACCGGGTTAGTTGCCAAAACGATGGGTGTCATGGTTCCTTGGACCACGCCACCAATTATTTCTGGGTTCTTAGCAACCGGTCATATTTCTGGTGCGGTACTTCAAATCGTTAACATCGTTGTTGACGGGGCCATTTACTACTTCTTCTTCAAAGCCTTGGATCGTGATAAGGTTAAGGAAGAAAAGAAGTTTGCTGCTCAAGAAGCGGCTGGTCAAACTGCCAACGCCTAAATTTGACATAGAACAAAAAAAGACTTGCCCGCGGCAAGTCTTTTTTAATGGGCTAAGGGTCACCTTAGCGGGTATGAAATTGAGGGTGCAACATCTTCGGGTGGCGATGGTTATCCCCCTCGTACTGAATCAGCCAGTAATCATTTTGCGGTAACCCGTGGCGGGCGATTAGGTGGGTCACTGCGTAGCGTACCGTGTCGGCGTTAGCGTCGGTCCAGAGTCGCCACGTTGGTAACTTGGCAGCGTAAACCCGCTCCCAATCACCGAGGGCGGCTTCGGCCGGAGTTAAAGCTGACAGTAGTTCCGTCTGGCGGTCACCGGTGAGTTCGATGAAGTAACAGTACTTTTGATCATGAACTGGATTGGAATTAATCATTGCGGGTCACTCCTTTATGGTGAGGTTGAATGATGGTCACGGCACATCACCCGAATATTTTCCTACTGATATAGTACAACCGTTTGACTAAATTGCCTAGCTTTTTTGCTCCGCTGTTACTAAAATGTAATAATTATTGTTTCAATTAAAAAAATAGCATTTAAAGCTTGACCTGAAACGCGTTTCATCAATTATATTGGGGGTGTAGAAAAAGGAACGGGGGGCGGCTTAGATGGAAACGGGAATTTTAAAACAAATTGATTTGCAGACGACAACGGCTCGTTATTTTTACGTGGTGGCACAGCGCCAAGCGGATCGGATCGTCATTCACTCAACGCAGGCGTTTAAACCGTTGGAGCTGACATTTAAGGTCAGTGATTTACGGGTCGGTCACGACCATGCTAGTGCGGCGCGCGGCCATAATAAGTATGAATTTAACGACGATACCGGTGGCTTGCTTACCCAGTTGAAGGCTTGGAGCCGCTAATTCATAACAATCAATCAACGCAAAAAGCGTATTCGGATTTGCCAGCACGTGGTAAGTCCGAATACGCTTTTATTGTTAATGGGTTCCGTCCGTATAGGTGATGTTATCTAACCCGTTAGTATCGTAGTTTAAATTAGTCTGACCATCGTAAGTGGTGTTCAAGGCGTTTAGCTTAGTTTCCATATTGGTTAGCTTGGCGGATTTTAAACCGAGTTCTTTGCGAATTTGGTTCGACGATTGTTGCAAGGTCGCGGTGCTTAAAATCTGGTAGGAACTGGTGTTGATCCAAGCCGGTTGACCGATAATCTGGGTTGATTGAATGGCCTTCAAGTTTGCGTGGTCGTGAGTGGCCAACGCTACTAGGTCATCAAAGCTGAGGTCGGTTTTGAGGTTTCCCTTTAAGGAACTCATTAACTGACTGTAGTTGCTGTAAGTGTTGGTCTTGGTGAGCTTGACGAGGACCGCGCGCATGACTTGCTGTTGGCGCATTTGGCGACCGTAATCACCACGCGGATCTTGATAACGCATCCGCGAATAGCTCAACGCCTGCTTGCCATTGAGGTGGTGGGTGCCCTTAGAGATTTTGACCCCGTCAAAGTTGCTGTCAATTGGGCTCTTGATCGTGACCCCACCGACCGCGTCCACGATTTGTTTAAGGCCGCCCATGTTGATGGTGGCATATTAATCGATTGGTACGTTGAGTAGGTGACTCACGCTAGCCTTAGCCATTTTGGAACCGCCGATGTTATAGGCGGCGTTCAACTTCTGGACGTTGGTTTTCTTCGTACCAATCATCTCGGCTAAGGTGTCCCGCGGGATACTGTGAATTACCGTTTTTTTAGTCTTGGGATTGATGGTCACAACCATAATGGTGTCCGAGTTACCCTTATCGATCCGGCCGTCTGCCCCGGTGTCGACCCCCAGCAGTAGGACGCTGAGTGGCTTGTTCGGATTGACCTTTGCATTATTTCCCGTGTACACGTCGGACTGGTAGCGGGCCTGTGCCTGCCAAATTAAAACGCCGACGCCGATAACTGCCATTAAAACGATCAGAGCGATGGCCAGTAGAATTGGCCGTGCTTTTGATTTCCCCATGTGTTGCATTTTTTAAAAACCTCACTTAGTGGAACTTTCCCCAAAATTTATTGACTACAAAACCAGCATACGCCAGCAAGCGTCTGCCTGGAAAATACTTATTTTGAGTGTACCTAATTCAAAAAATAGATACCACTAGGTGGGCTTGAATCCGTAAGTAAACAAATTGAGTAAATTGACGGACGGACAGCAAACCTGTCAAATTTAGTTGAGTGTCCTATACTAACCGTGTACTTAACTAATCAAGTGAGGTTTTGCAGATGACAATTTTTCGGGCATTTAGTGATCAAGATATTTTAACCTATTTAAAACAGCAAGTTAGCGATGGCCAAGTAGTTACCGACCCCGCCACGTTAAAAAAGTATTCTTTCAGTGCCAACTTAAACGATGATGATAGCGGCTTAGCGCTGGCTTACATTGAAGCCCAGTCGACCGCGGATATTCAGGGAACGTTGCGGACCGCCCGTAAGTTTCACTTACCAGTTATCCCGCAATCGCAAACGACTAGTACCGTGATTGGTTCGGACGGGATTACGGGGGGCCTGTTACTATCAACGGCGAAGATGAACCGGATTAAAGAA
Source organism: Lactiplantibacillus plajomi (assembly GCF_005405405.1). Lineage (GTDB taxonomy): Bacteria > Bacillota > Bacilli > Lactobacillales > Lactobacillaceae > Lactiplantibacillus > Lactiplantibacillus plajomi. Next base: position 36,116 of record NZ_BJDZ01000023.1, read on the forward strand.
ATTAGTAAGGCGGACTCGCTAGCGGTCGTCGAACCCGGCGTTGTTAACGGTGACTTGGATACAGCGGCCCGCAAGCAGGGAATGTTTTACGCGCCGGATCCGGGTTCTAAACCGATGTCAGGAATTGGCGGGAACGTCGCAACCAATGCTGGCGGGATGAGTACTGTTAAGTACGGTGCCACTAAGGACAACGTTTTGGGCGTTAAAGTCGTCTTGGCGGACGGCCGCGAGCTAAAGCTCGGTGGGCGGACGCTCAAACAGGCCTTTGGTTACGACCTGACCCAACTGATGGTTGGGTCGGAAGGCACGCTGGGGGTCATTACCGAAGTGACGGTCAAGTTGATGCCGATTCCGTTGGGGACCCCGGTTATGGGCGTGGCGTTCTTCGATAACATGACGGCACTAGCTAAGGCCGTTACTGCCATTCGAATTTCGGGGGTCTATCCGACCATGTTGGAAGCGCTGGATGGCAACACCGTGGCGGCTTTAGACCGTTACGAGGGGACCCACTACGCTAAGGACAGTGCGGCCATGTTAATTTTTAAGCTGGACAATGGCGGTGAAGCTAGCATGAACGTCGTTAAGAAGTTATTAGAAGAGCAACAAGCGGCGAACGTACAAATTACGACGGCAGCGGACGAGATGGCCAAGCTTGAACAGCTGCGGCGCGATATGTTGCCCGCGGTCTTTGCCGGTCAGAACCATATTATGGAAGACATGGCGGTGCCGTTATCGCAGTTAGCACCACTAATGGATTACATTGCTGACCTCTCCCGGCGCCTGAACGTGGGCATTTATACGGCCGGTCACGCTGGCGATGGCAACGTGCACCCGACCGTCGTTTGGCCGAAAGACGAGACCGAAGTACCGGAAAAGGTTATCGTGGCCCTTCAAGAAATGTTTAAGCAGACCTTAGCGCTCGGCGGGACGATTTCCGGTGAACACGCCGTTGGGATGCTGAAAAACCAGTGGAACAACGCCGAACTTGGTGAAGACGTTGACCAACTGCAGCATCAAATTAAGGCTTTGTTTGATCCAATGAATATTTTGAACCCGAAGCGAAAGATTAATTAGAGATTAAGATTCGGATGAGGGTTGCGGAGAACGGTTGCGGAACGACTAAATTATGCTTATGATGAAAGTATTAGCTATCCATGGGGAGGGAGTCGGTTGACACGGAAAGTTTCGAACGTACGACTCGAATTTGATGCGGAAGTGCTACGAAACGAGATTTTTGACGTGCACGACTTCGAGAGTTTTGAACGGTTTTGGAAACGCTTTGAGCATTTCTTAGGTGACCGAATGGTTGTCGGCCACCTGAATGTCTTGGAAGGCCATGGCTTGATTCCAAGCGATTTTAATGACGCGGACGGCCAGCTCGCCTACGTTGCCGGGGATCAACCCTACCGAACGGCGTATGATCAAATCGCCCGTGAATGGATGGTAACGATTCAATAGGTAAGAGAGAAAGCGTCTAGACATTGGAGCGAGATTTAGTGAGTGCAGCAGATTCTCAGATAATTGCGGGTGATGACCAGCTACTGCCGGCTGAGCCCGAGCTTATCCAGGCGGTCGACCAGTTAAAGACCTATTCATTAAGGTACGAAGTGGCGATGAAACTCGTCTTAGATAAGTTGGATTACATTAGTCGTGAATACGAAATTCGGTACGGCTACGCGCTGATTGATAGCAAACAGTCGCGGATCAAGTCGCCGGACAGCATTGTGGGTAAGTTAAAGCGTAAGCACTTACCACTGACACTGAACGCGGCGTTTGAAAATTTACACGACATTGCCGGGGTCCGGCTAATCGTCCGCTTTTTAAGCGATGTTAAGACGGTCGAGGACTTGTTGGCCACCCAGGCGGACATCAAGGTGCTGAAGGTCAAGGATTACATTCACCACCCCAAGCCGAATGGCTACCAAAGTTTGCACCTGATTTTAGGGGTGCCAATTTACACCGTTGACGGTCCCCACTTAGTTGACGTTGAGCTACAAATTCGAACCATCGCGATGAACTTCTGGGCGTCATTGGAGCACGAGTTGAATTATAAGAAGAACGTTCCCCACCAAGAAGCGTTACGTGAGTCATTGACGAAAAAGGCCCAGTTAATTACGCAGTTGGACCGTGAAATGGACGAAATCAAGTGTAAGATGTACCAACCGAAAACAGCTTCCGCGGCTGAGCAGTCGCGGAAGTGATAATTAAAAGCGGCAAGTACCGTCAGAAAAATTTCTGACGGTACTTGCCGCTTTTTGAGTGCGTTACTGCTAAACTTGACGGTCGTCAAGTTAATGATGACCGTACTTTGGCATACTAGGTTTTGTTGACTTGAACCCCAAAATAATCGGAAGTGAGTTTACTTTCGCTTCGCTGGTGAACATGCTATTTTAGACTAGAAATTAAGATTTTAATAATAGAGTGACGGTGACTAGTTGCAAACGGGCAACCGGCTGACGCCACTTTCTTCATCAACGTTAACCAGCGTGGGGGTGATGGCCTAGTTAAGTGGTTGGGATAAGTCTTTGACTGGTTTACCGCGGTACCACCAATCGTTAATGAAGTGCGCAAGTTGTTCGGGGGACTCCGTTAACCCGGTTTTTAACCAGTAGCGAACGACACCGACGATACCGTTGAGGTAGTATTCGATCATGTATTCCTTTTCGCGGGTGCCAATATCATTAATTTGGTTACGATTTTGGGCCAAGATTTCGCGCTTAGTCGTTGCGATAAAGCGCATGAGGAAATCCTGATCGGTCGTTAGAATGAACGACGTGATGGCGTGGCGCTTTTTGACCACCTCAAAAATCCCCGTCAAGATGGCTTGCAGTGAGTCGGGATGCGAATTAGCATCGATGACCGCCAATAATTCGGTAGTTGCGTCTTCTTCCATCTTTTCCATGCAATCCTTAACGTCTTCATAGTGCGCGTAAAACGTTCCGCGGTTGATGTCCGCCGCCTTGCAGACGGCGGTCACGGTAATTTCATCGATTGTTTGTTTTTGCAGTAGTCGAATTAAACTATCTTGAATCAGCCGCTTGGTCATTTGCGAGCGCCGGTTGTTTTTAGTACCTACCACTTAGCTTCACCTCATTATTTGAACATGTTGATTAGTTGTGTTTATTTAATGACAGTTTTATGAAAATTGTTGATTGAAATTTCTTTTGTTTTCATTTAACATATTGTTATTATTTAAACACGTTGTTCATTAAATGTCACGATGTCGTTTTATAAATTCTTTATTAGGGAAGGGATATAGATTGAAAGGGAGCCGTAGACGCTTTACAATTCAAGCGATTATTTGGCTAGTCGTGATGGTAGCGGCCATCATCTTCTTGCCGAACATGAGCAGTCTGGTCCGTGAAAAGGGTCAGACCAAGTTGCCAAGTAGTGCGAAGAGTCAGGTTGCGCAGGTGATTCAAAATCACTGGGGCCGTAATCAAGATAATACCCGTCAGGTGGTCGTTATCTTCAGCAATGGTGATTCACCGCTAACTGACATTCAGAAGCAGAAAATCGATGGGACGATTCAACGCTTCAAGGTGCAAAAGTCGAAGTACCACGTGAAGTCAATGACCGCTGCAAGTGATAACGCTGCGGCCAAGAAACAGTTGATTTCGAAAGATAAATCAACCGAATTATTACAATTGATGGTCGGTAAGAACCAGACCGTGTCGGCGATGACTAAGAACATCACGGCGGGGGCCAAGACTAGTGGCGTTAAAACTTACGTGACCGGGAGTGACATTTTAAACGATGACTTTACTCAGGTGACGGAGGCTGGGATTCAAAAGACCGAAATTATCACCGTGATTTTTATCTTTATTGTCCTGACGTTAGTCTTTAAGTCGCCGATTACACCGTTAGTTTCGCTACTATCGGTCGGGGTATCATTTATCATTTCGCTAAGTATCGTGATGAACTTAGTTGATAAATTTAACTTTCCACTGTCGAACTTTACCCAGGTCTTCATGGTCGTGGTCCTGTTCGGGATTGGGACTGACTACAACATCCTACTGTTTGATCAATTCAAAGAGGAACTCAGTCACGGCGATAATCCGATAGCCGCGACTGGGCGTGCGTTAAAGATTGCCGGTCGAACGATTCTTTACAGTGGTTCGTCGGTACTGATCGGATTTACCGCCCTCGGGTTAGCGAACTTCTCCATTTACAAGTCCGCCGTTGGGGTTGCGGTGGCCGTTGCGGTCTTACTGCTGGTCCTACTGACGTTGAACCCGTTCTTTATGGCCTTGCTTGGTCCGCGGCTGTTCTGGCCGACCAAGAAATTTGCCGGTGGTAGTACCAGTAAGATGTGGCACGGAATCGCTTGGAACTCGGTGCGCTATCCAATTATTGCGCTGATCATCGTTCTGGGCGTTTCATTACCATTCGTCTTTACGTATAATAACCAGTTAAACTACGATACGTTGGCCGAATTAAACGATTCGATTCCCGCTAAGAAGGGGTTCAAGGTTGTTCAGAAACACTTCTCAAAGGGGACGGCCGAACCGTCGACACTTTACATTAAGTCCGACCACGCGTTAAATAACGAAAAAGATTTGAAGGCCATTGATAACTTAACCAAACAGTTACAGAAGGTTAAGGGCGTTAAAACGGTGGCTTCCGTTACCCAACCAGGGGGTTCCGCGATTAAGGACCTCTACGTTAAGAATCAGTTAGGTACCGTGACCGGCGGGATGAAGACCGCGGGCAAGGGCCTGACCAAGATCAGTAGCGGGTTGGACGAAGCCAACGGTAAGTTGAAAAAAGCCAACATTGCGGGGAGCGTTAAGGACGTCAAGAAATTGGCGGACGGATCGAAGACGTTGCAAGACGGCGTTTTAACTTATACGAACGGCGTTTATACCGTTAATAACGGGGTCAATAAGCTTAATAGTAGTACCGGGACCCTGTCGAGCGGTGTTTCCCAATTAGCTAGTGGATCAACGAAACTCAGCAAGGGCTTGGTCACCTATACGAATGGCGTTTACACCGTTAACAGCGGTTTGAACCAGTTAAATAGTAAGACCGGGACCTTAGCTAGCGGCGTCAACCAGTTAGCAACTGGTGCCAACAGCCTATTTACCGGGAGCAACACCCTCAGCAACGGCTTAAACACCTTGAATAGTAAGCAAGGGGCCATTGCAAACGGAACGGGGACCTTAGCTTCCAGCGTGTCGCAATTACGAACGGGGTCAACCAGTGTGACGGCCGGCTTGCAACAAATGCAATCGGCAGTTAATGATTCCGTTAACGCGGGCACGAGTGCCGCCAGTCAAAAGCAGTTGGCGGACCTACAGTCGGGTCTAAACCAACTCAATACGGCCATGAATGGCTTGATTACCAAATTGGGTAACGGGTCGACTCAGATGCCCGATATTAGTAAGATAACGACGACTGCGAACGCGTTATCAGAAAATAGTCAAGCCGTTCAAAGCGACGCTACTAAGTTACAAACGGCACTAACCGACTTACAAACCCAATTGAAATCCAGCTCCTCAGTTAGCCTGAGTGATAGTGATATTCAAACCATCGTGGGTGCGGTCAACCAGAAGAGTGATACGAAGTTGACCGATTCACAGACCGCGGTGCTGACGGCAGCGCTTCAAGCACTGGGTAAGCAGATCAGTACCAAGGTTGCCGATGCAAGTAATTCGGCAGCCAGCAGCGTTCAAAGTGCCAATACGAGTGCCGAAGCGTTGAAGTCTGATTTGAATAAGTTGAACACCAGTGGTCAGGACTTAACGACCCAGTTACAGACGCTGAAGTCGTTAAGCTCACAACTGAGTCAGCTTTCAAGTTTGCAAACTTTAGCTAAGAAGTCGATTGACGCTAATGATGCTTCGTTGAAAGTGATTGATCAATTACAAGAAGCCATTACCGGTATGCAAAAGTTACAGGCCGGCTTAAACGGCACGGCCGGGCAAACCGGGTTGGTTAACGGTTCTCAGCAACTGACTAGTGGGTTGACCCAGTTGGCAGACGGGACTAGCAGCTTGAAGACACAATTAACGCAGTATACGAACGGAGTTGCGAGTGCCGCTGATGGCGCTAACAGCTTAACGGACGGTGCTTCGCAAGTTTCTTCTGGTATGTCGAGCCTGCAAGGTCAAATTCCAACGTTAACCAGTGCCATTAGCGCCTTAACGAGTGGGACGAACCAGTTGGCTAATAATTCTAGTTCGTTAACGAGCGGGGCTAACCAGCTTTCAAGCGGTTTAACGACCTTGAATAACCAAGTGCCGACCCTCGTCAGTGGTGTGCAAGCCTTAGCTACCGGGACCAACAAGTTAAACGCTAACTCCGCCACCCTTAACAGTGGGGCAAGCCAAATTGCCGCTGGTAACCAGACGATGTACACGACGATGCAGGGCTTAGTTGGTCAGATGAAGACCTTGCAAAGTGGCTTAACTACGGCTAGTGACGGGACCAAGAAGATCAATAAGGGGGTTGGCTCAGCCAACAGTTACCTGACCGGTCTTCAAGATTCCGACGCGGCTAAGACTTACTACGTTCCGAAGAGCGTCTTGAAGGGTAAGACCTTTAAGTCCGCGCTGACGGCCTACATGTCTGAAAATAACCACGCAACCAAGCTGACCATCGTGCTGGATAGTAATCCAAGCTCGAAGGCCGCGATGAACAAGGTTTCCGCTATCCAAACGCAGGCTGAAAACAGCTTGAAGGGGACGGCGTTAGACGGTTCGACGATTGCCATTGGTGGTCAAACGTCCGAAACGAACGACACCCAAGCGATTGCTTCGAGTGACTTCGTCCGGACCGCTGCGATTATGCTGATCGGGATTCTGTTAGCCTTGATGGTAATTACCCGTTCCGTACTGCAACCATTCTACATCTTAGGGACGTTACTCTTGGCCTACATCATGTCCTTGAGTATTACCCGGATGTTGAGTAGCTGGTTTATGGGTCAGGATATGTTGACTTGGAACACACCGTTCTTTGGCTTCATTATGCTGATTGCCCTCGGGGTTGATTACAGTATCTTCTTAATGATGAAGTACCGTGAGTTCGATAATTCGGCCGCAACGCCAAGCACGCGCATCGTGCGGGCTTCTGCCGTCATCGGGGCCGTAGTCTTATCGGCCGCTCTGATCTTAAGCGGAACCTTTGCCGCCTTGATGCCGTCCGGTGTCTTGACCTTGATTCAAGTGGCGATGGTTGTTATTATCGGGTTAATTATCCTGGTATTCTTTATTCCGGCCGTCATTCCAAGTTTGATTCGTTTAACTTACCCGTTAACCGATCGGATGGAAGATGAAACGACTGCGGATGAACCAACAAAACGTAAACACTAATTGAATTAATTAGCTAGAAAGGGTGACGGATAATGATTTCCGGCACCTTTTTTAGTCTGAAAGGGGAACTGACCATGCAACGATGTCCATGGGCCGACAGTTCGGCGAACATGCAGGCGTACCACGATTATGAATGGGGACGACCGCACCACGATCAACGCGAGCTGTTCGAGTTACTGTGCTTAGAAACTTACCAGGCGGGTTTGAGCTGGCAAACGGTTTTGAATAAACGGGCCGCCTTTGAGGAAGACTTTCAGCACTTTGAAGTTGCGCGGGTAGCCGCCATGACGCCGGCTGACGTGGATCGGTTAATGACCGATGAGCGGATTATTCGCAATCGTTTGAAACTTAACGCGACCGTGCATAACGCCCGTGTGATCCGCGACTGGGCGGGGGCGCAATCGTTTACTGAGTGGCTGTGGGCCTTCGTGGATGGTCAACCGGTGCGCCAGCCGTGGACTAGTGCCCAGCAAATGCCGGCAACTAACGATTTAGCGAAGCGGGTCACGAAGGCGATGAAGCAACGGGGCTTTAAGTTCGTTGGCCCGACTACCGTTTATTCCTACTTACAAGCAGCCGGATTAATTAATGACCATTTGATCAGTTGTGCGTTCGCACCGGAAAATCAAAGCTAATCGTTAATTGGAGGGGGTTCGAAATAATTTTTCGAGCGCCCTTTTTTATATAACCCCGCTGATTGGAGTAGTGGCTCTGACAAACTGAAAATATTCGCGCGAACGGCGCAAAAAGTCCTCGCCGTGTTCACAATTTAGCCCCATTTAATCGTTAAGTTAGGAGGTGTTCAAGTCACAATCCTAACTGAAGGAGGGTTAAGCGTGAATTTTTTTAAACGAGCATGGCTTAATCTAACGGCAAAGAAGGGCCGTTCAATTCTATTAATTTTAGTCACTTCCGCAATTATGTTATTTGTCTTAGCGGGGTTGCTGATTCGTAACGCGGCGGATACCGCCACGACTAACGCAAAGAAGAGCGTTGGCGCGACCGTTACTCTGTCGGCGAACCGCCAAGCGGCTTTTAAAAAAATGCGGCAGTCGACAACTAAGCAAAAGAGTCGGCCCAAGTTGACGACTTCGCCGGTCAAGTTAAGCGATGCAAAGAAAATTGCCGCGTTAGCCAACGTTTCCGGCTATAACGCGACTGCGTCAACGTCCGCTAACGCCAAGGGCTTTGACGTGATTTCCACCAGTAGTAGCAGTAGTGGTGGCATGAAGGGCATGGGCGGCGCGATGAGTAGCAGCAGTGGTAACATTGCGATTTCCGGCGTGACCGCCACTAGCAGCGTCTCCAGCTTCCAAAGCAAAACGAGTAAAATCACGAAGGGCCGCGGTATCACTGCCAGTGATAGCGGCACCAACAACGTGGTGATCGAAAGTGAACTTGCTAAGCAGGATAGCCTGAGCGTGGGCGACACCATTAAGCTGAAGGCCACGACTGGTCAGAAGAAGACCTATACGATGAAAATCGTCGGGATTTATAAGACGTCTTCGACGACGACCCAGCAAGGCCCCGGCGCAACCGACCCCGCCAATAGTGTCTACACGGCAACCAGCTTTGCTAACACCATTAAAGGATCCAAGTATAAGAACACGGCTGACTCCGTGACCTTCTCGATTTCGAATCCGGCCAAGGTCAGCAGCGTGAAAAAGGCTGGTAATCAGTTGATCAACACGTCTAAGTACTCGTTAAGCACCGATGACAGTAGTTACCAGACAGTCAAAGCGTCGATGGACAACGTGAAGTCGTTTGCCGATAAGATCGTCTGGCTAGTCGCGATTGCCGGTACGATTATCTTAGCGTTGATCGTCATTTTGATGGTTCGCGAACGGCGTTATGAAATTGGCGTGCTACTTTCACTCGGCGAAAGCCGTTGGAAGATCGTGGCCCAGTTCTTCGTTGAAATGGTGATGGTGCTTGTCGTTTCCATCGTCGTTGCCGGCTTCGGCGGTAAGTTTGTGGGCAACCAATTAAGCGACCAGTTGGTTTCACAACAGACGACCACGGCAACCACGACTAGTCAAACGGGTGGTCAACCCGGTGGTGGTGGCATGCCGAGTGGTAACGCCGGTGGCAGTCAGCCAAGTGGTCAAAAACCAAGCGGTGGGCAAATGCAAGGCGGTCCTAACCAACAAGCCAGTGGTGCAACTAGCCAGCAAACTGATCTGGACGTCAACGTCACGGTGTTGGATCTGGTGCAACTGGGTGGCTTAGGCCTCGGCATCATGTTCCTATCGATTATGTTAGCGTCCGGCGGTATTTTACGATTACAACCGAAGAAGGTACTAATTGATTAGGAGGCGATTCTTTGTTAAAAGTTGAAGATTTAGGCTACTGGTACGACCGCCAAGAAAATAGTTTGTTCGAACACGTTAATTTAAACTTTGAATCCGCGACGTCCTACGCAATTGTTGGGCAGAGTGGTTCCGGTAAAACAACCTTTTTATCCTTGTTAGCCGGATTGGATAAACCACGGGCAGGTCAAATTACGTTGAACGGTGACCCGATCAATCAAATTGGGTTAACAAACTACCGCAAGTCGCACGTCTCAATTGTCTTTCAGTCGTACAATCTGCTAACGTACATGTCGCCGTTGAATAACCTGATGACGGCGATGGCAATTACCAATTCTAGTCACCGGGGCGATAAGCAGTACGCCCAGGAGATGTTACGAAAATTGGGATTGACAGATGAGCAGATGACTAAAAACGTCCAACGCTTATCCGGGGGCCAACAGCAGCGGGTCGCGATTGCCCGTACAATGGTCTGCGATGCCAAGTTAGTGGTGGCGGATGAGCCGACCGGTAACTTGGATGAAGCCAACACCCGTGACGTCATCCAGTTGTTTCAAAAGATTGCTCACGAGCAACAAAAGTGCGTGATCATTGTGACCCACGAACCGGACGTGGCCGCGGCTTGCGACCAGTCGTACCGGTTGGCTAAGCACGAATTTAAGTTAGAACAGGTTTAGTAAACATACTAAGATTAGCTCTGTAAAACCAAACCGGTTTTACAGAGCTTTTTGAATTACAGTGGAATATGTGGAGCTAAAGATCGAATATGCCCTTTGGACTTCAAGTCCGTATTACAAACCGATCACCGCCATTATTCTTAGTAATTCAGGTTTAAGTATGTTGGTCTTCGAGACCGTGTTTAGGA
>NZ_BJDZ01000024.1 GCF_005405405.1 Lactiplantibacillus plajomi
CAAGTCTCATTTAAAATCAAAATTACAAAAAAGAACCCAATTCGTAAATGAATTGGATTCTCAAATTAGTCCTCATCAACACCGGTTGACAAAGAGCCTTTATTAATCGGTATTGATGTGAGGTTAAATTTGGCGGAGGGGCTCTTTTATCTCTAGGTCAATTCTAATAAAATAGTTTTGGACATGCTAAGCACTCGTTTTTAATTGGTTTTAGTCGACTTGATGGTGGCACGGGACGGATGACGGATATGTCCGTAAAAGTTTATCTGTCCATCATAAGTAACCTGTAGCATCTCTGACTGATTTTTTAGAGTTATATTTTTTCTATTTCATTCAGAGATCGTCCTTGTTCATCTTTCCAAGCCTCTTTTCCGTTTATAGAACTTCCAACAACAAAACTAGCAGCAGAGGACGGTGAACCAAATAGAACATCTTCTTGGAGGATTCCATTTAGTATTAATCCCTTTTCTTTCCGCCTTATGCTTATTTTCTTGGGAACTGAGGCAGAATCAATCGTATTGATATGGCTTCCCTTTAATAAAACGAGACCTTCACTAGTTTGTTTTGCTGTAGTGTTAATAGTTTGATTGTTTTTAGGTCTTAAAAATAGGCGAGGATTAGATTGAATTTCTTTTTTTGAAATAGTATTTTGTGGCACGTCTTCAATTAACGGCTCAAATAAATGATAGCCAAGGGTACCAATGACGATTTTTGTATAATCGATAAATTCTTTCAACTCTGATTCTTTTTCTTCGGTAACGTGACCTTGAGTGGGCTCGTTTCCATTTTTCACGGTGTATCTGCTGATATCAGAGGCTAGTTTTGTAAATTGATTTTCAAGATAGCTTATTTCGGTAGGCCCGAAGGTGTTATTGGTAGTTGTAAAAGCAACTGCCTCAGTCCAATAATCTTCCTTTGGATTTCTTTTATGCTCTTGCAACCGGTTTAAAACACCTTCTCCGTTTTTACGTGTTCCAGCTTGTCCGATATAAACTATGTTTTCTTGCGTTTCGTCTGAAGGACTAAACAAGAAGTAGACACCACTTTGCTTTAAGTATTTAATGTTTTTAGCTTTATCTAGCTCTGTTCTTGGTATTTTATATGCAATTCCTGTCCAATTAGCTAATGTTGCTTTGATTCTTCCCTTTGGGATACCGTCCATTAAGTATAGTTGTATTGTTTTTTCACCGGCCATTGAATCATCCTCCGTTATCAAAATAGCTAGTAATATTATAGCAGGTAGCTTGATGGAATGACCCGTAACGCGTAAATAGCTATATTCTGAAAGCACAGGGGGGGGTAAAAAAACAACGAGGCAATGTATCATTGTTTTCTTTTGAAATTAAAACGGAACCAGACTACTGACAGCCAGGTTCCATTTTTAGCTTAATGGTTATTCGCGGTTGAGGTTTTTGATTCTTTCAAGAAAGTGTCGTAGTCGAGCAGTGTCGTCATCACTTAATTGACCGGTGTAGTTGATTTCAGTTGTTTTCTTAGCTAAGGAATAAAGCTGATAGGTGTCAATCCAGGATTGCTTTTTCAGCCTAGTGGGGTGATAATCTTTAATTTCAAAGTACCACTGTTTGATGAAATCAGATTTACTTGTATATTTAGTCGTAATATTGAAAAAGAAAAGCTCGGTGTGAGTTTCCCTTAGAATATAGACGGGGCGACGTTTGCCACCAGAGATTTGGATGAAGCGGACGTAGGCGGTCGCAATTGTTTTAGTCATCCTTTTCCGCCCATTTTTTGATTAGCTCCGGTGTCTTTAATTCGGTGACTGGCCAGGTTGTAGTTATTTTTTGAATGGCCAACTCGTCTTTTTCCCGTTGCGTTAACTTGGGTGAAAATGGGAGGCCGCCTTCAGCAACCAGTCGTTTATAAAACATTGTGATGGCAGCTGTGGGGGTTAGTCCAAGTTCAGTTAAAACTGCGTCGCCCTCGTCTGCAAGGACGCGATCAACCTGGACTTGAATTCGTTTTTTTGTGGATTGTGTCATTACTATTCCTTCCTTTTACTTATATTATACTATTAAATGAGTAAAAACTGTTAAAATCAACTTGACCCGTAACTATTTAATAGTGGTCAAATGTATGTATTATAATGTATAATGTACATACAGGAGGCGATGCAAATGATTAATCCAGCTGATTTGAATCAGAAAGTTAAAATGTTTAAAAATGGTAATTCATATGCGTTTAGAATTTCAAAGAAAGATCGGGAGTTTCTAGGTGCTGACACTGATACTCGTTTTGAGAAAATTGTATCACCGGATGGTAAAGAAATAACTTTTAAAAAAATTGAAAAGCTTCGTCCGGATGTGTTAAAAACTGCTACTCAGTTATATGAAAAGCATTCGGATTTAATGAAACGTTTGGAAGATTTATGATTTATTTGACAGAAGAGGAGCTCATTGCGATTAATGAATTGGTGATTAAACAAGCTAATGGGCAGTCGATTGGGGTTCAATACCCTCAAGGCTTGGATTTAGTTGTCAATCAGCCGAAACAAGTTGTATTTGGGCAAGAATTGTATCCTAATGTTTGGATTAAGGCAGCATTTATTATTCAAAAAATCACTAAGAAGCATATCTTTGTGGATGGAAATAAAAGAACTGCACTTTTATCAGGATTGACATTTCTTAGTATCAATGGAATTGAGTTAAATTTTGCAACCGATGAGGGCGAGCAACTGATACTAGGTGTAACTAATAGTATTGATAGTGATGAAATAATGGTAACTTTGGCTGAATGGTTAAAAAAGCATGCTAAAGTATAAAAATGTTCAATTAAATAAATGTCATTGGGGGACTTTCAAATGAAACAACGTTGCTACGTTAGCAAAAATGGCCATTTTAAAAGTGTGATCACCACGTATACGCCTAAGGAGGCGTGGCAAAACATTAAAGCGGGCGTCAAGAAGATCAAGCTGGGCAAGCGACCACTTTTTTCGCTAAAAATTACTAGAAAATAATGATATGACGAGTCAATAACTTTAAGCGTGGTCGGGGCCTGCTTAAAGTTTTTTTATTTTGCTTTGCGAGCGCCATCCTTGAACCCCCGTAGGTGAGCGGGTATGATAAATAAAGATAATATTTTTGATAAATGAAAGGTGAATTCACTCTATGGAAACCACAACCCTTAGTAACGGTGTCACCATCCCAATGTTAGGCTTTGGGACGTATCAGCTTGACGCAAAAGACGTGCCAACAGCTTTAAAGACCGCGTTTGACGCGGGTTACCGTCATTTAGACTGTGCCCACATTTACGGGAACGAAGCGGCGGTCGGCGAAGCTATCAAGGCGTCCGGGATTGCCCGTAAAGACCTGTTTATTACGTCTAAAGTTTGGAACAGCGACCAAGGTTATGACTCAACGTTAGCCGCTTTTGACCGAACCTTAAGCGATTTACAGTTGGACTACCTGGACCTGTATTTGATCCACTGGCCAAACGAAGACAACTTTGACTTGAGCTTGGATACTTGGCGAGCCCTTGAAACGCTCTACAAACAGAAAAAAGTGCGGGCAATCGGGGTTTCTAACTTCTCTGAAAAGCAGCTGCAGGCGGTCTTCGACATGGCGACCGTTAAGCCGATGGTCAACCAAATTGAACGTCACCCGTACAAGGTTCAAGCAGAACTTGGTAAGTTCGATACCGATAACGGTATCGTTAACGAAGGCTACTCCCCAATCGGCCACGGTCACTTGATCTTACAAGATTCGGTGATTACAAAGTTAGCGGATAAGTACGGTAAGACACCGGCACAAATTGTGTTACGTTGGCACCTGGATACCGGCTACGTGGTCTTCCCGAAGTCGGCGCAACCGGCCCACGTGAAGGAAAACTTCGACGTTGACGGCTTCCACTTGACGCAGGAAGAAATTGCGGCTATCGACGGCTTGGATCAAGATAAACATTTGAATTACGATTAAGTTAAAGCGGGCAAGGCCCGCTTTTTTGCGCCTAAAAACCGGGGCCGCTGTGAACGACCCCGGTCATGTTATTCTGAATAAATGGATTGGCACTTTGCTTGGGCCGGTAGCGCTGGTACTTGGCGCTTGGCTTGTTGCGTGGCGAGCTGTTGCGCCCGTTGCTGGTACTGCTGCTTTAACTGGGCCAGTTGGCTGCTAGTCAGCTGCGGGTCAGCAGCTTGGGCTTGTTGCAGTTGCGTTTTAACGGCCCGCGTCGTTGTTTGCTTAGCTTTGCTCGTTAGCTTTGTCGCTTTTTTCTCCAGCCATTCTGCCTGGTTAACACTCAGAATTTCCCAGTTAGTCGGAATTTCAAAAGTGTTCGTTTCCCGCACGAGTAGGTTGTGATGACCGGTACCGCGAAACAGGGTGCGCCACCAGCGGTTGTTGTACGTCCAGCGCCGTTGCACCGTTAGTAGCCGCGCCGATTGCCGTTGGGTCCGGACGACCCGGTTCGTCGTTTTCAAAGTTGAGGCGGTGTGGAGTTGCTTTTGGCGGTCCGCCCGGCGGTAAACGTAGACCCGCTCGTGGTGGGCCCGTTTGATGGGACTGTAAAGTAAAAAGTTAACGTTGGGATTGCTGACGGTCGGTTGCAGGGCAGTCATGTGGGTCGTTTTCTCAACGTGCATCCCCCAGTACCAGCGGTCGTTGCCAATCATCGTTACGGCACCGGCGACCAGCAGGGTAAAGCTAAGCCCACCGATTAGTAACTTACTACGTTGTGACGGCATCAGGAGCAGGCCGAGGATGAAACCAGCCAACCCGATGCCCATGAGCCATAAAATCATTGCACCGCTCCTTTTTTAGGTGTTCGTTTAACAAAAATAGCAAAGATAAAACTAATAATTCCCATCACGGTCGCGACTAAAAAGGCGGCGTGAAACCCGCGCATTGCCGCGGCGTAGGTCTGATTTTGATAGAGCAGTGGTGCGGTTTGTAAGAGGTGCTTAGCCGGTTGGCCCTGATTCGCGACGTTGGTTAGGACGCTACCAAGGACGGCGGTCCCCATCGAGGTCATAATCTGGCGCATCGTGCTGTTGATGGCCGTCCCGTGACTCAGCTGGATACCGTGTAGGTCGACCGAACTGGCGGCCGTTAGCGGCATCGCAACTAACGCAACCCCGCTCATTAAAATCATGTATTCCATGATAATCATTGGGTAGGGCGTATGGCGGGTCAGTAGTGCAAACGGTAGGGTCCCGAGGGTCAGTAAGAACGTTCCCATCAGGGCTAACCGGCGCCCACCAATCAGGTCGTAGGCCCGGCCGGAAATCAGGCTGACCAGCCCGTACAACAGGGCTCCCGGTAAAATAATTAATCCGGAAACTAGGGGCGTGCGCCCGCGCACGTTTTGCAAATACATCGGTAACACCACCTGAATGCCAATCATGGCGGTGTTGGCCAGCCCGGTGATCATCGAAGCAACCGTGAACGACGGAATTTTCAGTAGGCGGATGTTGAGCAGCGGTGCTTTTTGGGGCCACTCACGGCGGACAAAGCCGGCGATGAAGATAATGCCGATAATTAGACTAATAATGACGATTGCGGAGGTCCAGCCGTGCTCGCCAACGGAAGAAAAACCGTAAAGTAGGCTGCCGAAGCCAATCGTTGACAAGCCGATTGCCCAACCGTCAATGGCTGACTTTTTCAGCGGGATCACGGGCCGGACCGTGAACGCGGCAATCAGGAGGACGATGGCGACCGGTGGAATCATCATGCCGAACAGATCGCGCCACGACGCGTTATCTAAGATCCAACCGGAAACGGTCGGTCCTAACGCGGGGGCCAGACCGATGACGATTCCGCCGAGCCCCATCATCGTCCCGCGCTTCTCGGGCGGGTAGATGACCAGCAGGACCGTCTGGATGGTCGGAAAAGTGATGCCAATGCCGATGGCCTGAATTAGGCGGCCCAATAAGATGAGTTGAAAGTTGGGCGCCGTGAAGCTAACAATCAAGCCAATCAGAAAACAGGTCAGGGCGGCCATGTAGATCAGCCGTAAGCTAAAGTTGTTCAGCAGCCAGGCACTGACCGGGATCATAATTCCCATGACCAGTAAGAAGCCGGTCGTCAGCCACTGGACCGTTGCGCTGGAAATTGAGAAGGTCCGCATCAGCGTTGGGTAGGCCGTTACTAACATGTTGGTCGTTAGCGCGGTACAAAACGTACCCAGCACCAGCGTTAGCGTCAGGGCTAGCTGACTATAAGGTTTGCCGTTGTTATCCACCATTGTCACGCTCCGTTGTTTTTAGTTAAACTGATTCAATCAGTTTAGTAACATTATAGCGATTTTTATTTTTTATTTAAAGCGTTTGGCGTCGTTTTGCCCAATTATTAACTGATTTTGAGTTATAATAATAAACGAATCAATTCGAGAGTGGGGAAGAAAATGGTAAAGAGAAGAACGTTAACGCAAGCGAAAGTTCTCGCAACCGCGAATCAGTTAATCGAGACCAAGGGAATTACTGGGTTAACCATTCGGGACTTAGCGCTCGTCTTAGATGTGCGACCGCAATCAATTTATAACTATGTTGATAGTTTGAGTGACTTGTTGGACCAGGTCGGGATGCAGTTCGTTAAGAGTGTGTCTGACCAATTAAACGAGAAGTTGGCCGACGTGACCGGTGACGATGCCCTGATGGCCTTCGCACAGGAATTCCGCTCGGCTTGTCAGCACCATCGCGGTCTCGCACCGGTGTTGTTGGACTTAAATGATAACTTGAAGATTCCGCGGACGCGGACGGCGATGATCAAGTTGTACCAGGACATGTTTACGCCGTTACAACTAAACGACGCGGCCCGGGTCGAAAATACCCTGTACCGCTCGACGTTGTTTGGTTTCATTATTCAGGAAATCGGTGGTTTCTTCACAATGCCCGAGTCCCAATTAGACGACCGGTTCACCAAAACGATGCAGCTGGCAATTGCCCAAACGCATTTACCGTCCGAATAATAATCCATTCATATCCCTAGGTCCGGCTATTTAGCCGGGCCTTTTTAGTGCTATACTTTTGATAAACTGATTTAAACGGAGGAGTAATGATGGGTAGGACGCTTGAGGTACATACGAATGAAGACTTTTATAACGCGGTTGGCGCAATCAATTTGACCACCAGCGACGATAGTCTTGAAAAGGTTGACACGGTCCTGATTGGTCCGGGAAAATTTGAAATTGGCGAACTGGTCGGGATTGGGGTGACGGCACCGCTCACCATCCGGGGAACGGCGGCGCAACCGACCGATACTTATTTAGATGCCCGCATCGTGGTTCAAGTCGCTGGAACGTTGATGCTTGAAAATTTAACGCTTGTGAACCGGGAAGCGGAACAGTCCGCGGTTTATATGGACAGTGGCACCGACTTAGTGATCAAAAACGCCTTTTTATCCAATCAGTCAGCAACGATTCCAACGGTGCTGCTGGATGGTGGTAACGCCACGATTGAAGACGCCGTGATTACTCACCTTGACCCGGAAAGTGACGTCTTAGATGCGATCAACGGCGGTCATTTTACGGTCAGTCGAACCCTCTTTCAGGGTGGCACCGTTAAGGACTTAGCTACCATGAGCGTGGACGATGTGATGGTCACCGGACCGCTGATTGCGTCGAATTACAGCGATATCGTTGGCGGCAGTGTCGCGTTTCAGCAGCGAGCCAAAGAAGTCTCAATGATTAATTTAGTCGACGGTAGTCAGTTTAATGTTAAAAGTGTGCTAGTTGGTGCGGGAACGAACCAGATTCAAAGTCAAAATTCACGGGTGACGGTGGGAACCAGCAACCTTGATGCCACGCACCAGGTACTCTTGATGGCTGATGAACTGTTAGCGCATAGTCGT
This sequence comes from Lactiplantibacillus plajomi, assembly GCF_005405405.1. GTDB lineage: Bacteria > Bacillota > Bacilli > Lactobacillales > Lactobacillaceae > Lactiplantibacillus > Lactiplantibacillus plajomi. The sequence continues at coordinate 7,803 of NZ_BJDZ01000024.1, forward strand.
TTCCCAGGGGCACAAGTTTTGGGCAACCTGTCACGTAACGGTCACATTATTGATACGGGCGAGACGGCTACCCCGGTACCACCGGCCGACTTAGTGGGTTGGCAACAACGGGTCAAAGCTTATTTAAAACGTGAAAGCCAGTTTCCGGATGCGGATCAGGTTCCGTTGGCGACTGAAGTGCAATCGCAAGCGCCGGTTGCGCCCGCATCACAAGCGGCACCGGTTACGTCGGCAGCAGCAGCTACCAGTGTTGCGGAGACGCCGTCCGCTATGGCGCAGTTAGACGCCATGGTCGGGTTACCGAAGCTTAAACAGGCGGTTAAAAAATTTATTAACCTAGCGGGCTATAATCAGCAACGCATCGCACGGGGCATGCCGGCACTCGAAGCGTCCTACCACGCGCTGTTCTTAGGTAATCCGGGGACCGGGAAAACGACAGTGGCCCGGATCATCGGTAAGCTGATGTACGAGCAGCACATTTTACCGAAAGCAACTTTCGTGGAAGCGTCACGCCAGGACCTGGTTGCCGAGTACGTTGGTATGACGGCGCCCAAGACGACCAAACTGTTGGAAAGCGCACTCGGCGGCGTCCTTTTTATTGATGAAGCGTACAGCCTGTATCAGCAGGGCGGTGAAAATAACTACGGAGCCGAGGCGGTCGATACCATGTTGAAATTTATGGAGGACCACCGCAACGAATTAATGATTATTTTGGCCGGCTACACCGCGCCGATGCAGGATTTGATGAGTATGAACCCAGGGCTGACCTCCAGAATTCCGAACGTGTTCACTTTTGAAGACTACACGCCCGAAGAAATTGGTACGATCGGCATCAATCAATTAATGGCTCAGCATTTTAAGTTTGATCAGCAATTTTACCGTGACACGGTCACCAAGGCGTACCAGCACGCCATCGATAATAGCAACGGTCGTTGGGTACGTAATTTCAATGAAAAATTACTAGCCATCGTGGCGAATAACTACATGGCCGCCCCCGAACAGCGGGCCATCGACCGGATTGAAAATCAGGATTTAACCGAGTTAACGGGTGGTGACCAGCCAATCAAGGACGCCACCGTGACCAAGCTAATGACCCAGTTGGACGATTTAATTGGGCTGGCCGAGGTTAAAACGTTCGTGCACGACTTAATTGAACGGCGATCCGTGCAACAACGGTTAGCCGGCGTGATTCCGGAAGACCACGAAACGAGTTACCACATGTGCTTTAACGGTAACCCTGGGACCGGGAAAACGACGGTGGCCCGTATTATTGCTAAACTCTTTTACAACCTGGACATGCTGGCTAAGGACACCGTGATGGAAGTTAGCCGGACTGACCTGGTCGGTAGTTACGTTGGCCAGACCGAACAAAAGACCCAGCAAGTGATTCAAGAAGCCCTGGGTGGCGTCCTGTTTGTGGATGAGGCTTACGAACTGAGCAACGGTCAGGAAAATGATTTCGGACCGCGGGCAATCGAAGCATTAATGGCCGCGATGGAAAATTACCGCGGGAAACTCGTGATCATCTTTGCTGGTTACGAGCAGCAGATGGCCACGTTCATGACGACCAACCCCGGGTTACGGTCGCGGGTACCCTACACGTTGCACTTTGCTGACGATACCCCGGCAGAAGTTGCTACGATTGTTAATCAGCGCCTAACGCCTGATTGGCAGGTCGATTCCCAACTAATTGCGCAACAAGTGAGCGGCCTGTATCGCCAGGTTGCACCTAACGACCGCTCAAATGGCCGCTGGGCACGTAACTTTGCGGAACAACTGGTTAACCAGCAGCAGAACTGGTTGGCGGATCATCCCGAAGTGACTGACGTGACGACGATTCGCGATGAGGTGGTCTTAGCGACGGTACGCCAGGTTCAAGCAACTTTAACGGCATAAAATAAGTGCGTTCGGTACGGTTACCGGGCGCCTTTTTTATGCCGTTGTTAGTCAGAAAACTGAATTCCAGCAAAAAAAGTTGTAATTCGTTTAAGTAAGGGTTAAATCCAGCCTGTTCGGCCATAAAATCGTTTACAATGGACGTAATTAGAGAACAGGGGGCGGTTAGATGAGCAACCGTTACTTACCACCCGTTGAGACGGGATTAACGGCCAAACAGGTTAAGCAGCGGCAAGCCGCAGGGCGCCAAAATACGTCGCTACCGCCGTTGACCCGCTCAATCAAGCAAATTTTTCGGGATAACTTAATGACCCTGTTTAATTTGATTAACGTGGGGTTGGCCGGCCTAGTGGTGTGGACTGGCAGTTATAAAAATCTACTGTTTTTCTTCGTCGTAATTATTAATACGGCCATCGGGATCTTTCAGGAAATTCGTTCCAAGCGCCAGGTCGACCGCCTTTCAATTTTGTCGGAGGCCCAATTACAGTTGATTCGTGACGGACAAACTCTGACCGTTAACCAGGCGGCCATCGTTGAGGATGACTTGCTAGCAATCAGTCGCGGTGACCAGCTCCCGGTCGACGGAATCGTCCGGACGACCACCGGCTTAGAAGTTGACGAGTCACAGATTACCGGGGAAGCGGAACCGGTGCTTAAGGCGACTGGCGATCCGTTGACCTCCGGTAGTATTATCCTGGGTGGTCATGGTGTCGTGCAGGCCACCAAGGTTGGTGACGGGAGCTTTATCAAACGGATGTCCAAGGCTGCGAAGCAAAAGCACCGGACGCCGAGCGAGTTGTTGACCGTTATTAACCGCATTATTAAGGTGCTCACGATTGTGATTATCCCGTTGGGCGCGGGGTTGTTCATTGCAACCTTAATGCGCGGTGCATCGCAAAACCGGGCCATTCTTGGGACGGTCGCTGCAATGGTCGGCATGATTCCGGAAGGGCTCGTGTTGTTGACGTCGGTTGCCTTGGCCGCCGGCGCGTTTACCCTTGGTCGGCACCGGGTGTTAGTCCGCGAATTACCCGCAATCGAAGCGCTAGCAAGGGTTGACACCCTCTGTTTGGATAAAACCGGAACGATTACGAGTGGTCAGTTGACCTTCGAACGGGTTGAACCGGTCAGCGGGCAAAGTGAAGCGGTCGTTACCCAGCGGTTAGCCGAATTAATTACGGCGATCGACGACGATAACGAGACCGCCCGGGCCATTCGGACGGCACTGGGACAGCCAACCGTCGATGTGCAGACCGTGCAGCCGTTCTCCTCCGCCCGTAAGTGGAGTGGGGCGCAGTTTAACGGCCAGTCGTTGGTGTTGGGAGCCCCTGAATTTATTCTTGAAACTGTGCCAAAAGATTTGGCACACCGGGTCGACCAGCTGGCACAGCGGGGTTACCGGGTGCTACTGATGGCAACGGTGACCGCCCTGACAACGCCGCGGCCCCAAGCTCCCCAAGCGTTAGGCCTTGTGCTGATTACGGATGAGCTGCGGCCGAACGCCCAGACGACTTTTGGTTACTTTGAAAATCAGGACGTGGCGTTAAAGGTGATTTCCGGGGATAACCCGGTCACTGTCGCCAGCGTTGCCAAGCGCGCCGGCATTAGTGGCACCGACCAGCTCGTTGATATGAGCCGGGTCGGGGCACAACCGGATTACGCGGCGCTAGTGACTGACTACAACGTCTTTGGGCGGGTCACCCCGGCTCAAAAGGAACGGCTGATCAAAGCCTACCAAGCGGCGGACCACACGGTGGCAATGACCGGTGACGGGGTGAACGACCTGCTTGCCCTGAAACAGGCGGATTGTAGCATTGCGATGGCTTCTGGGAGTGAAGCAACCAAGAGTCTAGCGGACTTCGTGTTACTGGATTCTAATTTTGATGCCATGGTCCAGGTGCTCAACGAGGGGCGCCGGGTGATCAACAACGTCGAGCGGGTCGCAGCCCTGTACCTGATTAAAACGATGTATTCAGCGGCCTTAACGTTGATTTTCATTTTCATGCACAGTGCTTATCCGTTCGAACCGATTCAGCTCACGCCAATTTCATCGTTGATGGTCGGCATCCCGACATTTTTCTTAGCGTTACAACCGGACTACGCGCGAATCACCGGTCGCTTTATGCGCCAGGTGATGGAAATCGCGGTTCCCGCGGCGTTGTGCATCGTTGGTTACATTGTTGGTATCATGTTACTGGGTCACCAGTTACACCTCCCGTACGCGGTGACCTCGACCCTGTGCGTGTTGCTGACGGGGGTCATCAGCCTCAACGCGTTGATCATTGCGGCGCGACCGCTGAACCGGTTTAAAATTGCGCTGGTAGCGCTGATGGCGTTACTATTTGCGGCCGTCTTTTTCTTTGGCGGGCGGGTTTTCTCACTGGTCAGTCCGTGGAATTGGAAGTTTGCGTTGCTGTACCTGCCGCTAATTATTAGCGCCAACCCGGTCTTTATCTTGGTTCAAAACGGATTGGGAAAACGGGTGTTAAGTCGCATTCGGTGGCGTTAAGTACCTTGTTAAAAAAACATCAAGACGGTCATCCCGGCAGTTTTCGGGATGGCCGTTTTCACCGTTGTGACGGTTAAAATTTCCGACCCGATTCAGTAGCCGTCTGGCGACCGTTCACCTATAATGAAAAGGAATGAAAATGGGGGGATCTTATGGGCTTGACGCAACGACACTTATTGCGGCAACTAGTGCCGCGGCTACAACGGTTACGTGAAACGAACTTTTACCGGGTCATTCAGCGGACCCTGATGTTGACGTTTCCGTTTATTTTGATTGGAACGTTCAGTGCACTGATTCAGCAAACCGTTTTGACGAAAAGCGGCTTTTTCGCCAGTCTCTTTCACTTATCCAAATGGGTGCCGTACTACCGTTACTTGCACTACCCGTTCGATAACTTAACGGCGTTAACGCTGGATAGTGTCGCGGTGGTCGCCGCTTTTGGGGCGGCAAAGTACCACGCCAAGTTACATCAGCGCGATGATCAATTGGCCGGGCTAACGGCGGCGATCGCGTTACTAGTGATGGCCTACCAGTATGCGGATGATGCCAGCGCGTTCAATGACTTGATGCTGGGTACCAACGGGCTAACCGGTGCGCTGATTGTGGGTGGCTTGACCGGCGAGTTTTTTAAATGGTTCGGTCGACCAATTCGGGATGACCACGACGTGCACACTGGTCAGATTCTGAGCCGCACCTTTCAGTCGTTATTACCGATGGTGGCGATGCTGATAGTGGCGTTACTGGTCAGTCTGGGACTTAACTGGCTGATCATCAATACTCAGACCGAACAGCTGTGGGAAAACTGGCAGAAGTACGCCACCACCAGTCACAGCGTTTGGGTCACGTTTGCAATGGCGGCGTTGACGTTGTTGCTAGAAATTATTGGCTTATTCGGTCCGTACCAGCAGCAATTAGCCGTAAATACACCGGCCATGAACGCCAACCTCAACGCCGCGTTGACTAATCACAGCGCTACCAACGTGCCGTATCCGTTCACGGCCAGTACCCTGTACCACGCGTTTGGGACCTTTGGCGGTACCGGGATGTTGTTGGCGTTAGTCATTGCAATTTTTATCGGTAGCAATAATCATAATTATCACGTGGTGGCGCGCTGGGGACTTTTACCGGCGCTCTTCAATAGTAACGGTCCGATTTTAACGGGACTGCCGGTCCTATATAACCCGATTTACGTGATTCCGTTCCTATTAGCACCGTTGCTGAACATGGCAATTGCGGCGACGGCGATTGCGTTCAAATGGATGCCGCCGGTCGTTTACCCGGTCCCCGTTGGCACGCCGGGACCGCTGATTGCCTTTATCGGAACGGACGGGAACCCGGTCGCTTTAATATTAGGGGGCGTGTGCCTGATTTTATCGGTTTTGATCTACTTACCATTTATGAGTTTGGCGGAGGCCACCGTCAGTGCTAGCGTCATCAAGGCCACGATGGAAGGGGCGAGTGACGATGCGTAAATCAATTAATTGGCCCCGGCGGCGTCGGAGTTTGATCGTCTTATTACTCGGGTTATGCTTCATTGGGCTCTTGATTTGGCCCGCCTTTCACTGGACGCGGGCCAACGTGAAGGGCATGACTGGCCGCCACGATTCACGGTTGTCGCCGATCATTATGATTCCGGGCAGTAGTGCCAGCCAAAATCGCTTTGATGGGCTCGTCGACCAGCTGAACAAGGCTGATAAGCGTAAACACAGTTTGATCAAATTAACGGTCAAGAAAAACGACCAAATCACCATGTCCGGGTCACTGCGACCGCGGGATAACGAACCGGTGATCGTGGTCGGCTTTGAAAATAATAAGGACGGCTACGACAACATTAAAAAGCAGGCCCGCTGGTTTTCACTGGCCTTTAAACGCCTTACGAAAACGTATCAGTTCAATAATTTTAAGGCGATCGGTCACTCGAACGGTGGGCTGATATATACCTACTACTTGGAACACTACTTTGACCGTGACGATATTACGGTCAAGCGGATGATGACGATCGGGTCGCCGTTTAACTTTTCCGAAGCCAATCTCGACCATAAGACACAGATGCTGGCTGATTTTATTAAGTATCGTGATAGTTTGCCCGCTAGTATGACGGTGTATTCGGTCGCGGGGACGGAAAACTACGATTCTGACGGCTTGGTCCCGGCGCGTAGTGTTGAAGCCGGGAAGTACGTCTTTCAGGGGCGGGTCAAACACTACACGGAAATTACGGTGACCGGCGATAACGCCCAGCACTCTGATTTGCCACAAAACCGGCAAATTGTGAAATTAATCCAGCAATACATGCTGGATAAACGGATGCAGCCGAACCGTAAGCGGGGACTGGTTGGGGCTAATCCGGAGAATCCTTAAGACTTTGGTAGCGGTCGCAATGCCGGTCTAGGGCGTTTGTACGAACTGTGGTAAAATTTGGATATGGAGGTGGCAACCATGTCCACACACGCATCAGTACAACGCAACCGCGTGTTGACGCTGATTCGGTCCTATTACCCGAATTTAAGCGCAACCGACCGGAAGATTGCGGATTATATTATTCAGGCCCCGGTTAAGACGGCGGCCCAATCGATTTCGGATTTAGCGGCGGCGGTTGGCGTTTCGACCGCCACCATTTCTCGCTTTGTCAAACGGATTAGTTTTAACAGCTTTCGCGATTTCTCACGGGAATTAACGGCGGCCCAGCCGGCTGAACCGGCCGCGACCGCTTTTCAGGACGTGGAGAAGCAGGCCACGTTCAAGGGAATCGCCCGCTCAACGTTTAATAGTATTCAAAGCTCGCTGGATCAAACCAGTCAGGTGATGACCGAAGCCGACTTGAAGCAGGCGGTCCACCTGTTATTGCACGCCAAAACAATTGCTTTTTACGGCTTGGGCGGCTCGGCGGTCGCGGCCCTAGACGGTTACCATAAGTTTGTCCGGACCGGAATCAACTGCTCGCATAATGCCGATTACGATATGCAGCTGATGCAAGCAGCCCAGATGACCGACCAGGACGTGGCGGTCGTGATTTCACACACCGGCCGTAACCAACAGACGCTCCAGATTATGGCAACGCTCGAGGCGCAAAAGGTGCCGGTGATTGCACTAACTAGTTTTGGTAATTCACCGTTAGCCAAGGCTAGCACGGTGGCGTTTATTTCGGTCGCGGAAGAAATTAATTACCGCTCCGAAGGTTTGACTTCACTGATTGCCCAAATGAGCATTATTGACAGTTTATTTTTGATGACGGCCGTCCATGGCAACATTGAAATGGCGGCTAGTTTAGGCCGGGTTCGCGAAACGATTAGCGCGACCCGAACCGATTGGTGAAATTTCACTAAGGGTGGATGATGGAATGACAAAACAACAGCGATTACGTCCGGCCTACGCGCGGACGCGCAGTGGCCGTTGGTGGCACCGCTTGATGGTGTTGCTAGTGCTGAGCCTCGTCATCGCCGGTGTTTGGGGCGGGCTAGCGTGGTACCAGTCCCGTCAGGCCGCCGTGGTGAGCGGCTTTAACGTCCGCGGGGTCGCCGTCTCACAAACGGATGGTTACTTAGACTTCGCCGCCCTCCAAAATAACGGGCTGAAGTTTGCGTACTTGCACGCTACTCAGGGTGCTAGTTATTCGGACGACTACTTTGCTAGTAATTATGACCGGATTGCCGGCACCGACATGGGGGTCGGGGTGGTGCACGTTTTTAGTTTTTCGAGTTCCGCGGCGGCGCAAGCGGCCTATTTCGAAAAGATGGTCGGCGATGATATCGGCGATTTACCGATCGCCATTCAGGTTCAATATTATGGCAATTATTCCGCTAAGACCGTTGACGTCCAAAAGGCGCAGGCAAAGTTACGGGCACTGGTTTATAAATTAACCAATTATTATAACCGCCAGTGCGTGGTGTGGTCATCGCCAACGGTGGCTAAACGACTGGTTAAGCCGGTAATTACCAAGACGCCGCTCTGGTATGATACGACTAATACGCATCACCGGGCAGCTCGCATCATGTTCATGCACTATTCCAGCCGGGTCGTTTACCGACAAAACGGGACCCGCCAGGAATTTGCCGGCCTGGTGTTCAACGGTAGCTCGCAACGTTTTACCAAGTTACGTGCCGATCCCTGGTTCTAAAGATGCAAAAAGGCACGTGTGCCAAAAGCCAGCTGACTTTTGGCACACGTTTTGGCTATTAACATTCGGAAACACACAAAAGGACGACTACCACACTGGTAATCGTCCTTTTTATCGTACTTGTAAGTTAGCCCGTGGCCTGATCCAAGCGCTTGGGCGCTAAAATGACGTAATTTCGGTTATCAGCTTCGTCGAAGAGGCTAACGGGACGGGCCTCGTTAGCGTGGACGACTAGGTGAAAGCCGTATTTATCAAGTAGGACTAACTGGGTAGCTGACATTGATTCTACGGTTGCGGGCATGGCGCGACCATCGATGCGAATGATCATGCTGGGGTCGATTTCTAATTGATGATCCCGGTGGTGAGCTTCGTCACGATAAGTCCAAGTACCCGCGTAAAAGACGGCTAAGTCGCCACTGGTCGGATTAGCCGGACGCTTTTTACGAATCAACGTACTTGATAACCCTGCCAGTAAAGATAAGCCAAATAAAATGGCACCACGTCGCTTCACCGGATCAACCTTCCTTCTTTACAGATTACTCTTAAAATATAACACGAAACCGGTGTTAACGATATGAATTCAACCGTTCTTATCAAAGGTTTTAGATGCCTGTTACATCAAGGTAATGAAAGTAATCTTAAATTAATTTAGTTGAGATAATTCGACAATCTTTTGAAAAGTTGACTGGTTTTACTGTTCTTTTTTGGGGGAGTATGTTAACCTAGTACTTGTGATTAGCATTTAACAGAAGTTCAGAAGTGCCCTTTGTGTGCTACCTTAACAGACTCTTTTAGGTGTTGATAACATAGTTTTGTTACTTTTGGTTTGTAATCCTAGGAGGATTTGTATACATGAAGAATGGTACTGTAAAATGGTTTAATGCTGATAAAGGTTTCGGATTTATTACTGGTGAAGATGGCAACGATGTATTTGTTCACTTCTCAGCTATCCAAGTTGACGGTTTCAAGACCTTAGAAGAAGGTCAAAAAGTTACCTTTGACGAAGAACAAAGCGATCGTGGCCCACAAGCTACTAACGTTGTTCCTCAATAATTCGATATAAAATTAGGTGCCTGATCAACGCTGTTGGTTAGGACCGTCAGAAGGGCCCCGGTTCGTTTACGCATGGGGTCCTTTTTTTGACCGCTAATTAAATTTTATAAAAACGGGCGTTATTCCTAAGTTGATTACGGAAAACTGGTAAAATAAAGCTATTAGTAAGCGGAACCAGTTAGGCTTGGCTTCATCAATGAGAGGGGTACGAACATGTTAAAATTAGGGATTATTGGGACGAACTGGATTACCCAGCAATTTGTGGATGCAGCGACGGCTTCCGGTGAATGGCAGCTGACAACCGTTTATTCCCGTCACGCCGAAACGGCCAGCGCCTTTGCGACTAAAAACCACGCGGCTTCGACGTTCACAGACTTAGCCGATTTCTTTAGTCACGGCGACTTCGACGCGGTTTACATCGCGTCACCGAATAGCCTGCACTTTGAACAGGCTAAGCTGGCGGTCGAACACGGTAAGCACGTGATCGTGGAAAAACCGGCCATGGCCAACCAGGCGTTGTTTGAACAGTTAGACGAGTGTTTAGCAGCTCACCCGGACGTATTGCTGTTTGAAGCGGCCCGTCAAATTCACGAGGTTAACTTTAAGCGGGTTCAGGATCAAATTAGCCAAATGGAATTAATTCAGGGTGCCACTTTAACCTACATGAAGTATTCCTCCCGCTTTGACGCGGTCCGTTCTGGGCAGGAACCGAATATTTTCTCACCGAAGTTTGCCGGTGGCGCCCTACAAGATTTGGGCGTCTACGTGGTGTACGACGCGGTCGGCTGGTTCGGGATGCCCGATGAAGTTGCCTACTACCCGACGATGTTATCAACCGGGGTCGATGGGAAAGGCGTTGCCATTTTACGTTACCCAACCTTCACGGTCACTCTGAATATTGGCAAAACCAGTAACTCCGCGCTGCCGTCAGAAATCAACGGTTTACGTGACACCATCGTGATGGATAACGCCGCGGAATTAGCCCGGGTCACGTACCAAGATAATGATGGCAAGCCCCACAACATTGGCGTTCAACCCGACGACAACCCGATGTTAGCGGAAGCCAAGGACTTCGCCAAGGTAATCAACGACCCGACGACTTACCACGCAGAATATCAAGCATGGCGGCAACTCAGTCGCAACGTAAACAAACTATTATTTAATTTACGGCAGTCCGGTCACGTCTATTTCTCGGATGACGAACGGGACAGTGCTGCTAAATAGAAACGAGGCACTATGTTAGACGTATTTAAAACAAAATTTGCAACTGAAGGCTTTACCGAGCCGTCACCGATTCAAACGGCGGTTGCCGAACCGTTAGCGGATGGGCAGTCGATTCTTGGGTTAGCGCCGACCGGTTCCGGTAAGACGCTGGCTTTCACTTGGCCTATCTTAGAAAAGGTGCGGCCCGGCGAAGGTATTCAGGCGTTGATCTTAGCGCCGTCGCAAGAGTTGGCGATGCAAACGACCAACGTGGTTCGCGATTGGGCGCAACTGGTCGACGTGAAAGTCCTCGCCATTACCGGGGGCGCCAACGTTAAGCGGCAGCTCGAAAAGCTTAAGAAACGGCCGGAAGTGATCGTGGCAACCCCGGGCCGGGTAATGAACCTGGTCGGTGATGGTAAGCTCAAGCTGGGCCACCTCAAGATGATGATCGTGGATGAAGCCGACGAACTGTTAACGGATGAGACCCTCGACCAGATTCGGTCGATTTTAGACGCCACCTTTGCGGAAACGTTGCAGCTAGCGTTCTTCTCAGCCACCGAAACGAAGATTTTGGACGACTTGCCGCGCTGGTTCGGGCGGCCGGTTGAAAAAATCGACGTGCGGGCAATTGATCAGACACAGGGCGTGGTTCGCCACCGCATGATGGAAGTTGGTAACCGCCACCGCGTCGAACTCCTGAAAAAAATTAGCCGGGTCGACCACTTACGGGCACTGGTCTTCTTTAACAAGATGCAGTTGCTTCAACACGTGGCCATCGAGTTACGCCACCAACACGCTAGCTTCGTGGCGCTGACGAGTAACCAGCGCCAGGTTGAACGTGAAAAGGCGTTGCGGCTATTTCGGCAGGGCAAGGTGGCGTTGTTGCTCACGACCGACTTAGCGGCCCGCGGACTCGACGTGCCACAGCTACCGGCGGTCATCAATTACCAGTTACCGAAAGACGTCACGACCTACATTCACCGCAGTGGGCGGACCGGTCGGATGGGAGCGGACGGCCTCGTCTTGACACTAGGTGACGACCACGATTTGCGCGACTTTAAGAAAATTATGGCCGATACGGCTTATGAGCTTAAGCGTGCTTATTTGGTTGATTATCAAGTGGTGGATACGAAACCGGACCGGATCGTCCCACCGTTAGCATTCGATCACGCTGACGACGCTGGTGAACCGTTAGGCAACCGGCACCGTGTCGCCCGTTCCGGACATCCCGATAAGGTTAGACGCACGGAAACGACTGCTGAGCGGGTGATTCAACCGGCTAAGGCTGTGAAGAAACGCAAGGGTCACAAGAAGCACTCGAAGAAAAAAGGGATGCGTAAAAAGAATCGCGACCGTTACGGCGAATAACGGTTTGCCAAATCGAACGATCCGTGAGATGATATTTTACGGATTGTTTTTTGGCCCCATAGCACAACTGGATAGGGCACCCGCCTCCTAAGCGGTTGATCCCGGTTCGAGTCCGGGTGGGGTCATTTGAATATACCAGTAGAATCGTTTCGTACCGACGCAGAGCGTTGATACGAAGCGGTTTTTATTTTAAGCGAAACGCTCAGAAACAATATAAAACGATATTTTGGTGCATATTTGGTGCACATTAGGCTTTTTTGGACGTTTGGTGCACCAAGTTGTGCACCAAACCGTCTATCGAGCATAGAGCCACAAGGGCTTTGCTGGTCTCTTTTTTTCCATTTCTCGTAATAAGTGTGAATTAGTTTAAATGGTAGTGGGGGATACTTCGTTACTAGTAGAATCGTTTCGTACCGACGCAGAGCGTTGATATGAAGCGGTTTTTACGTTATGGATAACTTCTTAGTGCTACCCATTTATTTAGGGGGGCTTATCAAAAATAAACCGATGATCAGGTACACCACTTGGGTGACCTAATCATCGGTTTTAATTAATCTTAATTGAGTTGAGAAGCAACTGTGCTGCGCGTTAAACGGCGGGTTAGTTAAACCCGGTCTTCGTCATTGAAACGAGCTTGTTAGCGGTAAATGTAAAGGAGACGCTAGCGCCCGCTTTTTCGCCCTTAATATTGGTGTAAGTTAGTAGCTGTGAGCTCAACGCGCCCGCTCCTGAAAGCACCTCGCCGTTAGGCTTACCCAGCTTGGCTTTGACAGTATCCAGACTCGTACCAGTTTTGATGGCGCTCAATGAGCTAGCGGTGATCTTTGAGTTTGTTGTTAGGGAGGCGTTGGCGTATCCCTTGGCAACGGCTTTACCATCGTAAATGCTAACGGTGACGGTTGCCCCAGTTAGCCCCTTCCCGACGTTGGTCCAACCGTACTGGGTCGCTTGTTGGTCTAACCCGGTGACGGTGGTTTTGGTTTCTTGGTCGGGTTTACCGAGCAGCTTTTTAACTTCTGCTTCACTAGTCGCAGAACCAAGGTTGGGAAGTGCCACCTTGATTGTCTCGTAGTTGGCCAGGCTAATACCGCCAGACTGCTGCTTTGAGCTCGTTGTGGCTTGGCTGGCCTTCGATGGGGCTTGCTTCGTATTGCCACAAGCCGCCAGCGTGCTCCCAGTTAAAATGGTTATCCCGAGTGTGAGTAATTTGTGCATCATGAGTTCCTCCGAAAGTTGTTGCACCTTTTAGTGACATAAGCTTTTGGTCAAACGGTGGTGCTATGTAAACTCACTGGTACTCGTGATAAGTCGTCCAGCAGGCTTTTGCCAGCAGTTTCGTGAGCACGAGCTGTTGGGGCCCGAATTGTTGCAGTTGATCGCGTAAAGCAGCTGGTAGGAGGTTGTACGGTGCGGCTGAATAATTAGTCACGGCAACGACCGTTACCGGAATGGTTCGGCCAGCCTGGTAGTCGTGGTCGGCAACGGCGTGGTAGGCGTCGATTGCAGCCTGAAAGTGGCCGTTGCGCACCCGCGCCCAGCGAATCGGGTTATCTAAGTGGCTGGCGACGGTTGCGACGTCGTTATCGCCCAACGCAATAATTTTGGCGCCGTTCGGAGCGGCGGTTTTGCCACTAACCCGCCATTCACCGCCCGCAGTCGGGGTGACTTCAGCAAATTAGTTTGAAACAGCTGTTGCGACCCGATACTTGCGTCGGAGCGGTCGATTCCTAAGAAGAGTAGTGAGGTACCCAGAACGCTCAGGCCAAAGCCTAAGACGATTAACCCGAGGTGCCGTGGCTGTTTACGCATTTTTGTTAGCCTCCCGTTTGTATAAAGCTGGAATACGCTGATGTCATTATCATAACTGTTTTAAAGTGGTCGGTGGGTAAAACTTTGATGAGAAATAAAAAAACTCCCGGAATTATCCGGGAGCCTAGTGTCACAATCAACGAATTACCAGCACGTTGCACGGTGCCTGGTCAACTAGAAAACTAGTTGTCGACCCAACGGCCAGCCGGTTAGGTGAGTCCGCGCCGGTTGCGCCCAGCACCATTAAATCTATATCTGGGTGCTTAGCAGCGTAGTCTTGAATCGCGTACTTAGGTGACCCGTAAGTGATCTCTATCTGAAAATCACTGACCGTGGTGGTGGCGACGAATGCTTGGCGTTTGGCCATGGCCGCTTTAGCATGGGCGGCCTCGGCATCCAACAGTTCACTTAGGAGAGGATCTAATGCGGGCGTGTGGTAGGCGCTATCATCGACAACGTAGAGCGCCGTTAGCGTGGCATTGTGACGTTGGGCAATGTTCACGGCTTCGGTAAAGGCCGTCTGGGCGGCTTCGGAACTATCAACGGGTGCTAGGATGTGCAGGTAACGACTTGGCATAATATCCACCTCCATTTTCTACCTTAATTATAAACAACGGTAATCCGTTTTATAAATTAAATGCACTTTTGAACGTTAGGCTGCATTTTTAATGGTGACGGGCCGTTCGGCGGTGGCTTTTTTTAACGTTTTTTTTGACGTGTTTACGTTTTGCTGGTCGGCGTTTTTTGACCCGTAAACGTAAGAAGGACGTGGTCGATCGTAGGCGCATTGCCTGAGCGTCGGTTGTTGGTAATCCCAAACCAACGGCTAACGTTACGACCATGATGGCTGTCAGTAACCGGTTCTTTTTCATTAAGACTCCCCCAATCTTTGCTATAAGTTTACGGGGAAGGGCGGGCGACGTCAATTCTAGCAAGTAAAGCTTTACTTAGCGTTAACAAAAACTTTAACGAAAAGCACGTAAATGTGATTGTATTTTAAGTCATTTTCCTTTATGGTGAAGATATTATATAAAAGGGGTTTTCGGTAATGAATATTGAAATTTTAAACTCAGCAATTCAAGATTTACACTTTACCATTGTTTACGATCGTGATGAAAGTAAGGATGAACCGGGTCAAGGTCAATTCAGTTACACGACCGCTAATCCAGACGTTAAGAAGACGTTTGGTGACGACGTGGTTCAAGCCCAATTAAACGTCACCTACAAAGAAGAAATGTACGATTTAAGCGCCACCGTTTTTGCAATTGTACGCTTAAGCGGGGAAATGGTTGGTATTATCGAACGTCAGGCCGACAACAAAAAGGTTGAAGACGACGAACAAGAAATGGTCAACAACTTGAACGGGGCCATCATTCCGGCCTTATCCGCAAAGGTTCGGGCCTACGCCGCCTTACTTTCAACTGAAGCTAGCAACTTTGCAATTATGCCAGCGGACTTTGGCGACACGGAACCTAATGAAAGCAACGACTAAGCAGACTGAGCCTACCATTGTGGTGGGCTTTTTTTTACGGTTGGCATGAATTTTGAAAGCGCTATTTCGGGTGCTATAATGAAGACGAGCACCGGTTACGGTTGGTAACTGGTGGGGTGTTCGTACGGATCAGTTACCGGAACCCGGGTTTCGGTAACGAGGGGAGTGATCAGGATGTTTAAACCAACGGCTTCAATTTTTAAAAACCATCAGATTGCGGGGCATTACCGGGCAATTGACCGGGCGCAAAAGTGTATCGTCCCGTTCCATTTTGAAATTCAGGGGCGTGAGTATCCGGAACCGGCACGAGAAAGTAATTGGTTGCGGCGGCTTTCAGGGACGCGCAGTGAGCGGCACGCGGTAGTGGAATTGACGCCTAGTAAGGTGATGATTTTATGGTCACCGGAACAACGCAATTTAGGTGAAATGCCACTGAGTCAAATTCGGTGTATTCAAATCGGGGCGATTCGCTGGCACGCGACGGAAGGGCTGGATCCACGGCACGCGTTTCGAGCGACCATCTTTGTACTCACGGATGCAGGCAATTTCTATTTTGCCAATTCGGATATGGAAGTCTTACCGGCCATCTTTAAATTTGCGCATCAGCACGGCATTGCCGTGGAAGATCCGCTACATTTGATTCCACTCCTGAAAGTCGGCTGGCACGTGGCCGCCAAAACGTTGCACGCGACTTATAAAGAATTGGTGGCGCATACGGGTTATCCGGAAGGGAAAGTTTAATATAAAATTGAGTATAAAAATGGCATGACCAAGACTACAAGGGTGTCTTAGTCATGCCATTTATTATGCTTTAATTGGATCTAATTAAACTAATCCCTGTGCCAACATTGCATCCGCGACCTTAGTAAAGCCGGCGATGTTTGCACCACTCAGGTAATCACCACTGACACCGTATTGGTCAGCAGCGGCAACGGAATTTGCGAAGATATTTTGCATGATCTTCTTTAAGCGACCGTCGACTTCATCGAAGGACCAGCTTAACCGCATGCTGTTTTGGCTCATTTCGAGGGCGGAAACGGCAACCCCGCCGGCATTGGCAGCTTTTGCCGGACCGTAGAGCACCTTTGCTGCTTTGTACGCAGCAATTGCATCCGGATTACTTGGCATGTTTGCACCTTCCGCAACGACCTTGGCGCCGTTAGCGATAATCGTTTGCGCCTTGGCGCCATCGATTTCGTTTTGAGTTGCGCAAGGTAGCGCAATGTCGTAAGCAACGTTCGCCGTCCAAACGGAACCTTCGTGGTAGGTCGCGCTGTCAACGCGGTCGGCGTATTCCTTAATGCGTCCGCGTTCAACTTCCTTAATCTGCTTAACGACTTTAAAGTCGATGCCGTTTTCATCAATCACGTAGCCGTTTGAATCGGAACAGCTGATGACCTTACCACCTAGTTGTTCCACCTTTTGGATGGCGTAGATGGCAACGTTACCGGCGCCGGAAATGGCGACCCGTTTGTCGGCAAAGGTCTGCTTGTGAGCTTTCAACATTTCATCGGTGTAGTAAGCCAAGCCGTAACCGGTCGCTTCAGTCCGGGCGAGTGAGCCACCGTAGCTGAGACCCTTACCGGTTAATACCCCGCGGTCAGCACCACGGAGCCGCTTGTATTGACCGTACAGGAAGCCAATTTCACGGCCACCAACGCCAATATCACCAGCGGGAACGTCGGTATCCAAACCGATGTATTTGCTGAGTTCAGTCATGAAGCTTTGGCAAAAGCGCATGATTTCGTTGTCGGACTTGCCCTTAGGATCAAAGTCGGAACCACCCTTACCGCCACCAATCGGTAACCCGGTCAGGGAGTTCTTAAAGATTTGTTCAAAGCCTAAGAATTTAACGATGCTCAGGTTAACGGAAGGGTGTAGCCGTAGCCCACCTTTGTACGGGCCGATTGCCGAGTTGAATTGTACCCGGAACCCCCGGTTGACTTGGGCGTACCCCTGGTCGTCTAACCATGGTACCCGGAATTGGATAACGCGTTCGGGCTCGGTCAGCCGTTCCAAAATGTTGGCTTCGATGTATTCAGGATGCTGTTCGAAAACGGGGGTCATCGTTTCCAAGAAATCGTGAACGGCTTCCAAAAACTCGGTTTGGTTTGGATCACGATGTTGAACCACCGCGTATACGTGTTGCAAATAGTCAGTCGCTTTGCTCAAATTAATCATCCTTCCATGTATAAGTTAACTTTGTGATTTTAGTCTACTGGTTTCGTTCGGAAAATGCACGAGTTAAAATCACTAATTTTCAATGCTATTTTAGTGATTATGTTGTATCCCACAGCTATCAAGGTAACCGAATTTGGTTCGGATGACTAACATTAGCGTGTGTATCCGTGCATTTCTCCCCCACACCAAGTACGCTAAGAAACGTGATTGGGGGAGTCGCAAATGAAAAGATGCTGGCGCGACGGTTTTGTCGCGGTGATGTTAGCTTTAGTTGTGTTCTTATTGGGATGGGGGCGCTACGCGGTCAATGACGAGGCGACGGCAGTACCGGTTAACGTGCATAAGCGGCGCCTCCCACCGGTGCACCGGAAAAGTCCGTCTCAGTCAGTCGATAGTCGAACGCACAAAACTGTGACGGGGTTGTTAACCGAGGCGCAGGCACTAAAACAAATCGATCAATTGGTGAAAAGTCATCAAATTATGGGGACGCTATTATTAACAACTAACGGAGCAGCGGGAGTGCGCATCAAAACGTACGGGTATGCCGATTTAGCAACGCAGACTCGGAATCAACCCAATGAGGCCTACCCGCTGGCTTCGCTACAAAAGGCGTTGACTGCCACGGTTATTCAACAGTTGATCAACCAGTATAAGCTTAAGATGACGACGCCGTTGAGCCGTTTTTACCCACAAATCCCGTACGCACGAAAAATCACCATTCGCCAGTTATTAGACCACCGTTCCGGTATTCGGATGGCTGAACCGCAACCTCAGGTCGTGTTACCCACGGAGACGGCCCAAATCGACTTTACGTTACGGAACCTCCGGTCAACGGGGGACCACGCCTATTTTTACACCAATGCCAACTTCACGTTGCTGGCGGGGGTGATACGGCAGGTGAGTCACCGGTCCTACATGACGATGTTACGGCGGACCATCATTGCCCCCTTGGGTTTAAAGCACACTTTTGCGTATAACCAGATTCCCGGCAACGTGGTCGATCCGGATGCTTACCGGTTAAGTAACGGTTTTTCGGCGGCAACGCTCATTTCAAAGCCACTCCAGTCCAGCGAGCTTGGCTGTGGTAGTCTCTATATGAGTGTGGGGGATTACTACCGCTTTATGCTGAGCTTACAGCAGGGCAAACTAGTCGGCCAAGCCGGGTTGCGCGAATTGACTAGCAATTTCACGCCCCGTTATTCGGGGGGGCGTCTATTATCAGCCAAATGGCGATATCCGGGTCGGTGGTAATGATAATCAGTTCCATACTTATTATATGGGCAGTCGTGACGGTAAAATTGCGTTAGTACTGTTCGAAAATCAGGGGACCTTTACCGGTGATAACCAGGTGGCCTACCAAATTCTGGCAATTTTGAAACGGACGACCCCGTTTTAGCTTTTAAAGAAAGCGTAATTCTTATTATTCTTAAGTAGCCAGGTTTAACCGTAAACGGTATGATGAAGCTAATAGTAATTAGAAAATGTAGGTGATTAAAGGTATGGTAAAACCAATTAAAGTAATGACGATTTTTGGCACCCGCCCGGAAGCAATCAAGATGGCTCCGATTGTGTTGCAACTGCAGCAGCAGGAGCGCTTTGAGCCGGTCACGGTCGTCACGGCTCAGCACCGTGAAATGCTCGATCAGGTCTTGGAAATTTTTAAAATTAAACCGGACTATGATTTGAATATCATGCAGCCCAATCAGACGTTAGCCGGTATTACCAGCCGGGTGCTAACGAAGCTGGATGCCATTATGGAAGAAGTGCGTCCCGCTATTGTGTTGGTGCACGGCGATACCACGACGACCTTTGCCGCCAGTGTCAGTGCATTCTATCACCAGATTCCGGTGGGGCACGTTGAGGCCGGTCTGCGGACTTGGAATAAATATTCGCCGTATCCCGAAGAAATGAATCGGCAATTGACGGATGTCTTAGCCGACATGTACTTTGCGCCGACTGAACTCAGCCGCCAAAACTTACTGCAAGAACATCACCCGGACGCTAACATTACCATTACGGGGAATACGGCAATTGATGCGCTACACCAGACCGTTTCGAAAGACTACCAACATGAAGCGTTGTCGTTGATTGAACCGGGCCACCGCATGATTCTACTCACAATGCATCGGCGCGAAAATCAAGGGGCGCCAATGGAAACGGTTTTTAACGCGATCAAGGACGTGGTGCGCCACCATCCGGACGTGGAAGTCGTTTATCCGGTGCACCTGAGTCCGGCCGTGCAAGAAGTGGCGCACCGGATCTTAGGTCATCAGGACCGGATTCACCTGATTGAACCGTTGGACGTGTTAGATTTTCATAACATGGCAGCCCGCAGTTACTTCATTATGACCGATTCTGGCGGGGTTCAGGAAGAAGCGCCGTCGCTGAATAAACCGGTCCTGGTCTTGCGCGATACAACGGAACGGCCTGAAGGAGTCGATGCGGGGACTCTGAAACTGGTCGGGACGGATGGCGCCAAGGTCACGGCGGCGATGAATCAATTATTAGATGACCACGGTGAATACCAGCGGATGGCTGAAGCTAAAAATCCGTACGGTGACGGGCATGCCGCTGAATACATTCTCGATGCAATTTATAATCACATATAAAATATAATAATTAAATATATTTACAAATTATGAAAAGCGTTGTAAGATAGTCCCCGACATAGTGGTTATTCCAACATTGACGTGGAATAAAAAAGGCGCAACCGGCCTCCGTCCCCGGAGTTGGTTGTGCCTTTTTGTGTTGATGAAAATGACATGTAAACTGAGTTACTTCTTTTCTTGAACGATGTATTGCGGTCGGTGCTTGGTTTCCAAATAAATTTTGCCGATATAATTACCAATAATACCCAGACAGAAAAGTTGAACCCCACCGATGAACAGCATAATCGTTACCATCGAGGCCCAACCACCAACGCTGTTGCCCCAAATAATTTTACGGATAATAACAATGAAAATGCTAATCACAGAAATGAAGGACAGCAGGCTTCCCAAGAAGGTTGCAATCTTTAAAGGAACGTCTGAAAAGTCAACGATGGCCTCAATTGAGTAATTAAATAATTGCCAAAAGGACCAGTGGGTTTCACCAGCTGCCCGCGGCGCGTTTTCAAATTTAAGGTAAGTGGTTCGAAAGCCGACCCAGTTGAAAATTCCCTTAGAAAAACGATTATATTCTGGTAGTTCCAGGATGGCGTCAACCATTTGGCGGGTCATTAAGCGGTAATCGCGGGCGTTCGGAATAATTTGGACTTTTGAAATACGGTTAATTAGCGCGTAAAATGAGCGTGAGAAAAATGAACGAATCGGTGGCTCACCTTTGCGATCTTCGCGCATTGTACCGACACAATCGTAGTCGCCGCTTTCTAGCGTGGTCAACATTTTAGGTAGTAACTGTGGTGGATCTTGAAGATCAACGTCCATTACCGCGATGTAATCGCCAGTGGCGTGTTGTAGCCCGGCGGCGAGTCCCGCCTCCTTGCCGAAGTTCCGGGAGAAGGAAATATAGTGGACTGTTTCCGGAAAGCGTTCATGAAGTTTCCGAAACTCAGCAAGGGTCCCGTCACTAGAGCCATCGTTGATAAAGAGGTACTCGTGGTTAATATCGCTGAAGGTGTCACGATTGTCTGCAAAAACTTTTTCGACCGTGTCAAAGAAGAGTGGAACGGTCGGTTCCTCATTATAGCAAGGAACAATTAGACACATTGTTTTCATGCGTGGTAGTCTCCCCATTATTTTCTATGCTTATAGCTTATCATATTTGCGTGTAGGATGTTTTCTAGTTGCAGGCCATGTATAATTAAACTTATTAGATAACTATTGGAGATTAACTCATGAACCTTAAAAACCGTTTTCCAAAAACAAATAAATGGTTGGCAATCATTATTCGCCGCTATAGCCAGGCCAATGTGAGTAATAACGCCATTGTGCTGGCCTACTACGCGTTGATGTCAATTGCGCCAATTATTTTGATTGTTGGGAACATCGTGGCGCGGTTTAACTTAAAAACCGGGCAGATTCTAGCTTACGTGCAAGAGGTGATGCCGAGTAACGTTTACCAAACGTTTAAACCAATCTTAGTGTCCTTCTTGTCGAGTGGCAGTAGTAGCAGTCTGTCAATTGGGATTATTGTGACGATTTGGTCGGCGTCCAAAATCATTGCGGCGGTTCGCCGGAGCCTTAATGAGGCCTACGGTGTCGATAATGCGCAGGGTGCGATTGTTACCCGCTTGATTGCATTTTTGCTCACGCTTGGGTTACTACTCCTCATCGTGGCAATGGCCATGTTTTTCACACTTAGTCAGGTGATCATGGACACACTGTTGGCTTTAACGCACACATCGCAATCCTTTCTGCCAATGTGGTGGCGCCAGTTGCTGGACAACAAGAACTTGATTACCTTCATTGGGATGTTTCTCGGGGCACTATTGTTATACTACTTCGTGCCGAATGCCCAGGTTCGGTTACGCTACGTTTGGCCGGGAGCGTTGGTCACGACGATCGGTTGGATTGTAATTTCACAGGGATTTCGGATTTACATCGAGTTATTTGCAAAACGGGTGACGACTTATCAAACAATTGGTAGTCTGATTGTCCTAATGTTCTGGTTGAACTTTTCGGGCATCTTACTGATGTTCGGGGGCGTGGTCAATGCAACCGTCCAGGAATGGTTCGAACACACCATTAAACCCAAGTCACCGCGGGTGATGCGCCGCTTGAAACGGGGACTGACTAATTTACGCAAATAATTGACCATAATCGGCTGTTTCAGGACATTATCCTTGGCAAGAATGAAAAAATCAGGTAAAATCGGAACATTTTTACAAATTCCATTTCATTAGTTCTTTTTTTGTGTATAATGGATAACATGTGAAAAATGGTCCGTTACTTTCTGAAAGTTCAGGTGCCTATTTCAACTAATAAACGGGCGTCGCGAACGCCACAGGAGGAGAACGTCGTGATTCATCAGCTTTTGGCAGAGTTCATGGGAACCGCCTTGATGATTATTTTTGGTGTCGGAGTTCATTGTAGTGAGGTTCTGAAGGGAACCAAGTACCGTGGATCCGGCCATATTTTTGCAATTACCACTTGGGGTTTTGGGATTACCATTGCCTTGTTCATTTTTGGTGATGTTAGTATTAACCCAGCAATGGTGCTGGCGCAGTGTATTTTAGGAAATATTTCCTGGGCACTGTTCATTCCGTATTCCGTTGCCGAAGTCTTGGGTGGGGTTGTTGGTGCCGTGATTGTCTGGATCATGTACGCCGACCACTTTGCAGCGTCAGCTGGTGAAATTTCTCCAATTACCATTCGGAACCTGTTCTCAACGGCACCGGCCGTTCGGAACTTACCCCGGAACTTCTTCGTCGAATTTTTTGATACCTTTATTTTTATTTCTGGAATTTTAGCCATTTCTCAGGTGAAGACGCCGGGTATCTTACCGATTGGGGTTGGGTTACTTGTCTGGGCCATCGGGATGGGACTAGGTGGACCGACCGGATTCGCCATGAACCTTGCCCGGGACATGGGCCCGCGGATTGCTCACGCGATTTTACCAATTGAAAACAAAGCTGATAGCGATTGGCAATACGGGATTATCGTACCAGGGATCGCACCATTTGTTGGGGCGGCTTGTGCGGCGGTATTTATGAATGCTTTCTTTGGAATTAATTAGTTTTTTAATCTTCCAACATTAAACGTGTATTGCTTTGTTTATCAGGATTGTGTACCATGTGATACGTAACTTTTAAACAAAATTAGCAGACGCCAATGGTGGAGGATATGATGGATTCTATATACGAGGTTAATGGTAAGGCCATTACAAGATTTTTTAAACGTTATTTAGTCGTTATAATTATTACTGGTGCGATTTTTGCCTTTATCGGTATGGGGATATCGTTGATTACTCCAGGTATTAAATATAGTGCAAATAGCGCACTTGTTCAGAATGACAATAATTACGTGGTCGTTCGGCTATTTCCTAATTACGTCAAATCGAGCTCATTTGAAAAGCAGGTAAAAAAAGCCGTTGGTGAGTCTAAATGGCGTAACCAAACGTATGGAGAAGATTATCAGGTGTCGGCCTCTACTGCTAGTTCAACCACTACTCAAGTAACGCTGACAGTGGTGAGCTCAAAAAAAGCGTTTTCGAAATATTTAATAACGACAGTAACTAAAGCTTTTGCCCGGAATGTTAAAAAGTCACTTCCCCGGGCAAACGTATCGATTATGAATATTAACAGTAAGCCGGTAGTATTCCACTTAAAGGTACAGCTATTTAAGGTCGGATTGATTGGATTCTTGTTGGGAGCTTTAGGTGCGGCACTGTTTTTACTAAGAAAGATGGTATTCGTTGGAGCTGTTGAAGACAATCGATATATTAGTGATGTTTACGGTATTCCAGAACTGGGATCCATGGATGTCGAAACTAATAGGGTGAAATAGGTGACGTGACCATGGATGAAATTAAGAATGTAATTCGTCAGATTAATACCAATTTGCAACGGCTTAATCAAGATGCAAAGTCGATAATGTTCGCATCAGTTGATGATACTGCAGCACAGCAAACACTGTTAGTCAATATGGGATTAATGTATGGCCGTGCGGGTGAGTCAGTTTTAATCGTAGATACCGATTTTAGTAATACTAGAATTGCCAGTGCTTTTAAGTTAGAACCAAAGTCTGGGTTAGCGGAATATATTGCTGATACAAGTATTACGGAAGCGCAAATGTGTTCAAAGTTATCTACGACTATGCCTGTCGAAGTAATCGTATCAGGTAATACTGGTAACGAAAGCCAATCGAGTTTGTTGAATGATCCAAGGTTTGATAGTCTGCTGAATTCGGCTAAAAATCGCTTTGACCATATATTGATCAATACTGCATCGTTACCCAAGATTGAGTCGTTGGAGAACCTATCTCGAAATGTTGATGGCTGTATTTTAGTGGTCAAACCTGACGTTACAGAAAAGAAGAAAGTGTTTCGTGCTTATCAACAGTTCAGGCAAGCAGGCACCCCAGTTTTGGGGTATGTAAATATTAATCGAACACTTTAAGTTTTTCAATAATTAGAAAGATACGACTTTGTGAGCACCTATATCCAGTTGAAGGGTATAGGTGCTCTTTATGGTGGATTTAAATCTTAAAATTGTCTTTGGAGTTTTTATAGCTAGATTTCTAGGATAAGCCAATGTATTTTTAATGGTTATGTTAAAAAATAACGATTGTAATATTCAATTTTGAAAAAGATAATAATTGTGATAAACTCTTAACGTTATGGATAATTCCGGACATAAATAGGTAGTGTAATCACGCATTCGTTTAGTTAATTAAATGAATAATATTTCTAAGAAAGTTGAAGGGGTCGTTTTGGAAAAGTTAAAGGTTTGTTTAGTTGGGTCTAGCGGGGGGCATCTAACCCATTTAACGATGTTAAAACCCTTTTTGAAAGATAAAGATCGATTTTGGGTAACCTTTGATAAGGCAGATGCACGTAGCCAATTGAAGCGTGAAAAAATGTATTCGTGTTATTACCCAACAAACAGAAGTATTAAAGCGCTAATTAAAAATACGTTCCTTGCGCTTAAAGTAATTAGAAAGGAACGTCCCGATTTAATTATTTCTTCAGGGGCAGCCGTAGCGGTACCTTTTTTCTACATTGGGAAGCTCTTTGGGGCTAAGCTAATCTATATTGAAGTGTTTGACCGGATTGATAAGCCGACTATAACGGGAAAGCTGGTTTACCCGATTACGAATCGCTTTATAGTAGAATGGGAAGATATGAAAAAGATTTACCATAAGGCCATTAATTTGGGAAGTATTTTTTAGGAGAATTACGATGATATTTGTAACTGTAGGGACTCACGAACAACCATTTAATCGACTTATTAAAAAAATCGACGAATTAAAACGCGATGAATTATTTGGTGATGATGTGGTTATTCAAACTGGTTATTCTGACTATAAACCAAATAATTGTGAACATAGTAAATTTTTTGGACACGATGAGATGCAACAATTGGTAAAAGACGCAAGAATTGTGATTACTCATGGTGGACCTTCCAGCTTCATTATGCCATTACAAGTTCAAAAAGTTCCGATAGTAGTTCCACGCTTGAAGGCCTTCAATGAACATGTAAATAATCATCAACTTGATTTTGCTAGGCAAGTTGCAACACGGCAAAAAAATATCTTAGTTGTTGAGAACATTGATAATCTAGGGCCAACAATTCATAATTATGAAAGTGAAATTTCTAAATTAAACGGCTCGCTGGAGAGTAATAACAGCCGTTTTAATAAGTCACTTCAAAATATGGTTGATGATTTATTTTAGCGAAAACTATTAGTGAGGACTGGTAAATAATCATGCGGAAATTTAAGAGGGGCTACACACAGGGGGTGTTCGACATGTTCCATGTTGGTCACTTGAATCTGATTAATAATGCAAAGGCACAATGTGATTCATTGACTGTCGGGGTTAATGCAGATGAGCTGGTTAAGGCTTATAAGGGCAAGGTGCCGGTTGTGTCTGAAGATAATCGGGAAAAGATCGTGGCTAATATTAAAGCTGTAGATCACGCCGTAATTGCTGACACGCTCGATAAAACGAAACAGTTAGAAAAATATAATTTTGATGCTATCTTTATTGGCGATGATTGGAAAGGTGATCCACGATGGGAACAAACCGTTAAGGATCTTGCCAAGCAAGATGTTGAAGTAGTCTTTTTACCAAGAACTCAGGGAGTTAGTTCAACTGGTATGCGAATTGTTAAAAATGATCGAATCGATGGGTAGGTTAATAAATTGATTAAGAATGTGTTTTTAAAAAATTTACTGATTGGCTCCGTATTTAAAGGGATTTCGGGTGTTAATCAATTTATTCCTAAAAATGATCAGAAAATACTTTTATATTCTGACCTGGGATTTAGAGATAATGTGAAGTATCTATATGACTACTTAATTCAGCATAATTACAATGAAAAGTATCAGATTATTTGTGCAGTAAAGGGCTATCAAAAATTTACGGGTAGTGCTCCTAAAAATGTTGTTTTTACACGACCTTTTAGTGGTATTTTTGCGTATTTGCGAACTACTCATGTGTTTTATTGTTTTGGTAAACTTCCAATTAGTGCAACTCGTAAACAGAAGGTTATCCAAATGTGGCACGGCACTTCATTTAAAGGATTTGCACAAAATCAGACTCAAACGGGCGCTAATGCAAACTCATTCTACACTTATGTTTATGCCAGTTCACCTTATTTCGTACCAATCGTCGCGCGCAAATTTAACGTTGACAGAAATCATGTTGCAATTTGTGGACATCCTAGAACAGATGTATTTTATGAGCCGAAAGCGAATTATGCGTTAGGTGATTTTAAAAAAATCCTCGTTTGGTTGCCGACTTTTCGGCAATCTAAACGACTCGGTCAAACGGATACAAAACAAGACTCTATTTTGCCTTTTCTAGCAGACTCAGAATTGGCTCATTTTAATGATTATTTGCAGGAGAAGGATGTCAAAGTTATTGTTAAATTGCATCCGATGCAAGATGTTTCGGAAATAGATCACGCTGGCTGGAAAAATTTAGTATTGATGAGTAATAGTGAGTTTGAAAAAAGTGGTATGGATTTATATCGGCTTTTGAATTTAAGTGATGGGTTACTTACGGATTACTCCTCTGTTTTTTATGATTATTTGTTGCTTGATAAACCTATTGGTTTTACGGAAAGTGATGTTGAAGAGTACGAGAAAAAGCGTGGCTTTGCAGTTGATCCTGATAAGTTTCGACCGGGACAACGAATTCGGCAACAAGCTGATTTAAGACTGTTTATTGAAAATGTTATCACTGGCAATGATGCTTTTAAGCCAGATCGAAAAAAAATTAATTTAATTGCTAATAGAAACCAGAATGGAACGAACAGTGAACAATCATTGAAACTATCAGATATTCATATGTAAATTTGTTAGCTTGGAGGTCAAAGCATGTTGCGGATAATGCAAATTAATAGTGGACAGCGGTATGCCGGGGTTTCCGCCATGATTTATCATCTTTATCAAAATATGGATCATGAAAGAATCCAGTTTGATTTTGTTGCACCAAAAACATCCTCTTTCAGTATCTATAGAAAGCAGATTGAGGATGCAGGTGGACGTATCATTGAATTAAAAACAAGCGGCAATTTTATTAAGCGAAAAATCCAGTTTTTCAAAAGGCTGTCACACCTTATAAAGGAAAATCAATATGAGATTGTACATGTGAACTCGGGATCAATCTTTTTGAATATTCAGGTTTCTTGGATTGCAAAATTTTGTGGTGTGAAAACGATTATTGCTCATTCGCACACGGGTGGGAATATTCACCCATTTTTAACGTTACTAACTAAGCTGACTAAGCCATTATTAGAATTTGGTCCTAACCTTTATTTCGCTTGTTCAAACAGTGCGGCTAGGTTTATGTTCTTACCCAGTCGGATTAAGCGGCACGATTATACTGTTATTGATAATGGTATTAAAATTGAACAGTTTAAATTTAATTCTAAGGTGCGAACAGATTATCGTTCAAAATTGGGGCTAAATGGTAAAACGGTTTTTTTACACGTCGGACGGTTTCAGAGTGTCAAAAATCACCATAAGTTGGTACAAGTGTTTGCTGACTTTCATAAAGCACATCCAAACTCTGTCCTTTTATTAGCCGGCGAAGGAGAATTGTTAGACAGCGTTAAAAATCAGGTTAAGCAGCTTGGCCTATCTGTAGACGTGCGGTTTTTGGGTCTCAGAAAGGACGTTGCGAGTTTAATGTCAGCAGCGGATATTTTCGTACTACCATCTTTATTTGAGGGCTTGCCAGTAGTAGGAGTTGAAGCGCAAGCTGCCGGTTTGCCTATCCTTTTTTCAAGTTCGATAACAGACGAGGTTAATTTAATTCCTGAGAGTAATTTCTTTATGGACTTAAAAGCTTCAGATGCAGATTGGGCGCAAGCCGCTCAGCAACTGGTGGATAAAAATAAACAAGCTGATCGAACAATTGCTGCAAAAAAAGTGGCGCGAGCGGGTTATTCATTACCTGTGGTTGCAAAACAAGTTGAACAAATTTATTTGCAACGTGCGAGTGGAGAAGTTAAATGATAGTTTATCTAGGGATGTTTTTGATTGCTAGCTGTTTTGCGTTCTTTTCGGAATATGAGTTACGACGAACGTTACCAGATTTAAGACAATATACGGTCACTGCAAAATTTAAAAGGTCGAGAATTTTATTTTGGCTGGCTGCGATACCTTATTTCATTATTGCGGCTTTACGGTATCGTGTTGGAACTGACTATTTAACGTATATTCAGATACAGATTCCACAGTTATTGCAGGGGAACGATGCACGTCTGAAGTTCGAGTATTTATACCAGTTTGTCATCAAAATTGGTATGTCACTTGGTGGCACGCAAGTAGTCTTTGCGTTAACGCATTTGATATTTTTATTCTTTATTTGGAAAGCGGTACAATTTTTTTCTACGGATTACGTAATTAGTTTGTTTATTTTTATGTTTGGTTGTTATTATAATCTGTCACTGAATATTATGCGTCAATCAATAGCGATGGCTATATTTTTAATGGCGACAGTTTATATTGTTCGGTCAAGCCCTGTTAAATACGTTGTAACAGTTATTGGTGCAATGCTATTTCATAAGACTGCAATTATTTATTTACCAATGTACTTACTGAGCAAAATTAAAGTTCGAGAGCGAATGGCAATTTGCACTGTTATAGTACTAGGCGTACTTGCTAGTCCTATTAGAAAAGTACTAGTTTGGCTTACGGACATTACTGGAGTATACGCTTCCTATTTTAATAGTCGCTATGATGTTCTTGACCGACAGTGGGACTTAATTCTTTTTAATTTATTTATTTTATTAATGTATGCTTATCTACATCATTTTTTCTCGAAGGCAACACCAGGTTGGGTATATGAGCATACGTTGATCAGTAAGGTTAATGAAGAACGATTTAACAACCTGTTTTTTAACTTGCAGGTAATTGCCACGGCATTTGCGGGATTATCGTCTGTGATTCCGAACAGCACTAGAATTATTATGATGTTTTCATTGGGACAGATTATCTATGTTCCGTATTTAATTCAAAAGATTCGGGATGTTGCGTTACGTAGATGGTTCTTGTTAGTATTTATTTTTTGCTATGTAGGAATTTTTATTCGACTAATTATAATGAAAAATTTAGGAGAAACGTTGCCTTACCAGTTTATATAGTTATGCAAAACAGTAGGATGGTTGATCCAAACAGTGAGTTAGTTTTCGCATTTAGTGGGTATTGAGAAACTTAATTATTTAAGACAATTGTGGGTGAAGTGAGATGAATAGTTTAGTATCTGTTATTGTCCCTATCTATAATGAGTCTAAATATTTAGATTCTTTTTTTTCTATGCTTGACAAGCAAACATATCACAAGCTAGAAGTCATCATGATAGATGATGGATCAACAGATGGCTCTTTAATGATGTTGAACAAAAAAAAGCGTGACAGTAAGTACAAGATAATTCATCAGGAAAATTGTGGAGTATCAGCGGCAAGAAATGCTGGTATTAAACATGCTAGCGGTAAGTTCTGTGTATTTGTAGATGCTGATGATCAATTTGATGACTGCTATATACAGTACCTAGTTACTGCTATTGAAAAGAGTAACGCACAACTCGTTTCGTGCGGATACAGTGAATTCAAAATTAATGAAGGCGAAATATTTCGATATTCACAAAAAAATAGTAGTGAAAATTTAAATTTTGCCGTGGCTAAGATAGTTACGCATCACGAAATGGGATCAGCGCTTTGGAACAAGATTTTTAAAACCGAGATTATTTTGAAGAACAATTTAAAATTTAGTGTTGATATAGCTGTTGGAGAAGATTTATTGTTCGTTATTAGTTATTTAACCCATGTAAAAAAATGGGTCGAAATTCCCTATGTACTCTATCATTATCAGCTTAATGATTTTGGCACCATGCAAAACTATAAAACTGCGAAAGAATTTAATCAAAATTGGTTAACTGAATGGAAAGCACTCAAATTAGCACAGATACACTTAGCAAGTGCTGAAAAGCGCTATGTATTTGACGAAAATATTTTGCATGCTAAGAGATTAAGAGTCGCTATAAAATTGCTGGGTAGAAGCAAACAAATGAATTATAAATCTAAGGAAATTTTTGAGTTACGACAGTATGTACGCAAAGGACTTATTACTGTATTAACAAGTAAACAGTTTCCTCCGAAGCAGGTGTTGAAGGCATTATTGGTTAGCTTTTAGCCATTACTAATTTTTCAATGTTGAAAGGAATACAGATGAAACTTGCAATTGATACTATTGTAGATTATTCAAATTATGGCAATCGGCTCCAAAACTACGCATTACAAACAGTTTTGGAGAATTTGGGGCATGAAGTAGTCACGTTAAGAAACTACACGCACGTTGTACCTTCTGAGCCTAGAAAAAAAAGACTGTTGAGGCTATTAAAGGAGGGGCACTTTCTTGATAAGGGACGACGAAAAGTTATAAAAAGGATTAAACGGTTACGACAATCTAAAAAATATAATCAGTTAAGGATCAATAACTTTATTGCATTTACTAACGATTATATCCATGAAACGAGTGCAACTGTTACCCAAGAGTCTACTGATTTTTCTTTTGACAATAGTATCGATGGATACGTTGTCGGCAGTGATCAAGTATGGAATTGTAACTTTTCTCGTTTTTCAGGTTTTGATTTTATTTCATTTAGCGACAAGCCCCGAATAAGTTATGCAGCTTCCTTTGGAATTTCGGAGATTCCTGACAAATTTGTTGATGTCTATCGTGAAGGCTTGGCTAATTTTAATGCCATTTCTGTGAGAGAATTGGCGGGTAAGCAATTAGTGGAGTCGCTATCAAATATGTCAGCCGAAGTAGTACTGGACCCAACGCTATTGCTAGAGCCAGAAGATTGGCTGGAGCTAACAAATGGAAGAAAAAGGTATACTGAAAAATATGTACTTGTCTATTTTCTAGGAAAGCAAAGCCGTGAGGACAAGCGGTATATTGAAGCGTATGCAAAAAAACATGGGTTACAGATTAAGACGTTAGCAACGTATGATGATTTGGATCTATGGGTGGCAGATCCAGCTGAATTTATTAATTTATTCAGTCAGGCAGATGCAATTTTTACGGATTCTTTTCATGCCTGTGTCTTTTCAATAATGTTTGAAAAGTATTTTGAAGCCTTTTCTAGAAGATATGATGGCCCATCGATGGATTCTCGGCTTGAAACATTGTTTGCAGACTTGGGGTTGAGTGATCGTTGGCACACAAATGTTATCACTAACAATAACAATTCTGTTGATTACAGCGTGGTTAAAAATAAACTGCTTAAACGACGCGCGGAATCTCTGCATTTTTTAGAGCAAGCTTTACTAAAAATGAAAAGGGCATAACTAAAAATTGAGTGAAAAAAGTTTTAATTACGTTATATAAAAATCAGTTGATAACCAATATAACTTTGGTGTTGGAACGTGGATAATTGATGGTATCAAAAATAAAATGGAATTAGATAAATTTGTTGTTTACCATCCGGTAAAGAGTGATTCGAGTGTTATTTTTACGCAATGATGGGGTTGATGTTTTGAGTAAACCTGCTTATCTACTACTTAAAAAAGTCAGATATTGCTAATGAATTATTTGTCTGGATTTAAAATCTGAGTGCAATACTTAAAAAAATTAGATCAAAAGGACCATGAACATCTATTCTTAAATCACCACAAGGTAAGAAGGAGGTACCTTCATGGCACATAACCAGAACACCATCGCTCAGTATTACCAACAACTTCAGCATTGTGAACGGTGATGTAATTATGCCACGCTAATCTGACGGCTAGTCTTGCCAGTGTACTTCATCGCGCTACGGTCAGTCGTGAATGAAACGGGAAACGGTCCGTCAGATTGGGCCTATTCAAATGATTAAAGAAAATAACCCAGTTTTTAAATTAGAATGTACTAGAATAATCTTTTGAAATAACTAAAATTTTAGGCTTGAAGGAGTAAACATGGAGAGGTATAAAAAACTTTTTTCTAATTCAGCCATTTTTGCAATTGGAAACTTAGGCAGTAAAATGATTACGTTTTTGATGGTTCCGCTATATACAAGGTACTTAACGACAGCTGAGTATGGACAGTCTGACGTAATGTGGACGTTAGTAAGCCTATTAACGCCTATTTTGACCTTATCGATTATTGATGCAGTTTTTCGATTCTCTTTAGATGAGGACTCTGACAATACGAGTGTGTTGTCTAATGGTGTAATCATTAGTTTAGTTAGCGCAGTCCTTTGTTTGCTTCTTTCACCCATACTGGCCCGCTTTCATTATGGTATCTATGTCTGTGTTTTAACATTAGCAAGTGCCGTTGAATCTATGTTCCAACAATTTGCAAGAGGAATAGGCAAGTCAAAGTTGTATGCTAGCACAGGAATTGTAATGTCGGTCATTACTGTAGTTAGTAATATCATTATGATTGTTTGGGTTGGTTGGGGATTATTCGGTTATCTAGCGTCAATGTTAATCGCACAACTTGGAGGATTTGTGTACTTGTTTATAGCTTTGCGAGCGTGGCAATATATACAGTTCTCGAAGGCAAATATGGTTCTTGCTAAAAGAATGTTGATTTATAGCATTCCACTGATTCCTAATGCAGTTTCGTGGTGGTTGAGTAATTCTGCTAATAAGATTTTTATTGCGTTGATGCTCGGCGCGGCAGCAAACGGAATTTATGCGGTTGCTAATAAAATTCCATCATTAATTTCGGTTTTTTACACTATTTTTACCCAAGCATGGCAAATTTCGGCAGTTGAGGAGTATAAAAGTAAGGACGTTGGGCGCTTTTTTAGCACGGTTTTAAATGCGACCTTGAATGTATTATTCATTGGTGTGGCTACATTAACATTATTTTCTAAGGTGTTTGTTCATATTTTATCTACGCCTGCCTATTATTCAGCGTGGCAGATTGTCCCCTGGCTTTCATTAGCAGTCTTGTATTCTTGCGTTTCATCCTTTATTGGGACCGTATATACTTCATCGATGAAAACTGGACAGATTTTATACACTACCGTAGCTGGAGCTGTCATTAACGTTTTGATGAATCTTATCTTGATTCCCATCTTTGGCGTTGTTGGAGCGGGAGCAGGAGCCGCAGTATCTTTTGTAGTTGTTTCTTTATTGAGACTGCGAGGATCACAAAAGTTTGTCAATATTAAGTTGGATTGGAAAATTTTAGTGGTATCACAGCTCCTGATATTTATTGAGATTTGGCTAATGCATCAAGTGAAGGCTCCTTTGGCTGTTGCTATGCTCATTTTAACGGTGGGTGTATTGGTTATTCTTAATCTAAGACCTTTTATTCCGTTGGCGGCAAAATTAAGACAGCGTCAAAAACATTAGGGTATGAATTCTTAATCAGTATTTTTTAATATTATCAGCTAAATATGGATGATAAATAGAGTGTGGAATAACACGTAATTTGTGATAGTAGGAGTAGTGAAATTGGAACGTTTCGGAAGAAAATCATGGGTCAATATTCGGGGACTTGCAATGCTTAGAGTCATTTTGATTCATATTACTGGACCATTTATGTATCAGGGAAGTGCCTTTAACAAGGATTTATTTTATCTATGTGTTAATTAACTGTCACGATTCGCGGTTCCAATATTTTTTATAGCGTCTGGCTACGGATTAACGGTAAGTAATAGCTATTCAGGCGATTTAATTTGTTTTTATAAAAAAAGATTAAAATTAATTCCTGCATACCTTGTTTGGACAATGATTTATTTTATTCAAACTAAAGCTAAGTTATCAGTGCCAACTGTATTGAGTGGTGTATTCTTAGGTAGTTCGCGATACCATATGTACTTCATAACTGTTTTGATCTTTTTTTGTTTAATTTATCCATTTGTGTATATGTGGTTTAGCCAAACTCTTGGTTTTGTTATTGCAGCTGTAATAAGCGTAATTGGACAAGTGGTATTTTTAGCCGGATCAACTTTTGAAGTTCATTACTTTTTAAACTTCCTAGTATATTTTGCATTGGGCATCTATCTTGCGAAGCGAGATAGAATGAAAAAACTGGTACGACATGCTAATGTCAGTGTTGCTATTGGGATATTGGTAGTGTTAAGTACGTCTATCTATTTTAAATATTTCACTGATAGAAGCCAGTCGCTTGTAACAACTAGTATGCGACCAGCCGTCTTTTTGCTCTCTATAGGCATGGTAGCTTTTGCAATGAAACATCTAAGTAAGCCAACCAAATTTTTGAGTTTAGTAGATCGCCAATCTCTGAATATTTACTACGTTCACCCTATAATGCTTATGGTGATTCAAAAATTATTGCAAGAAAGTCCACTTCCAAGCCTTCTTTTGTTTATTATTATAACGTCATTTGTAATATGTGCTTCAATAATTTTTGCTATTCCTTACAGTTGTACTATTAAAAAAATCCCAATACTAAGAAATGTTTTCTAAGGAAAGTACACGTGAAAGACTCTCGTTTTGTAATATAAGTTAGGATTACGCCAACCTTTTAATTTTTATATCAATTGTAGGTTCTATTTATCTGAAATACAGAGAAATAGGCCTTTTTCTACGTTTTGTCAATAGGAATGCTGTTAAATCGATGTTTTATGACGAGGAGTTTAGGGCCTAGGTTCCGGAACGAAAAACATCGTTCCGGAACCTAGGCCTTATTACTATTTTTTGAGTGATTTAGACCCAACTAAATAAGCCTTGGAGGTATCAAATTTTTTTCAAGGCTGGTATGATAAATTATAGCGAATGTTACTTCGATTGAGGGCTTAGCTCATAGGAGTAAGGTTGATTCGTTTTTATCAGGTATAGGATTGTTTTAATCAGGCGATCCATTTGACGGACGATGAGTTTCTTCTTTGAAGAAGAGGCTTCTCGTCTTTTTTCGTATGCATCGCGAATATGATTATTACCCATTTTAGGATTAAGCATAAGAATGACCGTCCAGTATAGAATCCGACGTGCGTGAGGATTACCATGTTTTGTAATATGCCTTGCTGATTGATGGTCACCAGAGTCAATTTCCGTTGTATCAAGACTAACATAGCTATTCAACTGTTGACGAGTATCGAACCGCCGGATGTCACCTAATTCGCTAATTAGCCGAATGGCGGTACTGCCACCGATGCCAGGAATTGTTTGAAGAAGCGTAAACTCCGGCAAGGATTTACCTAAGGTCATCATGCGCACGACCTGCTGGTCCTGCGCTGCTTCTAGGGCAAGAACTTGCTCCGCCAAAGCTTCCATTTGCCGTGTGTTATCCGAAGTAACGGGTACCGCATCACCATTTTGAGCGGCTAGTTTCCATAGCTTGCGTGCGGCATCGTGAATACGTCTAGCGCCCATCCCTTTGAAATGTGCTGCCGATATACGTGCTTCTAACGCGTTAAGGTCGCCAATCTCACGAACGATTTGTGCATGTGGAAAGAGCGTTAGGAGTTCCCAAGCTAGCTTTGTATCGAAGTTAAAGCTACCCTTGGAGGCCCCAAATGACGCAAATACAAGCTGTAAGACACGATGAGCTCGATTGCGGGCCCGTTTCTTGTCTTCATTGAGTTGGTCGTAGTAACGGTTCATATCTGTTAATTCACGATAGATGGGATTCTGTTTATAAGCTAGAAGATATGGTTCCAGCTGTTCGGTAAACTCGGTAATCGCCAGTCGACGTGCGTCTCGTTGATCGTTTTTTCTCAGTCGTGAACCAGTGGCGATACGATTTTTAGCTGCTAGTGGGTTTAAAATGTGATAATTCAAACCTGCTTGCTGAAGAAAATATTCTAAACGCCGGGAGTAAACACCAGTTGCTTCAAAAACGATTTCCGCTTTTTCATTGAACTGAAACACGGCGTGTTTCAGCTCATTAAACCCCAATAAATCCAAAGAGATGGTTAGTTCTTTGACGACTACTAAATCAGTCACTACCGCAACGTTAGCTTTGTTCTTACTGACATCGATTCCAATTATTGTTCGCATCATCATATACCTGTCTTTCTGAAGTCTTCACGTCAGTTTTAGTAATCTCGTTTTCAAAACACGGCTTCAAGAGCCCAAATACTTTGATCAAATTGACTAAAACCAGTGAAGCGGCCATTTTTTAATACGGTCTCAAGGACCCAAAAGCCGTACGGCCTATCTTCACTACCACTATAAAGTAATAGAGGCATAGGAGCACCCCGTCGGGTAACTTCTATGCCTCTAAGCTTAGTATTTTTTTATGGATAAATTGAGAGAGAAGAGTAGTAGCACAAATGATAATTATTTTTGTTTTTACAAAATTATTAAGTAAATATATATTCTCTGTAAAATGAACTTCGTAGACTTATTTCTGGTGAACATAGAATTTCGTTAGTTAAGTATTAATATATTTAATCGCTAAGCCAGAAGAATGCAAAAGCGAGATAGACAGTGGATAAGGTTAGTGAATAATGTTAAATATTCAAAAAAACACAATGGGATTCGTTTGTTGACTTAAACAAATTAATTGTAATTACAAATTAAATGTCTGATATCCAAGGTTCAACAGCTATTAATCCGAACAAATCCCCCCTATACTTATGTTAAAGTAGTAATCATATAAAACCGAAGTGTTTATAGAACCATCGAGTTTTGGGGGATTTGTATGGATAAAATTGCATGTGTCATTGTGACGTATAATCGGAAAAGGTTAATGGTCGAAGCGTTAAATAGCGTTTTGACTCAAGAGCAGGCACCCGAGTACGTTTTTGTGATTGATAACGCCTCGACGGACGGCGTAGCGGAATTGTTACACGATCGGTTTGCCTTTGATCAGCAGCACCTCGTTTATTATCGTAGTCCGAAAAATTTAGGTGGGTCGGCCGGATTTGCGCAGGGGATTAAGCTAGCGCTCAGAACCGATTGCAACTGGGGTGGGCCTAGAATAAAAAGTGTACAAGTTAAATAGAGACTCTGATTTAGTATAATTAAGGAAGTAAATTGGAGGATCAAATAATGACGAAGCACAGTTAT
>NZ_BJDZ01000025.1 GCF_005405405.1 Lactiplantibacillus plajomi
CAAGTCTCATTTAAAATCAAAATTACAAAAAAGAACCCAATTCGTAAATGAATTGGATTCTCAAATTAGTCCTCATCAACACCGGTTGACAAAGAGCCTGATAATCACGGGTCCTTCATTAACTTATTTAGTGACTGCCGACAACCGGCTTAGTTTCGGTTGCTGGTAAGTCGTCCAAGAAATGACTGAAGCATTGCTTTAAGAAGTGCACACTGCCGTCGTCGTTGATCCGACCGGCTGCGTCGAACTTCGTGCCAGCTTGTGGCAACATAAATTCGTTACCCGGCATCACGTGCGCGTCAACCCCTGGTGAATCCAAGAT
The DNA here is from genome assembly GCF_005405405.1 of Lactiplantibacillus plajomi. Taxonomy (GTDB): domain Bacteria; phylum Bacillota; class Bacilli; order Lactobacillales; family Lactobacillaceae; genus Lactiplantibacillus; species Lactiplantibacillus plajomi. The sequence continues at coordinate 323 of NZ_BJDZ01000025.1, forward strand.
TTGACGTAAGTTCATTTGCGCCCGAACCGTTCCTTGAATCCCAAGCGACGTCCCAACGATCATCACGGGCTTTTCTTTGAATGGATGTTCCGCGCAGGATAACCATTCAATGGCACTCTTCAAAGCGGCTGGTACGGCGTGGTCGTATTCGGGAACCCCGAAGACCACCCCGTCAGCGGCCTCGACCTTCGCGGCCAAGTCCTTAACGACGGCTGGTTCGCTATCTACGTCGTCTTCGTTGAACAGTGGCAGGTCCTTAATTTCGCAAATATCGAAGTTAACTTCGGTTTCGAACAGGTCCTTCATGGCGTAAAGTAACTTACGGTTGTAAGACTTCGAAGCGTTCGTACCGACGATTGCCACAATGTTGGGTTCGTCATCACCCGCAGCGGCTTGCTTTTGGGCGTTTTCGCTGGCAGCCGCCCCGGCAACGAAGCCGGAAGAGATGCCCCAAGTGTTCATCATACTTGGCATGGAATCGTGACCATTGGCACCACCGATAATTTCACCGGCACCGAAGTAGTTCGCAACCGGTGCGTTCTTAGTCGTCACGAGTTGCAGGTTATCAGCGTTGACACTGTAACCACCTAAAGTCGTGGCGAAGCGGTCACGTTGTTCGATCACGTAGAAGGTGTCGCCTTCAAATTCGTGTAAGAACTTCGGATCACGGCCGAATTCGCGGTCGTGGCCATCCTTAACGTAGCCTTGGTAGTTGGCCACGGTCTTCGCTAATTCGTCGGCATCAATACCGGCCTGCTTAGCAACCGTTGCGAGGTTCCCCTTAACGAAGATCGGCCGCTTGGTTGGATCAGCGAAGAACTTTTCGATTTCTTCAGCGGTGAAGTCGTGTAGGACTAGTAAGTCGTAAACTTTCTTCCAAGTCCGGGCATCCATTACGAGGTAGGCGACCTTGTCGTCCTGCTTCAAGATGGCGTTCCGGAAAGCCGTATAAACGTTGGATTCGTTAACGATGCGGTCACCCTTACTGTTAACGTAAATGGCGCCCATGTCAGTGGCTTCCTTAGAAGCGTAAGTGGTTAACTTGGCCACGCCGGGTTCAACTTCGACCCCGTGTGGATAGATCTTATACCAACCCAGGTCGTGGGTCTGTAAATCTAAATTCTGGTTAAATTGATAAGCGTCACCAGTTGACGTCATCGGGCCGTAGTAGTCAATCCCTTGACTTTCGTCACCGCGCATCTTCTGGCTGGCACCGTGACCACCAGCGGCTAATACGACCGATTTCGCCTTAATCTTAACGTCGCCGTTATGTTGCTTGGCCACCACGCCGTTTAATTCGTGACGGCGATTGAAAGTTAATTCTTCAACCCGGGTATCCACTAAAATTTGGCCACCGGCAGCTTCAAAGGCCTTTGAAACCTTTTGAATAAATTCAAAGCTGCTGGCACTTGGTAATTCGATTTGCCGTTCGATCGAGTGTTCCGGCGTTTGGGTCTGCGCTTTTTGGTAGTGCAAGTCGGCAAACTTGCTAATAAAGTCGATGGCATCACCAATGTTATGCACCATTAAGTCCGTTAAGGCCGGGTAGTTGGTTTCCAAACTTTCACGGCTAACGTCTTGGGCTAGCATTTCGGGCGTATCGTGATTGTTATCAAAGATTTGGGCGGACACGTTCGAACCGGTACCAACCACGTTGGAACCGTTCAAAATCGTAGCGCCACCTAAATAACCGTTCTTTTCAACTAAGGTCACCTTTTGACCCATTGAGAGTGCCCGGCAAGCGGCAACCAAGCCAGCTTCCCCACCACCGATGACTAACACGTCGGTCTTAATATGCTTCGTTTGACTCGCTTGTTCCTGTTTAGGCGTTGGCGTCACGTTGATACCGGCCGCTTCAACGGCCTTATCAGCGGAAGTCAGGAGCGCCTTGGTCATAACGGTGGCACCACTAATGGTGTCAACGTTAAATGATTGTTCCGTAATAATATTATGTTTGAGTTTATCGATCACCTGATTAAAGATTCCGGACGTTTCGGAATGCTTTAAAATCTTTAAATCTTCAATTTTATTATCCTGCAGGTCAACTTCATAGTTGATGATGCCGTTATGGCCCATCGCTTGACCCGTTACTTGTTGTTCACTCATAAATAAAACACTCCTTTACGTCGCGGTTGCAATCCACTTGTAACCGTCACTTGTTGCTGTCGATCAATAAATATTGCTTCGGTATCGGGTAACTGCTCGATAAGCGTCGCACCCGCTATCGGACCTTTAAAATAGGTGACCGTCGATAAAACTTCGGCTAGTTCTGACTGAGCCGTAATAATTGTGACCTGGTCGACCTGATTTTCTACCGGGTAACCGGTTTGTGGATCCAGAATATGGTGGTAACGGTGGCCGTTAGCCTCAAAGTAACGTTCAAAAATACCGGACGTTACCACGGTCCGCGCCGGGGTTTGTACCTGTAATAACGGGTACCCGCGCGGGGCAGCTGGGGCCTGGACGCCAACTTGCCAACGACCATCCGGACTTAACGGATTGTCTCCGAGGAGCTTAACGTTCCCACCGAGGTTCACAATGGCGTGCCTCACACCCGCGGCTTGCAACTGGCTCACGATTTGATCCGCAAAGTAACCCTTCGCGATCGCACCGAGGTCGAGTTGCATGCCGGAACGCTTCAGGAAAACGCTACGCTGCGTAGCGTTTAAGGCCACTTGATCGAGAGTCATCAAATGTAAGCGTTCCTGAACCGCCGCCTGGTCCGGGACCTGCTGACCACCGAAACCGATCCGCCATAATTTAACCAGCGGGCCAATCAACACGTTAAAGCTATCCGCGTGCTGACGGGAATAGGCCAACGCATCTTGAATCAGGGTAAAGCAGGCTGGGCTGACCGTAACGGGGTACTGACCCGCAGCCTGGTTCACGGCACTTAGTTCTGAATCCGGCCGGTTGACTGAGAAAACCCGGTCCATGTTTTCTAAGTAATCGTAGACGGCCTCAACGACCGCCTGACGTGGTTCAAAGAGGGTCAGGGAAATGACGGTCCCCATCATGGTGAATTGTGACACGTACTTTTTTTGTGGAACGGTCATTTCCGAACGCCCTTTCTAGTTAAGTTTCAAATCTTCAAGTTCGGGACGCAGGTGATCCAACGCAATTTGCCCCGGTGCGGAAGCCGCACCCACGGTTGCAAATGATAAGCAGGAGCCGAAGACTTCGCCAGCTAACCGGGAAACCTTGCCTAAATCGCCCATCGACATCGTAATAACTGGTTGACTCAACGTCTTGTGGGCGGCGTTAGTCGCTTGCAGTAACGTTAAAACGTCATCGGCTGACTGTGGCATGACGGCCATCTTCGCAACGTCGGCCCCAAAGTCGACCATGCTGGTCAAGCGCTTCACGATTTCAGCCTTACCCGGCGTCTTGTCAAAGTCGTGGTTACTCATGATTACAACGACTTTGGCGGCGTGAGCCATTTTTACCAAGCCCCTAACGGCCGCTTCATCGTGATAACGTTCAACGTCCAACGCGTCGGTGAATTCACCGGCCAAGACGTTTTCGCAAACCTTGAAATAATCGGCGTCGCTAAGTTCGAGGTTACCGCCCTCACCCTTAGTCCGGAAAGTCGTCAACAAGGCGATCGAACCGAGGGCGCTGCGTAACCACCGCCCCGTTTGTTGGAGTTGTTCAACGTCGGTCACGCCCTCAAAGAAGTCGATCCGCCATTCAACAACGTCCGGGTCAGCGGCCTTAATTGGATCGACGGCGGCTAAAATATCCGCGGTCGTTTTGCCGGTAATCGGCACGGCCAGTTTTGGTCGGCCAGTACCCAGACTTAAATTACGTAATTTAACGACTGGTTGATTCATGAGTCGTTGCCCCCTTTTGATTTTTTTCGAATAACCGGTAGTACCGAACGGTGATCAATACGGCGAGGACGAATCCAATCAACGCGATGATCACGTCAAAGAGGAAGATCCCGGCTAAGTTATCAGACATCATCCCGGTAAACAACGGGATCGTAAACGATGCGATTGAACCGGCCGTATAGAACGCCCCGGTAATGGTCCCCTTACCTGATGGGAAGAAGGTCGACATGACGGTCAACCCGAGTTGCATCACCCCACCGGCAGCGGAGAAGCCGACAACGAATGACATGATCGAGCACATCAATGCCGTTGGGAAGAGGTACATCAATAACAGTGAAACGAATGAAATCAAGGTGTAAACGCCCAAGAATTGAATTTCTTTAACGGCACGTTTTGCCAAGGCAGCGGTGACCAACACGCAGACGATCGAGCCGATACTGTAATAACTGATCAACGCCCGCGAACTGGCATCACCCATGCCGGCAACCTTAGTCCCGTACTGGCTGAGCCATTGACTGACCAAGTAGAAGGTCGCTTGCGAAACATAGCCGTATAAGATGAAGAGCGTCCCATCAAGCCATAAGTTACCCTTAGAAACTGGTTTATCTTCGGCTTCAGCGGTCTTTTCTTCAACCTCAGCATCCTGGTTGGCAACCGGGAACTTGCCGGCCGTTACCATGAAGATCAGGTTAACTAACAGTACGACGATACATAATACGAAGGACCAGCCGTACCAGATGCTGTTGGCCACTAAGAAACTAACGAATAGCGGTAACCCGAATTGACCAACGGAAATGAACGCTTTGATGATAACGTTGGCCGTCCCCTTTGATTCTGGGAACATTTCCATTAAGGCCGGGTAAGTCCCGGAATCCAAGAAGGAGTTGGCGATTCCCGCTAAGATCCCGAAGATGTAAGCCACCGCGATCGAGGTACTGAGCAGAATCCCACCGAAGAATAACAGGTAGGTGATGACCCCTAAGATAACGAACGGCTTACGACCGAACTTATCGGATAACCACCCGGAAACGAGTAAGACGATTAACCGCCCGATCCCGAGGGATGAAATAACGACGGCGACACCACCGGTCGTTGTGTTCCAGTGCTTAGCCAACGCCTCCATATTTTGCGCCAAGATGATGACGCCCATCCCATGAATGAAGTAGTTTAAATATAGACTGATGGCAGTCGGCATATACTTATTTTTCATACTAAAACCTCATTAATTATCTATAATTATTTAGCGTCGTCATCGAATAAGATGTGGCGAATGTAATCAACCGGCATATCTTTATTAGTCCAAAGCTTGAAAGCAGCGGCCCCTTGTTCGAGCATCATGCCTAAGCCATTGAAGACGTGCTTCAAACCAGCTTGCTTAGCCACCTTCATCAACTTCGTTTCGCGAGGTGCGTAAACCGTATCGAAGACCACTAAATCAGGGTTGTTGAACCAGCTCGGGTCGTCAACTAAGGTCTTGTCTTCAAGCGGCTTCATACCGACACCGGTTGAATCCGTGTAGATGAACGAGCTTTGGATTTCTTTCTTGAAATCGTCGCGGTCTTCTAATTCGTGTAAGGTTGCATGGCAGTCGGTCTTTTCGTTGATCAACTTGACGTTGCGCTTAGCGTTTTCCCATTCAGCATCGTGTTGGTTGAAGATCGACATTTCCTTGACCCCGTCCAAAGCAGCTTGAACGGCAATCGCAGTTCCGGCACCACCGGCACCCGCTAAGGTCATCTTTTGACCACGGATATCGATCCCTTCATCGTCCAAGGACTTCATGAAGCCGATTCCGTCGGTCGTGTAACCGGTTAAAATACCGTCATCGTTAACCACCGTGTTGACCGCACCGACCATTTCAGCAGCTGGGTCTAACTTATCCAATAACGGAATAACCTTTTGCTTGTTAGGCATCGAAATGTTAGAACCACGCATGTCTAACGTGCGAATTGATTGAATTGCTGAAGGTAACGTATCGTTATCCACTTCGAATGCCAAGTATGCGTAATTTAATCCTAATTTGGCAAAAGCGTTGTTATGCATGGTTGGTGACATCGAGTGCCGAATCGGATATGCCATTAACCCAATCAATAAAGTGTGTCCATCAATACGTTCTGTCATGCTAATCCACTCCTAAAAATTTAATTTTTTGATGATTTGTTACTCAATTCACTTGCTATCGTAACAAAATGCTTTAGTATAATAAATATGAATGCTTCGTTTAATCAATTGAATTTTTTTATGAATGAAAGGGGTATCAGTAGTTTGAACCTTAGGCATTTAGAATTTTTCAAAGAATTAGCACACACCCAACACATGGCTAAAGCGGCTGATAATCTCGGGATTTCTCAACCTTCCTTAAGTTACGCCATCAAAAAGCTAGAAAAAGAAATTGGCGTGCCATTATTTGAGCCCGACGGCCGTAACATCAAGTTAACCCCGATTGGGGCGGTCTATTTAAAGTATATTACCGCTAGTTTAAACGATTTATCACAAGGTAACGAGCTCGTCCAGCAGTTGATGAATCCCGATACCGGGCACATTAACCTCGGTTTCACTTACACAATGGGCCAGCAACTGGTTCCCGAACTCATCACCCAGTTTCAACTCGACCCGCAAAATCAAGCGGTTAGTTTTTCGCTTGGTCAGGGGAATTCTAACGAGTTACTCGCCGCCCTCGCTGACGAAAAGTACGACCTGGTTCTCGCCTCCAATGTGGATAAACTCGGTGAACAGCCAACTGCTAACCTGTTCGACTTCATTCCGATTGTGCAGCAGGCCATCGTTGCCGCGGTTCCGACCAACCACCCGTTGGCGTTGAAGGAAAGCTTGACTGTCCGCGACTTGGCCCCCTACCCAATGATTCTATTTTCCAAAAACAGTGGGCTACGGCCGTTGATCGACCAGGTCCTCTCCCAGGCGCACGTCAAGCCCAAAGTTGCTTACGAAGTCGAAGAAGACCACACGATGGCCGGATTCGTCCGCTTTAACTTGGGCATCGCCATCATGCCAGACCTCCCACTACTCGATCAAAGTAGCGTCTTGCTAAAGCCACTCGAAGACCAACCGCTCCAGCACCAGATTTACCTGATTGTTAAGCGTAACCACTTCTTAACGCCCTCCGTGCACCGGTTCCAGGAGTTCAGTCGGAACTACTGCTGGCAAAACTACACGAATAAAAAGCGCCTGCTATAAGCACGCAAAAATGAGCAACCCGCCTAACGCCTTTATAAAAAGACGTTAAGCAGATTGCTCATTTTTTTACGCTTGTTCAATTTTTGACGCTACTTGCGGTGCGCTAGCAAGGCCGAGCACAATCACGCTGCAGACGACCCCGATTAAGGCAATCGCCACGTCGAACCACATAATCTCTAAAATACCAACGTGCGAAATCCAAGCGGTAAACACCGGGATCGTGAACGACGCCAAGCCGCTCGCCGTGTAATAAATCCCCGTAATTCGGCCCTTAGCCTTCGGAAACGTATTACTCATGATGGTCAGCCCCAGTTGCATGACGCCACCAGCGGCCGAACAGCCGATTACAAACGAACTGATCAGCGCTACGTGCCAAGCCGGGATTAAGGTCAACGCCAGCAGGGCCAATAACGAAATGACGGTATCAGCCAACATGAACCACACCGGTTTGATCACCCGTTCGACCAACAGGGCGGTCACGACCACCCCCAAAATTGAGCCAACACTGTAAATGCTGACCAGCATCCGGGCGTGGACGAGGTTCAAATCGATCACGTCGGTACCGAACTTGGTTAACCACTGGCTGACCAGGTAGAAGATCGCCATTGAAACGTAGCCAAAAATTGTTAAAACGATCCCTAGGACCAGTTTGCGCGGCGTCCAGTGTTCTTTAACCGGCGTCCCGGCGTCCGTCTGTTCCGTCCGTACCGTCGAAAGTTTCGGAAAACGGCGCGCACGTAGAAAGACGAAGTTCGCCGCCATCAAAACCACGCATAGCAGAAATGACCAGCCGTACCACAAGTGAAAATGGTCGAGCCCAGCCACCAGGATCGGTAAGAGTAGCTCGCCGATCGAAGCGAAGGCCTTAATCATAATGTTAGCGGTAGCTTGCCGCTGCGGATAAAGTTCCATTAACGCCGGGTACGTCCCGGAATCAAGGAAGGAATTGGCCATTCCGGCGAGGATCCCGAAGAAATACGCGGTATACATGTTCGGTGAAAGGACGATACCCGCAAAAAAGAGCGTGTAGGTCGCAATCCCGATTTGCACAAATACCTTCCGGCCCCAACGGTCAGAGAAGGTCCCCGCAAGGTACAGCACCAGCAACCGGCCAATTCCTAAAGATGAAATGACTAACGAAACGCCAGCATCGCCAACGTGCCATTGCCGGCCCAAAACCGTCATGTTCTGTGCGAGAATCACGATGGCCATGCCGTGAACGAGGTAGTTTAGGTACAAACAAACAGTAGTCTTAATTCGCTCTGTCGATGTCATATGAGTCACCCGTGCCTTGTTAAATTTGAATTGAGTAACAAACCACTAATTGCTCATGTATTAACAACAATTTAAAAGTAAACGGTTGCATTTGTCAAGGGTCGCCGGCACGCTGACCAAGCCCTAACGCTGATGACACGTAATCATTAAGCCTTGTGAACCATATTACCAGTTACCCCATAGCGTCACCGTAGCGCTTTACTGGTTAACCTTGCTAGACCGGTGTTTTGCTCATACTAAAGCGCTACAAAAAAGCACCGGTTGCGTGTTGGCACCCGGTGCTCTAACTGCTTAATCCTTAATTTAACGTGACCGTGGCCGCGGAAGCGCCCCCCGTCACCGTCGTGGTTGCCGTTAAGGCCAGCGTCTTTACCTGGTCCATATTAGTAATCACGGTAATGACGGTCGTCGGCTTACCAACCGCTTCAATCGCGGCTAGATCCATCTTTGCGAGCGGTTGGCCAGTCGTGACCTGATCACCAACTTTGACCTGAACGTCAAAGGGTGCACCCTTCAACTCCACGGTATCTAGGCCTAAGTGGATCATCAATTCCAAGCCGCTAGTTGTCGTTAACATCACGGCGTGCTTGGTTTCCGCCACGGTTTTGATTTCACCGTCCGCGGGTGCGACAATTTGTCCGTCGCTCGGGGTAACGGCAAAGCCGTCACCCATCATTTTTTGTGAAAAGACCTGGTCGGCCACCGCCGTAATCGACATTAACTGACCACTCACCGGTGCCGCCAACGTGGTTGGTGCCGGCTTTTTCTTAAATCCAAACAACTTGCCATCCCCTAATCAAAATAATGTTGAATTGCGTCGCGCGTCGCCACGAGTTGCTCGATGTGGTGATCATAATCAGTGGTGACAAAGGTGTAGTACAGTAAGTCACTCACGAATAGTTGCGCCATTAACGAAGTTGTGGCGGTCGTCCGCGCCGTTTGATTTTCCTCACTGTCGTCATTTAATAACACGACGTCAGCCAGTTCACCCAGCGAACTAGTCGCCTTCCTAGTCAGTACGATCACCGGAATTTTGAGCGAACGCGCTAACTTCGCTAACTGTAGGCTCGCCGCCTTTTCACCCGAATTGGAAATCAATACGAGGACCGCATCGGCTGCCTGCGTGACCAGTCCAACGGCTAACAGGTGGGTATCCAGCGACCGAACGACCGCCTTGCCGACCCGGACAAACTTCTGCTCAAAGTCGGCGGCGACCACGTTGGACGCGCCTAAACCGTAGACGTAGACGTTCGCCCGGCTAGCAATTAAGTGGCTGGCTTTGGTCAGTGCGGCGGCGTCTAAGCGGGCGTTGGTCTCCTCAATCGTGTGGGTCACCCGTAACGCCAGCTTGGATTTGACCGCCTCCAGCGTATCGTGTGGGTTGATTTCGTCGTAGAGGCTTTGGTCAACGGTCCGTTCAGCCGACAGTCGCAGTTTCAGCGCCGGGTAACCGCCGTCTGGGATCAACGCTTTACCGAACCGCGCGACCGTCGCGGTACTAACACCGGCCGCGGTCGCCAGTTCAGCGGTACTCATTTGAATCACACTATGGGTGTGTGCCAAGATGTAGCGCCCGACCTTTTGCTCCGCGTGTGAAAATAAGGCTAACTTGTTACGAATCGTTAATAACACACTTGTCATTGGCGCTCACTTCCTACGTTTATCAAAATTAAACCGCTTTTTCGACGACGTGGCCGTCAACGTCCTTGGCCACCTTCGCACTGGCTGGTACGCCAAAGAAGTAGGTGGCTAAGAAACCACCGGCGTAGGCCGATAACAGGCCGATAACGTAACCCAACCAGTGTCCGTTACTGATCAATGGAATCAGGGCGACCCCGGAAGGTCCAATGGCAATCGCGCCGATGTTGCCTAAGCCCCCAATAACGGCACCACCGATACCACCACCGATACAAGCGGTGATGAACGGCCGGCCGAGTGGTAAGGTTACCCCGTAAATCAACGGTTCACCGATACCTAGAATCCCAACGGGTAAGGCCCCTTTGATCATGTTCGTTAATTGATGGTTGTTGCGGCAACGGAGCCATAGTGCAATCGACGCACCGACTTGGCCGGCACCGGCCATCGCTAAGATCGGCAGTAACGGCGTCATTCCAAGTTTGTTGATCATTTCAATGTGGATTGGCGTCAAAATTTGGTGTAACCCAAACATAACCATTGGTAAGAAGAACAGACCCAAAACGAAGCCGGAGAAGGCCCCACCAACGTTTAAGACCCACTGAACGCCACCAACTAAGCCGGTCGAAATAACCCCGGCAATCGGCATCACGATAAAAATCGTGAAGACCCCGATAACTAACAGCGTAATCGTTGGCGTCACAATGATGTCAACTGAGTCCGGAATAACCTTATGCAACCACTTTTCAACTAATGATAAGACCCAAACGGCGAAGATAACCCCGATGATCCCACCTTGACCAGCGGAAAGGGCTTGGCCGTTAAAAATGTTATGAATTGGCGCTTCCGGCGTAACCCCGGTCAGCAAGGTGACGGCCCCGATAACTCCACCTAAACCAGCGGTCGCACCGAAGACGGTCGCACTGTTGATCCCGACGTAGATCACTAAGTACGAGAACAGCCCACTATTGATGACCTTGAGGACGTTAATAAAATCGGTCCAGTTCTTGCCGATATCACCGGCAACCATCATGTTAGACAAAATTGCCGCAATCCCGGAAATTAAACCAGCCCCAACGAATACTGGAATTAATGGAATAAAAATGCTTGAAATCGAACTTAAAATTTTACGCATTGGGGTTTGCTTAATTTTGGCCTTCTGGGCAGCGTGAACTTCCTTCGCCTTAGCCTCGACCATTTCCTTATCACGTTGATGTTCCGACTTACCGCTGGCCGCATCCTTAGTAGCAAAGGTGCTCGGATCTGGGAACGGGTCACCGAGACCGACGCCCACTTCTTTGACCATTTCCGCGGCAACCTTATCCACGGTACCCGGACCAACGATAACTTGCAAGGTATCTTCTTGAACGACCCCCATCACGCCATCAATCGCCTTTAAGCCGTCCATATCGACTAACGATTCGTCGCGAATCGTCAGCCGTACCCGGGTCATACAATGAATCAGTTTTGCCACGTTTTGTGGGCCACCAACGTGATCATAAATCGCGTGGGCCAGCCGTAAGTACTTATCTTCAGCCATGTTAAATCCCTCCTATTTGACGGCTTGACGAACAAATCCCTTCGCTCGTTGTAACCGCTGCGCTGCTTCATCCTTATCCATATCCGTTAACACCATTACGATGGCCAACTTAACGTCTTGGTCGGCCGCTTCAAAGGCCGATGCCGCCGTTGCTGCCGAACAATCGGTCGCTTGAACGATGATCCGCTTCGCCCGTTCCACCAATTTTTCATTGGTTGGCTTCACGTCGACCATCAAGTTCTTATACACCTTACCAATGCCGATCATCGAAACCGTCGATAACATGTTTAACACAAGTTTTTGCGCTGTCCCGGACTTTAAGCGGGTCGAACCGGTCAAGACTTCCGGCCCGACCTCGACTTCGATCGCCGTTTTGGCGTGGGCACTGATGACCGCGTGGGCGTTGCAGGCCACGCTAATGGTCGCCGCACCAACTTTTTGCGCGTAATCTAAGCCACCGATCACGTACGGCGTCCGCCCACTAGCAGCGATGCCAACGACCGTATCGTTAGCCGTTAACTTCAAGTCGACTAAGTCTTGGCGCCCCAGCGTCTCCGAATCTTCGGCACCTTCCACGGCAACCGTCATGGCGGACATCCCGCCAGCAATCAACCCGCGCACCATCTCGGGACTGGTCCCGAACGTCGGCACGCATTCGGCCGCGTCTAAGACGCCTAACCGACCGCTGGTTCCGGCGCCCATGTAAATCAAGCGCCCGCCCGCCTGAAAGTGGGCCACAATCGTATTGACCGCGCTTTCAATTTGGGGCAACGCCGCGTGAATCGCGGCCGGCACCTTTTGATCCTCTTCGTTCATCAAAGTCAAAACTTGCTTGACCGAGAGCGTGTCCAGCGTCATCGACTGCTGGTTACGCGTCTCGGTCGTTAAGTTTCCTAAGTTCACTAATATTCACCCTTTCCCTTCATCGTGACCGCCTGGTTACTGCCGATTAACGGTAACAAAGCCAAATCACTAGCGGCCACCTGACCAATGACGTTAACTTTCGCGTCCGCCGGTAACGGCGTTTTCACCAACTGTAACTCACCCACGTAGCGCCCGTAATCGTCGTTGTCGACCGTGATTGCGCCGATTGGCCGCGCTTGCGGTGCGGTTGGCGGCACCTGCTTGATCAAGCGCCGACCTTCGACTAACCGAACCACGTCGCGCGCGACGTCCGGCCGGTTGTGCCACGTCCGTTTCGTCAACTCCGGTCGCTGCGTGTGAACGGATAATTGCACCGTTGCATGATTAAAAAATTGATCAAATTGTTCACACGCCGCCGGACTCAGCACCGAATCGCCAACGTACACCTTATCAACTAGTAATTCGCGTTGTAGTCGTAAAGTTGCAGCTAACGGGTTAGCGTGACGGTCGGCTTCCAAGGTCGGCAAGCCGGCGTGAAGCGGTCCCCGTAAATCTGTATCACCCGCCACAAACGCCATGGTGGTAAATCCCTGCTCCTTCAACCATCGATTTTTTAACCGTAACCAGTTGGCGTCTAAGCCGGTTTCCGGTCGTGGATAATAGTTATGCCAAGCTTCCAAGTGATCAAAATCAGCCCCGGCGGCCGTCAATTCGGCGACATCGGCCGAACTGATTGTGCTGGCATTCAGCGCGATTGGTAACCGGTGCGACAAGTCAGCAATCATCGTCATCTCGACACCGTCGTCCACCCGTAACGCCGTTAACCCGAGTTGGCTCAAGGTCGCCGTATCGTCAATCGCAACGCCCATCCGTTGCATCCCCGCTGCCGATACGTCCGCCGTTAGCGCCAGTCCCAAGTCGTGACACGCTTGTCCGAGTGCTGAAACCCGTTGTAAATATTGGCGCGGGTCGTCTTCCGGAATATGCATTGACGTGAAAACGCCGGAAAAGCCGGCCGCGGCCATCCGGCGTATTTGTGCGATCCGTTCAGCACTCAACGACTGATTCAAGTACACGGAAAAACCTAACATTAATGAACACCTCCGTCTTTGTTATCGCTTTCATGTACAATTCAAATATAGCATTGCTGTAATTAAATTACAATGTCAAAAAATAATTGCCAGTTTTTGTGAAACTATGTTTCTAAAAGCAAACTTATTTTTGGGATTAATTTTCATCAGCATTTCACTCCTAACGCATCCTCGTTCTAAATTATTTCATGAAATCTACCGGTGAAGTTTAACGTAAAAAAGCTTTGCGAACCAACGACTGGTTTGCAAAGCTTAAGTCCTATTCAAGCACGGCTTGGCGGTACTGAATCGGTGACTGACCAACCTTCTTACGAAAAATCCGGCTGAAGTAGTGGGCGTCCTCGTAACCGATCTTATTAGCAATCGCGCTGACATTGTATTGCAAGATCGGACTCCGCAATAATTCGCGGGCCCGCCGCATCCGGGTATCGATCAGGTACTCGGAAAAGGTTAGCCCGTACGCCTGCTTGAACTGCTTACTAAGGTAGGTCTCACTCACAAACAGACAGCCGGCCACTTGCGATAACGTCAAGTCCTTTTCAAAGTAGTGGGTTTCGATGTAGGACTTCACCTGCGCCGCTAAACTGACCGGTTGAGCCGGCTCGTCCGGCTGGTCAGCCAGCTTGGTGGCGAAGGTCGTCATCAGCTTTTGCAAGTCGCTACGCGGAATTGGCTTTAATAAGTAGTCGAGCACGTTCAACTTAATGGCCCGTCGCGCAAAGTCGAAGTCGTCAAAACCACTGATGATCACGATCAACGTCTGCGGATAGCGGTGATTGAGTAGTTCGATCAGGTCCAACCCGTTTAAGTCACCCAGATTAATGTCGATCAGAGCGGCCGCAATCGGGTGCTGTTCGAATTCGTGCAAGGCAGCTTGACCACTATCAGCCGTGATGATTTCACCAAACGGGGTCGTGCTAGCTTGTAAGTAGCGCGCCAGCCCCGTCCTGAGCGCGCGTTCGTCATCAACGATCAGTAATCGTTTCATTATCGAGTTCCCCCTTAATAATCGGTACCGTCACTTGGACGCTGGTCAAGTCCGGTTGACTGCGGAACCGGAGCTTAGCGTGCCCGTTATAGAACAGTTGTAGCCGGTGACAGACGTTATAAATCCCGTACCCATCGCGCCCTTCGCGGTAACTACCGTCGTTTAAGGCGGTCAGCACTGCCGGGGCAATCGGCACCCCGTTATTCGCCACCGTAATCACGAGCGTCGCGTCGGTTCCCCGTTCAGCACGAATGGTCAGCCGCCCAACCGGCTGCTTTAATGGTCGAATCCCGTGGTTAATCGCGTTTTCGACTAACGGCTGTAAGATAAAGTGCATCACCGGTTGGTCTAATAGGTCGGCGGCCACCCGCACGTCGAAGTGGGCCAACTGCGGGAAACGCACCGTTTGAATCTTAACGTAACTATTCACGTGGGCTAGTTCATCGCGTAAGCTGATCAGTTCCTGGCCGTGGTTCAAGCCCTTGCGGAAGAAGGTACTCAGGTTTTCCAGCATGTCCACGGCCGCGTCCGCTTCACCCCCTAAAATCTGCCACTGAATCGTATCCAAGGTGTTATAAAGGAAGTGCGGCTGAATTTGGCCCTGTAAAACCCGAATCGAGGCCTCGCGGTACTTCGCCTCATTTTCATACACCCGCGCCAACATGGTGTTGAAGGTCGTCGCCAGCGTCTGAATTTCCTGCGGCCCCTCAACCGTGGCCCGAATATCGTGCCCCCCGGCCTGAATCCGGGTCATAGTCGTCGTTAACCCCACTAACGGGTGAACGATTCGCCGCCATAAAATCAGCAGTAGACCGCCCAGTAAACCACTCACAACGAGGGCAATGACCAGCAGTAGCCGCATCATCTGTTGGGTGCTTTCGCGGAGGTCCGCTTTCTGGACGATGTAGTTGATTTTCCAGCCCGGCAGTTGGGCTAACCGCGTCGACAACAGTACCTCCCGTTGCGGGTCGATCCGCGGGGCCTTGGCTTCGCCCCCTAACAGCTCGCCACTCCCATCGTAAATCGACAGGTTATGCGCAAGCGCTTCCACTTTGGTCAACGGAACCGCGGCCGCAATGTAGGCGGTGTGGTCCGCCAGCGGTTTTGCTAAGCGGTACAGGATGATGACAATCGACTGGCGGTCCTCCTTGGACGTCAACAAATTACTGACAGTGTAAGCCTTAGCTGGCGTCCGCTGCATTTCGCGGTAGTAATCGCGGTTTTTCACCGAAAAATCGGGGTAGGTCGCCGAGTGCGACACCCCGTCGGTCGACACGAGTCGCAGCGACACGTAGTTATCCAAGTCAAAATTCGTGACCGCGTCGGTTTCCTTAAAGAACTGCGCGCGGGTGTACGTCCGTTGCGCCGGCAAGTTCGCCAATAAGCGTAGCTCGGACAGCCGTTCCCCGAACCAGCCGTCAATTTGATTGGCGCGGTCGTCCACCATTTGCTGGGTCATCGACGTATTGATTGGTAACACGTTGCGGGTCATTTCCAGGCGCATGGCCACGTAGATCATCCCAATCAAGGTAATTGAAATCAGTAAAAACAAACTGACAATTTGCGTTTTCAGCGAGCGCATGGTCATCCCTCCGTTTTGTATATTATTTCACGAAATGTACCGAAAAGTCCACCTGATGTCAGGATTGTCCAACGAAAAAATAGCGCTTCCCCGCTATACTAAGGGTAAATCAAGTCTTTAGAGGAGGCCACATTATGAAGAAACGTTGGTGGGGACTATTATTCACAGTCATTGCAATTTTTACGTTGACCGCCTGTTCATCCGGTAGCAAGAACCAAACGGTCGAGGGGACCGGCTCCGGGAAGCACGGGGACATCAAGGTGTCCGTTAAGTTCAAAGGTGACAAGATCGACAGTATCAAGGTACTGAGTCAAAACGAAAATAAGGTGTTGGCAAAACCGGTATATAGCCAGTTGAAAGACACCATCGTGGCGAAGAACTCGACCGACGTCGACGTCGTCAGTGGTTCAACTGCCACTAGTAAGGGCTACATCGCTGCCGTTAAGGACGCCGTTAAAAAGGCCGGC
The DNA here is from genome assembly GCF_005405405.1 of Lactiplantibacillus plajomi. Taxonomy (GTDB): domain Bacteria; phylum Bacillota; class Bacilli; order Lactobacillales; family Lactobacillaceae; genus Lactiplantibacillus; species Lactiplantibacillus plajomi. The sequence goes on from NZ_BJDZ01000025.1 coordinate 16,793, forward strand.
ATTTCACTAAAAGCCGTTAAAGTAAAGTCCAGCAGTAGCGACCCGAAAGTTGCCAAGGTCAATAACTACGATGTCGTCGTCGTTGGCTCCGGCGGTGGCGGCTTTGCCGCGGCGATTGAAGCCAAGCAGGCCGGCAAAAAAGTCGCTATTTTGGAAAAAATGCCAACGGTTGGTGGGAACACCCTGATTTCCGGTGGTGAAATGAACGCGCCCGGCAACTGGGTTCAAAAGAAGCTGGGTATCAAGGGCGACTCGGTTAAGAGTTACTATAAGGACACCATGAAGGGCGGCGACAACCTCGGTGACCCGAAGATGGTCCACATCTTAGCGAATAACGCGCTCGGTTCCGCCAAGTGGTTGCGCGACGACGTTCACGTGAAGTTCTTAGACGACCAACTCTTCCAGTTCGGTGGCCATAGCTATAAACGGGCGCTGATTCCCGTTGGCCACACCGGTCAGGAACTGATTACTAAGCTGGATGCCAAGGCAAACTCGCTCAACATCCCGATTTACGTGAATACCAAGGCCACTTCGTTAATTAAGAAAAACGGCCGGATCACCGGGGTTAAGGCCCGTTACGAAGACAAGAAGAACGTCACCTTTAACGCTAAGAAGGCCGTCATTTTAACGACCGGGGGCTTTGGTTCCAACGTTAAAATGCGGACGAAGTATAACAAGGAATACGACAAGCGCTACAAGTCCACCGACACGGCCGGCACGACTGGTGACGGAATCGTCATGGCGCAAAACGTGGGTGCGAAGTTGACCAACATGAAGTACATTCAAACCTACCCAATTGCCAACCCGAAGACCGGGATGATCTCACTGCTCGCCGACACCCGTTTTGACGGCGCCATCCTAGTTAACCAAAAGGGACAGCGCTTCGTTGAAGAATTGGAACGGCGCGACGTTATTTCTAAAGCCATCTTGAAGCAACCTGGTGGCTACACGTACCAAATCTGGAACGACAAGATCGACGGAATTTCCAAGACCAAGGCCGCACATAAAGCGGAATACAACGAATTGATCAAGGAACACCTCCTTTACAAGGCCGATACGATCGACGAATTAGCGAAGGACGTGGATATCGACCCAGCCGCACTGAAGGCCACCATCAAGAAGGTCAACCAGTACGCGAAGACTGGTAAGGATAAAGACTTTCATCACCGCGCCGGATTGGTTTCGCTTGAAAAAGGCCCTTACTACATTGAAAAGGCCGTCCCATCCGTCCACCACACCATGGGTGGCCTGGTCATCAATGATAAGACCGAAGTGTTGAACACTAAGGGACAAGCAATTCCTGGCTTGTACGCTGCCGGTGAATTAACCGGGGTTATCCAAGGCTCTAACCGCCTTGGTGGTAACGCCATCGCCGACATCATCACCTTTGGTCGGATCGCCGGTAAGACTGCCGGTAACCTTTAATTCGTTTACCACCCTAACCTAGAAAGCGCCGCTCACAATTTTCTGTGAGCGGCGCTTTTGCTAGTCAATTAAACTAACGGTTTAATGATTGTTTCCTTAGCTTGATCATCCTTTGGTTTGGGCTTTTCCAAACCATTGTTCTTAATTACTGCCTGGTACCAATAGAACGACTTCTTCGGGTAGCGTGCTAAACTGCCATTGCCCTGATCATCCAGATCAACGTAGATGAAGCCGTAACGTTTGCTCATTTCACCCGTTGAGGCACTAACGAGGTCGATGCAGCCCCACGGCGTGTAACCCATTAAGTCGACGCCGTCCTTGATGGCCCCGGCCATCGCCTGAATATGCTGTTTTAAGTAATCGATGCGGTAGTCGTCGTCAACGTGGAAATTCTTATCCGGTTTATCGACAGCTCCCAGGCCGTTTTCAACGACGAATAGCGGCTTTTGGTAACGGTCATAAAGTTCGTTCAACGCAATCCGCAACCCAGTTGGGTCAATTTGCCAACCCCACTCGCTAGCTTTCAGGAACGGATTCTTGACGCCGCCCATTAAATTGCCGGCCACCGTGTCGGTGGTTTGACCAGTGGTTTCGTTGGCCGTTGACATGTAGTAACTAAAACCAATGTAGTCGACCGGGTACTCCTTCAATAATGCTAATTCGCCGTCGGTAGTTTCGAGGTCGTCAAAGCGCAGGTCGTATTCGGCCAATAAGCGATTGGTGTAGGCCGGGTATTCGCCGCGTACCTGAACATCGGCACAGAAGAAGTTGAAATCCTGGTTGTGATGCAGGTTGGCTAACTGGTTGACCGGGTTGGCATCGTAACTGTAACTCGTAGCGTAGAGAATCATGCAGCCGACCTGAATATTCTTGTTCAAGCTGTGGGCAATTTTGACCGCCTTGGCACTGGCAACGAACTGGTTATGCCAAGCTTGGAACACGTTGCGCTTATCGTTACCACCGTTCGACGGTACCAGGCCCTGTCCCATAACCGGGAACTGGGCGGCACTGTTGATTTCGTTAAAGGTCATCCAGTACTTCACTTTGTCCGCGTACCGCGTCAAAATCGTCCGTGCAAAACGTTCGTAAAACTCGATCAAATAGTGGTTCTTCCAGCCGCCGTAGCGCTTTGCCAAGTTCAGTGGCAGCTCGTAATGCGATATCGTAATGACCGGTTCAATGTGCTGGGCTAAGCACTCGTCAATAACGTGGTCGTAAAATTGTAACCCGGCCTCGTTCGGCTGCGCTTCGTCACCGTTCGGAAAAATCCGTGACCAGGCGATCGAGAAACGGTAACACTTAAAGCCCATCTCGGCAAACAAGGCGATATCTTCTTTATAATGATGGTAAAAATCAATGCCTAGGTGGTTCGGATAATTATATTTATCCTCATCGATCGTCCAGTCAAAGTCCGGCTGGCTGACAATCTTAAAGCGGTCCTTCCCGCCCGGCAGCGCGTCGGCAATCGACAAGCCGCGGCCGCCTTCTTGATAACCACCCTCTAGTTGGTTAGCAGCGGTTGCACCGCCCCATAGGAATCCTTCAGGAAATTGTGACATTTAATCAACACCCTTTCTGGTTAGTTCATTAATATATTAATGATAGCCCTTACAGGTCAGTATAAGCAAATTGTAGCGGTAGTGACAAATTAGAGACTCAGTAAACTAATCTTTCCACAATGTCTAACTTGCTAAAAAAGGTGATAAAACCAGATGGAATTATCACCTTTTACTATTTTAAAGACTTAATATTAAAGTGAAACCAATTTTAATAAATCTTCCGGTTTCTTCAGCAGATACTTTGCGTTTTCAAATTTCTCATCGGGCAACGCACCCCATCCAGCAGCAGCAAAGTCTATTTTTGCTTCATTAGCAGCTCGCATATCATAAACACTATCACCAACATACAGCGTCGTACTAGGATCTAATCCATTCGTCTTTATTGTATAAATTAACGGATCACCGCTTGGTTTTGGCTTAGCAGTTAAGTCTGAGGTCGTTACAATTTTAGTATTCGCAATCATCGGAAAATACTTTGTCTCTTGATCAAATTGAAATCTATTCTTTGAAGTAACAACACCTATTTTCAAATCTACATGTTTCAACTTTTCAAACAAACTCTCAATACCCGGAAAATATACCAACTTATGCATATTGCTTGTAAAATCCTTCATGTAATAACGTAAAACTGTTTCTGGGTCCTTTACGCCAAAGCTTCTTAAAATCTTATCTCCCGGTTGGCCAATTAACTGCCGATATTTTTCTAACGGAGCTTCAACATTTTCAACTTTAATTGCTGCCGTTCTAAGAGTTTCAGCTATTAAGTTTGCAGAATTAATTAGTGTATTGTCAATATCAAATAAAATTGCGTGGTAAGCCATTCAATTTACTCCTTACTTTAAAAAATGCATTAATTCCCGAAAAAAGGTGCTAAGAACACAGCTCTTAGCACCTTTAAACAAGGAGGTAGTAATTCGATTACTAATATGTCATTTGTTTAAAACTGAATTAATCGGCTAAGTCTGGATCGTCTGGGTTCGACGCAATCATAACCTTTAATTCCTTACCAGCCATCATTGCATCAAAAGCGTCGCGCCAGTGTTCGAGGTCAAAGACCTTCGTAATCATGGCGTCTTCGTTAATTGCACCCTTGCTTTCAAGGTGCAATGCAATTGGCCAGTCGTATGGGTTTTGTGAACGAGAACCACGGTAAGTGATTTCGTGTTGGATAATTGAGCGTTCGTCCAATTCGTTTAACGGTTTTGAGAACAAACCAACTTGTTGGAAAGTACCGCCCTTACGGATAAGTGGCAATGCAGCGTTAACAGCTGGCGTAGCACCTGAACAATCGTAGACCTTAGTCACACCAACGCCATCGGTGGCATCCATGATAACCTTTTCCAAGTCTTCCTTTTGGGTATCCACAACAATATCCGCACCGAGTTCCTTGGCAATTTGTAAACGATCAGCATCCTTAGTAATACCGGAAACGATTACAAAAGCACCAATTTCTTTAGCGATTTGTAATGAAAGTAATCCCATTGGTCCAGGACCGATGATGAGTAACTTGTCATGCAAGGTAAATGGTGTCTTTTGGTACATTGCGTGAACACACGATGCTAATGGTTCAGACATCGCGGCCATCTTGTAAGAAACGTTGTCAGGTAAAACATGGGCACTTTCTTCACGGGTTAAAACATAATTAGCCATTGATCCGTTAGCCTTGGTCCCGATACCAACCCGGTTTGGGCAAAGGTTGTATTCTTTGTCTTGGCAGTAAATACAAGTTTCATCGGTTGCAAAGGTCGTTTCACTAGTAACCCGGTCGCCTGGCTTTAAATTCTTAACGTCAGGACCAACCTTAACAACTTTACCAGAGAATTCATGACCTAATACTAAAGGTGTTACGGCATTTGCGTATTGACCCTTGAAAGTATGAATATCAGTCCCACAGATTCCCGTGTAGGCAACCTTCAATAATACTTTGTCACCCGTCACTTCAGGAATTGGAATCTGTTTCAATTCCATGTTGTCATAACCTGCATCCGTTTTTACAACGGCTTCCATCGTTTTTGTTGTATCCATAAATAACTACGCCTCCGTCAAGTGATTAAAACCTATTTTTCTCCACTTTCAATGCCGTTCGGGTAAAACATAACTTTATTGAATGATTCCGAACGACTAGTAATCATGTCATACGCATCTTGCATTTGATCTAAAGTAAATTTATGCGTAATCAAATCATTAATCTTTATTTTCCCAGAATTTACAAAATCAATTGATGTTGTCCATTCTTTGCCAGGGAACGGTGCGGAATAAGAATTCCAGAACCCCTTAAGCGTTAATTCATGCCGGAAAATGCTTTCAAAAGCTTGTTGATGTAAAGTTACATCAGCATATGCAATACCGACATAGCCAATTTTCCCTCGCCGTGCTGTAACTAACATGGTCTGCTCTTCAGTAATTTTTGATCCAGCGCACTCCATAGAAATATCCACACCACGATTGTCAGTCAACTTATTAATTTCCTCAACTAAATCAGTTTTAGCTGAATTGATTACGTGCGTGCAACCTTCTTCAATACCCTTTTGGAGTTTCGCATCATCAATATCAATACCGATAATATCTTTAACACCAGCGGTCTGGAGGAGACGGACAACTAAATCGCCAACCGTTCCTAAACCGAACACTGCCACAGTATCACCAATTTTTGCATCAATTCCAAAAACAGCGTGGGCTGCAACGGCCATTGGTTCGATCAAAGCTCCGTCTTCATACGACATTTCACCAATACTCAACACATTTGCTGCGGGAGCGTTTACAAATTGTTCAAAACCACCATTTTCTTGTTGTCCTAACATGGAATAGTTTTCACACATTTGAAACATTCCAACCTTGCAGTAGTAGCAATGATAACAAGGCTTAAAAGGCGCAACCGCAACTCTGTCATTAACAGAAACATTTGTAACATTTTTACCAACTTTAACAACTTTGCCAGCAAATTCATGTCCCATAACAGAAGGGTATCCGTATCTCCACCCAGATTTCATTTTATGACTATCAGAACCACAAGTTCCTGCAGCCATAACCTGAACTTGAACTTCGTCTTCTTTAGGATCCGCAATATCAATATCACGAACTTCGAATTTATTAAGCGCTGTTAGCATTGAAGCTTTCATCATAAATAACCTCTTTTACCAAATCAATTAATCCAAACTAAAATACCGCGTTCCAAACATCTGCTAGCTTCAATAGAATCCAGTTCAAGAAGTTACCACCCATATCAAGTGATGAAACTTGGGTTGAACCTGCAGGCATCTTAACAACACCTTCAAGCATTGCAGTATGAACATCAGCAAAGTCCGTAGCCATTAATAATGCTAAAGTAATAACAATTGCTCCTGAAATAACTGAGTGAATAATGTTACCTTTACGTGAAGCAACAATCAATGAAACATAGAATGGAATGGTTGCCAAGTCACCGAAAGGTAAGACACGGTTACCTGGAAGGATAACGGCAATAAATAAAGTAATTGGAACAAGCAACAAACCTGTAGCAAGAGTTGCAGGAGCACCCGTTGAAAGTGCAGCATCCATCCCTAAGTAAATTTCACGATCTTCACCATAACGTTTCGTCAAAACGTCACGTGCAGATTCAGAAATTGGAATTAAGCCTTCCATTAATAGTTTAACCATCCGTGGCATCAGCATCATAACGGCACCCATGTTAATACCAAGTTTCAAAACTCCGGCAACATCGTATCCACCTAGTAAACCAATAGCTGCACCAATAATAATACCCATCATCATTGGTTCACCAAAAATACCAAATTTCTTTTGAATAGTTTCAGCATCAGCATGCAAGTTCTTTAGCCCAGGGATACGTGCAACAACCCAAGCAACAGGAATACCAATCAAACCAAAGGCATCACTAGAACCGGTAGGAAAACTAATTCCTTCTAGACCATAAAAATCTTGAACACTTTTTGCCGTTCTATCGGCAATTACTAAACAGAAAATCATGTATAAAATAGCTGAAATAATACTAAATACCCAACTCTTCGTTACAATATACGCAACTGAGCCGGCAGCAACCATGTGCCAATAGTTCCAAATATCAATATCCAGTGTTTTAGTAACTTTCAATAGAATAAGAATAATGTTAACAACCAATAGGATTGGAATCAAAATTGAAGAAATCGGTTGTGCCCAAGCACCGGCTGCGGCTGACGGCCAACCAACATCAACAATAGTTAAGTTAAAACCAAATCTCTTAACCATGGCCTTAGCAGCCGGACCAATATTAGTTGTTAATAAATTAATAACTAAGTTAATACCAACCATCCCAATACCAATCGTCAAAGCAGATCGTAAAGCTTTCGCTGGTTTAACTCTAAAAATAAGAGCAATAATAAAAATCATGATTGGGAGCATGACAGATGCACCCATGTTCAAAACGTATTGAACAACATTCCCAACTTGCTGCATGATTTATACCTCCGTAAATTAATTAATTTGCTTCGTCTTGAATCTTTTTAGCAGTATCAATAACTTCCTTATTTAGCTTATCGACACCGATACCAGTTAAATAACCCATCGCCTTAATAGTAGGAATACTATACGTAGTTGGTAATACAGTAGTTGAGATTAACATATCAGCATCTTCCTGCTTAGATGCAGCCTCAGCAATCTTAATTTGCATTAAGTTTACGTCAATATTGTTATCTTTAAATAATTGTTCTACCTTACTCATAACAACGGTTGAAGTAGCAATCCCAGCACCGCATGCAACTAATACATTTACTTTTTTGGTCATAATAATACACTCCTATATTTTTAATTTTTATTACTTAGTAATTCATGAACAGTTGATACAGAATCAACATTTTCCAATTTTTCAACTAACGCATCATCTTGAATAATCGACATAAGTGCTTGCAACATTTCGAGTTGCGCGTGTGGCTTATTAAGTCCCAACACAAATGCCAACTTTGCTCCAACTTCTTGACTAGGGTCATCCATACGTTTAAAGTTCACGGGTTGATCATTTACAACAACAGCCACAAACTCTTTCTTGATGGTATCCGCATCCGTATGAGGAATTGCTACTCCTCGATGTTCCAGTTGCAAACCCGTTGGAAAAGTTGCCTCACGTTTTGTGATTTTAGGTAAAAACTGATCCGTTACAAATCCATTCTCTTTCGCAACATCACTAACAGCACCAAATAATTCATCTGTACTCTTAAACGATGTATGCAGGAAGATTAACTGATCACGTAAATAATCGCTAACTTCAACCGTATTATTTGTTGTCAATTTCTTCCACTCCTTTCATTTCAAAGCGCTGTAATCGCTTTCATGTCTAAATTGTATCATTTTGCATTTGCTTTGCAAGCATTTTCTTTAAAAAAGATCAAGTGATTATTTTCACTATCGAAGCATTGCATTGCAAAATTCAATTGCAAATGATTTTTCTACTACTTTAGGCTATTATAAAAGCTTAAATTACAATACTTTTATCAACATATAATTTTGCAAGCCAATAAATACATTGCCAAATTATATTAATCATCTTTATTTGCAAAAAAACGCCAACTGTTATACTATTCTGTTAATTTCAATTCAGTATGGAGATGAAGTCGATGGAAGTTGCTCAAAGAGAGAAATATATTATTGATTTACTTAACAGATCCCAAAGTGTCCGAATTTCAGATATCAGTAAGCAGTTAAACGTATCTAGGGAAACAATACGAAAAGATATTTATACTCTTGATCAACAAGGCCTCGTCCATGCTGTTCGTGGTGGTGCTACTTTGCCTGAAAGCATTAGCGAGACCAGATATGGAAAGCGCCAGCATCAAGAAGTATCTGAAAAGAAAAAAATTGCAGAAAGTGCGGTTTCGTTAATTCATAATGGTGATTCTGTCTTTATTGATTATGGTACAACCGCTTTTCAAGTTGCAGAGGCAATAAAACATAGTAAACTTCAAAATTTAACGATTATTACTACCTCCTCGTTTGTCGTAACCTCACTGCAATTCATAAAAAATATACAAATGGTCGTACTCGGAGGAAGTATGCGGACAAGTGAGGGATCTCTATCAGGACCAATCACACTCGATAATATTCACAACATATATGCCGACATTGGATTCTTTGGCTGCGGTGGTGTTAGTTTCGAAGCTGGAATTACCAACCATTACGTGGAAGAAGTCGAAGTTTCAAAGAAGATGATGACACATTGCAGAACTAAAGTTGTTCTGGCTGATCATACTAAATTTAAGAAAAATGCCATGTATAAAACTGCAGGCGTAAATGCTATTGATGTTTTAATCTCGGATTGCCAAGTAGAATCCAAAATGGAAAGTGACTTAAAAAGTGCTTCCGTACCTGTACTCGTCGCATCCAACAAGAAATTAAAATAATTTGTCTAAACGTTTTTTCTAAATTCTCTTGACTTTATAATTGGAACCGCTATCATAGTAACCGTAATGATAAATAAAACAAACATTTGCAAAGGAGTTGCAAAATAATGAGTGAAACAGTTAAAGACACATCCGTTGATTATTCTTCAGACTCATATTTAAATCTCGTCGACAAGTATTGGCGTGCTGCTAACTATGTATCTGTTGGTCAACTCTATTTAAAAAACAATCCATTATTAAAGACGCCATTGAAGGCTTCTGATGTTAAGGTGCACCCAATCGGCCACTGGGGCACGATTGCTGGTCAAAACTTCATCTACGCCCACTTGAACCGGGTCATTAACAAGTATGGTTTGGACATGTTCTACATCGAAGGCCCGGGTCATGGTGGCCAAGTTATGGTTTCCAACTCCTACTTAGATGGTAGTTATACCGAAACTTATCCAAAGATTACCCAGGATACCGCTGGTATGAAGCGCTTATTCAAGCAATTCTCATTCCCAGGCGGGGTTGCTTCCCATGCCGATCCTAAGACGCCAGGTTCAATCCACGAAGGTGGCGAACTTGGTTACTCAATCTTACACGGTGCCGGTGCGGTTTTGGATAACCCGAACTTAATTGCCGCAACCGTTGTTGGTGATGGTGAATCAGAAACTGGTCCATTGGCAACTTCTTGGCAAGTTAACAAATTCCTCAACCCGATTTCAGACGGGACTGTATTACCAATCTTGAACTTAAATGGTTTCAAGATTTCTAACCCAACCGTTCTTTCACGTGAATCACATGAAGAACTTGAAGACTACTTTAAGGGCCTTGGCTGGGATCCTCACTTTGTTGAAGGTGACGACCCTGCCAAGATGCACAAGTTAATGGCGGCCGAAATGGATAAGGTTATTGAAGAAATCAAGGCTATTCGCAAGAATGCCAAGGACAACGATGACCAATCACGTCCTAAGTGGCCAATGATCGTCTTCCGCGCACCTAAGGGCTGGACTGGCCCTAAGTCATGGGACGGCGAACCAATTGAAGGTTCATTCCGTGCTCACCAAATTCCAATTCCTGTTGACGGTAACCACATGGAACACGCTGACAAGTTGGTTGAATGGCTCAAGTCATACAAGCCAGAAGAATTATTCGACGAAAACGGTGCTTTGAAGCCCGAAATTGAAGCAATTGTACCAGCTAAAGACGCTCGGATGTCAACCAACCCCGTTACTAACGGTGGTAAGTTGACTAAGGATCTTATCACACCAAACATCGATGACTATGCTCTTGATAACAAGGAACATGGTAAAGAAGACGGTTCTGATATGACCGAATTAGGTAAGTATATTCGTGACTTAATCAAGTTAAACGAACATAACAAGAACTTCCGTGGTTGGGGTCCTGATGAAACCTTATCTAACAAGTTAGGCGCTGCCTTTGAAGACACTCGCCGTCAATGGATGGAACCAATTCACGAACCAAACGATGCTTTATTAGCACCTCAAGGCCGGATCATTGACTCCATGTTGTCAGAACACATGGACGAAGGGATGTTGGAAGCCTACAACTTAACTGGTCGTTACGGCTTCTTTGCAAGTTACGAATCATTCTTGCGGGTCGTAGACTCAATGTTGACCCAACACTTCAAGTGGTTACGGAATTCCCATGAAGAAACACCATGGCGTGCCGATGTACCTTCATTGAACGTGATTGCTTCATCAACTGCTTTCCAACAAGACCACAACGGTTACTCTCACCAAGACCCAGGTATCATTTCACACTTGGCTGAAAAGAAGACCGGTTACGTTCGCGCTTACCTTCCAGGCGATGCCAACACTTTAATTGCTGCTTTTGATAAAGCTATCCAAAGTAAGCAATTGATCAACTTGATCATCGCAAGCAAGCACCCACGTCCACAATGGTTCACGATGGATGAAGCTAAGCACTTAGTTAACGATGGTTTAGGCGTTGTTGACTGGGCAAGTACCGATAACGGTGAAGAACCTGACGTTGTCTTTGCAACTGCCGGCTCAGAACCTACTACTGAAAGTTTAGCTGCCGTTTCAATCTTGCACGCTAACTTCCCAGAAATGAAGATTCGTTTCATTAACGTTGTTGACCTCTTGAAGTTGAAGAAGGATGACCCTCGTGGCTTATCAGACGCTGAATTCGACGCCTTCCTCACTAAGGACAAGCCTGTTATCTTCGCATACCACGCTTACGATGACTTAGTAAAGACCATCTTCTTCGATCGTCACAACCATAACTTACACGTTCACGGCTACCGTGAAGAAGGTGACATTACGACACCATTCGACATGCGTGTACGTAACGAACTCGACCGCTTCCACTTAGTTAAGGCTGCCTTGTTAGCCTCACCTGAATACGCCGTTAAGGGCGCACATCTTATTCAAGAAATGAACAGTGAATTAGACAAGCACCACGATTACATTCGTGCTGAAGGTGACGACTTACCAGAAGTGCTTAACTGGAAATGGACGCCATTAAAGTAACAATTAATTTTTAAAATCTCTTTCTAAGTTTTTAAAACTCCAAACCTAGTGCCTGGTTTGGAGTTTTTTTCTATAGTCTTAGATTCTAAGATGTTCTCAATCAGAATAAAAAGTGTCAATAAGGGCTCTATGGTATTTGGTGTTGATGGACAAGATCCATCAATACCATTTTTTTGTACAACAAAAAGACATACCGTCCTATGCTACAATCAAGTCGATCAAAACATTAGTCACGCATGACCTTGTAAAAAGAATTTTAAGAGTTAGCGGGGTACTAACCTATGATGTTAAATATTGCCCACGCTGTGGCCAAACTCCCATGCTTAAAAATAGGCATAAACTAGTTAACATTCGCCTTTCTCGTGTTAGTGAACTCATTACAATCTTCAACTTAAGAAAACAACCTTTCATCTGTAAAACTTGTGGTGCCACGGTTCTGGCAGAAACTTCATTAGAAAAAAACAACATCAAATCTCAGAAAATGTTCTTCACGCCATTGATTTGACCTTGACTGAAGATCACACGATGAGTAGCATTGCGGCTCAATATAACGTTTCAACCAATACGATTGTTCGGCGGTTATGATTACTCGGATAAGGCACTCAGCCAGTTTTCAGCGGATCACCAGTAACTCTTTGTATCGGCGAATTCAGATCCACCAGCAATCAGATGAGCTTTATCAGCAGCAAATGATTCGCGTTGTTATGGATTTTAATTCCCAGTATCAGCCAGTCGTACGGGAACTATTTCCCAACGCCAAACTAGTGACCGATAACTTTCAGACGTTGCAATCTCTCAATCAGACCCGAGTTCAACTGATGAAACAGTTCAAACCAGATACCCACGAATACCGGACGCTTAAACACGGCTGTCAAAAGGTCCCATCGAGGGTATTAACCAAACAGATTAAACGACCTGCATATGGTTATCTAAACAGGTAAAATTTTATCTATCGAATTCAAATCTCATTTAGAATCAACATTACAAAAAAAGGACCCAATTCGTAAATGAATTGGATTCTCAAATTAATCCCCATCAATACCGGTTGATGTGCATGGCGGTTATAAAATGTAGGAAAATGGCGGCGAGAGAATTGTCGGTTTTCCTACATTTTTTGATATTATGAATCACATTGAAGAGGAGGTTTTCAATGTGAGACATGATATCCGCGAAGGAGCGAAACAGTACGTGAATAACGAAATTAAGCCAAATTATGCAGCACTTGGGAGACAATATGGTGTTGATTACCGAACCGCTAAAAGAGCTTACGAAGAAGCACTGAGAGGTAAAAATGCCATGCCCGTAAAGCGTAAAAGGGCTAGCTTGTTGGATAATTATAGAGACATCATCTGCCGTAAATTAGACCTGAATTGTTCAGCTCAGTCAATTTACAAATTTATTCAGAAGAAAGGATTTCAGGGTAAGTACACAATCGTTCGAGAATACTGTGCTACCGTCCGCAAAGAGCAAACTCATAAAGCCACCATTCGAGTTGAACACACGCCGGGCCTATCGGCCCAAGTTGACTGGAAAGAGGAAATGACACTATACAACAAGGCAGGCAAACCAGTTCGTTTCAACATTTTTCTTTATGTACTTCCCTTTTCAAAACGAAAGTATATCAGTTTGGTCTTTGAACGTAGCCAGGATACCCTCTTTCAGTGCCTTAATGACGCTTTTAAAGCTACTGGAGGGGTTCCTACAGAAGTCTGGTTCGATAATATGAAACAGGTTGTCGATCATACTAAATCTAGTTTTGGTAAAGCAGTCTTTAATGAACGATTTCGTCAATTTAGCCACGATGCCGGCTATAATCCGATTGCATGTAGGGTATTCCGCCCACAAACTAAGGGCGTCGTTGAAGCCTTAGCCAGAACAATGGAAAGATTACGGCCGTATAACTATGAATTTGAAGATGAGGTGGAATTAAATAACTTAGTGACTGATCTCTGCCAGGATTTGAATCTTGAGGTATCTCAAGTTACCAATCAGGTTCCGCTAGATATGTGGGAGCATGAAGAAAAGGAGTACTTACATAAACTCCCAGCTAACCTTTTAAAACCATTCTTCGAGGAAGATATTACCCGTATCGTCTCAAAAGAATCGATGGTTAACTTTCGTAAATGTAAGTACTCCGTTGATCCACGCTACATTGGTCGCACAGTCGATATTGAGCTGACCGATGATGAGCAGCGTATCCAAATTTATTATAGCGGAGAATTGATTCGTTCGCACAAAATAACGACAAATCAATTCAATTATGAAAATCATGACCGTGTTCGGATACTGGGCTCAGACCTTTTAAAGGGCCAGAGTGAGCAGGATATACAGGCATACATTGAAGAACATTTAACAGAATATGACCAAGTTTAAGGTGATGAAAATGACTAGTAAATTTCAAGAGCTACTGATTAACCTGGAGTCCTTAGGACTCACTAAAATGGCGGCCTATTTGCCTGAGTACGTCGATCAAATAAATCAACAGCAAATGCCTTTTACAGAGGCCATGTTGGCGCTAACTAATGCCGAGATAGACTGGAATCAAGAACAGCAGATAGCCCGTATTATAAAACGTGCACGTTTTCCCCAAGCTAAAACACTAAAGGGCTTTGATTTTAAGTTTCAGCCTAGCATCAATCAGAAAGAGGTACTTGGTTTTCAAGACTTAGCGTTTCTGGAGAAGAAAGAAAACCTAATTTTTATTGGTAGTCCGGGGGTCGGTAAAACACATTTAGCAATTGGCATTGGGATTGAAGCCTGCCATCAAGGTAAACGGGTACTCTTCATCAATTGTCATGAACTGTTATTGAGATTACGGACTGCCAACGAGAAAGGCACCTTAGAGCGTTGTATTAGCCGATATGCCCGTTATGAGCTTTTGGTTATCGATGAAATCGGCTATTTGCCCATCGGGCACGACGAAGCTAATCTCTTTTTTCAACTCATAAATGCCCGTTATGAACGACATTCGACGATTATAACCAGTAACAGCGATCTTTCCGGCTGGGTAGAAATATTTCAAAATCCGGCAGTTACAGCGGCTATTCTTGACCGCTTAGTTCACCATGTGCATGTTGTCAAGATCACCGGAAAGTCTTATCGATTAAAAGGTGTTAATTAACCGCCCAAAACCTACATTTTTAAACCGCCATAAACCTACATTTTATAACTGCCCTTGACATTGACAAAGAGCCACAATTTATATATACAAAAGCCAGCGTGCAAAGACGCTGGCTAGTACATGTAAACTTTAATCCTAAATTAGTTCGCCTCTTTACAAGGAACCTCAAGAACTAATGTTTAGTTGCTATATTGTTAATATCTACTCAAAATTAAAACACACGTAGACTACAAACATAAATTTTCTGCAATGTCCCAGTCAATAAACAGCGTATTAATTACACCTTGATCTAACATTGCCTGAATTCCCGCCGCCTTTTGCTCACCAACTGCCATAACAACTACATCAGAAATTTTTTTCAAATCGTTAATTGTAATACCAATTAATCGTTTTGAAAAATCAGTTTTTACTGTTTTTCCATCTGAATTAAAGAAATCTGACACCACATCACCAATTGCACCAACACGCTCTAATTCATCCGTTTCATTCTTGGTGATATATCCTAGTTTACACCATGTTGATTCACGAACATCATTACCAATACCAATAAATGCCACGTCAACACTTTTTGCGGCTTTAAGTGCCGATGACACTAATGAAGTCTGCCGTAAATCTTTCGCATTCTCCGCAGTATCTGCTATAACCGGCGCATAAAAAGTAGAATATTGAGAATCCAGTTTACTAGCAAGCTCTGAGACTAAATAATTTGCATGAATATTTAGATTCAGCAAACCCATACCGCCAACTAACGGAACAATTACTGCTTGTTCTGACTTTTGGTAATCTACCTCGTCTACAAAATGAGATATTGCATTTCCCCAACCTATCCCTATTTTAATTTTCTTTTTTAAAATGCTTTTCAAATACTGAGCACCCAATAAACCAACTTGATCAAAAATTGCATCTGTTGATCTATTAAAACGTGTCGATACTACCCGTACACTATTCAAATGATATTTTTCCTGTATCTTTAGTTCTAATTCCACTACCTCTTTATCATGATCCTTCACAAAAAATTCAACCAAGTTACTATCTCTTGCCTGCTGAAGAATTTTTGAAACCGCAGGGCGCGACACACCAATTGTCTTGGCAACCTTCTCTTGTGTCATATTCTGTTCATAATATAGTATCGCAGCTCTAAGTAACAAGTCACGATTTGCCGATTCATTTTTCATTACATATAGGCCTCACTTAATATAGATAACTACCAACAAAATCAATAGCTAACTTATATCATATCGTGAGACACTTCAATCTAAATATCACAAATAGAAGTGCGCTGTTAGCTGTTTATGATCTGTCGTTGTGCATTTGCTGCTGCTTCCTGTATAACTCGATGATGACGACTACTTAATACTTTAGCACTACTTACGTTCTGATTAATTACATCCTCATAATAATGAAACCTTGCAAAGATAGATATACCACGAATTATTCTACAGTCCTTAATGGTATTATTTGAATCAATCACAACCAGGCAAACTTCACTAATCTTAAATTTTGGCTGATATTGACCAACACCGAAAAATCCATTTTGATTATCCTGTAAGATATCACGGTATTCAGTCGTATAAACTCGGCTATTGATAATACCTAAAATCTGCCTGAGTACCGCAATAATAATCAAAAATAGCACAAATAATAACCCATTCATGGTAATCCTCCCCTATATATACACTATCTCAGCATAAACGAAAAGCCATACGCAATTAAAACCGCAATCGGTGCAGTTAATAATCTTGAAAACAACATGGCAGGTGTACCAGAAGTAATTGTATCCGGTTCAGCCTCACCCAAAGTTAATGCAACTGGAATAAAGTCACATCCTGCTTGTGCATCAATCGCAAATAAAGCTGGTAATGCCAGATACATTGGAACAACACCCGTACCAATTTGTTGACCAATTAAGGTACCTACGACCGCTGCAATAACACCCGCAGGGCCTAAAATCGGAGACAAAAATGGTAATGCACAGATGATACTCAATATTACTAAGCCAACAATATTACCTGCTAGTGGGCTTAAAATATTAGCAAGTACCTTACCAATGCCTGAATAATTAATAATACCGACTAACGTCGCAACAAACGCCATAAATGGTAAAACATTTTTAATTAAAGTGTCGATTGTATCTCGACCAGCTTGATAAAACGTATTGACAAAGTCTCCCGCAACTTTACCAACTACATCAATAAGCTTCAAAAATCCAGTTTCTTCCTTTTTACTTGATCCTGAATTATTTGTAACTGTTGCTGCTGCAGTATCTTGTTTTTGTGGCTCGGACTCTTCGGAAGTATCCTTCTCAAGCGCTTCTCCACCAGCATCAACATTACTACTGTCTACCCCTGATACGAAAATGTCTTCTTTAATATATTTTGCCAACGGCCCAGCAGGCGTAATAGCAACTGTATTGATAGTGGGAATCTTCATTTTAGGATATACACCACTCCGTGCAGTCCCACCACAATTAATAACAGCAGCAAAAGTTTGCTCCTTTGGAATAGGATTTTCAAATGAATCGACCACTTTAGCCCCAGTCAAATCGGCAATCTTTTGAGCAACTGGATCAATACCACCGCCAGTAACACTGATAACATAAGGCTTTTCATCAGTAGGTTGAATAACTAACGGCCCACCCCAACCGTGACTGCCTTTATTAACGGTAACACTTTTATAATTACTCATGGTTAAGCCTCCTTTGCATTTGTCTTCTTCAAATCATTAACATCCATTTCCTGATTTAAAATGTTAGTATTTCCATTTCGTTTGAAGAAAAACATACTAAAGCGCTCAGTGACAATCCCACGAATAAGAATAACAACTATACCGGTAAGAGCGTATAACATGGCCAGCTTCGTCTGATCTCCCCCAGCCTTACTAAAGCCACTAGCAATACCTAAAAACACAAATAACTCTGCCGAGTTGGCATGTGGGAATAATCCTGTAACCGGGTGTAAGAAAGAAACGCATGAATCAACATAAGCAGGCTTATACTTTTCAGGTAAGAAACGTCCTGCTGTATAACACATTGGGTTAGTAAAGAAGAACACACCTAATATAGGTAGCAATGTATAACGTAACAAAGTAAATTTAGTCAGTTTTGACATAAAGCGATTGACACGATCTTCACCAATGAAGCTTACCAATGCATTAATAGCTGTAATCAATAGGGGGATGATATCTGTCATATACCCCATGAAAACTTTTCCGCCAGCCTTAAATAATCCAATAAACGCTGACGCCGCTGTTGTTAAATAATCCATAACTTACCTCTACTCTTTCTAAATCACTGAATTTCAACGATTTGGTTTACCGTTACTTCAGGCACGCTAACTTTTGAAGATGAAACAAATACAGAGCCAGGTAACTTACCCATGTCTTCATCAGTATTATTAAAATAGATTGACAAATGACCAAGGTTGTCAAAGTTTTTATTCGCTTCGCTACCGACAAAATCAATATTGAACTCCTGATTACCAAAAATAATTTTTCCATTTTCATGCAAAACATTTGTATCATTAGTTTGCTTTTCGTGTAACGCTGCAACATCTTGCAACTCTTGAGGTGCATTCGGATTAAACATAATTAATACACCACCGTCTAATAATTCTTGTACACCTTCACCAATATTTGTAATTTTTGTTTTCATTTGTATTCCCTCCGTTGTTAGCGCTTTCATTGATTTATAAAAGAAAAGTAATTACACCTTTCTCAAATAAGCATTTTCCGCTTATATTGCAGTCTCTTTATAAATAAACCTACAACTGCATTCGACCCGTGTAATTACTTTTCATAGAACTTCTATTTAATGAAAGACGCGATCTTGTAGTGCACGCAACTTCACAACAACTGCGTTAGAATCTAATTCTACGGAGTCTTTTGTAAGTGGTGTTCCGTTCTTAATATCTTTCTTTGCAATCGTGTTACCAGTGATGCAGCCAACTGGAACGTGTTCATTTTCAACAAATTGTTCATACTTTTCAATGACACCACGAACTGAGTAACCACCAATACCATCAATTGTTTCGCCAGCTTTAATGTCACGCTTAGCAACAGCAATAGTTTCTGAAACTGGTGCACCGATTGGAACAATGGCATGATCATGGTTAAGAACCGCCTTAGCAATTGTAAGTGGTGTTTCCAAACTAGCTAAGTGGAATGGACGATAAAGAATGTGATGTTTCCGATCACCCTTCTTCAACAAGTAATTCATTTCATTGGCAACGCCTTCATTTTGACCTTCAACAATAACGAAGACACCTGGCGCAATCCCATCAACGTATTCAACAACGCCAAAGTTGTCAAGAACACCACCGTTTTCTTTCAAGTCTAAGTCTTTAACAGTTTCGTCCAAGTCGCCTTTGATACCGTGCATACCAGTAATATCTGGAGTTAACCCAGTGGCATTTGATAACAAGGTCATTTCTGCCATTGTCTTAGTCCCATCTTGGAAAGCAGCTAACATATGTGGCGACATGTGTTTACTATCTGCTTCTGCCTTAGCAGTATCTGGGTTAGCTTCCAACTTAATCTTATTATTCTTACCCTTACCAGCAACTAACACTTTCATACCCATTGACTTAGCAAATTCGAATAATCCAGTTGTCACGGCAGGTTCATCACCATCAGAACCCGTGTAAACAAGGTTACCAGCATCATATAATTTCTTCATTAACGGTCCAATGGTAACGTCAATTTCAACGTTAAGTAAAACTAAATGTTTTTTGGCAATCAATGTTTCAAGTGCTAATTGTGCCCCAACTTCGGTCACACCAGTTGCATCTACAACTACTTCAACTTGATCAGAATGAACAATTTGTTTGAAATCGGTTGATAGAAGAATCTCTTCTGGTTTCTTTGAGTTGGCATTAAAAGAATCACGGGCGCGTTCAGCATTTTTGATGTTAATATCACTAATACCCTTAACAACCATACCAGGGATTCCTGCGATTTGAGAAATCATCCCAAATCCCATTTGACCAGCACCAATAACCCCAACCTTAATCGGATTATTTTCTGCTTCACGTTGTTGTAACTGTTTATACAAAGTCATAATTAAGCACTCTCCTTAACATTTGTTAACCTCTTGAACACTTGTTACATTAGTATGAAAACGCTTACGTGTCAATGCTTTTTCACAAAAAAAATCATATATGTTATATTGAAACTTTCAAACTACCTTTCATACCGGCGTTTATGCGATTTATATTCTCCATATTTTTTTGACACTTGAACATTATCAACACAAAATTTTCTTTCACATATTGGGATTTAGTCTGAAAACACCAATTTAAAACCACATTACAATAAGGCTTGATTAGCAATCATCAATATGAAACTTGTAAAAACAAAAATTTTTACAAGATTTAAAATCTAAGTACGAAACGTAAGAGACTATAAAATGGCCATGAAGGTCGCTCTTTCTTATCGTTTCTAAACAATAGAAAGAGCAACCCTCATGACCCAAATACCGTTATTAGTTATAACTAACAACTTCAATTTTATTATCACACACCAATCCGGCAATTAATTTTTACCGGTAAATCACTTAGAAGCTACGCCGTAATACTAGTATGGTTAGTCCTAAATTTAAAATAGAACAGTTTGTCAATCTTGCTTAACACAAATATTTCAATATGCATTTTTCGAATACTGACAAAGAACCATTGTACGGCTTATCTGGCATCAACCACTTGTAAAACTACATCGAAAACCACGGGGTCACATGTTGGAAGTTTCATTCACTGACTTAAGTCTAATAACACCTCCCCCTCGATACACAGGTCGCTTACTACACTGATCAAAGCCGGCTAGAGCCGACTAATATTTATGAAGCTACGCTGTCGAGTCAGATAAGCCCCCCTTTGTTAAGCACTCCTTGGGTTAATCTATTAAATATCCACCAAACGCGACTGTCGAGCAGACTAAAGTTGACTATTAGTACGACGATTTAGTAAAGGGCTAATAAGTATCCAGTAAAAAAAATCGGACGATTTTAATCAAATAAGTTAGTCGCTACGGAAAGCATCATTCACGATGACAACTCCAAAATCGTGACTTTTAATAATGATTCTAAGTCTGTAACTCGTCTCAAGTAACTAACATAGTAATTCTATTTTACATAGTTATACTCACCCTAAGAACGACAATCAAAGCTGTACGATCCGTAAATTTGTTTCCCAAGGACGTTTAATATGAGGATTGACCATTACCACAATTTAAACTATACAAGCTGTTTCGAACTAGCAGCTATTTATTTTGCCTGACTAAATCACCATCTAAGAATGTTCTGTGTGCGTTTCATCTCATTCGACAACTCAATAATTAATTAAATTGCTGTTTCAGACAAATAATATAATTGTAGTTTATTGGCTGATTTGTACAATAAATAAAAATATCCGTTACTAGTAACCAAGATATACTTGATTACAAGCAACAGATATTTCGAAACACTGCTCTGAAAATCATATAAACCAAATAAAAATATTTTACATTTCTTATAGATTGACCATTTTAATCTTTGGCTTTTTTAACCCTAACTTTTCATGAAGGACTTGCACGGCATACTTCTTACTAGTATTATCCGTTAATGGACGTGCATCAATTAACCGTCCATCTGTTGTAAAAGTCATACTACCGTTTGAACAAATCATGTAGGTATTCTCACATCGACTCAATTCAAGTTTTTCCAACCTGATCTTAGTATCATGATAGGTTGAGGCTGTACAAATAGCCAACCTTGTTTTCCCATAAATAAAACCTTTCACTTGAAATATTTCATTCTTCGATTTTAAGTTAGTCCTATCTATATCAACTACTAGCAGATCAATACTCAATACAACCACCATACCTTAGCATATCTTAAAAAGCTACAAACGGTAGAAAACTAATTATTAATCAACGATAACTCTTCCTTGACAATTTGAACTCCTGCACTAGCACCTAAGCGAGTTGCACCAGCCTCAACCATCTTTTGAGCATCTGTATAATTATGAATCTTCCCAGCAGCTTTTACTTCTAACTGATCTCCAACCGTCTGTTTCATTAGCTTAACAGCATGTACAGTCGCACCACCTGCTAAAAATCCCGTTGAGGTTTTCACAAAATCAGCATTAGCATCTCTGACAATATTACATGCAGTAACTATTTCTTCATCCGACAACAGTCCTGCTTCAATAATAACTTTAAGCTTGCAATTATTATCATGAGCTACTTTTGAAACGGATTGAATATCGTGCGACACGTCAGCTAATTTACCACTTTTGAAGAAACCAATGTTCATAACCATATCAATTTCATCAGTACCTGCTTCTATAGCTTCACTCGCCTCATAAACTTTTTCGGCAGTTGTCGTTGAACCTAAAGGAAAGCCAATAACGGTAACAACATCGACGTCTGCCTGTTTTAGCTTATCTGAACAAAACTTTGTCCAACACGGATTAACGCAGACAGAAGCAAATCCATTCTCTATTGACTCGCTAATTAATTTTGTGATTTCAGTTTCGGTGGCAGTTGGGTCCAACAATGTATTATCAATATATTTCGAAATCCTACTTTTCACTGTGACGCTTCCTTTCGCCGACTACACTATTAAAACGAAAAATGTTTTTTTACCTTACTTAATATCTGTTTCGATGTTAAACCATACGCTTGTTGAAGGTAGTCCGGAGTCCCTACTTGTCCAAAATAATCTTCGTTACCAACGCGTAGTAATGGTACACCAACCATTTTTTCTGCCATTACTTCTGATACAGCGCTGCCTAATCCACCAATAATGTTATGGTTTTCAATTGTAACTATACCGCGTTTGTTCTTTGCTCGTTCCAATAATAAATCCGTATCTAAAGGTTTAATTGTGAACATATCTACTACATCAGATGAAATACCAATTTTGCTTAGTTCATCATGCACATCGATTGCTTCAGAAACAAGTTGCCCAGTAGCAATAATCAGTAAGTCAGATCCTTCGTATAAAAGATTTCCCTTTCCAATTTCAAACGAGGAATTTTCCGCATAAACATTCCGTACTGACTTTCGATTTCCACGTACATAATGGATTCCCTGACCCAAATTACTAAATTCCTTAATAATCCATTCCATTTGAACTGCATCAGCAGGATCACATACAATCGTTTCCGGAATCGATCTCATAATGGCAACATCTTCATAAGAAGTGTGTGTTCCCCCATTAAAACCTGCATTAAATCCAGGATCAGAACCATAAATGTTAATTGTGTTTTTAGAGTAAGCGCCTGACATGTAAACTTGATCCAATGCTCTACGTGCAACAAATGGTGCAAAAGTATGCACATATGGCGTATACCCCGTTAGACTAAGTCCAGCAGAAACACCAATCATATTAGCCTCAGAAATTCCAACATCGATAAATGATTTCCCATGAGCACTTTTAATGCGATTAAAGTTGCTTGCTCCTGCTAAGTCAGCATCCAGCGCAATAACTTTATCATTTTTGTTCATTAAGTCCATCAATGAATCTACAACAACATTACGCAACTCTTTACCATTTTCTCGTCTTTCATCCAATTTAAACATATACTTTACCCCTCGTAGATAGACTGCAATTTGGCTAATGCTTCATCCGTCTGAGAATTAAGCTCATCATCATTAAACTTCACAGAATGATTGTTCTCCATATTCTCAAATAACGGAACACCAGCACCTTTAACAGAATCAAGAACCATACAATTTGCGGTATCCTTTGTAGTTTTTAAATATTCAATGCCGTCGTCAATTGATTCCAGATTATCCCCTTTAACTTGAATAGTATTAAAGCCAAAAGATCTCATCTTACTTGCAATATCCCACTGCTTAATAACATCATCCGTCCAACCATCTAACTGTTTTTTATTATCGTCAATAATTACAATTAAATTATCAAGCTTGTTACTTGCAATGTACTGAAACGCTTCCCAGCATTGTCCCTCATTGAGCTCACCCTCACCAACAATTAAATAAACAAAGTTCTTTGATTCTCGTAGTTTCAATCCTGTTGCAATACCAGCTGCCTGGGAAGTTCCTTGTCCTAAAGAACCTGTCGTGGCATCTACACCAGGGGTACGTAAATGATCAGGGTGTGACGGTAATGACGTACCGCCTTTATTTAAAGTGCTTAATTTTTCTTCATCGAAAAAGCCAGAAATTGCAAGTGCGCTATATAACGCGGGACCTGCATGTCCCTTTGAGAGAACTAGTCGATCTCGCAATTCCCAGTTTGGATCATCAGCATTAAATTTCATCTGTTTACCATATAGAACTGCTAATAGATCTGAAATGGATAGAGAGCCGCCAATGTGACCTTGACCTACATTTTTAATAGCCTGAATTGCATCAAATCTAATATGAGCCGCTAATTTTTGTAATTTTTGAAGTTCTTCCTGTTTCAATATAAACACTCACTTTCCGATATATTGAACTAATCCGCAACTTTTTTACTCTTATTACTAAACGCCGTAAGTGCAAACATGATAATGAGGATAATAACCGTTACAGCGATGATTGCCATCTGTCCTCCCATACGCGATGCCTGACCCAGTAGCAATCCTTCAACACCATAATCTGTGTCTGAGAACGTAGAACCTGTAAATCCAAGATTGCTTACAAGTGGCATTAGGAATAGTGGCATAAAGCTAATAATTACTCCCTGAACAAAAGAGCCTGCCACGGCGCCTTTGATTCCACCAGTCGCATTGCCATAAACTGCAGAAGTTGCACCACAGAAGAAATGAGGAACAACACCAGGAATAACGATTGTTGTACCTGCAAATGCCATGATGATCATCGAGACAATTCCGCCAATAAATGATGAGAAGAACCCAATCAATACAGCGTTTGGTGCATATGGGAATACAATTGGACAGTCTAATCCAGGTTTTGAATTTGGCACTAATCGTTCGGAGATTCCCTTAAACGCAGGAATAATTTCACCCAAGACCATTCGAACACCTGCTAAAATGATGTAAACTCCAGCTGCAAAGTATCCTGCTTCTTGAATAGAATAAACGATATAGTTTGTACCATCACTCAGTTTTGATTGAATGTACTCAGGCCCCGTTACAATTGCAACAATGACATAAACAATCGTCATGGTAATAGCAATACTTACTGTCGAATCTCTTAAGAAAGCCAAGCTTTGCGGAAAATTAATGTCTTCAGTAGATTTTGTTTTCTTTCCTTTTCGACCAAAAATTTTCCCAACAAATGCAGAAATCATATACCCAAAATTACCTGTATGGGCCAATGCTACATCATCAGTACCTGTAATTTTCCTTGTAAACGGTTGCAAAATTGCCGGCCAAATTGCCCCAGCCATACCTAAGAACGCCCCACCAACTAAGATCATCAAGGCATTATTCATTTTAGCTCCAGTTAAAATAACTGCAATAATACATGCTTGGTAGAAGAACGCATGTCCAGTTAAATAGACATACTTAAACTTAGTAAATCTTGCAAAAAGGATGTTGAAGGCCATACCAGTAACCATAATCAAAGCGCTTGTCGTTCCAAAACTCTTAATGGCCACAGCAATAATTGCTTCATTACTTGGAACGACACCCGTAACATGGAATGCCTGCTGGAACATTTGGCCAAACGGAGTTAATGCTGACGTAATAATGTTTGCGCCTTGCGTTAAAATTAAAAACCCGACAAAAGTCTTTATTCCGCCCTTGATAACTTCAGTAGACTTCGCTTTTTGTAATAACAGACCTAAAATAGCAATTAACGCAACCAATATGGCGGGGATACTAAAAATATCCACAATAATTTGAAGTACTGACTTCATTAAAATCGTCCCCTCTCAAAACTTCCACAATATTTTTTATTTAGTAATACCGTTTTCGTCTAAAACTTTTTGGAGCTTTTCTCCTAGTTCTTTTTTGTCAATAATACTGTCAAGTACAATTACGTTATCTAAATTATGGACACTATTTTCTAAGTCTTTACCAACAAAGAAATAATCTGCAGAACCTGGTACAGCACTCCCAACATCAAAATGTGTTGTCTCTACGCTTCCAATCCCCTTTTCCTTTAAAATACTCTGCATATTCATATCCACCATAAAGCTTGAGCCTAATCCAGATCCACAAACAGCTGCAATTTTCATTTTACTTATCTCCTTTTTGCAAAATGCTTAATATTTTATTTGTATCATTTTCATTCAATAATTCATCCAGCACTTTCTCATCCGATAAGATATCCGCTAAACTTGAAAGCGCCCTCAAATGCGTTGTATTGTCGATTGCTGCCAAACAAATGAAGAGTGAAACCTCATGCTCTGCCTGATCAAGAAGTAAAATTGGATGTTTAACTTTCAGTACCGACATACCTATTTTGTTAACACCATCCTCTGGTCGAGCATGTGGCATTGCAATTCCACGACCTATATGGATAAAAGGTCCATACTGTTCAACTTTATCAATCATTGCATCTACATATCTTGGTTCTACAGCCCCCTGTTTAACCAAAGGTTTGGCTGCAAATGCAATTGCTTCTTTCCAATTCAATTTTTCATCAGTTACTTGAATAGTATCTTTAGTTATAAGGTCTGTTAGCATTGGTCTATCATCTTCCTCAATTGCACAAAATTTATTAAACTTCCTATTAACTGCTTTATATAAATCTTCTAATGTAACTCCTGGGTTTAAGGAAACATACGGTTTAATAGCTTCAATTACCTCTGTACTACTAGGGACAGAAAGCTCTGGTAATAACACACGCTTTTGCACATCATAAATGAGCTTGTTTTTTTCTGCTTGTGACATAAGTGGATGAACAATAAACACTTTATTACTGTCCAATTCGCTAACTTCTAATTCAACCGTTGTAAAAATCATGTCATAATGTTGAGACCCAACATTTTCAACTTCACGTATCGTACCAATTTTTTCAAAATTAATTGCTGGTAAAATTTGTTTTAATTCAGATTGAAGCATTACTGATGAACTGGTCCCATTAGGGCATACTATCATCGCCCTACAAGCGTTTCTATATTCTTCTCTGTTGTTATACACCGAGCCTGCAAACAAAACAGTAAGTAATGCGACTTCTGAATCGGAAAGCCTAATATTTAAGCTCTTAGACAAATCGTTTAATGATTGCCTTGTAAATATATATATATCCTTATACTCTTTTTTCACATTGTCTAAAATATTGTTAATCACCCTAAAATCCATTACAATTCGGAAATAGGCTGGAACTAAATGATTGAAGACGCTCAACAAAAGATCTCGATAGTCATTAAACTCAATTCCCATTAACTTTTCCATTTTTTGAATAATATTCGCAGAATATTCTAAAAATTCATCAAATATCGGGCTCTCAATATTACCGTCTGCCACAGTTAGTAAAGAAAATGTTATATAAGCGCTTTCTTTTTCCTGCGTTTGCTTATCAAGAGTATCTTTCCTTAGATTAACTGGAAAAAATTCCTTAATCTCGGCAAATAGCCGCAAGCTGCGCACATCATATTGACTTACTGGCATTATCTTTAACTTAGATAGTCTTGGGACTGTGCCACATAAAAAGAACGTGATTTCATCTAATCTTTCCGGTACTACGGTCATGTTAGATTTACTGATTAATCCCATGATTTCATCACGCATAGCCGAAAAACTAGTAAATTGATTAATTCTTATCCAATCGTACAATGCAAATTGACCACTCTTTTGATTAAATAATCTTGAAATAGCTTGCTGTGCTAATGATCGAATGGTCAATTCATTTCCAGTTAAATAAAACCCAGATTGTCGTTGATAATCAACTCGTACTTTAAAATCACTTAAGTACTGCCGTAATTGCTTAATATCACTTATAATCGTACCCTTTGAAACATTCAGAAATGATTGAAAATGATAAACCGATAATCTTTCAAACTCACTGTAACAAAGTAAATATACGATATCCCTCCTTTCTTCTCGCCTGTATACAGGTATCCGTGTCAAATTAGTCATCAACATGGCCCACTCTTTTGACGTAATTGGTGTAACTTTCACTTGTGGGTTTGAAAAATGATATTCTATTAGGTGAGTTTTAGCCGCCGCCGATAATATTCTACATGCTTTTTCCACAGTGACACCTGGTCCCCTGTCAATAAAATAGACAATTTAAATAGAGACTTTTTTGTCCTATGCCACGACTAAATTTTGAATTTGAGTTTGATACTCATCTTCAAGTTG
>NZ_BJDZ01000026.1:0-6874 GCF_005405405.1 Lactiplantibacillus plajomi
TTTAGTGCCATCATGCTTTAAAACCCGTTGTAAGTGATGATTTTCTAACTGATCTAAGCTAAGCTGTCCCGATAAATAAGCTAGTCCTTGTTGATGTTCCTGAGTAGTGAAAACCCTCGGTGGGTTTTCCTGCCACTGTGCGATTGTTTCAACCTTGCATGGCTTTAAAGCTGGATCATAGTACATCACGGCTGTATAGGCTTGTTCCTGTTTAGTCATTGGTAATTCATCTAAATCACCTTTGGGAAAGGCCCTTTTCAATACTTCATGGTATTGCGTTTGAATGACTTGTTTAACTGCCATTATTGTTCGCAAATCTTTGACTGCTCGAGTAATCGTTTGCTGCTCAGTTGGTGAATACTTTTCTAGTAGTCCTTGATCGACGTGTTCTAGGCTTTCTAAGCTATCAGAGTGGATCATTAGCGTATATTTCAGATCGATTTTGACTTCCTTTTCCTGTTGCATTAATAACTTCCAGCCAACGTATGGCCGCTTGGTAAAGGTCAATAATTGCTGGGTCAATAAATCATCACGAATATTCATTAAACGTTCGTTTAATTCACTGCCTTTGAAAACTGTTTGCTCGCTTTCGGTTTCCTTAATTAATTCTCGTCTTTCAGCTTGCGTGGTCTGTTCAAAATTAAGCTCTGGATAAAGTTTTTTCGTAGTACGATCGACCACTTTATTTAAGAGTTCATCTGCCTTTTTTAATGAGCTTTCTTGTTGGTTAATTGTCAATAATTCTTTAGTCACATCTTCACCAACTGCATGTTTAATTAAGGTACTGTTCTTCCAATTAAATAGCATGCGCCGCTTATCATCTAAACTTTCCAAACTAATATAAGCTTTCAGTTCGTGGCTTAACTCTTTGACCACTTTTTTCTCGTTAAACGAGAAGTGTTTACTTAGGCTATCCAAGTGGCCTCGATTAACTACTTTCTCCTGCATATTTTTATAGCCATCTTTGGACTTACGATAGTTCTTAACTTGTTGATTAAATGCCTTTCTTTCATGCCGTTTTCTATTGATTCCCTCGTGTTGCATTGGTGTGTCAGCTATTCCCTGTTCCACAAATGATTTTTCACTGATCTGATCAGGAATGTTTTTTTGCTCTAAAACTTGATTTACACTAACCGCCCAATTATGACGCCATTCAGTTACTTTTTCTTTTTTATCCCAATCAACCAACCAAATTTTTCGGTTTCTCACATTCCCTGCAGGGGTCTTAGTTTTATTACCATGACTATCTAAAATGTATTCGGTTTTTGTTTTCTGTCCCCAAGTACCATCGGGGTTAAATGGGCGATTGGTTAACATCACATGAGCGTGCGGATTATCTGGGTGGTCGCGATGAATTGCCACGTCGGCTACCATGCCCTCATCAACAAAGTTTTCTTGCACATATTTTGTCAGTAATTCTTTCTGTTCGGATTCACTTAATTCTACCGGTAAAGCCACGTTAAACTCTTTTGCATACCGTGAGTTTGATTTACGATCTTTCTTTTCAACTTCATTCCACAACTGCTCTCGATCACTCGCCCATTCAGGTGAATTTTTTGGCGTCAAAATAAAGCTTTCTGGCATGATCGATCGGGTATAAAAATAGTGGCGACCTTCCTTATCATCAAATAGCTTTTCACCACTTCTATAAGCGGCACTGGCAATGGCACTGCGTCCTTTACCAGCACTAATATTACTAAAACTCATATGAAATATTGCCATGTCGGTCACCACCTTTCTTTGGGTTTATGGATTTGACTTTGTTGTCGCCATCGGCGACTTCTAATACAGGTTTTAATTGTTTTAGTACAACGTCATCAAAGATGACGTGTAAGTGCGCCTTGACCTCGTTTCACTCGGTCTGCTGATTCTCTTAACTTTAATTTAGTGTATGCCTTCCGCTTCGCTATTTCAACTTTCATACTTTGACTTAACGTTCTCTGTATGATATAGCGTCGGTGATTATTTTTAATACGACTGGGGGAATCATTATGTCTCAAAGTAACTTAGAAAAACAAGAAGCTAAATTAAAAGCCCTTAATCAAAAAATTAAGGACGAAAAAAATAAGATTGAACAACGGCTAGGTAAACAAATCATCAGTCAAGCCAATTTAGATTATGCTAATTTATCTAATGACAATATCAAGTCCTTATCCAAAAAAGTATCCGAGTTTTTAAAGGAAAAGTCCGTAGATCATTAGTCATAGGAGATGGGGAATTCCATGCCTAATCAATATGAAAAACTAATTGAACAACAAGCGCGTTTAAAACAAAAAATTGAGCGAGAAGATTTTAAATTACGACAATCTAAATACTATGAAAATCGACAAGCCCGCAAAGCCCGTTCTCGCCGATTAATTCAAAAAGGGGCTTTATTAGAAAAGTACTTTCAAGCTGATAATCTCTCGGTCGAACAAACCGAAGAACTTTTAAAAACATTTGCTGACTATGTTAACGCCCATAAACCGGATAAATTAAAAAACGATCAACCTAATAACTAGGCCGATCGTTTTTTGGCTTAATTTCTGGATTGTGTTTAGCAAAGTCTTTTAACTGTTTTTGAATTCTTTGTGTAAGCTCTGCTTTACTTTCTTTGTGCTTCCTTTTACTTGATCGCTGTTGAATTATCTTTTGACCCTTACCTCTTCTTTTTGATTTTAGGTCAAGCGTAAAATCTGAAATTTTATTTTGATCTAGCTTACTTAAATGACCGATTTCTTTAAAGTTTAAACCGGCTTTGGGAAAGCTATAAATATTACCAAGATCGACCCAGGAAGGTTTCTTCAACCCAGCGGATTGCCAATCTTGAATCGGATAATATTGTTGCTTGATATAAGCCGACTTCTTTTCATACTGACTAGTAATTTTAAAAGCCTCGACCTTCTGTTCTGATACCCGACGAATTAAAACTGGCCGAGACTTGCCACCGTTAGTTTCTACAAAACTAACGTATAGGCTGACTAAGTCATTAGTCCTCATCTGGATCGTTGAGCCAATCAGCGACCTCTTTAGCGTCTTTGAACTCGGTGACTGGTGTCCCTTCGGTCGCCTTTAAAAAGCGTAAATTAGCTCTTTCTTCTTCGCTTAAAGACGCATTAAAAGGTAAAGCACCATTAGCAACAATCCGCTTGTAAAACATATTAATGGCCGTGGTTGGATTTAAGCCCAATTCGCTTAAAATTGCTTCGGTATCATCGGCCAAATCTTTATCAATCTTGACTTGGACCCGTTTCTTTTCCTTAACTGCCATGATTGTCTCATCTCCTTTCTTTTACTACTACCATTATACTACCTTTTGAGTACCTTATCAATAGATAAAGCCTTGGCCTCAAATCACTTGAGCTTGGCGTTGATCTAAAGGCTGAACTTTTGAGCTGGTTAGCTCTGGCACTCATTTAAAAGCCCCTATTCTTCTGTTTAAGCCATTTGAATCTAACTTGAGTATAAAGAGGAGGTTAGCAAGTCTTAAAACCGCTTAGAAAGGATTTTATAGCCTTTTAGGACTAGTAGTACAACCCACTGTTTAATCGTTTCGGCCGACTTTTCTTCTTCGGAGTGTTTGGCCGCATATTCTCTAGCCGCTTGTTGATTCCACCAAGCGCCAATTCAGCCACTTAAGGCCCCTATTTTTGTTTCTAAGTGATTTTAAAGCAGTTTTAATATAATTATGCACTGCAGCGCTTAAAACGGCTTAAATGAGCTCATATGACGTTTAATTCCAAGCACGCTCATTGTCAGTGTTCTGTTCTTCGGGGTGTTTAGCCGCATATTCTCTAGCCGCTTGTTGATTCCACCAAACGCTAAATAGGTTTTGCATGGTGCCGTACAAGTAGTTTTCCACGTTCTTGATATGCTTCTCATTGCTTCTTAGGGCGTTAAAGTAGCGTCTCAAGGATTTAGTCATCAAAGGTTTTAGTTCTTCGTCGTCAAGCGGGATTAGAACCCCAATATCTTGATGATCCTTTTCAACTCGGTATTTAGCATTTAAGATAATGCCAATGAAGCGCCGCATTTGTTGCGGGGTACGGCACCAAAAACTAAGTAGTTGCACAGCTTCGGGTTCTAAGAAAACGGGGAGCCCACTGTTTTCATCAGTTAAGAAGTCATTAGCATGATTTATGAGATCCTGGTTTTGTTTTTGAATTTCTGCTGGTGAGAAATGGGCTGTGGAAAAGTCCAACTTTTGAGTATCTATATTGTATCTATTAGTATCTATGTTTTTAGAGTCTTTATATAGATTGCTTTCGATTTTCGAAATTCCGCTCGTAGCAAGGGATTGGGAGCTATTGTCAACGAAGTCATGCGGACTTTTGATTTTCGAAATTCCGCTCGTAGCAAGGGATTCAACGAAGTCATGCGGACTTTCGATTTTCGAAATTCCGCTCGTAGCAAGGGATTTCGGCGTTTCTTGCCCATATTCACCCCTTAAATAGACATCAGTAGCTTGCACATCGAGCTTGGAAAGGTATAAACGATTCGGTTCATTCTTTTTCGTTTTAGGATTAAATCCCATTTGAATTTGTTTTAATAGATTAGCTGTTTGTAATTCTTTTTTTATTTTAACGGCTTTTTCAGTAGCGCAGTTAAATAAGTCTTGTAGTTCTTGAACGGTAAAAATAAAGTAAACATGATTATCTTCATCAACCCAATGATTACGCAAAGAATACTCTAGCCGGTCTTTCAGTACCATATAAGCCAATTTAGCATCACTGCTTAAATGTTTATATTGCTCGCCATACATTAATACCTTAGGAAACTGGAAAAATAGGGCTCCATATACGTTATCGGCTTCATAGTAATTGAAATTTGTTGATTTTGTCATAATTAAAACTCCCTTTCTTGACTGACACACGCTGTCTCAAAAGAGAGTTGCTAAAACATTTGATTTGCTTTAAAATACAAATCTGATATGCTCTAACTGAATTACAAAGCATTCATTTAGCGGTGAGGCTTTGCAAATTCATCAGCATGTGTCTGTTTGTGAGTTGCCCAGTCGGCAACTTTTTTTAATTTCTAACAACAAAAATGGACTAAATAGCTTCAGTTAGCTACTTAGTCCATTGACTTCAATTTGTTTTTAACTATCCTTAACTTGTCCTCGGGGACTGGTTTGCGGTATAATTAACCTACAAATTAAGAACAATGTTCAGTCGATTTTAACTTGGCGGTGAAAATCGACTGAATCTAAGTAGCTGTCCTATAGCTACTTGCTAAACCAAAAATCCCTGATTCCTCGTGAATCGGGGATTTTTCTGTTTAGCTTGATCTCTTTATTCGGTTGTTAAATTAGTCATAGTCTAGCATAGTGCTTACCTACCGGCAACTTTATTCTGTCTTGTATACTTTACAAGCCCCCATCGGTCCGTTGAGTCCGTTGATCAGATACAAGGTCTTCGTATCAATTATTGCTATCAACTATTTGTGATTTCATCATTTTCCCCACTCAATTATTCTTGAAAGTCTCTATAAGCATTTTCTATTATGGTATCTAATAAGGTTGATCTTGATTTTGCGTTCAACTGATTAACCATTTCATCTAAACGATCAATATTCTTTTGTTGAATTGAGAAGCTTGTCTTTACTTTTCGTTCCCAATTCAATTTTTCGTTAAGTGCATCTTTTTGCTGAATGTCTCTAGCCACTTGGTAATCGTTGTTGGTACTTGAAAACTTTTCAAATTTGTTTGCCATAAGTTAATCATTCCCCTGTTTTTGGATTTCTGAAAACACGTCACTTAATAGTTTGAGAAATGGCTCTTGTTCATGCAACTTGTCATTCTGGGTTGCATATTCTAGTATGCCCTCCTTTGCAAGCATACTAGCGTTAACTAATTCCTTTTCTGGGATAACCCCAATGACATTATCTATATGTTTGAGTGCTGATAAAAATTCGTGAGAAGAATTAGTATTGTGTTTGATTCGATTGCCTAAAAAGAATACGTTGGCAGTAATATATGATTTACCACTAACTGGATCAACAACTTCATCTTGTAAAGTTCCCACACTTTGCAACACTTTTGTATGACTTTCATACCCAAATCGACTTGGTTCCATTGGAGAAATGATTTTATCGGCTACAGCTACACCATTTTTGCTTAACAGGTTCCAAGCTGGTGGTAAGTCGATAATTATGTAGTCATATTTTTGATTCAGTTCTTGCGCATTTTTAACAAACCACATAAATAATAGCAATTCTCTATTTGGTTTTGAGGCTAAACGATCTGCTACTTCTTCCAGGTTGCTAATTGATGGAATTATCGCGATATTATCCTGAACTTGTGTCTCAATTAACCCGGAGCTTGGTTTTTCTAGGACATCTGCAATGGTGGGCTTTCCACTGAAATTAAAATGTTCATTTTCAAAAGTGCCCGTCAAACTCTTCTGTGCGTCCAAATCGATCATCAAAACTTTTTGATCTTGTGTTTGTAAAAATTTGGCGAACTGAAATGCCATTGTGGTTTTACCAACGCCACCTTTGATAGCCATAAAACTGATTACTTGCATAACACACTTTCCTCCTAACATATAAAGATAAAAGTAACACTTAACAAATACCTTGTTCTCCTATATAATACGACTTTAAGAACACAAAAGTCAAGGTAAAAGTAGTACTAATGGAATACATAAAACGCATAAAGGTATTTATTTGGTGGTATAAATAGGTCTCAACAATTAGTCATACCTATTATCTGTTAAGGTAGATTGCAAATTTAATCCGAATTTTTGGACAAATTTGTCAGCATAACCTGATACGGTGTTTGCCAGTCAAGTATTTTGTAAAAGGCACCCGTAAAATGTAGGAAAACGGCAGGTTAGAACTGTTGGTTTTCCTACATTTTTTGTATCATGAATCACATCAGAGTGTAGGAGGAATT
>NZ_BJDZ01000026.1:6968-44513 GCF_005405405.1 Lactiplantibacillus plajomi
ACAGCTGTAAAAGGCACCCGTAAAATGTAGGAAAACGGCAGGTTAGAACTGTTGGTTTTCCTACATTTTTTGTATCATGAATCACATCAGAGTGTAGGAGGAATTTGATGTGAGACGTGATTTAAGAGAAGGAGTGACGATTTACGTGACTGAAAATATTAAGCCTAACTTCGCCGAGATTGCCCGGCAATATAATGTTGATTATCGAACCGTTAAGAAAGCCTATGAGGAAGTCAAAGCTGGACTTAAGGGCCGACCAAGTGGTCGACCGAAACGGCCAAGTTTACTGGATCCATTCAAGCAAACCATCGATTCAAAGCTTGAACTAAATTGTTCGGCTGCTTCAATTTTTAAATTTATCCAGAAGAAGGGCTTTACCGGCAGCTATACCCTCGTGAAAGATTATTGTCGCCAAACCCGCCGAGAACGAGTTAAGAAAGCTACCATTCGGATTGAACATTCCCCTGGTCTCTCTGCTCAAGTTGACTGGACAGAAGAAATGGCCCTAGTGAGCAGCGAGGGTGAGCTGTTTAAATTCAATATTTTCTTGTATGTATTGCCTTATTCAAAACTCAAATATATGACACTAACCTTTGATCGGAGCCAAGATACCCTCTTTTCTTGCTTACACGACGCTTTCCTTCATACCGGAGGTATTCCGACGGAAATCTGGTTTGATAATATGAAAACCGTTGTGGATCATACAAAATCCCAGTTTGGCCACGCTGTCTTTAACGAACGGTTCCACGAATTCTGTAAAGATGCCGGTTTCACACCAATTGCTTGTCGACCATTCAGACCACAAACTAAAGGTGCAGTTGAAGCCCTTGCTCGCACGGTTGAACGTTTACGGCCATACAATACTGAATTTGCTGATGGAACTGAGCTAATCGAACTAGTTCATATGCTCCGAGATGATCTAAATCATGAAACTTCGCAGGCCACGGACGAAGTCCCGTACCTGAAATGGTTAGACGAAGAAAAAGAGTACCTTCATCGCGTTCCAGTTAATCTCCTTGAACCATACTTCGAAGAAAACATTACCCGTGTCGTTTCGAAGGAGGCCATGATCAATTTCCGCAAATGTAAGTACTCAGTAGATCCGCGATACATTGGTTGTACGGTTGCTGTTGAAATCTCCAATGATGAGCAGCGCATCCACATTTATTATAACGGAGAAGAAATTCGTACGCACTCCATAACTACCAATTCGCTGAATTATGACCCCCAAGATCAGTTCAATATCCTCAAATCTGATTTGCTTAAAGGGCGGACAGATGAAGACATTTCAGCTTACATTCGTGAACATATGACTGATTACGACAACTTATAGGAGGCTACCATGACCACTAATAATCAAATTCTTTTAAATAATCTTGAGCGCTTAGGGTTAAACAAAATCCGTGAATACTTGCCGAATTACCTTGATCAAATTCACACTGATAATCTGTCATTAACTGAGGCGCTAATTGATTTAACTAATTCGGAACTCCAGAATCGACACGAAGGTCAGATTGCACGGGCCATTGGCCGTGCTCGGTTCCCCAATACAAAATCCCTAGATACATTTGATTTTAGCTTTCAACCCAGTATTAATCGCCAAGAGGTTCTGGAATTCCAGAATCTGGCTTTTATGGAAAAGTCTGAAAACTTAATCTTTATTGGCAATCCGGGAGTCGGTAAAACCCACTTGGCAATTAGTATTGGGATTGAGGCCTGTAAACAGGGCTGTCGGGTTCTCTTTATTAATTGTCATGAGCTGTTGATTAGATTGAGAGCAGCTTACGAAAAAGGACTGCTTGATCGATCTCTAAGCCGCTATTCGCGCTATGACCTATTAATTATTGATGAAATTGGGTATTTGCCAATTGGTCACCAAGAAGCTAACCTCTTATTTCAGCTAGTCAATGCCCGCTATGAAAAGCATTCAACGATCATTACCAGCAATAGTGATCTATCCGCTTGGGTTGATATTTTCCAGAACCCAACTGTGACAGCAGCCATTCTCGATCGCTTGGTTCATCATGTTCACGTAGTGAAGATCACTGGTAAATCTTACCGATTACGTGGCCTCAAGTAACTGCCGAAAACCTACATTTCTTTCTGCCGAAAACCTACATTTTTAAACTGCCCTTGACACTTGTGCGACAACGTTAAGAAAAAAATAATTTCTTATGATCATTATAGCGCTTTCAGTTGGCGGATTGCAATTTTAATATAAACAATCACGGAAACTTGTAATTTACCCTAGTTATAAATAATTCCTTAAAGGGAACTATTTTACAATCTGAAATATTCCACGTGGAACATTAGTGCTAAAATATAGACAGAAAGGAGGTTGAACATGGAAGAAAAATGGTTAACTTTTCGCGAAGCTAGTCAGCTAATCGGGAAAAACTCGCACTATCTAAGTACGTTGTTTCGGGTGCACCCAGAATATTTTGAAGGAGTTGAGGTTAAAAAGATTGGAACAACAAGAACAAAGATAATTAATAAAGATCAGTTGGAAAAAGTGGAATTACAAGTAAAAAAAATTGGCGCTCTAAGAAAAAGTGAAGTTTTCCTTAGAGTTAAGCACAAGAAAAACAGTCTTGTGCAACGCCTTTTAACATTCTATATGAAAGTAGATAATATTTGAATATCATTTGTAAATACTTTTAGGAAAAGAGGCGAGAATCATAAAAAAGTGGCTTAAAAAAATCAAGGGAATGACTAACCAAGTAAAGGAAAATCAGGAGAAGAAAAAAATCCCTGAAATTCCTGCACAACATTCGTATAAAGCTTTTAGAATAATGCTTTGGTTAGTCATTGTAGTTGTTTTTGTAATTGCTTTAATGGCAGTTATTAGGCAAGCGCGGACAATCGCGCGTGAACGTTCGCTAGAAACGCAAGTTCAAACCATGAGTAGCCAAGTAAGAAAGTTGAAAGAAGAAAGTAAACAGACGGGGAATATAGACGTTTTTGGGCGTTACTTCGTACAAGCTTATTATGACACTAATCAAAGTGGAGACGACTATAAAAAGAGTTTAAGCAAGTATTTAGCGAGTGGTGTGGAGGCACCAACGATAGATAATGCGAAAGGAACCAAAACACCTGCCTCAGTCATGATGTGGTCACAAGATACGCAAGACAAAACAACTAAATTAGCTTATTTGGTTAATTATAATTATGCTCCAAAGGACAAAAAGGACGATAAGGACAAAACAAACGGGGCTGAAATTATTCATTTTGAAGTTGTGAACAAAAATAGTAAGTATAGCGTGGTTTCAGTACCATATACGCAGTATGTACCGAACTTCAAATCGACGAACGCCAAGAAAGCGACAAACAATTTAGACGGTAAAGAACAAGTATCAGCAACGATCAAAGAAAACGTACAAAATTGGTTAGATAAAACATTCTTGCCGAAGTATATCGATTCAAGCGATATTACAGACGTGCAATATATCATGAAGAACCCTGCTTTATTGGGTGGGTCACAGAAGTATAAAGACATTAACGAAGTTGATGTTTACAAAGACGGAAACTACTTAATAGCTAAAGTGACAGTTGATGTTGAAGACGCAAAAACGCAGATCGATAGCACGCAAGAAATGACATTGGAATTAAGGAAAGACGGTGGAAACAAGTTCTATGTAGAAAACTTGAAACACACGTTAGGAAAATAAAAGGGGAGAAAACACATGAAAAAATTTTTAAAAAAAGCAGACCATTTATTTGACGTAGCCTACAAAACCGCGGCGACAAGTGCAGTAACTTTAGGAATCTCAACACCAGCTTTTGCGGCAAGTAGTTCATTGCCAACAGGGAGCGGAATAACCGACTGGATCAAGACTATTGCAGGGAACTTAGTAATCATTTATTTAATCGTTCAAGTGTTCAGAGGTATCTTTACACAACGTTGGGGCATGGTTATCGGGAGTTTATTAGGAGCCGCATTATTAATTTGGATCATCAACTTTACAGATAGCTTTATCGGGGCATTAAAAGCACTTGTACAACTTTTCCAAGGATAGAGAGTGAGGAGTATGAGCGAAAAACAGACGAAAGAGCAAGTTTATAATTATAGAAAAATATTTAAAAAGCCAATTGTCATTTATCGCTTAAACGACCAAATTAAGTTACCCGTGGGAGTTGAAATAAGAAGAGTGGCAATCGCAATTGTAATCGGGTTGTTATTGTGGCTGCTAAAAATTGTGTTACTGGACTATATCACGTTTGGGGTAATCAATAAGCAATTTATTCTATTGATTTATTTCTTAGTTCCAATGTGGTTTGGCAGTGGCTTTTTAAGTGAAGAACGCGCCGCGTTTAATGGAAAAAATGTTTTTGCATTTACGAAAGATTTAATAGTTTTTTGGTGGACGGTTAAACGCCCACACAAAAGGTTTAATGATGAACGTTCAATACCATACCAAGAAGAAAAAGTTAGTTTTAATGAATCGAAATTAGCAATTATGAAAGAAAGGGGGACAGGAAATGCAAAACCTCAAAAAGCCGTTCAAAACGATATTAAAGAACATGTTGCTAACGAACACGGGCCAAGTGTGGGCGTACTACAGAATACCGAGCCGAACCATCAGTGAAAACAACGCCGAGGAGATCGAGAGCTATAAAAGAACATTGGTACAAATGTTGTGGGAACTGAAAACTTATTATGAAATCGACTTGCAGTTATTGCCCGAAGATATGCGTTTAAATGAGCGCTTTAAGCAGTTAGAGAAAGACTTTAGCAGTGAAACAGGTAAGATAGGCGAACGCTATGACGAGCGCGCAATGTACGTTTTAGGGCAGGAATTAGGCGAAGTTACACGATACGGCTTCACGGTCGGCGTGAAGTTGCACAATACAGCGTATTTAAGGCAAGATACCTTTAAAGAATCGTTTAAAACGGCGTTTGATAGCGTCACAATGCAAGCTCTAAGTTACTTAGGTTTAAGCGTAGCTGATACAAAGAAAGCTTTTGAACCGTACGAAGTGAGCGAAAAAGAGGTGTTTGACGGTTTATCAGTCTTAAAAGGCGAGCGGTTAACGGATAAACAACTTTACCGCAATACAACCGAACCCTTTAGGCGAGGAATTGCAGGGTCAGAAATACCCGCCAACTTGCAAACGACTAATACCACAATCGATCCAGTTTCGTATACAGGCTTTCTAAGGCTTACAAATGAATATGGCGAAAGTTGTATCGCACTAATGCCAATCACGAACACAGAAGTAAATATGACCTATGCAGAGATATTCAGAGTGGTTCAAAAAATGCCGTTTCCCGTGGAGTTCAAAGTTAAAGCTTTGCAGATGAAACCAAGTTCAGCAGTTCGGAAAACGCAGTTTACCGCACGCCGTTTCAAGGAAACTGACAAAGATATGTACGCCAACGAGGATAGCGACAGTATTATCTTACAAGGAAAGCCATTATTAAACGATTTGCGAAATGATATTGAGAACAAAAAAACACCGTTTTATAAGTGGTTAGGTGTTTTTGTGGTTAGCGGAAAAGACAAAACCCAGTGTCAAAATAGGTGTAATGCACTTAAAAGCTATATGGCTAATTATCACGTTGAATTAACACGACCGCTAGCCGATCAGATTAACTTGTTCTACACGCTTTTAAATGGCAACTCAATACAGTTTGAGCGTTACTGGTTGCAGTATACCAAAGATAGCGGAATCGCAGAATTATTGTTTGGTTTAACAAGTAACTTAGGTTCAAATATTGGTTTCTATCTCGGACGAGTAACCCACGGAACAGCGCCAGATACAAGCACCGCTATCCAAAACAGCCGTGATATTGTTTTGTACCACCCTATGATAGCAAATGAAGGTATTGTCGGAGCAATGACGGACAGTCCGCATTGTCTGATCTCGGGTGAAACTGGAAAAGGGAAATCATTCTTAGCCAAGCTTTTAATGTTTTATATGACGTTCCTTGATGTTCAAATTTTAATGACCGACCCTAAAAATGAAAATCATGCATGGTTTGAAGAAGCGGTCAAAGACCCTGAAATACAAAAAGATTACCCGTATTTTATCGACTTAATGAAGACTTTTCATTATGTAACACTTGACCCGAACGACAAAAATAATTACGGCGTGCTTGACCCATTGAGCTTTTTAAATGGTGCACAGGCAAAAGATACCGCCGTGGCATTGATTGAACAAGTGTATAACCTAAAAGGCAAAGATGACGTAAAACGCGAGATTTTGGAAGACTTAGACATGTTAATCGAGCGCAAGCAAAAAGGCGAGAAAGTCGGCTTAATGGACTTAATCGAGATGTTAAAAACAAGCAAGGTTAAAAACATTGCCGAAGCAGGCGGGTTAATCGGCCAGTTAGTTAAAAATTCAATTTTGCAGTTAGCTTTTTCAGACGGAACAAGCCACGGTTTGAACATTGATTACAAGCACACAATTTTAAGTATTCAAGGTTTGGACTTGCCAGAGGCGGGTACAAAATTTGAGGAAATGAACGACAGCGACCGTAAGGCGCTAGCGGTAATGATACCGTTGGCGAAGTTCTGTCAATATTTCGGACAACGCGACCGCAAGCAAAAGACCTCAATTATATTTGATGAAGCATGGACGTTAACCGCAACTCGTGGCGGCAAGCGATTAGTTAAGGAGTTGAGACGTGCAGGACGAAGCTATAACAATCAATTAATCATGATTACGCAGTCCGTTAAAGACGCACAAAGCGAGGACGACCGCGGGAACTTCGGAGCATGTTTTGCATTTGACGAGAGATCAGAGCGAGAAGATATTTTGAAGTTTATGGACTTGCCTGTAACCAAAGAAAATAAAGAGTTGTTGGCAGATATGAAAAAGGGGCAATGTTTGTTCAGAGACTTTTATGGACGGGTAGACGCGTTAAGCGTTGATTGTGTCTTTCCTGAATGGATACGAGCATTCAAGACAGTTGATAAAAGCCATAGTGCCAAGGCAGAAAGGGAGTTTGTCTAATGGTTAAATGGAAGTTTTTAGTTATCGGAGCAGTAGTAAGCCTTGCTGGCTTAATGATGGAAGTTGTAAACGTGGCAAGTATCTTAAGTAGTTCGGGTAGTTCAGATGTATTAGCAATTACGGGACTTGTGATTGCGGCAATTGGAATACTTGCGGGAAGAGAGGCGTTTGCATGAAAAAGAAAGGGGGAGTATTAATATTAGCGATATTAGGAATAACGCTAATATTAACTGCATGTAGCCAAGGAAAAACGACAGCGGACTATAAAGAAATGGTATCGCAGGTTTTGAAGATTGATAAAGCGGACACACAAAGGGTAGACCCCGGAGTACCATACGGACACCCGAAAGCAACGGTTTACCATGATGAAGATAACCCAAATACTTATTACGTACGAGTTACTGATAGCGAAACTTATACAGGTTTTTACAAAAAAGTTGGTAATGGTAAGTGGAAACAATTAACCAACAATGACCAAGCCGCAAAGGTTATGCAGATGAAAAAGGTTTATGTACACAAAGGTACAAGCTAAGGGGGCAAACACATGAAAATAAAAAAGCTAGTCCCCATAGTTTTAATTGCATTAGGTTTCTTATTTATCGGAGGTACAGCAGTTCACGCGGATAACGGTTTAGATAGCGTTAAAAAGGCGGCTACGGAGTTAGCTAAACAAGCCGCAAAAAAGTATAGCGAAGAAAACTATTACACCGCACAGGACGTTAAACAAGGTGGTGTGACCTTAAATAGTGAACGTTATCCAATCGATCAGTATAAAGGGTATGCCGATTTAAACACCACAACGCACCCCGTTAAAGACATGATTAGAGGGGTAGGAAATACCTTTTTCTATATCAACAAATTAATTTGGCAAGGGTTTGATAAAGTAATAAATCTATTATCAACAACGGACGTTTTAAACGGGAAAATCGACCAGATAAATAGTGCGGCGGCAAGCATTTGGCAAACCTTAATTGATAACTTTTTAGCACTGATTTTGGTAGTCGTAGCAATTGCGGCAGGCTATACATTCGCTTTAAAAAATGATTTGGTCGGTGGCTTTGCCATTATTGGTAAAACGGTATTAGTATTTGTGCTTTGTAGTGTGTTTTTAGTATTTGGCACAAGTCTAATGAAAGGTGTTAATACAATTAGTGGTGGACTACAGGGCAGCTTTTTAAAAGCGGCGTTAGTTTTTGACGGTAGTTCACAAAATATTGACTCTAACCAACCAGAAGCAGGCACAACCGCGGTATTACGTAATACTTATTTTGATACGGCGGTCTATCGCCCCTACTTATTGATGAATTACGGCACAACTGATAAAAAGGCAATAACCAAGAATAATAGCGATAGGATAGATAATCTTTTAAAACAGAAAAAAGATAGTGGTTCGGACAAGACTGTTAAAGATGAAAATAAAAAGCTAAACAATAAGTACATGCAAGATGGAGACGAGGGTATTAACACCAAGCTTGCAGTAGGGCTAATCGCCCCCATGATTACCCTAGGTTTGGGCATTCCACTACTACTAATTTCATTGTTTAATTTGATAATTCAGATTGGTATTTTAGCCCTATTGTTGTTAGTGCCGTTGTCGTTTTTCGTGTCACTGTTACCGTGGTTTGGGAACAGTGGTTATAAGAACCTCGCAAGAATTATTGGACTATTCTTTTTCAAGGCATTTACAGCAATGTTTATCATGT
Source organism: Lactiplantibacillus plajomi (assembly GCF_005405405.1). Classification (GTDB taxonomy): domain Bacteria; phylum Bacillota; class Bacilli; order Lactobacillales; family Lactobacillaceae; genus Lactiplantibacillus; species Lactiplantibacillus plajomi. Next base: position 15,632 of record NZ_BJDZ01000026.1, read on the forward strand.
TTTTACTGCTGATAATTCAAATCGTAGACAGCTTTATTAGTCCTAATTCAGTTGGTGGCTATATCGCAAATTCGTCATTATTGATAATTGTAGCTTTTCTAATGATCTTAAAGCGTGATTGGATAATATCAACGGTTACAGGCGGAAGAGTGGCAACCGTAGGCGCAGGAAGCAACAATATTAGACAAATGGCAGGCGCGGCAAGTCGAAAGATTGAACGGCAAACAAATCATAGAAACGAGCCAGCACGACCAAATAATCCAAATAAAAGCGACCCGAAGTCTAATGAACCACAGGGGCGGCAAGAACAACAGCCATACGGCAAAAAGACGACCCCAAATGCACGAGAAGAATCAGGACGTAAGACAGAACCACAGCAAAAGCAAATGAAACCCAAAGCGGACGCACGGGCAGAATCAGAGCAAAAGACCAAGCCAAGCCGCGAAAAAGAACCACAAGCAAAAGAAAACCCAAGAAGCGACGAGCCACAAACCGCAGAAGAAAGAAAAAGTAGTTACGGAAATGAAGAGCCTAAAAGCAACGAGCAGAGCAACGCACGCGAGAACTCGGAACAACGAGCGGCACACGGAGCAAACGCAGAGAGTAAACAGGGGAATGCACGCGAAGAATCGGGGCGTAAGACTAGTAAGGAACGACCGTTAGGAGCTGATTAGGTGGAAAATGCGATAAAGAAAAAAGCAAAACACAGCTTAATATTTATCTTTTTACCCCTTATCCTAATTGCTTTTCTTTTGGTTGGCACGGCTTTAATGGTTTCGTTGAGTGGTGGCGGAATTGGAACGACAGAAACAACGTCAACAACCACCCTAGCAACGGGAAGCTCGAAAGGTTTATCAGCTAAAACGTTGCGCTTTAAAGATCAGATTAAAGCTGAAATGGATAAACAAAATGTACCAGCTTCATGGTTAGGCGTTTTGTTGGCGCATGTGGAAGTTGAAACACACGGAAACGCGGAGCAATACCCTGATATATTTCAAGCAAGCGAGAGTGTGAAAGGCGCAAACGTCACGAATGCTTTAACGACAGAGCAAAGTATTCATTACGGGGTACTAGCTTTTAAGAACCAATTGGCGAGCGTTAAGAGCATAACAGGACATGACCCAAGCGCAACAAATGAGGGTGACGTTAACATAACTTCGGTTTTGTATAACGCCCCCGCGTTTGGACCGTGGTTGAAGAAAAATCACGGCGGAAAATGGTCCGAGGCGGCGAATGATGACTTTTACAAGAACGTATTACCGAGTTATGGTGCAGGTTCGGGCGATAGTAGTTACTGGAAGAAGATTTTACAGTATTACGACCCAAGCACAGGACAGAATACTAGCGGCGGTACAGTTACAGTAAGTGGCAAGTCACACAGTTACTATAATGCAGTGATTACCGAAGCTAAGAAGTACGAGGGTAACCCGTACGTGTGGGGCGGGTCAAACCCAACAACGGGCTTCGATTGTTCAGGGTTAGTACAATGGAGCTTCAAAAAAGCGGGAATAAGTTTACCGCGAACAAGTCAGCAACAATGGCAAGAAGTGACGGAGATTTCAGAGAACCAAGCCCAAGCAGGAGACCTAGTATTTTTTGAGGGAACGGACAGCCAAGGCGGAATGACCCACGTTGGTATTTATTTAGGAAATGGAAAAATGTTTGACGCACAAGACAACGGGGTCAAAGTTGATGACGTTGCCGCGTGGCAAAAGCTTTATAAGACACATTTCGGCAAACTCAAAGGGGTAAATTAAGCAGGTAAAAAAAGGGTTGAGAAGATGAAAAAGAACAGAATACCACTAATTTTAGTAGCTGTATTCATTGGCTTGTTATTAGTGTCAAACTGGCAAACAGGGCAAGCCTTAAAGCGTGAAAGAGGGAGAAATCAAGACATATCAAGACAGCTAAAAAAACAAGCGGTAACGATTGCGAACGCAAAAGAAAGTTCAGTGACCGACAGCAAAAGCAGTAGCACCGCTGAAGAGTCGACTACTACTGATAACACAAAAGATATTAGTAGCAACCTCGCAGCATTTCTACAGAATTTATATGTTTCAAAAAATAAGAACTTACAAGAGCGATATAAAAAGATTTCGCCGTTTCTAACAGGCGACGCAGTGAAGCAATTAAAGCCAAGCGGTACAAACAACAACGACAGCCAAGACGACGGCTACACACCAACAACGATTAGAGATATAGAAACTTTTAATAGTGGTGATAGCAAGAATCAAGAGGCGGTCACATTCTATAAAATGGAGAACAAGGTAGGTGATACTACAAAAGAAGTTAATATGGTAATGAGAACGAAGTTAGTCAAGAGCGGGCAAGAGTGGTTAATTAGCAAGATTGAATACAATGCAGGTTACGAACCAAACAAGAGTAATTAGAGGAGGATATAAAAAATGAAAAAAACAGTTAGTGTAGCGTCAGCAACTTTAGCAAGTCTTTTAATTTTTGGAGCGGCAGGAACAACGATTGCGAATGCCGATCAAGTGTCATCAGCCCAGACAACAACAGTATTAGACCCAACAAGTACCACGACAGGCGATACAAGCACCACAGCAACAGACCCAACAAACACAAGCAATCAGGCGAGTGACACGGCTTCAAGCAGTGGTACAAGTTCAAGTGAAAATAATGATACTGGAAGTAGTGCAATAGTACCAACAGACCCGACAACACCAACGGGCGACACAACGGGGAGTAGTAGTTCAAGTAGTAGCAGTACAAGCGATAACGACGGTAGCGCAAACAGTACCACACCAGTAAACCCAACTAACCCAGCAGGCAATACAAGCGATACAACATCAGCGAATAGCAGTACAAGCAGTAGTGACACAAGCAGTACAGGAAGTAATACGGTAACCCCTGTAAACCCTATTAATACAACGGGTTCAAGCGATACAAGCAGTAAGGAAAGTGACACAATATCAGCCGGAAAATCGACACAGAAGAGCAGTACAAGTAAGACTAAAACTTCAAGTGAAGCAAGTTCAACAGTGGCGGAGAGTTCAAGTACAGTGAAACAAACAGCCGCCACAACACCAGTAGACCCAAACACCAGTAGCGATAATTCAAGTACGGCAAGTTCAAGCAAAACAGCGGCTACCACGCAGAATACTAAAGCAAGACAGCCACAGGCAGTCCAGGACAATAGCAAGAAGGCACAACAAACAGCCGCAAAAGCGACTTTGCCACAAACTGGCGAGGATAATACTAAAAATATGAGCATGAGCATAGCGGGAGCAATATTGATCGCGCTATCAGGGTTAATCGCAGGAGCGCAAAAAATTGGTGGATTCAAAAAATTATTTAATAGATAAAAAGAGGAGTAGCCCATTGAGGGCTATTTTTTTTTTGCTATAATAAACCTGTACTGAAAAAGAGAGGTGTATTGTATTGGCTAAAAGGTGGTTATCGGCACCAGAAATCGCGGAAGAACTGGGGATAAATCGACAACGCGTGTATCGCTATATTAGTAAGAACCGTATTGATTACGATAAAAGGCTAAAGAATGTTAATTACTACGGAGAACCTACTATTAAGCGAATTAGAGAGCATTTTATTGCGATAACGCGTGTCAGTGACACAGGAGCAACAAATGCTAGTGATACAGGAAAAACAGGAAAAACGGCGAAAAAACCTGATATAGAGCCAAAAAATAGTGATACAAAAAGCCGTGTATCAATACAAAAAAACAATACAACGATACAGGATAGTGATACAGAAGAAAATGGCAAAATCCTTACATATAAAGGGTTTAAGGGCGATAATACTGCAGTACAAGCAGTACTGGAAGACTACCGCCAACAATTCGAGGTGTTAAAGCAACAATTAGCACAGAAAGATAAGCAACTCGAAACGAAAGACAAACAAATGAGCGAGAAAGACGAGCAATTAAGTAAGGTTTATAAATTGCTCGATCAACAACAACAATTGGAGCTAGGAACACAAAAACGATTGAAATTATTGGAAAATGGAGCCGATTTAAGCACAGATAAAGCGGAGGAGGTAGAAAAGGTTAGGGATGAACCGAAAACGCCAGAAACGGCAAAAAAACGGCACTGGTGGCAAAGACGGTAAATAAGGTATAATGAAAAAGTTGCCTATCCAATCTGCAACGGTTGGGAGGTGTAAAAATTGTTTACTTCTTTCTTTGCCCCGCTTGCGGTTGCGCTGATAACAGCGTGGTTTACGGACTGGCTAAAACGGAAACGCCGCAAGTAAAATAAAATAGGCGACATTTAGCCCACTAAAAAAGCCCTTAGCAGTCGTAACCTGCTAGGGGCTTTGGTGTAAAAACGTTTATTCTTTCTTTGCGAGTTCATTATAACATGAAACAAAAAAGAAGTGCAAAGAAGTAAAATCAAGGTAAGTGGTATAGATTGTGTAATTTTGAAAAACGGGCCAATTGTGAACGGAAGTTAAAGGGTTGAGGCGAGTTTGTGATTAGGGGGCAATGCACAAGGGTGCGTGAAGCACTGGTCTAGTTGTTGGTTGCGATAAGAGTGATTATGTAAACTAGAAGTGGTATATTTAGCATTCCTTATGAATTATCTTATAAAAGATTATAAATTGCATTGAAAAAAATAATAAGGGGGTTTAGGTGTTGAGAGACGCGTTCTAAGCGTCTTTCAAGGTGTTAAGTGGATAGTTAACGGTTAGATTGCTTGATATGTCGGTATTTAGACTTGTTTTTTTCTTTTTTGTAGGTTATCCTTAAAGAGATAAAATTGAATACATATAAGAAGGCATTAGCGTTTTTGGACAAACTAAAAACGCTAGCTCGAAATTCGACTGGTAATCGAATGACGAGAGCCTTAATTGATGAACACCCATCAATTAAAACTATAGCTCTAGCGCTAGAAGTTATCTCTATTATACAAGCTAATCAGCTTGTCCGCAACATAAGCGGCAGTAATAGAATAACCGAAAAAGGCTAGAAGTTCAAGATTTAATGATGAAATTAGACCCGTCAATTAAGGCAAATGCCTTGGTTGACGGTTTTTTAATGCAAAAAAAGTCAATCTGCAGGGGGTAACTGTAATGAAAATTACTTAAAAAGCGGAAGTTACACCGCTCAACAAATGGTAAACGTGGGTTATTTGTTTCGTTATTGCAGGTAATCTAAGGTCAACGGGTAAATGTTGCAAGCCCGTACTGATAAACGATCAGAAGTCTAAACTACGTGCGAAAAAGAGTAGTGCGTAGCAAGATAAAAAGCAATGGAAGTGCATGCACTTATTATGGCTAAACTTCGCCGAAAGATACGACTGGAGTTGTCACTAACAGGAAGATTGACGTAACAAGTAGTGTTGTGCGTGAGTGAATCAAGAAAGTTAGCTAGTTACTCGTAAGCGGTCGATTGGACTGTAGTGAACCTTGATAGGGAGCTTAGCAAACAGAGAGCCGAAAGGTCAACACGCGGGGCAAGGTAGGAGCGTGGAAAAAGCTAAGTGGGTAACTGGAATGTTATCCAAGTCAATAACGTGCTAAAACGATCGGGCTATACTGCGACGTTGATAATCGTCACAAGTTTTGGTAAAAGACTTTCTATACATTCAGATAGGGAAAGTCTGCCTTCCTCCTGAACTACCAGCTCAATTGATAGCTCATCAAACCATAAAACACAAGTGAGATTATATATTTTTTTGAATGATAAATACTAAAATGGTCTTTTAATAGCAACCCTAAAAATATAAAATTGGAAGTTCTGAAAGAACTGAAATTTTTTGTTTTTAGGGTTTTAGATGAACGGTTTATCAGTTCATCAGAACTTGACTTTGAATTTTATTTTTTGATTTTTGGTTGATTTTATTTTATAATTTAATTGAATTTTAGTGGATATAATTTTCAATAACTCACGCTATATTTTCCTTTATTTCAAAGGATTCCGCCAGTCGCCCGCTCGAAACTGCACTCTCTCCACGTAGTTACGATAGTACAGTTTCGAGCGGGCGACTGGCTAGAGATGATATAAATAAAAAGTAAGCGTGAGTAAGATAGAAAGAGATAAGAAAAGATAGTAAATAAGAATGAGATAAAGAGAGGTAGAGTTCAAGGTCAGAAGATTAAGTTCAAGAGAAGAGTCAAGATCAAGAGAAGGTTCAAGGTCAAGTTCAAGAGCAGGTCAAAAGAAAGTTCAAGAGCAGATAGATAAAAAATATAGGTAGGTGTTTAAGTTGATTATTGGGTTAACAGAAAAAAGACAGAGAGTGTTAGAAATAATAGATAGATTGGGAATTGCAAATATAGAGCAGATTGTTAGTTTGACAGGTTCAAAAAAAACAACAGCATATTATGCAGTACAGGAATTAAAAAAGAACGGTTTAGTTGTAGAGTTTAAGAATATAAGACAGGCGGTTTTTTTGATAACTAAAGCAGGTAGTGAATTTGTTGGAGAACTAAATTTTGGTTTTTCAAGAGATAATAAAGCACCGAATTTTGCAATTTTTCGGCATAGCATGTTAGTAAATGAGAGCATGATTTTTTACAAGGAGCATTTAAAAGAAGCCAGTTTTGAGACGGAACGGGAATTGTTAGTGAATGAAGTTAGTGACAGCGGACAGGATAGAAGAGAATTAAAGAATTTACCTGATTTTGTAATTGATACAGAAGAAACAAGGCAGGCAATAGAAGTTGAATTGACAAGGAAGACCCCCGTACGGATAAAGAAGAAGTTGCTTAATTATAAAAAGTTATTGGAGGCAGGGGAGTACACGCATATTGTTTATTTATATCAGTCTATGAATGTTCGCCGATTGGTCGCAAAATGTGCGGCAGAGGTGGGAATAGAGGTTACTTTTGGTAATCTTGATGAGATGTTGGGGGGGGAATGAAAATGTTTGATTATCCGGATAATGATAATCAGAAGGGTGGAAACGGGCAAAGTAGTACAGATCGTGAGATTGGAATCTTTGCAGGTGTTTTGATAGGTGGAATTGTACTGTTAATCGCGCTAGGACTGTTTTTACCCGCTTTAATCGTTAGTTTTTTGGTTGGAGGGTTTGCGGTCGCTTTAAAAAAAATGAAGTGGTTGCCATTAGTTAGTGGAATTAGTCTAATTGTATTTGTTTTACTGTTGATGAAGTTTAAAATCACGGCATTATTTCAGTTTTTGGGTATTTACAAAAATATGTTCCCTGCAAAATTAATGCAGATAGTGGAGAACGTTTTTAACCATGGAAAAACGTTTGAAATCACGTGGCAAAGTTATGTACTGGAAATCGTGTTAGGTGTTGCAGTAGCTTTTATTGTTGCGTTAGTAATTAATAAATTACAGGCAAATTATTTCGTTAAAACTAAAGAAGATAGTCAAGGCAAGTTTTTGAAGTCTGATCAATTCCAAAAAATTTTCAAAAAGCGCGAAAGTATAACGAGTAAACAACAAGAAAAATGGAGAAATAGCGAGAAAAAGAACGATATTTATTTTGGAATTGACATAAAAGGCAATGCGGTAGAATTACCGCTAAAACAGTTGTTTACGCACGAATTAATACAAGGTACAACGGGTTCAGGTAAAACAGTAGCTATGTTGGCACAAGCAGAAGCATGTATGAAAGTTGGTTTACCTGTAATCTATGTGGAAGCCAAAGGTGACCCGCAAATTGAACATGATTTAGGAAAGTTGGCCAAGAAATACGGACGTAAATTTAAAGTTTTTTCGGACAACACAGAAACAACATACAACCCGATTAAAAATGGTGCGCCGTCGGGGGTTGAAGAAAGATTAATGAGTGTTTTCGACTGGAGCGAGCCATTTTATAAAAATGTTAGTGATAACATGTTGCTAAAAGTAATTAAGTTTATGGACGCATATCAAATAAAGCGTGATTTACCAACGTTACTAGAGTATCTAAACTTTGATAATATTTGGAAAACTCTAAAATCAGATAGTACGAAACGTGAGAAAATCGTTAAGCAAAAAGTTAAACCAAAAGGCGGAAAAACAGGAGATACAGGGCTTGTAGGAACTGAAAAGAAAGAAGAAGCAAAATACGTTGATAAAAAAGTAGTTGTTTATGATCTAAGCGAAAAAGCGAGGGAGTACACAAAACTATTTTTTGAAAAAGAAAATTTTGATGATGAAGACTTTAAGGCGTTTAAAGAAAATGAAAGTAACGTCATGAAAAATATTTATGGTTTAAAGGTACAAATTGAGTTGCTAGTTATATCTGATTTAGGATATAAACTAAGTGAAACAGAAAATAGTATTGATATGACAAGCTTTTTAGATACAACCGATGTAATTTTATTTAGTTTTAACAGCAATAATTATGGTTCGTTAATACCAAAATTAGGGCGGTTTGTGGTTAGTGATGTTGCAACTGCGGTTACACAAAAATTTAATGCAGGTAACGACTTTAAAGGCGCAATCGGCTTTTTTGACGAGTGGGGCAGTTACGCCAATGATAAGATTATCGACGTGCTCGCTAAAGCGCGCAGCGCAAAGTTTGGGGCGGTTCTAGGTGTTCAGTCTATGGAAGACTTGAACACCAATGGCCCGGGCTTAGATAAGCGAATCAGAGATAATGTAAATACATTTATGTTAGGGCGTTCAAATGACCCCGAGAGTGCAGATTATGTCGCAAATTTGGTCGGAACATATGAAGATCTCGACAAAACAATTATGACCGAAGATAAAGGGGGCATATTTGCCCGCATTGATACCAAAGCGGCACGGGGAACGGTCAGAAGTGTAAATAAGTTTGTGGTTAAGCCTGATAGTATCAAGCGTTTAGAAGACCATTCATTTTATTTAATAACTAAAGGGGCAAAGAGCGAAGAAGAGTATGCACGTAAGGTTTATACGCGCAATACAATGCAAGGAATTTAAACGACTTGCATAGGCCTCTGAACGAATAGTTAGGGAGCAATTTTTTTAGAATATTGTTTTTTTCATCTATTTCCCCCATAAAATATACATTGCACTTCTTATTCTTTAGTATATGATGATTTCGAGGTTACTTTATGCATTATGAAAGTTAACGGAGGTAAAGGACATGAGTAGATTCTCAAAAGTATCAATTGGGGTTATCTATGTTATATGTACAATAGTGCCTGCTATAATTATGATATTTGAACGGGGCTTATTTTGGATTGGACTAGTAGCTCTAGGCTATTTTTGTTATATTGGCTGGTTTATTTTTATAAAATCGCATGATAATCTATAAAAAAATTAAGCTATATATGGGTGTTATAATATTTATTACAAGAATTGTACTTGAAAATTCTATATTGTTTTTTAAAGATATTTTTTGCTTTCTAAGATAGTTAAATATTAGAAAGCTGATAAAAGTTCCAAGTAGCAAGCTAAAAATATTTATTTGAAAGTTGGTTGCTGTTTTTTCGTATAAGTAGATATAAATGACATATAGTAAATTATATACAATATACGAAGACAGATAAATGTCATATACCTTTGTTTTAAAGCGAGGTAAGAATGTAAGGCTCAACCGTTTGATTTTATTAAATGCAAAGAATACTAGGTAAGTTCCCAAAGCTGATATAAAAACTACCAAACATAACAAGATTCCAAAGGTAGGTGCTGCTATACCAATAGGAATTCCCTTTAAAACACGGTTAGAATTAGGCAGGATTTTGAATGTTTTAAATATTCTTAGGATCGCTAATGTAAGTAATCCTCCCCATGCGAAAGTCCAATATAATATTGTATGTCTAAACTTCATATTTAGTCTTCTCCTCTAACTAAACTAATTACGTAGGCAATACTGTATGACAAAACAACAGTTATAATTAAAGTAAGAGCAACAAGAAATATTAATTCAATTTTAGAATCTAGTAAAATTAATTTTTTTATTTTAGACAAAACACCAAAAAAACGTATACTTACAAAAGCTATCCCTAAAATCATTAACACACCAACAGTCAGTCCGTTTTGCTGAAAAGCATATAAAAAAGGAAGAATAAAGGATATATAAATTATTGAAACCGTAAATAAGCAAATAGGAACAATCATGATACTTTCAATATTAATACCTTTGAAAAATAATGATATCACTAGAAAAAATAGTCCACTCAGTATAGCAGTTACAGCGCAGATAATGATAACAAATAGATACCTTGCAAGAACACTTATAGATTTTTTAATAGATAAAGTTGTTAAAAAATCTATCCAGTTGTTTTTATTATCGGATAGAAAGAGTGATTGAATGCTATTAATCATTATCATTGATACCAATGTTGCTACTATCCAACTATCACTTTTTAGAAAAATTGAGGCTATAATTAAAGAAAAAGATACACCTAACAAATATGTCTTTTTGAACCACTTATCACACAGCTGATAATAATCTTTTAACATTAATCCAAGCATATTTATTCACCTAACTTCGCCTTTTGTACTGTTTCTTCAAATAGTTTCTCAAGGTTTTCTGGCCCAAAGTTTTGCATACTTTTTTCCAAAATAATTTTTCCGTGATCTAGCAAATCAAAACGAGTACAGATTTCTACAACATCATTCAAATTATGGGTGGTAATTATTACTGAACAGTCATTTTGATCTACATATTTTTTGATTAGGCGCAACACTTTTCGGCGCATAAGAGGATCAAGGCCACTAGTTATTTCATCTAACAACAATAAATCTGGATGATGTGAAATAGAAATGCATAAGTTTAGTTGCATTTTCATTCCTTTGGAAAAATTAGATATCGGTGTTTTAGTAGGTAATTGAAGTGCTTTAATATAAGGCCAAAAAGCTTGGGTATCCCAGTTTATTCCAATGTTTTGAAATACGTGTTCCAACTGAAGAATATTTAGTTCTTCAGGAAATGGAATGCTGTCAAAGCAAAATCCCAATTCCTTAAAATCTTTTTTAATAGTCCCAAAATCTATCTTATTGATTCCTCCAATTGATTTTAATAGTGTAGTTTTTCCGGCACCGTTTTCACCAATTAAACCAATGATTTCTTTTTCTTTTGCTTGAAAATTTATGTCGCTCAATATAAAATTATCGTATTTTTTCTTGACGTGACTCATACTCACCTTAGTCATACACATTATTCTCGCTCCTTGGTAGTTAATCTGTATGCCGTTTAATTAGTTGATATACAAAAGACAATATTACTGTAATTATTGCACATACATAAGTTATAGTACTGAGGCCCTGGAAGAAAAATGCAATTATTGTCGCTAACAATACAATAATTGTAATGACACGTACTAACATATCTAAATTTTTCATAGTTAATCTCCTAACAACCATAAGGCTAATTCTGGAGTAACAAAAACTTCAATTATCGCTGCAAGGAACAAAAGACAGTAGGCTCTTATTATATTAATTTTCATGTGATTAACATGTGTTACAGCATATACTAACCATACATATGAAGTTATTTCAATAATACCATGTGGTAAGAGTAAAACGATACTTTGAAAGATTGGTAATTGACCGCATATCAGACCAACGTTAAAGCCATTAACGCAAAAGAATATAACACTCACTATATTTCCTAAAAAAAGAGTAGAGCTTAATACTAAAAATGCTATTGTATTTCTAAAGATAATTTCAGTAAACCAGTTTAAATGAATTACTTTAAACGAATCCAATGAATGTTGAGAGCTTGCAGTTGCGAAATATTTGCTAAATAAGACACCTAAAATTAGAAAAATTATAAATACTATCAATAAAGCAGGTATATTACTCCGTGATTTATTCACAAAGATGGTCACTTCACTTTACAAATAAATAAAAAAGATTGAGACTAGCGAATTGGTCATGCTAGACCCAATCTCTAATGTATATAATAAATTAAGCTGCGGTACCCCCGAGAGCCCCAGCTGCTGCAACTGCCCATCCTGGCAATGTAACGCCTAAGATAACAGCTGCCACGGTACCCAAAGATGCTCCAGAAGATAATAAATCTAAAGCCTTTTGTGTAAGCTTTGTTGTCAAATGCACACCAAATTGTTTTGCAATCCATACAATATTAACTGTGGCAAATAATAAAATAAAAAGAGAGATGATCATTAAAATAGTAACCTCAAATTTGTTCAATCCTAACCTGCTACGATATGCTGAAAGCATAGTAATTCCTCCTTTTTAGAAGCTTGTGTGTAAAAGGCACCCGTAAAATGTAGGAAAACGGCAGGTTAGAACTGTTGGTTTTCCTACATTTTTTGTATCATGAATCACATCAGAGTGTAGGAGGAATTTGATGTGAGACGTGATTTAAGAGAAGGAGTGACGATTTACGTGACTGAAAATATTAAGCCTAACTTCGCCGAGATTGCCCGGCAATATAATGTTGATTATCGAACCGTTAAGAAAGCCTATGAGGAAGTCAAAGCTGGACTTAAGGGCCGACCAAGTGGTCGACCGAAACGGCCAAGTTTACTGGATCCATTCAAGCAAACCATCGATTCAAAGCTTGAACTAAATTGTTCGGCTGCTTCAATTTTTAAATTTATCCAGAAGAAGGGCTTTACCGGCAGCTATACCCTCGTGAAAGATTATTGTCGCCAAACCCGCCGAGAACGAGTTAAGAAAGCTACCATTCGGATTGAACATTCCCCTGGTCTCTCTGCTCAAGTTGACTGGAAAGAAGAAATGGCCCTAGTGAGCAGCGAGGGTGAGCTGTTTAAATTCAATATTTTCTTGTATGTATTGCCTTATTCAAAACTCAAATATATGACACTAACCTTTGATCGGAGCCAAGATACCCTCTTTTCTTGCTTACACGACGCTTTCCTTCATACCGGAGGTATTCCGACGGAAATCTGGTTTGATAATATGAAAACCGTTGTGGATCATACAAAATCCCAGTTTGGCCACGCTGTCTTTAACGAACGGTTCCACGAATTCTGTAAAGATGCCGGTTTCACACCAATTGCTTGTCGACCATTCAGACCACAAACTAAAGGTGCAGTTGAAGCCCTTGCTCGCACGGTTGAACGTTTACGGCCATACAATACTGAATTTGCTGATGGAACTGAGCTAATCGAACTAGTTCATATGCTCCGAGATGATCTAAATCATGAAACTTCGCAGGCCACGGACGAAGTCCCGTACCTGAAATGGTTAGACGAAGAAAAAGAGTACCTTCATCGCGTTCCAGTTAATCTCCTTGAACCATACTTCGAAGAAAACATTACCCGTGTCGTTTCGAAGGAGGCCATGATCAATTTCCGCAAATGTAAGTACTCAGTAGATCCGCGATACATTGGTTGTACGGTTGCTGTTGAAATCTCCAATGATGAGCAGCGCATCCACATTTATTATAACGGAGAAGAAATTCGTACGCACTCCATAACTACCAATTCGCTGAATTATGACCCCCAAGATCAGTTCAATATCCTCAAATCTGATTTGCTTAAAGGGCGGACAGATGAAGACATTTCAGCTTACATTCGTGAACATATGACTGATTACGACAACTTATAGGAGGCTACCATGACCACTAATAATCAAATTCTTTTAAATAATCTTGAGCGCTTAGGGTTAAACAAAATCCGTGAATACTTGCCGAATTACCTTGATCAAATTCACACTGATAATCTGTCATTAACTGAGGCGCTAATTGATTTAACTAATTCGGAACTCCAGAATCGACACGAAGGTCAGATTGCACGGGCCATTGGCCGTGCTCGGTTCCCCAATACAAAATCCCTAGATACATTTGATTTTAGCTTTCAACCCAGTATTAATCGCCAAGAGGTTCTGGAATTCCAGAATCTGGCTTTTATGGAAAAGTCTGAAAACTTAATCTTTATTGGCAATCCGGGAGTCGGTAAAACCCACTTGGCAATTAGTATTGGGATTGAGGCCTGTAAACAGGGCTGTCGGGTTCTCTTTATTAATTGTCATGAGCTGTTGATTAGATTGAGAGCAGCTTACGAAAAAGGACTGCTTGATCGATCTCTAAGCCGCTATTCGCGCTATGACCTATTAATTATTGATGAAATTGGGTATTTGCCAATTGGTCACCAAGAAGCTAACCTCTTATTTCAGCTAGTCAATGCCCGCTATGAAAAGCATTCAACGATCATTACCAGCAATAGTGATCTATCCGCTTGGGTTGATATTTTCCAGAACCCAACTGTGACAGCAGCCATTCTCGATCGCTTGGTTCATCATGTTCACGTAGTGAAGATCACTGGTAAATCTTACCGATTACGTGGCCTCAAGTAACTGCCGAAAACCTACATTTCTTTCTGCCGAAAACCTACATTTTTAAACTGCCCTTGACATATTTTAAGCGGTCGCTGGTTAATTTGGAGTAACATAGTATCTAATCTATACGTTCAACACCAAACAATCAAACACCACGCCACAACACAGCACATCGTATAGACACTTTAAAACGTCTTCTAAGCGATTTTAAGGTGCATTGCTTAATTTTTATATACCCAAGCATAATAAAACGTCTTAAAACCGATTTTAACGTAATAAAAACCAGCAAGCTACTTAGTGTAATCTGCTGGCCTATTTTTTATTTAATTACAAAGGCTCATCACTGATTGATAACCTAACAACCTTATTAATTCATCAGTTAAATCATTTTTCCTATATCTATGGGCTAAAGAAGTAGCCAAAGAGCACGGTCTAAAATTTAACTCACGATAAAGTTGTTCTAAAACAGTTAATATTTTTGAATCAATGTTCGAAATACCACTTTTCGATTGTCCACCCATAGAAGTAATCATTTTTTGTACTAAATCTTTTGTTATCATTTGCTGTATTGAATTGTCTAATTCCATAGTAATTCTCCTAAATATTTTTTCACTAAAAAAACCGCTTAATATTCACACTAAGCGGTTCCTTACTTAGGAGAATATCAATCTACATTGAAGCACGTTGCAAGGCTTCCCTTGTACGTTGCTGTCGGGTCATTGTGTGTAGCCACTAACCGAACTCTCGATACTCAAACGATTTCTTTAATTAAAAGTAGTGTAACATAGCTATTCGGTAGATTGCAAATTTAATCCGAATTTTTGGACAAATTTGCAATCTACCATACTATATTTAATCTATTTCGTTTAGTATCCTTTACTATATATAACAAGGAGGTCTCTAATGCTAGTTTTTCTGTCAACATCATTCATACCATCCAATGATAAGATGTGGTCACGAGTTGGCATAAATAAAAATCAACAATTCCCGCCATTGGCAATAGATTTAGGATGACGTTCCCTTAATTTTGAATGGTGTCCATGGTCTTAGTTAAATTTTTCTTTTTTCTGCCCAATTGATTCAATTCAGTAACTATGACAACACCACCTTAACAAATCATAATTTGGATAATAGTATGGTCCATTTGAAAGCTAAGCCTTATAATTAGCATAGGGTTAATAGCTCTAATCAAAATACCCACAAAAGGCCTGCTCAACTAACAATTGAGTAGGCCTTTTGTAGTACAAATTAATCCTTATCACAACTAACCTCAATAGCACAACAGGTATAAATAGTGCTTAAAATCCCTAAATAAATTTCTCTCACAACTGTTTAATAAAGCGGCAATCCCCGTCGTACGTGATTAATTAAACATTCAATTCTTAAAACACCTATTTTTAAATCGACTTAAACCTTCGCTGTTGCGTGCGTTTACTAATCCCCGTCTTTCGTTCAATCATCTTATAAGTCATGCCTTGTTTTCGCAACTCATAAGCAAATCTGATCTGTTCATCAGAATACATTTTCGGTCGCCCTTCCCGAAACAACGGATCATGTTGCTTGGCATACAATTTACCTTCTTGTGTGCGCGTGACAATCATATCGCGTTCAAACTGCGCAAAGGCGCTAAATATTGTAAAGACTAATTGGCCAGTCGGCGTATTGTCAATTAAGCCCATATTCAAAATGTTGACTTTGACATTTTCTTTAAACAACTCTTGGATAATGGCTAATGCCTCGCGCGTGTTCCGTGCAAACCGATCCAGCTTAGTGACAAGCAAAGTATCACCTGTTTTTAGAACGCGCAACAGTTTTTGAAACTCCGGTCGTTCGGTAGTTGTGCCGGTAAACTTTTCTTGAAAGATTTTTTCTGCTCCTGCCAATCTTAGTAACTCAATTTGATTTGCTAATTTTTGATCAGTGGTACTGACCCGCGCATAGCCATATTTCATCTTTTTATCTCCTTACTTATGTCATTAAGTAATGACACGGTTCTAACCTTTTAATTATACAGTATCAAAAAAGAGGCCACAACTGTTAAGTTGTGACCTGGTTCGTTCTATTTAAACACTTTAATTATCACATATTCAAAACGTCAAAAAATTTGTATCTAAATATATCTAAGCTTTTTTAATGGTGAGAAACTTTGCCACTTGCAATGCTCGATTAATTACTTAGGTATACAAAATGATTATTGTCACGAGACTAAAATAATCTTAATGTTTAAATTTTCTTCATTTCAATAAAAGACCGGTCTGCCAAAACCCAAAGATTTTAACAGACTGATCTTTATTTACATTAGTACATCTTGACTTATCTTGAAAAAACTTTAATTTATCCTAGCAAGTTGTTGTGACAAAGTTTCCACTTGTTTAGTCAACTTCTCCAGATTGTGACTCTGGTTGAAAGCTTTTAAGTTCGCTTGCACTTGCCAAACACCTTCCTGGACCCTTTCTTGGCCATTAACAGTCAAAGATAGCCAAACAATTCGTCGATCATTTGGATTCACTTGTGATTGAATTAAATTATCTTGAATCAATCGCCAAGTATTCCTGGAAATTAGTGTGCGCGTGACCGTGAATGCATCAGCTAATTCACTAGCAGTAGCTTGCCCATGTTGTTCAAGATAGACTAATATTCCCCACTCACGCATTGAAAATTCAGTTTTGGCCAGTCCTTGCACTAACATCTGGTATGCCTGATTCTGAATAGCTTGCAGGGTTGTTAAGCTCTCAAACTGGTTCTTAATTTGCTGCTGATTTAGCATATAATATCATCCTATTCTTTGTACTGCCGCTGAGTCATTCCGAAGAGTTATAACAAACTACTCATGGCTAATAGTAATAAGCCCCTCAGTGTCATATGTCGTTGGTCAGTTTCATCAGTTCGAGGCAACCATTGATCTACAAAATTAGTAGCCTCTGTTTGACCAGCCTGAACCGGTTTAGCAGCATCGTTGATTGGCTCGGGTTAATAGAAACTCTAAAATCTGTCGATAAACTATTTATAATTCTTATTATAATAAATTGATTCAAACTCATTATGAACGTTAGAAATATTATTAATATGCATTGAAGGTTAATTTTACAATCTACCTAAAACTAAATATAATTTTTCTAACTTAGTTGTTGCACTTAAACTACTGCATACTCATTTTTCAGTCTTACTTAATCTGCCTCGATGATAAATTTTCTTTTGGATTAAGTATTGATCCTGATCTTGAGTAATAAATAACGGAGAACTTTCTTCTATGACATTGCTAAACTCCAAACCATACCATGAAATAGGTGAGGCCGTAATTTTCTGCAAATAGATGCGCCCGCCAATCAATCTTCTATCTAACGAGCTTAACTTATCATTGACAATTAAATCTGCTGGTTGTTCCTTTATAATAACAAACTTAAAGTCGCCGACTTTCCGTTGTCGCTCTGTTGAATACGTGGGTATTTGTGGTTCTAAAATACCTTGTTCCACTAGATGATTTACAATTTGATGTAAATAGACACTAACGGATTGAGATTTCTTAAACCCTAAGTAAAGTTGAACGTTAACAACATTATGCGTCTCAAGTAAATCAACTGTATAATTACTTTCATAAGGTGCATTGGTTTCATTGACTGTAACAAACCAATAAACTTTAGCTCTTTTAGGTTGTCTGTCGAGAATAGAATACATGGTGCTACGCTTAATTTGGTAATCACCCTTAATTTTAGTCATATACACTAAGTTAGTCGTGAACAAAGGTACTGTATTGTCTGCGCTTAATTTAGAGAGTTGATCACGATAGTCAAGAAGTGAAACATACTCGCTTTCTTTCTCATAATGTTCTCTTCGTTTATTTCCAAAGTACCAAAGCCACATAATATAAAGAATGCCCAACATGATTGTTAACGTAACATAACCGCCATGAATAAACTTAACCAAACTTGAAATTAGAAAGATTAACTCAATAAAACCAAAAAACAAGGCAATTATAAGTGCTGTTCCCTTAGCCAGGTGTTTCTTTAAGAATTCATGCAAAAGCACAGTAGTCATAAGCATGGTAATAGTGATCGCTAAACCATACGCGGCCTCCATTTTTTGTGAACTACCAAAGAACCAGACTACACTAATTGTTATTATACATAGTATCCAGTTAACAGTTGCAATATAAATTTGATTTTTTATATTACTTGGATGTCTAATAACCATTCTAGGTAAAAATTTTAAGCCAATTGCTTCATCGACTAAAGTGTAAGAACCCGTAATCAACGCTTGAGAGGCAATAATTGCAGCGAGTGTGGCTAGCAAAATGCCCACTAGGCGCCAAGTTCCGGGGAGCATTTCATAAAAAGGATTTAAGTTCGATAAGTTCCTGTAAGCAGTATCACCTGCATGTCTAATTATCCAAGCACCTTGACCTAAGTAATTTAAAAATAGGGTACTATATACTAGTGGCCATGTTACATAAATATTCTGCTTGCCAACGTGACCCATATCGGAATATAAAGCCTCTGCTCCTGTGGTTGCCAAAAAGATACTTCCAAGTATAAAGATTCCCACTTTGTTAACTGGACTGAATAGTATCCTAATTGCATAATAAGGAGAAATAGCCTTCAATATCATTGGATAATTGATTAGATTAACGATTCCAAAGACAGCCAAAAAGCCAAACCATAAAATCATCACTGGTCCAAAGGATTTCCCAATCATACCTGTTCCAAAATGTTGAATCATAAATAATACGAGTAGAACAACTGTTGTGATAATCAAGACGTTATGTTGAGAATTACTAAACACCACAGGGCCAAGGTGTTGTTTTTTTAATCCCTCAATGGCTGAAGTCACAGTTACTGCAGGAGTTAATGTTCCATCGGCCAAAATGGCCGCCCCGCCAATCAAGGCTGGCCAAATTAACCATTTTGAATTTTTTCGAACCAATGCATATAAAGCAAAAATTCCGCCCTCACGCTTATTATCGGCTTGCATTGCAATGACAACATACTTCAACGTTGTAATGATCATTAATGTCCAAAAAATCAACGAGATCGATCCAATCACGTAATTGGGAGAAATATTTCCCATTTTACCGGCGTCACCAATCAATGCATTCATAACATACAATGGTGAAGTGCCAATATCACCGTACACAATTCCTAAAGTAACAAGTGCCCCCGCAAAAGAAACACGTTCTAGTTGCTTATTCATATTTGCTTGCCTCCAACGCTAATTATTGAAATATAGCACTGCAAAATAGTAAGCCTAAACACGAAGAAAAGCAACTATGCCATATACATCATAATGAAATCACTTTAAAGAAGCTCATAATTTACAATCTACCTTAACATTAAATTTCTTTCGATACCTTATAAAGGTTGTCCGTTTAATTCCTGTATTACGGGCAACATCGACATCACTCATGCCCGTCTGGTAAAGTTTAAAAGCATGTAGTAAACGGGGATCATCTTCGGCATATTGAGGTTTCCGACCATGATATTTACCCTGCTGTTTAGCGAGGGCAATCCCTTGTTGCTGCCGTTCAATGATCCGCTTACGTTCGCTTTCAGCTTGATATTTATACAGTTCAATAATGAGATTCGTCATGAGCTGGCGTAAATTAGGATCCGCAATCCCTGTCATGGACGGCAAGTTTAACACATCTAGGGTGGCCCCCTTATTTTGAATGGTGTTCATGATCTTAGTTAAGTCCTGGTTGTTTCGGCCTAAGCGATCTAATTCAGTGACCAGGACAATATCACCCTCGCGAACATAGGCGAGCATTTTTTGCAGTTCTGGTCGATTAGTGTTAGCCCCACTTAATTTATCCGTAAATAATTTATCAACGTCTTTTAAAGCCGCTAACTGTCGATCTAAATGTTGCTCCTTGGAACTCACACGCGCATAACCGATTTTAGCCATTTCCAGTTCTCCTTTTGGACAGTTCTAATGAACACTTGTAATTCCTAGTATAGCACAGAAATAAAAAAGACCAATAGGGTATACCCTAGTGGTCTTTTTGCGCTATTATGGGTCTACACTTTCTGGTGTTGAGAAATAATCAACACTGAACGTATAGGCCCTTTTTGGATAACGCAAAAAGACACCTACTCAGTGTCCATGCTATGCTTGTTAGCGTCGAAACCAAAAGCAAGCGAGGTTATGAGTAAATGTCCCAATACGATCCTACACTGTCCGTCCTTGGAATACCAGACCATAATATCAAAGTAGCCTTTGTTCGTCATGAATATCGCGGCAACGGGGTACGTCGCCGCCAGTATCATGTGATTGATGCCGAGCTGACTTACCGGTTAACCCGGTGCCCACTGTGTGGCTTTGTGGCTTTGAGGCCTTGCACCCTAACGGGTTTTACACGGCCCACGTGCGCGTCCTCAACGGGGTTGAAATGCCGACAGTCATTGACTTGCACAAGCAACGATGGCGCTGTCATAACTGTTACCACACAGTCAGTGCCAAGACGCCACTCGTGCAACCCAACCACACGATCGCCGCTCACATGACAGAACGAATCATGAAGTTAGCGCATGAACGGTTGCCGTTCAAAACCGTCGCCCGTATTATCGGAATCTCAGCCTCCTCGGTTCAACGGATCATTGACCAAAATCTCAAACTCCGACCGGCTCGTCGGCTACCCACGCGACTCTGCTTTGATGAGTTCCGTTCCACTCATGGCATGATGTCGTTTATCTGTCTTGATGCCGATTCACATCGTCTGATTGCCTTGCTTGGTGACCGATTCAATCGCACGATTAAAAACTTCTTCATCGCTCATTATTCACTCGCTGAACGCACTCGGGTCCAGACGGTCACCATGGACATGAATGCAGCTTATCAGACGATTATTCATGAGGTTTTCCCCAAGGCCCAAGTCGTCATTGATCGGTTCCATATCATTCAACTCGCGGCTCGTGCCCTTGATCAGGTACGCGTCCAAGCGCTCAAACAGCTTGATGACAAGCACAGCCGTCCTTATAAGATCATGAAGACAAACTGGCGGCTTTTTCATCAAACTGCGCCTGACGCTAAACACAAACAGTTCCTGTTTGGTTTGAATGAAGACGTCACGCAACAGGAGGCCATCGATATCGCACTTGATACTGAGCCCAAGCTCAAGCAAACCTACGAGACCTACTTAGCGCTTCATGATGCTTTGATGGTAAAGAAACATCCCGCGGAACTGGCAAACCTGTTAGCTACTTACGAGCCAAACGGTACGGCAATGGACATGACGATCGCGACGCTTAAGCGACACAAAGTCGCTGTTCTCGCCGCTGTCACCAGCCCTTATTCCAACGGTCCGATCGAAGGGGTTAACCGCCTCATCAAGTCACTCAAACGATCCTGTTTTGGCTTCAAGAATCAGCTGAACTTCTTCAAACGAATCTACCAAATCACGGCATAACATGACAAAGACGGCTCCCCAAATGGAGAACCGCCTCAAATGATAAATTTATTCTTCAACACCAGTTCTAATATGATGTCAAGTATCAACTTATTAAAAAAAAGAGTACACTAAACAGTGATAGCTTTTTGACAGAAAAAAGCTGTCATAAATATCAACTATACTGGTATTTAAATAGTCTGCTTAATGGGAAGTTCTTGCGTAATTATAAATTTGGTTTGTGCGGACCAAATTCATAATCGTCCTATCAAGCCTGTTCACACAAGCAATCATGGCAACCATATCCGGTTTAGGATGTGGTCCTTTTTTTAACTTATAGTAGTAATCCACAATGTGATTATCAATGCGTGCTTTATTTCTAAGCATGGATCTAATCATTTCAAACATAATATAACGGGCACTACTTTGGCCTCTCCGATTAATCCGGTCAGCTTCTTTGAGCCCTCCGGATTGGGTTCGTCGTAGATCTATTCCTACGTAAGCATTCAGCTGCTTATAACTTGGGAATCTCGCTATTTTTCCTGTAAATCCTAGTAACAGGGCAGTTGATATCTCTCCCGCCCCAGAAATACTCGCAATGAGTTTAAACTCCGGAAAAGTTTTCGCGTAAGTGATCAATTGGCGTTTTAATAAGTCATGGGCCTGATTATATCGCTGAATCTCTTCACAATAACTATGGATTTGATTAGTTAGAAATGAATTCGCAGGTTGTGCTGGGTACGACAATTGGCCTGCCTGCCAGACCTCATTACATCTACGTACGATTAAATCCGAATGGATTTTAGGACTTACCAAGCCAATGATTTGTTTTGCCATCGTTCCTGGAATATATCCTGTTAAAAAATCAGGGTGGGGAAAGAGACTAACAAAAGTTAAGCCGAGCACTGATCGAATTGGGTTAAATATATCGTTTAACTCGGGAAATGTTTGATCAAGTGCGGCATGTAAATGATTGATAATCCGGGACCTCTCTTTAGTTATTTCTAGATAGCGGTGTGCCATTAAATGAAGTTGCTCATATGGCCTTGAATATGGTCTACGACCATGAATCAGTGACTTCTGATCAATTCCCAGGAGCGCTAATTTAACTGCATCTGAACGGTCTGTTTTTTGCCTTCTCAACCCCGCCATGCGAATTGAGGACTCCAAAGGATTTATTTTAAGGTAATTCATTCCTTCCTCGCTAAAAAAACGAGTCAGAACTCTAGAATAAATACCAGTCGTTTCAAATACTGCCATGACTGGCAGATCACTCGTAATTATTGACTTGAGCTTTGCCAATCCAGACTTATTATGGATAATCTGAAACTCCTTAATAACCGTATGATCGTGTAAAAGAGCACAATTACTCTTTCCACGACTCACATCAATACCTAAAACGTGCACTTTATCGCCTTCCATATATTTTTGAGGTAACAACTTCGCAGATTCGTTCATTTTCTAAATTCGATCTCAAGGACCCACATCCTAAATCTAACTGTTCACTACGTGTTGTTGGGCCAGTTTGACACTCGGAATGTATATTCCACTGATGTTGACGACCTCAACCTCAATTTAAGTATAGTAAAAGAGGTATCAAGATTGTCGTCACAATCTTGATACCTCTTACTTTAGGATGTTTGACAAAGAGCCGTTAAACATGACTAGTTTTTATCTTTATAATTTATTTTTATTAACGATTAAATTAGAATCTTGCCATACCTAATGCATGTTGAGCAGCTAGGTTAAGCAAACTCCATTGACGGTCAAATCCTGGTTGGAAGAAGAAGTCTTGTTCAGCCAAGTCTTCCAAGCGCATCTTATGACTAATTGCCAAAGCTAAAACATTGCCTTGAGCAGTAATATCATACTTAGAAAGGACAGCACCGCCTAAGATTTGGTGAGTATATGGATTAAAGGTTAAGCTGACATATACCTTAGGATTATCTGCTTCTGGGACATAAGCTGGACGCATATGATCTTCATAGAAGCTAGTTTGATAATCAAGCTTATTCTTAGCAGCTGAAAACTTATTTAATCCCGCAGTAGCGAAGTGATAGTCAAAGACGCTAAGAGCTGAAGCACCGATAACACCCTTGAAAGAGCGATCTGGCTTATCTTCAAAGATATGATCAACCACATATTGTGCTTCTCTTCTAGCAGTAGTAGCTAAAGCAATTGGCATTGGCTTACCTGCTGGAATAGAAAGTGGCAAAATTGCATCTCCAATAGCGTAAACGTCTTTAACATTCGTTCTCAAGTATGGATCAGTCTTAATCCAGCCTCTTTGATCTAAATCAACTGTGTCCTTTAGCCAATCAGTATTAGGAGTTACCCCTGCTGAAACAACAACCAAGTCAGCTGGTATATCGCCTTGATCGGTCTTGACGCTTTCAACTTTTTCATTACCGTTGAAGCCTTCAATTTTAACGCCCATCTTCAAGTCCATATTCTTCTTAAAGGTAGGTTCCAAAACATCAAGCAATTCAGGGTTCAAGTAAGTTCCTAATGGACGATCAATCATGTCCATTAAAGTTACATGCTTGCCAGCTTTAGCAAATACTTCACTAGCTTCAGTACCAATATAACCAGCACCAACAATAGCAACATTCTTAATTGCTGGATTGTTAACAGCACTCATTAACTTAGAAGCCCAATCACGTCCACGCATTAAATAGATATTCTTAAGATCATTGCCAGGTACTGGTAAAACCTTTGGCGTTACACCTGATGAAAGAATTAACTTATCATATTGAACTTCTTCTTCAGAATTATTGGTTAAATCCTTAACTGTTACTGTCTTATGTTCAGGATGAATCGCGGTTACTTCATGGTTGGCATAAACATGACCGCCCTTCTTTTCAACATCTTCAGGAGCAAAGTTTCTGACGTCATCTTCAGCCGTAACTTTATTTTCTAAGTATAATTGCATACCACAGGACATAAATGAAATAAAGTCGCCAGCTTCATAAACAGTTACATCTACATCATTATATTTATCCAACAGCTCAATTGCTGATTCATGACCACCATGTGAAGCACCAACAATTACAATTTTACGTTTATCCATAAAATCCTCCTAACACAATAGTTTCTTCATTACATTTTCAAGGGTAACACTTATTACTTAATGTCTATCATATTTTGCTCAATAAATTGATTAAAAATAAAAGTTTGGAGTTGACGCTCCAAACTTTTTTGCTATATCTTCTGCTCAACATCATGAATCTTCACAACTAATACAGTGCGAATCCAATCAAATTGGGCTTTCATTTGGTCAAAATATGCGCCTTCATTAATGAATTGACCACTGCCATGAATATGATAACCGCGACCCATTCCAGCGGTTCCTGAATAATTGTAAGAACCAATCGTAATGATCAGTTCATGTTTTGGATCTTTTTCAAAATCTTGTTCAATCGAGTGCATCCCCGCAGCTGGAATCAAAATTATATCATCAGAAACCACGTTAATATATTGTGACCAAGTATTAACTACGCTAGCTGGATTACCATTAATCGAGACAATCGTTGCCGGCCCTTTGTCTTGTAAAACATCTAAAAAATCTTCGTTCATTATTTTTGTCATGATTTTTACCTCCTATGTTCTGCTATTCAACTATATTCCTAAACACCGCCAAGTTATGACAGAATTTCTTATTCAGCTGCTTCGTCATGGATTCCGTAAGCACGCACTTCGCATGAACGTTCAGGGAACTGTGCCTTCATTGCGTAAACCAGTGTTTACTGAATGGCAAGTTCTGATTCCAAATACAAAAGAACAAAAACCAATTTCTTACTTGCTGCGGTGTCTGGATAAAACTATCGCTCTTCATCAGCGTAAGTTAGATTTGTTGAAAGAACAGAAAAAAGGCTTTTTACAAAAGATGTTTTGCTGATTCTTAATTTGATCAAATTTAGGATCCTATGAAACCCCATGACTTAATTTTTATTGTGCTTGGTCAATACTTAATTCACCTGTATAATGGATTACGTAGGAAGTTTTAAGGGCGGTGGCTGTCTTTTCCCTTGCGAGGTGAGGCCCATGGGAACATGGAATAATCTTCAGGAAGGTTTCACAGTCAATGAGCGTCTTCCAGACACTCTCGTTGATGTTACTGTTTGGCACGTTTTTAATCGCGCTACTCAGCTATATCGACAAGCACCACAAATAAAAAAGCCGCCCCGATTATAACTTTGGCGAGTTACGGGACGACATTAATATAGTTTTGTAATTATGCCACCGCCTTTGAAGCGGCTTGCGTGGGAAGTCCTGTTTTCGGCGGGGCTTCCTTTTTCTGTCTCCATTATAGCATGCCCTTTAAAAACTGGCTAACGTTTTAGGCTTTGATCAGGTTCAGAATCTGGTTGTTTAATTTCTGGATTTTGTTTAGCAAATGCTTGCAGTTGCTTTTGTGTTCGCTCACTGATTTCATGGTGTATATCATTTAGTTTATTTTTTAGTTCTGATTTTTGTTGTGGGTTTCTTGCTTGCTGAACTTGTTGTTGCAAGCCTTGATAGGACTTATTAAGATTATGGGCTGATAGCTTTTTTAGATCATGCTCAGGCTCTTTTGGGGCTTCTTGTAAGCCTAATTGTTTGGTTAAGCCATCGCTAAGTTCAATCACTTTGTTGCTCACTTGCTGGATTTCACTTAAAGCGCTATGGATCACGGCTTTATCTTTAGCCCAGGTGGCCACGTAACCGAGTGAGTAGTTGCTGGTATCAACGCCAATATTTTGCATGGCAACATACGCAACCGCTTCGGCTTGGGTTTCCTGATAGGCTCGTGGCCGATCTTTAAAGGCTGATTTTAAGCCGTGTAGCTGGCTATGCGCATATTCGTGGTATAACGTCTTTAGTTTCAAAGCATTGTCGGGCTCATCGCCACCAATGACGATTTCATTAGTGCTGGGTTGAAAATACCCCTTAGCCCCATTTAGCGTCGCTAAAGGCACTTCACTG
Organism: Lactiplantibacillus plajomi; assembly: GCF_005405405.1. Lineage (GTDB taxonomy): Bacteria > Bacillota > Bacilli > Lactobacillales > Lactobacillaceae > Lactiplantibacillus > Lactiplantibacillus plajomi. Next base: position 42,112 of record NZ_BJDZ01000026.1, read on the forward strand.
ACTTTAAGGTCGGTTTGCTGGTTTAGATAGTCCTTGAATGCGTTATACAAGCTTGTCACATTCTGATGATCGGCCAAATTTTCTTTGACAAAGTCTTTAGCACTTAACACTGGTTCACCGCTAGTTTGTGCCACATCAAAGACGGGTAGATAGCGATAACCGACAATGGCGCGCTCATCGGTGGTATAAAGATGCTTCTGCTCGGCTGGTGTTAGCTTCTTAATGATCGGAGCCGCAATCCGAATCGCTTTTGCGCCCCGGTTGACGGTGCGGTTAAAAGCCTTCTGCCATTGCTTAAAACCGGCGACTTGAGTGGCTTGCGGATTTTGCGCATAAATTAAATCAATGTTTCTGGCGCTATAACGATGAAATTTAGCCAGGGTATTGAGATACTTTTTAAATTGGTCACTATCAGTTAATTTTAGGATTTACTGTTCAGCCTGGGCGACTAATTGTGCTTTCCAAGCCTTAACATCTGCTTTATTTGGCATAAGTTACCCCTCCTCATCTTCAAAAATATCATTCAGTATGGGCGCCACTTTTGTTTGAATTGAGGTCGTGCCATAAAGGGCAACGTAACCGTCAGACAATTTTTGCCAAGCCACTTGATAATAGGCTCCGTTACCAGTGATTTCTTTTAGATACTTGTAGGTTCCTTTAGCCTGCAAAACGGGTAATTCACTCCCAATGACTTCTAATTTATTATCCATTTTATGATCTCCTTTGCTTTGTTAATCTCACCCGTTGTTCAGGTTTACTTTTAGGATTGTAAAAGTGAACCTAAATGACGGGTTAACCAACCGGAACGTAGTGTAGGGCGGTAGGCAGGTTCTAATCAAAATCAAAACTTAATTTATGACCGTCAAGTTTTAGCTTGGCGTCAAACGACTTACCTTTTTTGCTCTTGAACCCCTTTAGTTTGCTGGTTTTACCCTTGGTGACTAAGGCTTTGACTGCAGTTTTACCGAGGGCTTTGCTGCTCCATTTCTTGGGTAGAGTAAAGTCTTCGCCTTGCTTAGGCTTTACAATGTAAAACTTCTGTTTATTTAAAACGGTCGCTTGCGGTGTTTCTAAGAAGACCTCGTCGGACTTTTGTGCTTGCTGTTGGTGATTGATTTGTTGCTTAATGGCTGCATTGCCGGTTAATTGTGTGGGGACATCAGCAATTAACTTCGCCACAAACTTCTTAATCTGGCTCAAAAAGTTATCTGGGGTGCGTTCTTCGGTACTGATTTGCTGTAATGCTTGCTCCCATTTAGCTGTCATTTCTGGACTAGTTAGCAAGGGTTCGAGTTCGACCGCTTCACATAATGTTATCCCGGCTTCACTGACGTGCAGCTTATTTTTTTCAGTGACGAGATAGCCGCGTTTTTTTAATATTTCCAGTACATTTGCCCGGGTCGCACTTGTCCCAATGCCTTGCACGTCTTTGAGAATCGCCTGGGCTGCTTCATCATCAAGCGTTTTACCGGCCGTCTTCATGGCCGTAATCAGGGTACCTTCGGTAAATGGTACCGGCGGGGTCGTTTCTTTTTGCGGCGTTTGCAGATTTGCTTGGACTTGATTGCTTTGGTGAACGAGCGGTAAAGTTGCTGCTTCTTGCTGTTCGGCTTTGTGATCATCAAATAAAGCTTGCCAGCCTTGCTTAGTTGGGACCTTACCGGTTGCTTTAAAATTAGCATCGCCGACTTGGGTAATAATGGTGATTTCCTCGTACTCGTATGGATCAGCAAACATCGCTAACGTCGTTCTTAAAACCAAATCATAGACCTGTTGCTGTAATTTAGGCAAGCTGGCTAGTTTCTCTTTCGTCGGCACGACTTTAGTCATGATAATGGCGTAGTGTTCTTCAACCTTTTTTCCATTAACATAGCGCTTATTTGGGGTGGTATTGGTTAAAGCGACTGGCTTAGAGACCAAACCCAGATACTTCGTCAGATTAGCCACTAAATAATCAAATTCTTCATCAGTGATATAAGCACAATCGGTGAGGGGATAACTGAGCATTTTGTCTTCGTATAAGCTTTGAATAGCCGCTAAGGTTTGGCTGGCGCTGGCGTGATAACGTTTATTCATGGCACTTTGGAGACTAGATAGCGAGAATAGTTGTGGACTAGCTCGTTTTTGCCTTGCTTTTGGACGTCCTTGATTAAACCGGCCTGTGATCCTTTCTGAACGTGTTTAGCTTGCATGAATGTTATTAGCCCTGTTTCGTCTTTAAATTGCTGATAGGGGTCTAATTTTGCGACGAATTCTTGTTAATTAGCAAGAATTTCAGCATTTAGTTCAAAATAGGGTTTCGGCTTAAAGGTTTTGTTTACCTGGTCTCTTTGATAGACCATACACAAGGCTGGCAGCTATACGTAACTAATCGAGCACGCTCTACGTACCAAATTTTTCTC